>NZ_CABFPH010000036.1 GCF_902141845.1 Methylobacterium symbioticum | reverse complement strand
CGGGCGCGCCTCGGCCGCGCGCGTCCAGACGGCCTCGCTGCGCGGCACCTCCTTCGGCGGGTTCGGGCAGACCGGGCGCTCCTTCTCCGCCGCCTCGCACGGCACGGCGCACGGCAGCTCCGGGGGCGGCTGATGCGCCGCGTCGCGACCGGCGAGCGGCCGGACTGGCGCGCGACCGCGCAGAGCCACGGCTTCGTCTTCCACACCCTCGACGGCGCGCCCTACTGGGACGAGAGCCACGCCTACGCCTTCAGCCTCGCCGAGATCGAGGACGGCATCGAGGGCCCGAGCGGCGACCTGCACGCCCTCTGCCTCGCCTTCGCGGGTCACGCCGCGGAAGACGAGCGCATCCTCGCCCGGCTCGCGATCCCCGAGACGGCCTGGGACGCGATCCGCACCAGCTGGCGCCGGGGCGATCCGAGCCTCTACGGGCGGCTCGACCTCGCCTATGGCGGGACCGGCCCGGCCAAGCTCCTCGAATACAACGCGGACACGCCCACCGCCCTGTACGAGACCGGGGTGTTCCAGTGGCTCTGGCTGGAAGCGGGTTTGCGCGACGGGCGCCTGCCGCCGGGCGCCGACCAGTACAACGCCGTGCACGAGCGGCTGATCGCGCGGTTCCGGGCGGTCGCCGGCCCGGGCCTCCTCGCCTTCAGCGCGGATGCGCAGGCGCCCGAGGACCGCGGCACCGTGGCCTATCTCGAGGATTGCGCCGTGCAGGCCGGCTGCCGGACCGCCTTCGCGGATCTGCCCGATCTCGGCCTGCGGCCGGATGACAGCCTGTGCACCCGCACGGGCGAGCCAATCGGGACCCTGTTCAAGCTCTACCCCTGGGAATGGGCCTTCCGGGACGTCTTCGGCGGCGCGGTCGGCCGGTCGCCGACCCGCTTCCTGGAACCGCCCTGGAAGGCTCTGCTGTCGAACAAGGGGCTGCTCCCCTGCCTCTGGGCCCTGGAGCCCGGCCACCCGAACCTGCTGCCGGCCTATTTCGAGGACGACCCGCGAGCTGCCGCGCTCGGGACCAGCTACGCCCGCAAGCCGCTGTTCTCGCGCGAGGGCGCCAATGTCAGCCTCGTGCGGGACGGCGCGGTGCTGGTGGCGAGGGACGGCCCCTACGGCGCCGAGGGCTTCATCCGGCAGGCGCTGGCGGATCTCCCGGACTTCGCCGGGCGCCGGCCCCTGGTCGGCTCGTGGATCGTCGGCGATGCGCCGGTTGGCCTGTGCATGCGCGAGGCCTCAGGGCTCGTCACCGGCAACGACGCGCTCTTCGTGCCCCACTTTATCGAGCCGGGCTGACGTGACGCGGTGGCGGCGCGCCGCCGCTGGTCCTATCTCGGAAGCGCCGTGACCGAGATCCTGTTCTACCACATGCAGCGCCAGCCCCTCGAACGGGTGCTGCCCAACCTCGTCGAGCGCTCGCTGGAGCGCGGCTGGCAGGCCGCGATCCAGGCGGTGAGCGAGGAGCGCCTCCAGGCCCTCGACGACGGGCTCTGGAGCTATACGGACGAGAGCTTCCTGCCCCACGGCACCGACCGTGAGCCCGATGCCGGCTCCCAGCCGGTGGTGCTGACGCTCCGCGACCTCAACCCGAACGGGGCCTCGATCCGCTTCCTGGTGGAGGGGGCCGACCTGCCCCCCGACGCCGCCGACTACGCACGCATCTGCATCCTGTTCGACGGCACCGACCAGGACGCCCTGCTGCGCGCCCGCGAGCAGTGGCGCCAGGCCAAGGCGGCGGGCCACGCGGTCGCCTACTGGCAGCAGGACGAATCCGGCCGCTGGAACAAGAAGGCGTAAGCTTTTGAGACACGCATCCCGGCTCCATCCGCGCCTGCCCTTGACCCTCTGCGCCGAAGGAAGGCCCGCGGACCAGCGCGGACCGGAAGAAGGGACCAGCGGTGCCGGAGACGGCGCGGGTCCCCTCTCCCGTTCGGGAGAGGGACAGGGTGAGGGTCGAGAACGTTCAGGAATGAGCAGAACCGGAGCCGCTTCGCCGTCGCGACATCTCCGGACAATTCTCAACCCTCACCCCAACCCACGCCCGAACGGGAGAGGGGGCCTGTCGCGGGTCTGGCTGGTGCTCGCCGCCCTCCTCGTCGGCCTCGCGCCGCTGCACGCCCAGGAGGCCAATCGCCGCCCGCCCGAACGGGCCGCGGCGGAATCCCGCGAGGGCCGCAAGCTGCCGCCCGATTCGGTGACGCAGCAGAGCATCGCCCTACCGGATGGCCGGACCCTCGCCTTCACGGCGACCGCCGGCAGCCTGCCCCTCGTCGACGAATCCGGGAAGCTCCAGGCCGAGATCGCCTTCATCGCCTATACGCGGCCGGCGGAGGCCGGGTCCGAGCGCCCCGTCACCTTCGCGATCAATGGCGGGCCCGGCGCGGCCTCGGCCTACCTGAACATCGGCGCGATCGGGCCCTGGCGCCTGCCCGCGGACGGGCCGAGCATCAGCCCCTCGCAAGGGGTGGCCCTGGTGCCGAACGACGGCACCTGGCTCGACCTCACCGACCTCGTCTTCATCGACCCGGTCGGCACCGGCTACAGCCGCGCGGCGGAGGGGGACGGCAAGTCCTACTGGAACGTCGAGGCGGATGCCTCCGTCCTCTCCGCCGCGATCGCCCGCTACCTGCGCGTCAACGACCGGATGGGAGCGCCGAAATTCTTCGTCGGCGAGAGCTATGGCGGCTTCCGCGGCCCGCTGATCGCGGCGAAGCTCCAGGAGGAGATCGGCGTCGGGCTCTCGGGGCTGGTGCTGCTCTCCCCGGTCCTCGACTTCGCCTGGCTGCAGCAGCCGCGGGCGAATCCCTGGAGCCACGTGCTGCGCCTGCCCTCCTACGCGGCCTCCGCCCTGGAGCGGGCCGGCACGGCGCCGACCGCCGCGCTGATGCGGGACGCGGAGGGCTACGCCACCGGCGACTACCTCGCCGATCTCCTCAAGGGCCCGGGCGACGCGCAGGCGGTCGCGCGCCTGACCGACCGCGTGGCGGCGCTGACCGGGCTCGACGCGGCCGTGGTGAAGGCGCAGGCCGGGCGCCTGTCGATGGGCAGCCTGCAGCGCGAGATCGACCGCAAGGCCGGCCGCGTCGCGAGCGCCTACGACACCGCGGTGAGCGGCTGGGACCCCGACCCCGCCGCCCCGCATGGCGGCTTCGACGACCCCCTGCTCACCGCGCTGCAGGCCCCGCTGACGAGCGCGATGATCGACCTCTACGCCAAGCGCCTGAACTGGCGCGTGCCGAACCTGCGCTACGAGCTCCTGAACGGCGCCGTGAACCGGGCCTGGGGCTGGAATTCCGGCCGCTCGGCACCGGAGGCGCTGGGGCAGCTGCGCAGCGTGCTGGCGCTCGACGGCAACCTGCGGGTGCTGGTGGCGCACGGCTACACCGACCTCGTCACCCCCTACTTCGCCTCGAAGCTGCTGATCGCGCAGATGCCGTCCTACGGGACCGAGCCGCGCCTGAACCTCGCTGTCTATCCGGGCGGGCACATGTTCTATTCCCGGCCCGATTCGCGCGCCGCCTTCAAGCGCGACGCCGCCGCCCTGTTCGCGGCGGCGCTGAAGGCGCGGAACGCCGACCGGGCCTCCGAGCCGAAGGAGACGCGGTGACCCGGTTCCTGATCCTGCTGCTGCCGGCGCTGCTCGCCGGCTGCACCTCCGCCGAGCGGACGCCGCCGGCGCCGAGCGCGATCGCGCCGGTGCCGCCGAAGCCCCCGGCCCCGCCGCAGAGCTTCACCGGCCCGGTCCTCGGGCCCGACGGCGCCTGCACCGGTCCCGTCCCGGGCACGGCCGCCGCGATCGAGCCCGGCATCGGCGAGTGCGATCTGGTGCGCCTGAAGGGCCGGCCGCCCACCGACGTGCTCGTCGGCGAAGGCCGCGCCGGGCGCGAGGTCCAGGTCCTCTATGCCGAGCCCGGCGCGAAGGAGCTGTACTTCTTCGTCAACAATCGGCTCGACCGGGTGGTGAAGTCCTGAAAGCGCCCGCGCGCCGAAGGGGAGGCCGGTTCGGCGTGAGGGCGCCTCACGGCTCTGACCCTCAGCGCACCCGCCAGACCCTGAGCACGCCCGGCAGGCTCACCGGCTCGAGCCAGGGCACGGTCACCTCGCCGCGCGTGAGCCGGGTGGCGAAGGCGGTCTCGGCCTGTAGGTCGTCCCCCGGGCGGGCCGGGCAGGTCACGAGGTAGCGGATCCCGTGCGCCACCACCTGGCGCCGGAGATCCGCCTCGCGACCGCCGAGCCCCTCGATGGCGGCGGTCAGGCCGGGGATCGCGCGGTGATAGGGCGCGGCCACCACGGAATGCGGCGTGCGCAGCAGGATCGACGGCCCGATGAAGATCGGCGCCAGCACCGTGCCGGCCGGCAGGGCGGCCAGCGGCGCCACGGCGGCGTCGGAGTGGCAGGCGATCGCGCCGTCCGGATCGCGGCCATTCGCGGCCGTCGGGGTCAGGGCGCCGGCGAGCAGGGCGAGCACGGTCCAGGTCGAGCTGATCAGGCCGGCCCCCACCGCGACCGCGCCCCAGAGCCGGGGGCCCCGCAGGGCGGGCGCGGCGGTCAGGATGCGGTCGATCGCCGGGCCGGCCACCAGGGGCACGAACCCGACCGCGACGTAGATGCCGCGCAGCTGGACGAAGCCGAGCACCGCCCCCGGCCACAGGAACAGGGCGACGATCCGGAAGATCCGCCGCTCCGGCCCCCGGATCGCGGCCCAGGTCGCCGTGCCCGCCGCGAGGACGAGAACCGGATAGAAGGCCAGGATCTCCCACTGCCCGGCGGCCAGGAACTTCGGCACCGAGGCCATCTCGTTGACGGTGTAGAGCCAGTGCTCCCGCACCAGCGGCGTCATCCCCGGGAAGGGGCCGCGCAGGCAGGCCGGGAACAGGACGGCGAAGCCGCCGAGGAGGAGCGCGCCGCAGGCGGCGGCGAGTGCGAGGCGGGCGCGGGAGGCGGCGAGATGCCGGTCGGCGCAAGCGCAGATCAGGGCGCTGGCGAGGCCGCCGCCCGCGAGCCAGAGCCAGGGCGGCGAGAGCGCGTCGCAATAGGTCGTGCCCCAGAGGGCGGGCGCGGTCTGGCCGGCGAAGAGGGGAAAGGCCGCGAGGCCCAGGCCGAGGCCGAAGCCGAGGAAGCCCGGCAGCGCCGGCTGCCCGCGCAGGATCCACTCGCCCGCCAGGTACAGGCCGGCGAGCGCGATATAGGGCACCGCCTCCAGCCCGATCGCCAGCGAGGCCGCGGCGAGCGCTCCGCCGAGGAGCCCCGCCCGCAACCCGCCGCGGATCATGCAGAGGGCGAGCCCGACCATCGCGATGATCTGCAGGTTGTGATGGTCGACCCGGCCCGCCTGGAACTGGACGATGATGCCGAAGGCCTGCGTCGCCACGAACACGGCGAGCACGGCCGCGCGGGGGCCGAAGCTGCGGCGCACGCCGCGATGGACCATCAGGCAGAACAGGCCGAGCAGCAGGAGCGGCCACAGCACGGCCGCCAGGCCCTCGGCCAGGGGCCGGCCGACGAGCGGGCCGAGCAGCAGGATGAGACCGGCGATCGGCGCGTCCACGAGGCGCGACCAGTGGCTCTGCACGCCCTCGGGCGGCAGGAACCGGTACTGGACAGTGTCGTACCAGCCCTGCCCGGCGAGGAGGTCGCGCACGCCGACGAGGCGCATCGCGTCGTCGGTGTCGGGCACGCGCAGGTGGTCGATCGTGCCCCAGAGGTCGGCGGGCGCGTTCAGGGTGAGCACCGAGAACGCCACGAGGATCCAGAGCAGCGCCTGCGGATCGATCCGCATCGCCGGGGCCGCCTCGGCACCGATCCCCGTCGTCGCCATCTCGGATCCCGCTCCGTGCCGCCGCGGATGCGGGATCCGCGGTGCCGGGACGATGGCGCGTCCGGCTTAACGCCGGGTCAAGCGGGGCCCGGGACGGCGTTAATCGGCCGGCAGGCAGGGCCGATTACGGTCGCGGGCTCGCGGAGCCCCCGTCATGGTCCCCCCTTCCCTCTCGACGCGGCAGCGCCTCATCGTCGCGCTGGGCGCCCTGATCTCGCTGCTGGCCTGGCTGAGCATCAGGCCGTGGGACTTCAAGGCCTGGATGATCGGCGCCCCGTTCGGGCGCGACTTCGTCAATTTCTGGCTGGCACCGCGCCTGTTCCTGGCGGGCCAGGGCGCCGTCGTGGCCGATATCGCCGCCTATCGCGACGCGGTGATGGCCACCTTCGGCATCACCGACGACCCGAAGCTGCTCTTCGTCTACCCGCCGCACGCGCTGCTCTTCCTGGCGCCTTTCGCGCCGCTGCCCTTCCTGCCGGGCGTCCTGGCCTGGACGGCTCTGAACCTCGCCGCGCTCGCCGCCACGACGCGGCTCTGGCTCGGGACGGCGGCGCGGCCGGGCCTCGTCCTCGTGATCTGCACCGCGCCGCCGGCCGGGGCGATGGTACTCTACGGCCATTTCGGCGGCCTCATCGCGCTGGCCTCCACCCTCGCGGTGCTCGAGAGCCGGCGCCGGCCCTGGATCGCCGGGCTCTGCCTCGCCTGCCTCTCGGTGAAGCCGCAATTCGCCCTGGCGCTCGGGCTGATCCTGCTCGGCGCCGGCCGCTGGCGCTGGGTCCCGGCCGCCGCCCTCGGCACGGCGGCCCTGGTGGCGCTCTCGGCCTCGATCTTCGGGATCGAGGCCTGGGAGCGCTTCGTCGGCGTGACCATGCCGATCCAGAGCGCCTTCATCACCGAGTTCCAGGCACGCTGGATCGCCCATTCCGTGACGCCCTATTTCGGGGCGCGCTTCTGGGGCATGCCCGCCGCCGGGGCCTGGGCGCTCCAGGCCGCGACGACCCTCCTCGCCCTGGCCGCGGCGGTCGCCGTGCTGCGCCGGATGGGGCCCGAGGCCGGCCCCGGCCCGGAGGCTGCGCCGCGGATGGACCCGACGGCGCTCCTCGTCGTCCTGCTGGCGCCGATCGTGATGCAGCCCTATGCGAGCCATTACGAGCTCGCCATCGTCGCGCCGGGCCTGACCCTGCTGGCGCTCGGCCGACCCGTCGCCCCCCTCGCGCTCGCCGTGTGGCTGCTGGTCCCGCTCGCGCGGATCCTGATCACCTTCGACCATCCGATCCTGTGCGTGCTCGTTCCTGGCGCCCTGTTCGCCGCCGCATGGCGCCTGCTCGCCCCGGGCGCGCGCGTCGCCGCGGTCGAGGCCGGTTCGGCGCGCGCGCGTGTCGCCCCCCCATCGCGCGCCGTTCCCGCCCCGGCCCGTGGCCCCGCCGCCTGTTGAGGACAGATATGGCCCGACTTCTCGTCACCGGCGGCTCCGGCTTCCTCGGCGGCCTTCTCGTCGAGGATCTCCTCGCTCAGGGACACACCGTCACCAGCATCGATCTGCTGCCCGCCCCGTCGCGCCATCCCCGGCTGCAGGGTGTCGTCGGCGACATCCGCGACCGGGCGCTCCTCGACGGGATCCTGTCCGGCGGCTTCGAGGGCGTGTTCCACTGCGCGGCGCTGCTGGCCCACGGCTCCGTGTCGGAAGCCGAGATGTGGGCCTCGAACGTCGAGGGCACGCGCAGCCTCGCGGCGGCGACCGCCGCGGCGGGCGTGCCGAGCCTCGTCTCCATCTCCAGCAACTGTCTCTGGGGCCGCGGCTTCGACCGGCCCGTGCACGAGGACGATCCGCCGGAGCCCTGCGAACCCTACGGCCTGAGCAAGTGGGAGGGCGAGAAGATCCTGGCAGACCATTCCGACGCCTTCGCGGCGACGGTGATCCGCTCGCCCACCATCATCGAGGAGGGACGCCTCGGTCTCCTGGCGATCCTGTTCGAGTTCATCGCCGAGGGCCGGCGGGTCTGGATGGTCGGCGACGGCTCCCACCGCTACCAGTTCATCTATGCCCGCGATCTCATCGCCGCCATGCTGCTGGCTTGGCGGCAGCGCCGCGCGGGCATCTTCGGCATCGGCTCGGACCGGGTCGACACCATGCGCGAGACCTTCGCCCACGTGATCGCCGAGGCCGGCAGCACCTCGCGGATCGTCGGCCTGCCGAAGGGACCCGCCGTGCTCGCCATGCGCGCGGCGCACGGCCTCAAGCTCTCGCCGCTCGGGCCCTACCACTACCGCATGATCGCGGCCGACTTCACCTTCGACACAACCCGGATCAAGGCGGCGCTGGGCTGGCGTCCGACCCTGTCGAACAGCGAGATGCTGGCACGCGCCTACCGCTACTACGCCGCGAACCAGGCCGAGATCGCCGCGCGGCGCAACGTCTCGGCCCATCGCCGCGCGGCGGATATGGGCGTCATCCGCGCGCTCAAGTGGATCTCCTGACCAGAGGGCGGTTCACCGGCCAAGAGCATCTTCCGCGGACGTGGATGCCGGCTCCGCGAAAGAAAATGCGTCACCCGCAACGCGATAGAGCATGTTCCACGATCCAGGGATCATGGACAATGCTCCAAGGCCCCGGAACAGCGTTCGTTAACCCTTCCCTGCGATCCTCCCGCGCATTCGGGCGTCCCTCGTGGAACGGGCCGCTCCGCCGGAGCCGCGCATGAGTCATCACACCGAGACGCTGGTCATCGGCGCCGGGCCGGCGGGCCTCACGGCCGGATACCTGCTGTCGAAGCACGGCCGCTCCGTCACGGTGCTGGAGCGCGATCCCGTCCAGGTCGGCGGTATCTCGCGCACCGTCTCCCACAACGGCTACCTGTTCGATATCGGCGGGCACCGCTTCTTCTCGAAGTCGAAGGCGGTGGTCGATCTCTGGGACGAGATCCTGCCGGACGACTTCATCGAGCGCCCGCGCCTGTCGCGGATCTATTATCAGGGCAAGTACTACGCCTATCCGCTCAAGGCCTTCGAGGCGCTGCGGAACCTCGGGGTCATCCGCAGCACGGCCTGCGTGCTCTCCTATCTCTACGCCCGCGCCCGGCCGATCGAGCAGCCCAAAAGCTTCCACGACTGGGTGCGCAACCAGTTCGGCGAGCGCCTGTTCTCGATCTTCTTCAAGACCTACACCGAGAAGGTCTGGGGCATGTCCTGCGACGCGATCTCCGCGGACTGGGCGGCCCAGCGCATCAAGGGCCTCGACCTCGGCGCCGCCATCCGCGACGCGCTCGGCCGCTCCCTCGGCCTGAAGCCGAAGCAGAAGGCCGGCGAGCCGGTGATCAAGACGCTGATCGAATCCTTCCGCTATCCCCGCCGCGGCCCCGGCATGATGTGGGAGGCCGCCGCCGCCAAGATCGCCGCCCAGGGCGGACGGATCCTCCACGACCGGAGCGTGGACGGGCTGAGCTTCGACGCCGCCACCGGCATCTGGACGGTGAGCGTGCTCCTCGGCGACGGCAGCCGCGAGACCCACACCGCCCGCCACGTGGTCTCCTCCGCGCCGGTGCGCGAATTGGTGGATTCGATCCGGCCGCGCCCCTTGAGCACCTTCAACGCCCGCGCGCTGCAATACCGCGACTTCCTCACCGTGGCGCTCATCGCCAAGTCGGACCGGACGTTTCCCGACAACTGGATCTACATCCACGATCCGTCCGTGAAGGTCGGCCGCGTGCAGAACTTCCTGTCCTGGTCGCCCGAGATGGTGCCCGACGCCGGCCATACCTGCCTCGGGCTCGAATATTTCTGCTTCGAGGGCGACGGTCTCTGGTCGAGCTCGGATGCCGACCTCGTGGCGCTGGCCAAGGCCGAGATCGGCAAGATCGGCCTGATCGACCCCGCCGACGTGGTCGATGCCTGCGTGGTGCGCCAGCCCAAGGCCTATCCGGTCTACGACGAATCCTACGCCGACAACGTCGCCACCGTGCGGCTGGAGCTGGAGCGGGACTTCCCGACCCTGCACCTCGTCGGCCGCAACGGCATGCACAAGTACAACAACCAGGACCACGCCATGATGACGGCCATGCTGACCGTCGAGAACATCCTGGCCGGGCAGCGCCGCCACGATGTCTGGCGGGTCAACGAGGATGCCGAGTACACCGAGGCCGGCGTCTCGGGTGCCGAGGCCGCGCTCGGCAGCGAGCGCCTGGTGCCGCGCAAGGTGGCCTGAGCGAGAGCGGCGCGGGGCGCGGACAGCCGCGCCCGGCCGTCACCCGGTCGCCTTGCCCGCTTCTCTCTCGCGCGCAACACTTCCCGCAACGCCCGGTCACGGGGCGGCCATCGGGAAGGAACATCCATGCGATCGCAGATCCTCGCCGCGCTCCTCGGGAGCGTGGTCCTCGTCACCGGTGCCCTGGCCCAGGGCGCAGCCCCGGCCGAGACCAAGTCCAAGACGGACGACCTCGAGAAGCTCCAGGCCTTCAAGAGCACCGGCACCGCCCCGGCCCCCGAGATCCCGCAGACGGGCCGGCGCGCGGACGCGATCCGCAAGACGCTCGCCAAGATCAAGCTGCCCGAGGGCTTCAAGATCGATCTCTACGCGGTGGTGCCCGATGCCCGCGCCATCGCGGTCGGCCCCAATGCGGGCGTGCTCTTCGTCGGCACCCGCAAGTCCAAGATCTACACGGTGACCGACCGCGACAAGGACCGCGTCGCCGACGAGGTGCGCGCCTTCGCGCCGGGCATCGACTTCAAGATCCCGAACGGCGTCTGCTTCTCGAAGGACGGCGTGCTCACCGTGGTCGAGCAGAACCGGGTGCTGGCCTTCCCGGCGGCCGAGTTCTTCTACGAGAACCCGGACGTCGCCGCCGGCATCGTGGTCAAGCAGGGTGAGCTGATCCCGCCTGGCGAGGAGAGCTACAACCACACCGCCCGGGTCTGCCGGGTGGGGCCGGACGGCAAGACCTACATCGCCCTCGGCCAGCCCTACAACGTGCCGCCCGCGGACAAGCTCGACCTCTATGCGAAGACCGGCATCGGCGGGATCATCCGCCTCGACGCGGACGGCAAGAACCGCGAGGTCTTCGCCACCGGCATCCGCAACTCGGTCGGGATCGATTTCGCCGCCGACAAGTCGCTCTGGTTCACCGACAACCAAGTCGACGGCATGGGCGACGACACGCCGCCGGGCGAATTGAACCGCGCGACCAAGGCCGGCGAGAATTTCGGCTTCCCCTGGTACGGCGGCGGCAGCGTCCGCACCACCGAGTACAAGGACCAGACCCCGCCCGCCGGCACGGTCGCCCCGCTGGCGGAGCTGCCGCCGCACGCGGCCGATCTCGGCCTGATCGTCTATAACGGCAAGCAGTTCCCCAAGACCTATCGCGGCGGCCTGTTCATCGCCGAGCACGGCTCGTGGAACCGCTCCGAGCCGGTCGGCGCGCGGATCATGTTCGCGAGCCTCGGCGCGGACGGCAAGGTCGCCGCGGTGAAGCCCTTCGCGGAGGGCTGGCTGACCAAGGACGGCGAGTATCTCGGCCGCCCCGTGGATGTGGCGATGCTGCTCGACGGCTCGCTCCTCGTCTCCGACGACACGGCGGGCGCGATCTACCGCATCTCCTACGAGGGCGACGCCCAATGAGGGGACGCGGCGGCGTCGCGGTCGCCCTGGCGGCCGCATCCCTCCTCGCGGGCCTGCCCGCGCGGGCCGGCGGGGACGCGGCGGCCGGGCGCAAGCGCGCGGCCGCCTGCCAGACCTGCCACGGCCTCGACGGGCTCTCGAAGATGCCGGAGGCACCGAACCTCGCCGGTCAGGTCGAGCCCTATCTCGTCAAGGCCCTCAAGGAGTACCGCGACGGCACGCGCAGCAACCCGATCATGAACGTCGTCGCCAAGGAGCTCGGCGACACCGATATCGACAACCTCGCGGCCTATTACGGCGGCCTGCAGATCGAGGTGATCCCGCCCGGCTGATCACGCAGCGGGACGGGGCTGACCGCCGTCCCGCAGCAGCGACAGGAAGTTCGTCACGACCGGACTCGGCGGCGCCCGGTAGAGGGCGCTGACATCGGCGCGCGGCGCGGGCTCGTCGAGGGGCCGGTAGGCGACGCCGGGATGGGGCAGGCGGCCGACCTGCTCGGGCACCAGCGCGACGCCGAGCCCGGCGGAGACCAGGCTCATCAGGGCCTGCGCCTCCACCACCTCGTGCGAGAGCTGCGGCACGAAGCCCTGCGCGAGGCAGGCCTCCCAGAGCAGGTTCGCGAAGCGGGAATCGGCGCGCCGCAGCGAGAGGTAGCGCTCGCCCGCGAGGTCCGTAAGCGACAGGCTCGCCTGGGCCGCGCGCGGATGGTCCTCCGGCAGCGCCACGCCGACCCGCTCGGGCCAGGCCGGCACCACGGTGAGGTCCGGATCCTCCGGCGGGCTGCGCAGGAAGCTGAGATCCGTCCGCCCCGCCCGCAAGGCCGCCTGCTGCGCCTCCGGCGAGGCCTGATGCAGACGGATCTCGACCTCCGGGTAGCGGGCCTCGAACACGCGGATCAGGCGCCCGAGCGGCCCGTTGAGGACCGAGCCGGTCAGGCCGATGGTCAGGATCCCCGTCCGGCCCTCGCCCACGGCGCGGGCGGCCTCGCTGGCTTGGCCGACCTGGGCCAGGATCGCCCGCGCGTGGCCGAGGAAGACCTGCCCCGCCTCGGTGAGCGCGACCCGCCGGCTGGTGCGCCGGAACAGCTCCGTGCGCAGCTCCGTCTCGAGGTCGCGGATCTGCTGGCTCAGCGGCGGCTGCGAGACGCCGAGATCC
The DNA here is from genome assembly GCF_902141845.1 of Methylobacterium symbioticum. GTDB lineage: Bacteria > Pseudomonadota > Alphaproteobacteria > Rhizobiales > Beijerinckiaceae > Methylobacterium > Methylobacterium symbioticum. The sequence continues at coordinate 39,170 of NZ_CABFPH010000036.1, read as the reverse complement.
TCCGCCGCCGCGGTGAAGCTCAGCCGCTCGGCGACGGCCACGAAGTAGCGGAGATGCCGGAGTTCCATGGCCTACCGCTATCATGTCGCCGGGCGTCTTGATTCGAACGAACAAAATATTGGACGTACGAATTCGTGAGGCGCACCCTTCCTGCGAAGGTCCTGCACCCCCGTCGCTGACAGCCGGCCCCATGCCGCGGGAGCGGGGGCGGCGACCCGGGAGGGAGCGATGCCAGGATTCCTCAGATCGCTGTTCGGCCAGGTGGTGCTCGCGCTCGCGGCGGGCGTCGTCCTCGGGATCGTGTGGCCCGAATTCGCCGTGGCGCTGAAGCCGCTCGGCGACGGCTTCATCAAGCTCATCAAGATGGCGATCGCGCCCCTGGTCTTCGGCGTGGTGGTGCACGGCATCGTCGGGGCCGGCGACCTGCGCAAGGTCGGCCGCGTCGGGCTCAAGGCGCTGATCTACTTCGAGGTGGTGACCACCATCGCCCTCGTGCTCGGCATCGTGCTGGCCTACCTGTTCGCGCCGGGCCACGGCATGAACGTCGACACGGCGAGCCTCGATGCCAAGGCGCTCAGCCCCTACACCGACCGCGTCGGGCAGGTGACCGGCACGGTCGACTTCCTGATGAAGCTGATCCCGACCACGGTGGTGGACGCCTTCGCCAAGGGCGACATCCTGCAGGTGCTCCTGATCGCCATCCTGTTCGGCTCCGGCCTCGCACTGCTGGGCGAGCCGGGACGGCCGCTCGCCGAGAGCATCGAGCGCATCACCAACGTCCTGTTCAAGGTGATCGGCTTCATCGTGCGCCTCGCGCCGCTGGGCGTGCTCGGCGCGGTCGCCTTCACGGTGGGCAAGTACGGCGTCGGCTCGCTCAAGCAGCTCGGCCTGCTGGTGGGGCTGTTCTACGCGGGCGTCGCCTTCTTCGTCTTCGTGGTGCTCGGCGCCATCATGCGGGCGGCGGGGTTCAGCATCCTGAAGCTGCTGGCCTACCTGCGCGAGGAGCTGACGGTGGTGGCCGGCACCGCCTCGTCCGACAGCGTGCTGCCCCAGGTGATGCGCAAGCTGGAGCGGCTCGGCATCAAGGATTCGACCGTCGGCCTCGTGATCCCGACCGGCTACTCCTTCAACCTCGACGCCTTCTCGCTCTACCTGACGCTGGCCACCGTGTTCATCGCGCAGGCGACAAACACGCCGCTCTCCTTCGGCCACCTGCTCCTGATCCTCGGCATCGCGCTCCTGACCTCGAAGGGCGCGCACGGCATCCCGGGCTCGGCGATCGTGGTGCTGGCCGCGACCCTCTCGGCGGTGCCGGACATCCCGGTGATCGGCCTCGTCCTCGTCCTGTCGGTGGACTGGTTCGTCGGCATCGCCCGGGCGCTCGGCAACCTGATCGGCAATTGCGTGGCCACCGTGGTGATCGCCGCCTGGGAGGGCGACATCGACCGGGCGCAGGCGCACCGCGTCCTCGACGGCGAGGTCGCCCTCGACACCGAGGCGGCGCTGACCGTACCCGCGGCCGAGGCCCGCCCCGCCCGATGACGCCGCAATCCCGGGTTCCCAAAGGGATCATCCCTTTGGTGGGGTGCAGGGGCAAAGCCCTTGCGAATATCCACGGGCTCCGCCCGGACCCGCAAGAGGGATGATCCCTCTCGACACCCGGAACGCGCCGATGCACGAAGGTCCCGAGATGAGCGCTTCGCCCTACAACCCGCCCTGCGGGGGCCTGCCGCCCCAGACCGCCCTGATGACCGGCCGGGCCGTGTTCACCGAGGCCTACGCGGTCATCCCGAAGGGCGTGATGAGCGACATCGTCACCAGCGTCCTGCCCTTCTGGGAGAAGACCCGCGCCTGGATGCTGTCGCGGCCGCTGTCCGGCTTCTCCGAGACCTTCGCGCAGTACCTGATGGAGGTCGCCCCTGGCGGCGGCAGCGCGCGGCCGGAGCCCGATCCGGAGGCCGAGGGCGTGCTCTTCGTGGTGGAGGGCACTCCAAGCCTCACCCTGGACGGGCGCGAGAGCGCCCTGCGCCCCGGCGCCTATGCCTATCTCGCCCCCGGCGCCACGTGGTCGCTCCGCAACGCGGGCGCGGAGCCGGCCCGCTTCCACTGGATCCGCAAGGCCTACGAGCGGGTGCCGGGCGTCGACGCGCCCGAGTCCTTCCTGGCCCACGAATCCGAGATCGAGCCGGCGCCGATGCCGGGCACGGACGGGGCCTGGGCCACCACCCGCTTCGTCGCCTCGGACGACGTGCGCCACGACATGCACGTCAACCTCGTCACCTTCCGGCCCGGCGCCTCGATCCCCTTCGAGGAGACCCATGTGATGGAGCACGGCCTGTTCGTGCTGGAGGGCAAGGCGGTCTACAAGCTCAACCGCGACTGGGTCGAGGTCGAGGCCGGCGACTTCATGTGGCTGCGCGCCTTCTGCCCGCAGGCCTGCTACGCGGGCGGCCCCGGGCCGTTCCGCTACCTGCTCTACAAGGACGTGAACCGCCACGCCGCGCTGAAGCCCCGCGGGGGCGCCCGGTGAGCGGCCGCAGCGTCACCGCGCAGGCCCTGACGCGGGAGGCCTTCGCGCCCTTCGGGACCGTCATCGACAAGGACGGCGCCGCCCCCCGCCCGATGAATGCCGGCAAGGCCCGCCGCTTCCACGACCTCGCGCGGATCGACGTCGCGGGCGAGGGCGCGCAGGTGGTGATCGGCCTCGTGGAGGCCGAGCCCTATCCGGTGCCGCTGGCCTTGAGCCTGGTCGAGCGCCATCCGCTGGGCGCGCAGGCCTTCCTGCCGCTCGACGACGCGCCCTTCCTCGTCGTGGTCTGCCCGGACGAGGGCGGCCGCCCCGGGCGTCCGCAGGCCTTCGTCACGGCCCCGGGCCAGGGCGTCGCCTACGCCATGAACACCTGGCACGGCGTGCTGACCCCGTTCGGGGCGCCCCAGGCCTTCGCCGTGGTGGACCGGGGCGGCCCAGGCGTGAACCTCGAAGAGTACGTCTTCGAGGAGCCCTGGACGATCCATCTGCCGGGATGATCCGGGAGTCGAGAGGGGTCACCCCTCTCGCGGGTCCGGGCAGAGCCCGGGAAAGCGCCGGGGCGCTGCCCCGGCACCCCGCCAAAGGGATGATCCCTTTGGAAACCCTGAACTCAGTCTCCGAGCTTGGCCACCAGCGCCTCGGAGAGGGCGAAGTTCACGTAGACGTTCTGCACGTCGTCCTGATCCTCGATCACCTCGACCAAACGGACGAGCTTCTCACCGGTCTCGTCATCGACATCGATCGTGTTCTGCGCCTTCCAGACGAGCCCGGTCCGCACGGGCTCGCCGAAGCGGGCCTCCAGCGCCTTGCCGACCTCGCCATAGGCGTCCTGCGCGCAGGTGACCTCGTGGCCGCTCTCGTCCGAGCGCACGTCGTCGGCGCCGGCCTCGATCGCGGCCTCCAGCATGGTGTCGGCATCCGCCACCGAGGCGGGGAAGGCGATGACTCCGACCCGGTCGAACATGAAGGCCACCGCGCCGGTCTCGGCGAGGCTGCCGCCCGACTTGGTGAAGGCCGAGCGCACGTCGGAGGCCGTGCGGTTGCGGTTGTCGGTCTGCGCCTCGACGATGAGGGCCGCGCCGCCCGGACCGTAGCCCTCGTAGCGGATCTCCTCGTAGTTCTCGCCGTCGGCGCCGGCCGCCTTCTTGATGGCGCGCTCGATATTGTCCTTGGGCATGTTCTCGGCGCGCGCCGCGAGGATGGCGGCGCGCAGGCGCGGGTTCATCGCCGGGTCCGGCGTGCCGAGCTTGGCCGCGACCGTGATCTCGCGGGCGAGCTTGCCGAACACCTTGGAGCGGACCGCGTCCACGCGGCCCTTGCGGTGCATGATGTTCTTGAACTGCGAATGGCCGGCCATGGCTCTCGGCTCTGCCCCTGGGCTGTCGTCTGAAACGCGGCGGAGAGCCTACGCCCTCGACGCTGCGATATGCGAATCCGCGCGTTATAGGCCGGCGCTCGCCGGCGAGGCAACGCGGATGCGGCTTCCGTCGCCCGCGCCTGGAAAGATCCGGCCCGACGGGCGTTCACAGCTCCGGAAGCGGCATGCGGGCCGCGGGGAGAGCCGATGTCGCAACGGACCAGAGCGCGCACCGTCGTCGTCACCGGAGCGAGCGCGGGCGTGGGACGCGCCATCGCCTGCGAGTTCGCATCGCATGGCTGGAATGTCGGCCTGATCGCCCGGGGCGAGGCGGGCCTGCACGGCGCGGCGCGGGCGGTGGTGCGGGCCGGCGGCACGCCCCTCGCCTTCGCGGTCGACGTGGCCGACGCGGATCAGGTCGACCAGGCCGCCGACGAGATCGCCGCGTTCTTCGGCGGCATCGATGTCTGGATCAACAACGCGATGGTCACGGTCTACGCGCCCGTGCAGAACACCCGCCCGGAGGAGTTCCGGCGCGTCACCGAGGTGACCTATCTCGGGCAGGTGCACGGCACGCTCGCCGCCCTCCGCCACATGGTGCCGCGCGATGCCGGCACCATCGTGCAGATCGGCTCGGCCCTCGCCTATCGCTCGATCCCGCTCCAGGCCGCCTATTGCGCGGCCAAGGCGGCGGGGCGCGGCTTCGTCGATTCGCTGCGCAGCGAGTTGCTCCATGACGGCAGCCGGGTGCGCCTCACCATGGTGCAGCTGCCCGCCGTCAACACGCCCCAGTTCGACTGGGCCCGCTCGCGGCTGCCGCGCGAGCCGGAGCCCGTGCCGCCGGTCTACCAGCCGGAGGCGATCGCCCGGCACGTCTACCGCGCGGCGCGGGACGCCCCGCGCGAGCTCTGGATCGGCGCCGCGACCTGGAAGGCGATCCTGGGGACCATGCTGATCCCGGGCTGGATCGACGGCTATCTGGCGCGGCACGGCTATCACGGGGAGATGACGGACGTGAGGGCACAGGCGAATCGGTCCGACAACCTCTACGAGCCGGTCGACACCGATCCCGGCGCGCATGGACGCTTCGACAGCCGGTCCAGCGACCGCGTGACGGCCGCCCGCCCGGGCTGGCTCAAGCTCGGGCTCGCCGTCGCGCTCGGCACCGTGGCGGGAGCCACCCTCTTCGCCACCGAGGCGCAGGGACGGGCCGAGGCGCGACGCCGGCTGGAGAACGGGCGGCCTCGAGAGCCGCGCAGCTAGAGCCGTTGTTTGGATGCGCCCTCTTTCGCCGAACCGGCATCCCCTTCGGGCTTACGAGCACGCGAGCGCGCGGCGGCCGGACGGGCACAGGAGATCGGCAGCCCCGTAAAACGGCGTCAGGCCCGCGCCGCGTGCCAATCCTTGAGGGCAGCCAGCGTGACCACGCCGCCGGGCCAGGCCGCGCCGGCGATGTGGCGATGGGGATGGTCCGATTCGCCGAGGTCGGAGACCGCCGAGAAGGCGCCGTCGAGGGGGTGCCGCTCCGTGTAGAGGCTGCGCGTCGCGATCACGGGAAGTCCGGCATCCAGCGCCGAGCGGATGCCGGCGGCGGAATCCTCGACGGCGATCGCCTCGGACGGCTGCACGCCGAGCCGGTCGAGGGCGAGGGTGAACACGTCGGGCGCCGGCTTCTTGCGCGCCGCCTCGTCCCCGGCCGCGATCGCGTCGAAGGGCTGCGCGCCGTCCGGGAAGTTCACCGCGATCAGCCGGTCGACGTTCGGCCGGCTCGTGGTGGTGGCGATGGCGAGCTTCACGCCGGCCGCCTTCGCCTCCGCGATCAGGCGGCGGATGCCGGGGCGCAGGGCGAGGCGGCCGGCATCGACCAGATCGCCGTAGAGCTTCGTCTTGAGCCCGTGGATCTCCGGGCAGCGGGCGAGGAGCGCGGCGGCCTCTCCCGGAAAGCGCGTCTCGATGTAGTGGGCGAGACGCTCCTTGCCGCCCATCACGGTGAGGAGGTCCGCGTAGGTGGCGGGCTCCCAGTGCCAGGGCAGGCCGAGCGCCGCGAAGGCGCGGTTGAAGGCCTGCCGGTGCAGGTCCTCGGTCTCGGCCAGCGTGCCGTCGACGTCGAAGATCAGCGCCTTCAGCATGCGAGCGGACCGGATCCGCCTGCCGCCTCGGCGCCGCTGCGGATCGCGGCGATCCGCTCCGCATAGGAAGCGGGCCCGTCCTTGAACACCGCGTTGCCCGCCACGAACACGTCGGCGCCCGCCCGCGCGGCGGCCTCGACCGTGGTCGCATCGATGCCGCCATCGACCTCGATGCGGATGTCGCGGCCGGCCACCAGCGCGCGCACCCGCGCCACCGTCTCGAGGGCGCTGGCCAGGAAGCTCTGGCCGCCGAAGCCGGGATTGACCGTCATCACCAGGACGAGGTCGGCGATGTCGAGGAGCGGCTCGACCATCGCGGCCGGGGTGCCGGGGTTGAGCGCCACGCCCGCGCGTTTGCCGAGCGCCCGAATGGTCTGGAGCGAGCGGTGGATATGGGGCCCGGCCTCGACATGGACGGTGATGCCGTCGGCGCCCGCTTCCGCGAAGGCCGCGAGATAGGGGTCGGCCGGCGCGATCATCAGGTGCACGTCGAAGAACTTGGTCGTGTGGGGCCGCAGCGCCTTCACCACCGGCGGGCCGAAGGTGATGTTGGGCACGAAATGCCCGTCCATCACGTCGAGGTGGATCCAGTCGCCCCCGGCCTCGGCGACCGCGCGCGTCTCCTCGCCGAGCCGCGAGAAGTCGGCGGAGAGGATCGAGGGGGCGATGAGGGGGCGGATGCTCATGGTCGGTCTTTCAGAGGGTCAGATAGGGCCCGATCCCGCGCGGGCAGGGGCCCGACCGCGCGACCGGTCTCTCGGGATGCGCCTCGACACGCCCGATCCCACCCGAGACCTCATCGTGAGGTGCCCGCGCGAGCGGGCCTCGACGGAGGCCTCCAGAGACCATCGCGATTCCTGGAGGGCTCCGTCGAGGCTCGCTCCGCTCGCACCTCAGGATGAGGTCTTGGGCGGGAGGACCCGACGACGCGTCCCCGATGCACGCGAGAGCCATAGCGACCGGGCCGCCCTCAAGCCAGCCGCCGCCTGCGCTCCACGAGCTGCATGATGATCGGCGTCAGGATCAGCTGCATCGCGAGGTCGAGCTTGCCGCCCGGGATCACGATGGAGTTCGCCCGGCTCATGAAGCTGTCGTGGATCATCGAGACCAGATAGGAGAAGTCGATCCCCTTCGGGTTCTTGAACCGGATCACCACCATCGACTCGTCGGCCGTGGGGATCCAGCGGGCGATGAACGGGTTCGAGGTGTCCACCGTCGGCACGCGCTGGAAGTTGATGTCCGTCCAGGAGAATTGCGGGCAGATCGTCTGCACGTAGTCGGGCATCCGCCGCAGGATCACGTCGGTGACGGCCTCGGTCGAGTAGCCGCGGAACGAGCGGTCGCGGTGCAGCTTCTGGATCCATTCGAGGTTGATCACCGGCACCACGCCGATCTTGAGATCGGGATAGCGGGCGATGTCCACGCTCGAATCGACCACGCAGCCGTGCAGGCCCTCGTAGAACAGCAGGTCCGAGCCCGGCGGGAACTCCTCCCAGGCCGAGAAGGTGCCCTCCGGGGTGCCGTAGCGGGCCGCATCATGCGCGTCGTGCGCGTAGTGCCGCGTGCGGCCGGTGCCGGACTCGCTGTAGCTGCGGAACACCTCCTCCAGCTCCGGCAGGAGGTTGGCCCGCGGCGCGAAGTGGCTCAGCGTCGGCTCGCGGGCCATCATCGCGCGCATGGTCTCGCGGTCGAAGGCGTGGAAGCCGTCGCCCTCGATATAGACCGCGCTGACGTCCTCCCGGCGGAAGATCTGCTCGAAGGTGTTGCGGACCGAGGTCGTCCCGGCCCCCGAGGAGCCGGTGACCGAGATGATGGGGTGACGCGCCGACATTACTGGAACGGATGCTGCCCGGCCTAGCTGCGCATCAGGCCGCGCTGGCCGAAGAGCGGCGAGCGGCCGGCGGCGTGGTTGCGGCCGCCGAAATACTTGGCGACGCACTCGACCTCCTCGACCGAGCCGAAGACCAGCGGCACGCGCTCGTGGATGCCGGTCGCCTCGATATCGAGGATGCGGCGCTCGCCGTCGGTGGCGCCGGCGCCGGCCTGCTCCATCAGCATGGCGATGGGCGCCGCCTCGTAGAGGAGACGCAGGCGCCCCTGCGCGTAGCCCTTGCGCTGGTCGCCCGGATACAGGAACACGCCGCCGCGCAGCAGCACGCGCTGGGCGTCGGCCACCAGCGAGCCGAGCCAGCGCATGTTGAAGTCCTTGTCGCGCGGGCCTTCCGCACCGCGCAGGCAATCCTCGACGAAGGCCTTGATCGGCGGCTCCCAGTGCCGGGCGTTCGAGGCGTTGATCGCGTATTCCTTGGCCGAGACCGGCACGTCGAGCTGCGGATGGGTCAGGCGGAAGGCGCCCTCCGCGCGGTCGAGCACGTAGATCTGGGTGCCCTGCCCGAGGGTGAGGACAAGGGCGGTGGCCGGCCCGTAGGTGACGAAGCCGGCAGCGAGCTGCGCCGTGCCCGGGCTCGTGAAGGAGGCGAGCGGGTTCGCTTGGTCCTGGACCGCCGGGCGGATGCCGAAGATCGTGCCGACGGCCATGTTGACGCCGATATTCGACGAGCCATCGAGCGGGTCGATCGCCACGGCGAGGGGCGCGCCAGGATTGAGGCGCATCACCTCGTCAGCCTCCTCCGAGGCGACCTCGGCCACGGGGGCGGCCTGCAGCGCCTCGGTGACGCGCTGGTGGGCGATCACGTCGAGGGCCTTCTGCACGTCGCCGTCGCTGTTCTGGCCGCCCGCCGCGGCGAGGTCGCCGCCGAGCGCCCCACGGCCGATCACCTCGCTGATCGTGATCGCCGCACCCGCGATCGCGGTCACCACCGCCGCCGTGTCCTTGAGCGCCGGGTTGCCGGCCACGGCCTGCGCGAGGCACGCGTCCAGACGCGATCCGACCTCCAGAGATCCTGCCGCCATCGGCCCGTCCTCGATCCAGCTATCCATTCCGCGCAAGGCCCGCCGGCCCCGCCCACGAGCGAGATGTCTAACCGGAGCCGTCGAAGGATGATACCGCGCGATGCGGCCGGATCGCCAGGGGTGGGAAACGGCCGAGATCAAGAATTCTGAAATAACTTGCGGCTCCTTACAAAAAAACTAGAACCGACGCATGCGCAACCTGTCCCTCAAGCAACTCCAGGCCGTGGCCGCGGTCGCCCGGCTCGGCACCATGACCCGGGCGGCGCAGGAGCTGAACGTGACCTCGGCCGCGCTCTACGCGCGCATCCGCCAGTTGGAGGAGGAGGCGGGGCTCCTCCTGTTCGACCGCACGCCGAACGGCCTGAAGCCGACCGATGCGGGCCGCGAGATGCTCTGGGCCATCGACAGCATCAACACGGTGCTGGAGACCTGCGCCGACCGGCTGCGCACCCTGAAGGGCGGCGCGGGCGGACGCGTCGCGATGGGCGTGGTCTCGACCGCCAAGTACTTCGCGCCGCAGGTGATCGCCGGCTTCGTCGAGCGGCATCCGGGTGTTGAGATCAACCTCTCGGTGCGCAACCGCAGCGAGACGGTCGAGGCCCTGCGCAACTACGAGATCGATTTCGCGATCATGGGCCGGCCGCCCCGGGACTTCGCGATCGAGGCGGAGACCTTCGGGCCGCACCCTCTCGTCCTGATCGCGGCGCCCGGCCATCCCCTGGCCGGCCGGCGCGACATCCCGAAGGCGGAACTCGCCGAGCAGGCCTTCTTCGTCCGCGAGGAGGGTTCGGGCACGCGCACCGTGTTCGAGGAGTTCGTCAGCGGCGTCATCATCCGGCGCGCGAAGCTCGGCATCGATTCCGGCTCGAACGAGACGATCAAGCAGGCGGTGATGGCGGGCCTCGGCATCGCCCTCCTCTCGGCCCATACCGTGGCGGCGGAGGTGGCGAGCGGGCGCCTCGCGCTCCTCGACGTGCAGGGCCTGCCGATCCGGCGCGACTGGTACGTGGTGCGGCGGGCCGGCAAGGGGCTGGGGCCGGCCGCCTCCGCCTTCTGGAGCTACCTCGTCAAGGAAGGCCCGCGCTGCCTGCCCCAGCTCGAGGCGGTCAAGGCGCTGCCGGCGGGAGCGGCGGGGGGAGCGCGGGCATCCCGGCGACGCAAGCTGGCATCGTCGTCCTCGGCGCCGGCCAGGCCGGCTTCCAGGTGGCGGCCTCCTTGCGGGAGGCGGGCCATGCCGGCCCCCTCACCCTCATCGGCGACGAGCCCTACCTCCCCTACCAGCGCCCACCCCTCTCGAAGGCCTATCTCGCGGGCAAGACCGACGCGGCCGGGCTGGCGCTCCGGCCCGCCGCCTTCCTCGCCGAGCACCGCATCGGCTTCCGTCCCGCGCTGCGCGCCGAGGCGATCGACCGGGACGCGCGGCGGCTCCTCACGGCGGAGGGTCCGGTCCCTTACGAGCACCTCGTCCTGGCCACCGGCTCCCGGAACCGGCCGCTGCCGGTCCCGGGCGCGGATCTCGACGGGGTGCGGCAGCTGCGCGGCCTCGCCGATGCCGACATGCTGCAGGCGGATCTCGCGCGGGTGCGTCGGGTCGCCGTGGTGGGAGCGGGCTTCATCGGACTCGAATTCGCTGCGGTCGCCGCTGCGCGGGGCCTGGCGGTGACCGTGGTCGAGGCCGCGGCCCGGCCGATGGCACGGGCGGTCTCGGCCGAGACGGGCGCCTTCTTCCACGCTGCCCACGCGGATGCGGGCGTCGCCTTCGCCTTCGAGGCCGGGGTGACGGAGATCCTCGGCGCGGACGGCCGCACCACCGGCCTGCGCCTCGGCGATGGCCGCACCGTGCCGGCCGACCTCGTGCTCATCGGCATCGGCGTGCTGCCGAACCAGGAGATCGCGGCCGCCGCCGGGCTCGCGGCGGCGGACGGCATCCGGGTCGACCCATGGCTCGCGACCGACGATCCGGCCATCTCGGCGATCGGCGACTGTGCGCGCTTCCCGACGCGCTTCGCCCGCGGCCTCGCTGCGGACGGCACGGTCCGGATCGAATCCGTGCAGAACGCGATCGATCAGGGGCGCTGCCTCGCCGCACGGCTGACCGGCCGGCCGGCCGCCTACGACGCGGTGCCCTGGTTCTGGAGCGATCAGGGCCCGAACAAGCTGCAGATCGCCGGACTCGCCGCGCCCTCCGACCAGGCGGTTCGTCGGGGCGACGGCAACGCCTTCTCGGTCTTCCGCTTCCGCGAGGATCGCCTCGTCGCGGTGGAATCGGTGAACCGGGCCGGCGACCACATGATCGCCCGCCGCCTGATCGCGGCCGACATTCCGCTGACGCCGGATCAGGCGGCGGATACGGGCCTGGACCTCAAGGCCCTGGTGCTGGGACGGCCCTGAAACGGCCGGTTTTCACGTGAAATTAACCCTGCGGCGGCCGTGCACCGGCGAGGTGCGCGCGCAACAGGCGGCCGCGGAACACCGGTGCGCGCGCGCCGTTCATTGACGGTTGCGGGCGCAATGCCCAAGCTTCCCCGAGCCCGGCACGGACCGCGGACAGGCTTCGAGACACGATCGATGACGGTGCGTCGCTCCTGGGGTCTTCGCGCCCTTCTCGCCCTCGGACTCGCGGCACAGGCCGCCGCCTGCTCCTCGCTGCCGCGCACGCCCTACACCGCGAGCCAGGCGGCGCTGGCCACGGTGCCCGGCATCCCCGAGGCGCGGATCTATTCGGACGCCTCCGTCGAGACCTTCACGGCGCTCGCCTCGCGGCCCGAATCGAGGCGCGGCTTCAGCTATCTGGCGCTCTCGGGCGGCGGCGGCGACGGTGCCTACGGTGCCGGCATCCTCAACGGCTGGACCGCCTCGGGCACGCGGCCGGATTTCACCATGGTCTCGGGCGTGAGCACCGGCGCCCTGATCGCGCCCTTCGCCTTCCTCGGCCCCGCCTACGACGCCTATCTGACCGAGTTCTACACGAGCGGCGTCGCGGCGACGCTGGTCCAGTCGCCCGACATCACCAACGTGCTGTTCGGCTCAGGCCTGTTCGGCGACGGACGCCTGCGTGACCTGATCGGCCGCTACGTGACGCCCGACCTGCTGGCCGCCGTGGCGGCCGAGCACGCCAAGGGCCGCCGCCTCCTCGTGGTGACGGCCAATCTCGACGCCCAGCGCGCCGTGATCTGGAACATGGGCGCCATCGCCGCGAGCGGCGCGCCGAACGCGGTGGAGCTGTTCCGCGACGTGCTCACCGCCTCGGCGAGCGTGCCCGCGGTCTTCCCGCCGCAGCTCATCGACGTGACCGCCGGCGACGCGCGCTTCCAGGAGCTTCACGTGGACGGCTCGGTGGTGACGCCGGTCTTCACCTTGCCCCAGGCCCTGCTCGTGCGCGACGGCCGCCTGCGCACCTCCGGCAAGGCGGAGATCTACGTGGTCGTCAACGGGCGCCTGGAGCCCGAATTCGACGTGACCCGGAACAACACGCTGTCGATCGTCGAGCGATCCTTCACCACGGCGAGCCGCGCCCGCAGCCGCGCCACGCTGACGAGCACCTACGCCTTCGCCCGCGCCAACCGCATCGGCTTCAACCTCACCTATATCGATGAGGCGGCGCCGACCACGACCACGGCCCGCGGCTTCGACACCGGCTACATGCGCGCGCTCTACAATGCCGGCTACGAGAAGGGCCGTACCGGCCGCTTCTGGGAGCATACGGTGCCGGCCGCGCCCGTGGTGCGCGCGGCCGTCGCTGCGGCGACGCCCTGACGCGAGGCAGCCAACTCGCAATCCGCCGCCCGCGCCCCTAGATTCCCTCGGAAGCGACCGAGGACCGAAGGAGCGTAGGATCCGATGAGCGACAGCGCGGGCCCCGAGAGCACGGTTCCCAAGAGCGGGAGCGCGAAGGGCCGGAAGACCGCGGGCAAGGACCCGGGCAAGGCGGCAGCCAGGGATGACGGGGCGCCTCGGGACGCGCCGAAGCGCAACCCGCGCGAGGCCGCCGTCGAGGCGCTGATGCGGCTCGCCGCGGAGCAGCCCTGGAACGACATCGAGATCGGCGACGTCGCCCGCGAGGCCGACCTGACGCTGGCGGAGCTGCGCGAGGTCTATCCGTCGAAGGGCGCGATCCTCGGCGGCCTCGCCCGGATCATCGACCGGGCGGTGCTGGCGGAGGACAATTCGGATCTCGCCGATGAGCCGGCCCGCGAGCGCCTGTTCGACGTGCTGATGCGCCGCCTCGATGCGATGACGCCCTACAAGCCGGCCCTGCGCCGCATCTCCTACGCGCTGCGCGGCGATCCGCTCTCCATGCTGGCGCTGAACGGGGTGATGCTGAACTCGCACCGCTACATGCTGGCCGCGGCCGGCATCGATACGGAAGGCCCCCTCGGCCGCCTGAAGCTGCAGGGCCTCGTCATCGCCTTCGCGCGGGTGACCGAGACCTGGCTGGACGACGACGACCCGGCGCTGGCCCGCACCATGGCGCGGCTCGACAAGGAGATCCGCAACGGCGAACGCTTCATGGAGCGGGCGGAGGATGCGCGCCGTCTCACCGCGCCCTTCCGCGCCCTGGGCCGCGCGTTCCTCGACCGCCGCCGGTCCGGACGGCGCGAGGCCGGGAGCCGGGACGAGGATTCGGATCCCGCAGCGGCAATCTGAGGGCCGGCTGGGACCGGGACGGACCGGTCCCCGGCCCGAGCGCTGCGGAAACGCAGGCCAGCCGCCGAGCGCCGCTCAGTTGCTGCGGTTGGCCGGCTGGGGCGTGTGAAGCACCTCGCGCACCGTCTGCGCGACCGAATCGGCGCCCACGCTCTCGGAGACGATCAGGGCGTCGGGCACGAGGTCCGAGACCTCGCGTGACAGCGACTCGGCGGAATCGTTGGTGAGCACGATGTGCAGGCTCGGCCGCAGGGCGCGTGCCTCGACCGCGAGCCGGGCGCAGCAGAGATGGCCCTGTAGCGTGCAATCGATCACCATCACATCGATGGGCAGCCCGAGCACGAGGACGGCGAGCGCGTCGACCCCATTGTCGCAGGCCGTGACCTGATAGCCGGCCCGGCGAATCTCGGAGGAGAGGCCGTACCGCCAGCTCTTGTTCCGTCCGGCAACGAGCACCTGGACCCGGTAGCATCCCCGCGGCGGGATGGCGGGCTTCATGACAGCGGATCCGACGACAGCTTGCGGCATCCCGCGCTCGACTTCGTGTTCACGTTGCATTGCGGCATGCTACGCCCTGTTATTGGAATTAGACAAGTCCCTCTGCCCCGAAGATGCCGCATTTCCTGCCGGGCTTTACGAGGGCCTGGGCAGGACGCGGATTTGGGCCACGGCGCCGGGAGCGGCGCGAGGAGCCGGCGCGCGTCGGCGGGCGGTTGACGGGGGGATCCTGAGCGGGTCAACACCGCGGCGCCGCGAAGGCCCCCGCGACCAGCCGGAGATCGATTCGGTGTCATCCGTTCACACGCCTCCCGTCTCCCCCCTTGCCCCGGCTTCCGCGCCCGACCTGCCGCCGGTCCCGGGTGTCCGGCTCGCCACCGCCCAGGCCGGCATCCGCTATTCCGGACGGACCGACGTGCTCTATGTCGGCCTCGACGCCGGCACGGTCCCGGCCGGGGTGTTCACCCGTTCCAAATGCCCCTCGGCCCCGGTGGATTGGTGCCGGGAGGCCCTGACGGCCGGCTCCGCCCGCGCGCTCGTGGTCAATTCGGGCAATGCCAACGCCTTCACCGGGCAGCGCGGCCGCGACGCGGTGGCGCTCACCGCGCGCATCGCCGCGAAGGCCGGCGCCTGCACGGAGACCGACGTGTTCATCGCCTCGACCGGCGTGATCGGCGAGCCCCTCGATGCGACGAAGTTCGAGGGCGTGCTGGCCGATTGCGCGGCCCGAGCCGAGGACGGCCCCGAGGCCTGGGCGGCGGCGGCCCGGGCGATCATGACCACCGACACCTTCGCCAAGCGCGCGACACGGACGGCCGAGATCGCGGGCACGCCGGTCACGATCAACGGCATCGCCAAGGGCGCGGGCATGATCGCCCCCGACATGGCGACCATGCTGGCCTTCGTCTTCACCGACGCGGCCCTGCCGCAGCCCGTGGCGCAGGCGCTCCTCGCGGAGGGCGCGGACAAGAGCTTCAACTGCGTCACGGTCGACGGCGACACCTCGACCTCCGACACCCTGATGCTGTTCGCCACCGGCAAGGCCGGCAACGCAGCGGTCGGGGAGGCCTCCGACCCGCGGCTTGCCGGCTTCAAGGCGGCCCTCGACGACCTCCTGATCGAGCTGGCCCAGCTGGTCGCCCGCGATGGCGAGGGCGCCCGCAAGTTCGTCACCGTCGAGGTGACGGGCGCCGAGAGCGACCGCTCCGCCCACCGCATCGCCATGTCGATCGCCAACTCGCCCCTGGTGAAGACCGCGGCGGCCGGCGAGGACGCGAACTGGGGCCGCGTGGTGATGGCGGTCGGCAAGGCCGGCGAGCCCGCCGACCGCGACCGGCTCGCGATCTGGTTCGGCGACGTGCGCGTGGCGGTCGGCGGCGCGCGCGACCCTGATTACAGCGAGGACGCGGCGAGCGCCGTGATGCGCGAGTCGGACATCCGCGTCCGGGTCGATCTCGGCCTCGGCACGGGCCGGGCCCGCGTCTGGACCTGCGACCTGACCAAGGCCTACGTCGAGATCAACGGGGATTACCGCTCGTGAGGGCGAGCCTCGTCGCCCTCGTCCTGGCGCTCGCCGTCCTGCCGGCCCGCGCCGAGGACGAGCTCTGCGCCCGCAAGATCACGGTCGTCGGGCGCGCCCAGTCCGTCCGCGCGCCGGACTTCGCCGAGATCACGATCGGGGTCGAGACCAAGGCGCCGGGCGCGGCGGCCGCGCTCGATGCGGCCTCCAAGGCGGTCGAGGGCATCGTCGCCCTCGGGCGCGAGCTCGGCGTGCCGGCGGGCGACATGGGCACTTCGGCGGTGGTCCTGGACGCGGCGACCCGGGTGGTCACGCGGCCGAACGGGACGAGCAGCAGCGAGGCCGACGGCTACCGCGCCACCAACGCGGTCACCGTGCGGCTCGCCGAGATGGGGCGCCTCGGGGACTTCCTGCGCCGGGCCCTCGAAGCGGGCGCCAACCGCATCGATGCGATCGGCTTCGGCTTGACCGACCCGGACAAGGTCGAGGCCGATCTCCAGGTCGCCGCCGCCCAGGACGCCCGGACGCGCGCATCCGCGCTCGCCGAGGCGGTCGGGGCCAAGCTCGGGCCGCTCTGCAGCCTGTCCACGGTCGGCGCGCCTCAAGCCCTGCGCATGGCCGCACCCATGGCCGCCAAGGCCGCGCCGGGCCGCCGCGTTCCGATCGCCGCCGGCTCGATCAGCAGCGGCACCGAGGTCTCGGCGAGCTTCGCGGTCCTGCCGTGAGCGCCCCCGCCACCCCGGCCCTGCGCCTTCTCCTCGTCGTCGCGGTCGCCCTGGTGGACCGCGACGGGCGGGTGCTGGTGAGCCAGCGCCCCCCGGGCAAGCAGCTCGCGGGCCTCTGGGAGTTCCCCGGCGGCAAGGTCGAGCCGGGCGAGCGGCCGGAGGCGACGCTGATCCGCGAACTCGCCGAGGAGATCGCCGTGACCGTCGAGGAGCCGTGCCTCGCGCCGCTCACCTTCGCGAGCCACCCTTACGACGATTTCCACCTCTTGATGCCGCTCTACGTCTGTCGCCGCTGGTCGGGCACGCCCCAGCCGCTGGAGGGGCAGGCCCTGAAATGGGTGCGGCCGGGAGCCCTGCGCGACCTCGCCATGCCGCCGGCCGACGCGCCGCTGATCCCGTTCCTGGTGGACCTGCTCGGCCCCTGAAAGCGG
Organism: Methylobacterium symbioticum; assembly: GCF_902141845.1. Classification (GTDB taxonomy): domain Bacteria; phylum Pseudomonadota; class Alphaproteobacteria; order Rhizobiales; family Beijerinckiaceae; genus Methylobacterium; species Methylobacterium symbioticum. The sequence continues at coordinate 22,421 of NZ_CABFPH010000036.1, read as the reverse complement.
ACAGGCTCCGGAAAAGACGAAGGCCCCGCACCGGTCGTGCGGGGCCTCGGATGCCGGTTGCGCGGCGGGTGGCTCAGTGGCCGCCGGCCTCGGCGTTGCGGGTGGCCTCGTAGAGGAACCACGTGCGCTCCTCGGACTGGTCGATCCACTCCTCGAGCTGGCTGGTGGTCGCGACGTCCTTGGCCTCGTCGGTCACCGCGTGCAGCTCGCGCATATGGGCGGTGAGCGCCTTGTTGTCGTCCCGCAGCTCCTTGAGCATCTCGAGGGGGCCGACATACTCGGCATCGTTGTCCTGCACCCGCGACAGGGTCTTCGCCTGACCGATCGAGCGCAGCGTCGTGCCGCCGATCTTACGGGCCCGCTCGCCGACCGCATCGATGATCGCGAAGATCTGCTGCGACTGCTCGTCGAGGAGCAGATGGTAGTCGCGGAAATTCGGACCGCTGACGTGCCAGTGGAAGTTCTTCGTCTTGATATAGAGCGCGAAGAGATCCGACAGCAGAACGGTGAGCCCTTCGGAGATCTGCTTGACGTCGTTCGGGTCGAGATCGGTCGGCGTGTTGAGGCGGTCGCTGCCGATCCGGCTGACGGGCTTGGCCTTGGCCATGGATGTCTCCGTTCGTCTTCGAGGATCTCGTGCCGATGCACGCGTCAACGGACACGCCGATGGACGCCATGGGCATCGTTCCTCGGCAGAATGAACGGTGCGAAGGTTTGTTCCGCCGCGCTTGCCCGCCTGCATGGCGGGGTCGCAGCAGGCGCACAGCCTGGACCCGTTCTAAGCTGACGGGCCGCGTCAGTCGGCCGCGGGAATGGAGGCCGGCGGGCGCAGGGCCGGCGGCCTGACGGAGCGGGCGGGCGCCGGAATCGCGCCCGTGGTCGCGGGCTCCACGGCCTTGAGGCCCGCAGGCTTCGAGTCGGTGGCCCTGGGGCCGGCGGCCCTGGACTCGGAGGGCTTGGCGTCCGAACCCTTGCCGTCCGAACCTTTGGCCACCGAACCTTTGGGTGCCGAAGACTTCGCCTCGGAGGCCTTGACCGCCGACGCCTTGGGCTGCGGGGCGGGCGCGCGTGCCGTGGTTCCGGCTGCGGCGGGAGGCGTGGCAGGAGGCGCGGCGCCGGGCGTGTCGAGGCTGTAGATGTCGTCGCGGAAATGGGCGCGCCCGTCCGGCGTGGCGTAGCCGGTGAGGTAGACGAAGGTCACCGGCACGGGCTTGGGCAGCTTGATGTCGCGGCGCTCGCCGTCGGCGATGCCGGTCTCGATCTCGATCGCGCCCCAGGTCGAGCCGGGCCCGTTCGGCCCCTCCGTGCCCTGCAGCAGCCAGCCCACGAACTCCTTCACCTGGCCGACGCGGACGCAGCCGTGGCTGTGGAAGCGGACGGAGCGGGCGAACAGCGACTTCGAGGGGGTATCGTGCATGTAGACCGCGTGCCGGTTCGGCATGTCGATCCGCACCTGGCCGAGGGAGTTGTCGAAGCCGGGATCCTGCCGCAGCGTGTAGTTCACCGCCTTGTTGGTGTTCCAGTCGATCGTGGTCGGATCGACCTCGGCATTGCCGGGCCCGAGGATGCGGATGTGGTTCTTGGCGAGGTAGCCCGGCTCCTTCCGCATGCGCGGGATGATCTCGTTCTTCACCACCGACATCGGGACGGTCCAGGTCGGGTTGAAGTTGATGTCGGTGATCCGGGTCTCGACGGCGGGCGTCGCCTTGTCGGGGCTGCCGACCACGGCGACGTAGCGGCGCACGACCTGCCCCTTCTCCACGGCCTCGACCACCGCCGAGGGGATGTTCACCACCACGTAGCGCTCGCCGAAGGCGAAGTTCGAGCCGATCAGCCGCTGCGCGGAGGCCGCGAGCTGGCGCTGGCGCGTGGCAGCCGGCACGTTCAGCGCCGCGATGGTCTGGCGGCCGAGATTGCCCGTGGCCGGGAGACCGTGCCGCTCCTGGAAAGCCGTGATCGCCGCCACCAGCGGCGGGTCGAGCCGGTCGCTCGGCGGAGCGTCGGCGGGCAGGTCGCCGGTCAGGGTCAGGTGGTGGCGCAGGGACGGCACGGCCGGATGGCCCGCGCCGGGCTTCAGGGTGAGGTCGACGGGCAGCGGATCCCAGCCGCCGGCCTCGGCATAGGCCTGGTACTGCTCCGCCGCCTTCAGCGTGTCGAGGAAGGTGCGCGCGGTCAGCGTCGGCGTCGGATCGGCCGAGACGCGGGCATAGACGAGGGGCGCGGGCTCCTTCTTCCGCTGCGCCTCCGGCGTCTCCGTCCGGGCGGCGTCCGGGACCGGCTGAACGACCTGCGCCGGAGGGGCGGGCAGCGGGGCCTGGAACGCGGGGGCGGCCGGTGCCGCCGGAGCCGCCTGGATTGCGGGTGCGGGTTGGGCCGCTCCGGCCTCGGGCGGCGTCGGCGGCAGCCCTTGGGCCGTGGCCGGGCCGAGGGCGAGGAGGAGCGCCAGCGGCGGCAGGGCCCCGCGCGGACGGGCGAATGTCGAGACCATACGCAGTACCTCGGCCCCTGGATTGACCCGCACGCGAGAGACGGGCGGATGATGCCGGCGGATGGTTACCAATCCGCTTGCGCGCGCCGCCCGGACCTGTCCCTCTCGACAAGCGCGGCTTGCGCCCCACCCTTCGCCTCAGGGAGCGAGACGGCTTCCGGGAGGATCGGACCATGCAGCACCCCGCGATCAGCCCCGGACGCAGCGCCGTGGTCACCGGCGCGGCGAGCGGCATCGGGCTCGCCGCGGCGCGCGCCTTCGCCCGGGCCGGGATGCATGTCTGGCTCGCGGACCTGCCGGGCGAGGCGCTGGAGGCCGCCCGCGCCGAGGTCGCCGGGCTCGCCGCCGTCGAGGTGCGGGCGGTGCCGACCGATGTCGGCCGGCGCGAGGCGGTCAAGGCCCTGCGCGACGCCGTCCTCCGCTCCGGCCCGCCCGCCCTGGTGATGCTGAACGCCGGCATCGAGGCGGGCGGCCGCCTGTTCTCGGAGGCGGAGGTCTGGTCCCGCATCCTCGACACGAATCTCTGGGGCGTGATCAACGGCGTCCAGGCCTTCGCCCCCGGGATGATCGCGGGGGCCGAGCCCGGCGCGATCGTCGTCACCGGCTCGAAGCAGGGCATCACCACCCCGCCCGGCAACACGCCCTACAACGTCTCGAAGGCGGGGGTGAAGGTGCTCACCGAGGCGCTCGCCCACGATCTGCGCGGGCGGGAGGGCTGCCGCACCAGCGCCCATCTGCTGATTCCGGGCTTCGTCTATACGGGCCTGACCAAGGCCCGCGGCGTCGCCGAGAAGCCGGCCGGCGCCTGGACCCCGGACGAGACCGTCGTCTTCATGCTGGAGCGGCTGGCGCAGGGCGACTTCTACATCCTCTGCCCGGACAACGAGACGACCACCGCGCAGGACCGCGCCCGCATCGCCTGGGGCGCCGGCGACATCACCGAGAACCGTCCCGCCCTGTCGCGCTGGCACCCGGATTATGCGGAGGCGTTCAAGGCGTTCTGCGCCGGGCGCTGACGGGCCGAACGCCTCCCAGGCGATTCGGCTCCGAGCGTCGCTCCCGCCCCACCGGCACCAGGGCGACCGGTCCTGATCCGGGGCGGCGCTGCCGACCTGCGCGGACCTGCGCTCAAGAATATTATCCGGGCGATCAAGCGGCATGGCCGGTCGAATTAGGAGGATCATATTGATAATTGAGGTATAATAGGCTATTGCGGGAGCCTTGTCCTGTCAGGAGATTGCCATGCGTGACAGTCTGCCAGTGACCACCCTGCATGCGCTTCGCTGGCAGTTCGCCGCACTCGATGTCGAGGCGAAGCTCGTCCGACTGCGCCTCGCTCTCAAGCTGTTCAACCCGCTTCAGCCGCGTGTTCCGGCCGGCAATCCGGACGGCGGACGATGGACCAGGGGCAACGCGTCGGATCAGACCGACGACGGTTCCTTGATACAGCCTGCCGCGGGCCGGGAACGGGATCGGATCTCCGGAGCGGAGCTTGCCAAGGATCCCTACCTCAACCGCCATATCGTCGATCGCCATGTGGGGAAGACCGACGCCGAGATGATCGAATGCGTCGCGGACAGCTACAGGCGGAAGGTGTTAGGTCTATTGCCACCGACCTTCCCGTTAATAAGGGACGGATCCTTCGACTCGATCGAGTCTGCGAGAACCTTCATCAGGGAGACTTTGGAAAAGAATAGAGACGCGGTTCAACGGGTCGCGGAAGGGTTGGAGGTTGGAAGGCGGCGCCTGGCTCAAGTCGCGCTTCGGCTATCCGACCGGTCGAGAGGCCGTGAGCATCCCGAAGGATACCCCCATCCGCATGCGGACGACCTATGGCGTCGGCGTCTTTATAGCCCGGGATCGCTCGGCGGAAAGGGGATTTCGCATCGTCACGGCCCACCCGATGAATGATGATGCTGAGAATGAAAATAAATCGGATGCCTTTATACACATAGGGGACATCAATGAATATTGATTGGAGAGAATTCTGCGGGCGTTTCCATCAAGACGCCGATATACTTGGAGATAGCTGGGAGGAAATCGTAGCGTTCGTTGTATCCTATCGTAGCAGAGAAAATGCTCTCAAGATCAGAGATTTTCTGGACGATCTGCTTGCCAGAGATCTGAGCGATCAGGAACTTATGGATATCTGGCTCGAATCGCCCGCGGATGTATATCATATAGATAAAGAATCCTATCGGAACTTCTACACAATGATCCGGGATACGGCAGACCGGCATGTGCAAGGCCTGCTGCCGAGAAGCCCGCTGCCGAAGGACGTGTAAGGCCGGCTCCGAGGAGATCCGGTTTTCAAGGTCTCATCCTTTGGCGGGTCCGGGGCGGAGCCCGTCGCGCCTGGCGCAGCACCTTCAGGGGTCTCGCCTCTGAAGACCCCAGACAAGGGACCGGGTCCCTGGGGATCCCCGGATGAGCCGCTCAGAGGGGCCGACGCACGCGAGGCGCGGCATCGCCGATCCGCCTTGGCGAGGTTCCTGCAGGGGTATAATCCCGTCGGCGGCGAACCGGTCGGCTCGGGTGTCGGCGCCGTCGCCCCTCAAGGATACCGGGAGCCGCCCTTGGCCACCATCATCCCCGTCGCCTCCTTCGACTGCGTCGTGTTCGGCGCCACCGGCGACCTGACGACCCGCAAGCTGCTGCCGGCCCTGTTCTACCGCTTCCAGGACGAACAGATCCCGGAGACGAGCCGCATCATCGGCGCCTCGCGCACCGAGATCTCGGCGGAGGAATTCCGCGAGCGGGCGCGCGACGCGATCAAGCGCTTCGTGCCGCCGCAGGACATCCGCGAGGGCGCCCTGGACGGCTTCATCGCACATCTCGACTACGTGCACGTGGACGGCGCGGGCGAGGAGGGCTGGAGCGCGCTGGCCGCGCTGCTGGCCGAGCGGCCGGACCAGGTGCGGCCCTACTACCTCGCCACCTCGCCCGACCTCTACGGCCCGATCTGCCGCAACCTCGCCAAGCACGGGCTGATCGGCGAGAAGTCCCGCGTCGTGCTGGAGAAGCCGATCGGCAAGGACCTGACATCGGCCCGCGCCATCAACGACGCGGTCGGCGAGGTCTTCCCCGAGCACCAGATCTTCCGCATCGACCACTATCTCGGCAAGGAGACGGTGCAGAACCTGCTGGCGCTGCGCTTCGCCAACACGATCTTCGAGCGGCTCTGGACCGCGGACGTGATCGACCACGTCCAGATCACGGTGGCCGAGACGGTGGGCGTCGAGGGACGCGCCGGCTACTATGACAGATCGGGCGCGTTGCGCGACATGCTGCAGAACCACCTGCTGCAGCTCCTCTGCCTCACCGCGATGGAGAGCCCGCTCAACCTCGACGCCAACGCGGTGCGCGACGAGAAGCTGAAGGTGCTGCGCGCCCTCAAGCCCATCACCGCCAACGACGTGCATCAGGTCACCGTGCGCGGCCAGTACGGCGCCGGCGCCGTCAACGGCCAGCCGGTCGAGGGCTATCTCAAGGAACTGGACGGACCGAGCCGGACGGAAACCTTCGTCGCCATGAAGGTCGAGGTGCAGTCCTGGCGCTGGGCCGGCGTGCCCTTCTACCTGCGCACCGGCAAGCGCATGCCGCAGAAGCTGTCCGAGATCGTGGTGCAGTTCCGCGCCTCGCCGTTCTCGATCTTCCCGGAGGAATCCTTCGGGCGCGAGCCGAACCGCCTCGTCATCCGCCTGCAGCCGCAGGAGGGCATGAAGCTCGAGGTGATGACGAAGGATCCGGGCCCGGGCGGCATGCGGCTCAGGCCGACCAACCTCGACATCTCCTTCGAGGAGACCTTCAAGCAGCGCTATCCGGACGCCTACGAGCGCCTGCTGATGGACGTGGTGCGCGGCAACGCCACCCTGTTCATGCGCCGCGACGAGGTCGAGGCGGCCTGGGCCTGGGCGGACGGCGTCCTCAAGGCCTGGGCGGACCGGCCGGAGACGCCGCGCCCCTACCCCGCCGGCACCTGGGGGCCGACCGCGGCGATCGCCCTGATCGAGCGCGACGGCCGCACCTGGCACGAGGAGCTGCGATGAGACGGAGGCTCGGCCTCGCCCTGCTGCTGGCCGCAGGCCCGGCCGCGGCCCAGCCGCGCCCGGACGTGACCGCGATGACCTGTGCCGCGGCCCAGGCCCTCGTCGCCCGTGCCGGCGCCGTCGTCGTCACCACCGGGCCCGCCACCTATTCCCGCATCGTCCGGGATATCGGCTTCTGCACGATCGAGGCCTCGACCCGGCCCGATTTCGAGCGCACCCGCGACGTGGCGGATTGCTTCGTCGGCTATCGCTGCGTCGACCGGTTCTCGGAAGGGCGCGACGGACCCTGAGACCGGAACGGCCTCAGGGCGCCTCCACGAGCCGGAGCTGCGGCATCTGCCGGGGCGGAGCATCCGGGGCCTGCGGCGCGCAGCGGGTCCGGTTGCGGCCCGCCGCCTTCGCCTCGTAGAGGGCGGCATCCGCCTGCGCGTACAGGAGGTCCGGCACCGCGGGCCCGCATGAACCGGGCGGCGCGGCCGCCATCCCGATGCTCACCGTCACCGATCCGGCCGCGATCCCGGCGGAGGCGACGGCGATCCCCAGGGCGGCCTGATGGATCCGCTCGGCGACCTGGAACGCGCCCGCCGCGTCGGTCGCCGGCAGGAGCACGGCGAATTCCTCGCCGCCGATGCGGCAGACGAGATCCTCGGGCCGGTGGACGGTGGCGGCGAGGCCCCGGGCCAGCGCCTTCAGCACGGCATCGCCGGCCGCGTGGCCGTGGCGATCGTTGACGCGCTTGAAATGGTCCGCATCGACCAGCAGCAGGGTGAACGGGGCCGCACCGGGATGGTCGCAGACGCGGGCGAGCTCCGCGTCGAAGCGGCGCCGGTTCGGCAGGCCGGTCAGCCCGTCCGTGAGCGAGAGCCGGGCGAGCTCGGCCTCCACCGCCGCGCGGCGGCGCAGCTCGCGGCCGAACAGGACGGCGAGGCCGGCGGTCAGGCCGCTGAGGAGCAGCATGGTGGCGCCGATCACCACGGCCTTGCCGCGCCATTCCGCCTCGACGTCGTCCGCGCCGCGGGCGACGGTGGCGACGAGCGGCAGGTCGCCGACCGGCCGGAAGGCGTAGTAGCGCCGGATGCCGTCGCGGACGCCGGTCGCGGTGAAGCCGCCCTGACGCTCCCGCAGGACGCGATCGAAATTCTCGGTGCCGCCGAGATTCGCGTTGATGTCGCTCTCGACGAAGGGATGGCGCATCAGGCGGATCCCGTCCTTGCGCAGGAGACTGATCGCCCCGTCCGCGCCGAGATCGACCGACTCGACCAGGGCCGCGAAGTAGGACAGCTTCAGCGTGGCCAGGACGATGCCGCCGAAGGAGCCGTCCGGCTTGTCCACGCGCCGGCTCAGCCCGATCATGTCGGCCCCGGAGAGCCGCGAGCGGAAGGTCCGGCTGATGAAGAGGCCGGCATCGGATCGGTCGCGATGGACCCGGAAATAGTCGCGGTCGGCGAAGTTGGCGCGCTGGGCCGGGCGGTCGAGGGAATCGGCGATGAGGTCGCCGTGCTCGTCGAGCACCACGATCATGCCGAGGCTGCGGGCCGTCGAGGTCCGGTGGAACAGGAGGTGATGGCGCATCGTGGCATCGGCCCGCGCGATGCCCGCCAGGCGCAGGTTCTCGATCACCCCCTGCAGCGAGAGATCCAGGATCTCGACATTGCGGCCGATGTCGTTCGCCACGAGGCGCAGGAGGTTCTGCGCGTTCTGCTCCGCCTTCTCCCAGGCTTCCTGCCGCAGTTGCAGAAGCATCGCCCCCGACAGGATCAGCATGCCGAGGGGCGCCAGGATGCCCAGCAGGACATAGATGCGTGGCGTTGGCAGGCCGCCGACGAGGCGGCGCGGGAGATGCATCGGAAACCCTTTCGCGGGCATTCGGACCGCAGCGCAGCTCCGACGGAGCAGCGCTTGGGCAGCGTTAGCTACGCGATGACCCTAGGGCGCCGATCGACTTAACAAAATGCATACGCAAGCGGGTCCGATCCGCGCTCGATTGCCTAACAGAAGCTTAATTCTACTCTGTCAGATCGAAGTCCATCCAGCCGCACGAGGTCCTGGCGCGGCCTCGTCGCGGGCCCGCCGCCCTACGGCCAAGCTGCCCGATTCCGGCCCGTCCGTCTCCTTGTTGCGGCCCCCTCCGGCCCCGATCCTGCCGATGCGGGCCATCGCCCCCGGCGAGAGATCGGGTGGCGCCCGCGCGAAGGGGCCTGTCCATGTCCGATCCAGACGCCGTCCGCCTGCAGCTCTCGGTCGCCGCGACCCTGTGGGAGATCGCGGCCGCGCGCAGCGAGCGCGAGGCGCCGCGGGTCAACGCCGCCCGCCGCTATCTCGGTGCGATCCACGGTGCCACGCGCCTGCGCAAGCGCCTGGCGGGGGACGACCGCGCGGCCTGATCGTCGAACGGCTCGGACGGCCCGGGGCCCTGGCGCAAGCCAGCCCTGGCGAGACCGGGGCGAGACGCCCTCAGGCCGCCGCGTCCCAGGTCTCGCTGATCGGGCGCCCGTCCTTCTCGAGATGGGCGCGCAGCACCACGTCGCCGGCCGGCAGCGGCTCGGGCGGGCGCCACTCCACGTAGATCCGCCAGCCGCCGGTCTGGGGCACGAAGGCCGCCACCGGCTCGACCATCGTGCCGGCGCCGGCCGAAACGACCGCGGTCACGCCGTCATCCTGCGCCTTCGGCAGGTTCGGCCCCTCGAAATCGATGGCATAGAGCCGCCGCTGCGGGCTCGGCGGCTCGGTCGGGCGCAGGCGCTCCGCCGACCCGGCCCGGGTCGAGACGACGCGGGCGAGATCGCCGGGCAGGGCCTCGGTCGGCTCGGCGCCCACCGTGGTCAGGCGATAGGCGACGCGCAGCGCCGTGCCGGGCTCCGCGGGCACGGCGGGCACGAAGGCCGCCACGATGTTGTCCATGTACTCTTCCCGCGAGGGGATCTCGAAGAGCTGCACCGCCCCGTCGGCGAAGGGAGCAGCCGGCCGCGGCGAGGCCCCGCTCGCCACCATTTCCGGCCGGGGCGCATCCGTGAGCGGCTCGATCCAGAGACCCGGGCGCGCCTCGTGCCGCGCCTCGACATCGAGATAGGCGGCGAAGGTCCGCTCGCGCTGCATCAGGCCGAAGCCCTGCAGCGGCTGCGCCCGGAAGGCCGAGATCTGCGGGCTCGGCCGCCCGTTGACGAGGGGGCGCCAGAGCCGATCCGTGCCGGTGCGGACCACGAGCCCGTCCGAATCGTGCACCTGCGGGCGGAAATCGTCGAAGGCCTGCGCGTTGCGGGCGCCCGGCCCGCTCTGTCCATGCAGGAACATGCTGGTCAGCGGCGCGAGGCCGAGCCGGTCGATCCGGCGCCGCGGATGCAGCGAGGCCGTGACCGTGACGCGCGCCGGGTCGCCGGGCTCGATCGCGAAGCGGTAGGCGCCGGCGACGCTCGGGGAATCGAGGAGTGAGACCACGGTGATGCGGCGCGCCTCCGGCTCCGGCTCGCAGATCCAATGCGCCACGAAGTCCGGAAACTCCTCGCCCTCCGGCGCGCCGGTGCCGATGGCGAGGCCGCGGGCGGAGAGGCCGTATTCCTGGCCGTCCCCGCGCAGGCGGAAATAGGAGGCGCCGAGGAAGACCAGGAACTCCTCCTGGAATCCGGGCACGCGGCCCTTCGGGGCGTCCGAGAAGGCATAGTGCAGACGGAAGCCCGCGAAGCCGAGATCGGGCGCGAAGCTCCTGCCGGCGAGGTCCTTGCCGAGGTCGAACAGGCGCGACTCGTAGGACACGGGACGCGGCGCCCCGGTGCGCGGCTGCACGAAGAGCCGCACGCGCTTCTTCTGCAGGAAGCCGCGGTGGAACAGCTGCGCGCTGAAATGCCGCCCGAGCCGCAGGGCCTCGGCGGGACGGAAGACGATGCGGCGGTAGCCGTCGTAGGAGAGACCCGCGAGCGCCGGAGGCAGGTCGTCCGGCGGCGGCGCGTAGGGGGCCGCCGCGAGGCGCTCGGCCTGGGCGACCACGCCCTCGAACGTCATGGCCGCGTCCGGCCGATCTCCGTGCGGCGTCTCCTGCGCCATCGTTCTGGCGGTATTCAGGTCGATGGCGCTAGGAACAAACGTACCGGCAATAGCGGTCGCGGCCGTCCGAAGAACCGATCGACGGGAGGGGGAACCCGAACTGCTTAGGTGTGGCGCCTCGCGCCGCTCCGATCCCAGCCCTTCGCCTCGTTCAACGGCGTCCTCGTTCATGCGGTCCCTCGATCCTCGATGGCGGCCGGATTGTCTCCACGTCGAGTTCCACGCGCCATGTCCATCACACCGATGCCGCAGGAGACACAGGCGGTCGAGGCTCGCGCGGCGGACCGCGCCGCAGGAGCCGCTGTCGTTGCCGGCGCCTCTATCGAGGCTTGGCACGCCGAGGACAAGGGTCCCGGCGCGGGGAATGCCGGACCAGCCCGTCGCACCCTCCTGCGCCGCCGCCTCGCCCTGGCGCTGCCGACGCTGGCCACCGCGGCTGTCATCGCGGCGCTCGCGGCCTCCGCCTATCCGGCCGCCGGCTGGCTCGGCGGCGCGGTGCTCGGCCTGTTCTGCGTGCTGATGGCGTGGCAGTCCTTCACCGCCTGGCAGTACCTCTACGGACTCGTCGCGACCCTCCTCGGCGACCGCGCCAAGTCGGCGCTGGAGCGGCGCTCGGAAGGGACGGTCCCCGCCCCGAGCGGGCGCTCGCGCACCGCAGCGGTGGTGGCGATCCACGCCGAGGACGCGGTCGCGGTCTTCGCCGCCCTGCGCGTGATGGCCCGCTCGCTCGCCCGCGAGGGCGCCGAGGACATCGACCTCTTCGTCCTCTCCGACACCCGGGACGGCGCCATCGCCGCGGTGGAGGAGCACGAATTCGCCCGCATCCTGGCCTGGCGCGCGAGCGCGGGGCCGGGCCTGCCGCAGGTGCGCTACCGCCGCCGCCGCGAGAATCTCGGCCGCAAGGCCGGCAACATCGCCGAGTTCTGCGAGACCTACGGGCACGAATACGACTTCATGATCGTGCTCGACGCCGACAGCCTGATGACCGGCGCCGCCATGCGCCGCCTGGTCGGGCTGATGGAGGAGAGCCCGCGCGTCGGCCTGATCCAGACCGTGTCCTACGCGGCCGGCCGCGACACCCTGTTCGCGCGCATCCAGCAATTCGCGGTGCGCCTCTACGCGCCGCTGGCCCTGCGCTGCCTCGAGACCTGGCAGGGGCCCGACGGCAGCTACTGGGGCCACAACGCGATCCTGCGGGTCGAGGCCTTCGCGAACAACGCCGCCCTGCCCGTCCTGCCGGGGCGGGCGCCGCTTGGCGGCGAGATCCTCTGCCACGACATCGTGGAGGGCGCCCTCCTGCGCCGCGCGGGCTGGGAGGTACGCCTGCTGCCCGAGATGGGCGGCACCTGGGAGGAGATGCCGACGAACCTCGTCGATCTGCTCGGCCGCGAGCGGCGCTGGTGCCAGGGCAACCTGCAGCACCTCTCGGTCCTGCCCTGGACCGGGCTGCGGGCGGCCAGCCGCTGGCACCTCGCCACCGGCATCCTCGCCTACCTGATGCTGCCGCTGTGGATCGCCTTCCTCGGCCTCGGCACCTGGCTCACCGCGCGCACCGGCGATCTCGGGCTCCTCGGCTACGGGCTCACCGGCACCACGCCCGCCGCCCACGCGCTCGCCGCCCTCACCGTCCTGGTGCTCGCCCTGCCGAAGGTCCTGAGCCTCGGCTACGTGCTCGCCTCGCCCCGGCGCCGGGCCGAGTTCGGCGGCAGCGGCCGGCTCCTCGCGAGCGCCGCCCTGGAACAGGCGATCTGGGTGGTGCTCTGGCCGGTGATGACCCTGTTCACGGCCGCCGCCGTGGTCTCGACCTTCTTCGGCCGGGTGGTGCGCTGGGACACGCAGGCGCGCGACGACCGCCGCGTGCCCTGGTCCGAGGCCCTCCGCCTCCAGGCGGATGCCGTGGTGGTCGGCGCGGTGCTGACTCTCGGCCTCATCCTCGCCGGCGATCTCGTGCTGGCCCTCTGGATGGCGCCCCTCGCCATCGCGCTGATCACCAGCCCGGCGCAGAGCGTGCTGACGAGCAGCGCCGGCCTCGGCCGGATCGCGCGGCTGCGCGGCCTGTTTCTCACCGTGGACGACACCATCCAGGCCCCGGAACTCGCCGAGTTGCATCAGACCCGCCTGCCGGCCCCCGCCCCGCAGGCCGCCGCCCGCGTGGGCCAGGGGGCGGTCTGGCTCGCCGCCGACGAGGCATGAGGGGACGCCCGCCTTACTTCTTCTCCAGAACCTGGATCGGGTTGGTGCGCTGGCTCGCCGCGGGCTCCTGCGTGAGCGAGCTCGCCCCGCCCGACCGTTCCTGCGGCGCCTGGGTCGCACCCTTCGGCGAGCCCGGGCCGCCAACCGCGGTGCCGTCCGAACCGGTCTGCGTCGGTACCGTCCCGCTCGCCAGTTCGAGGCAGGTCACCATCTCGACATAGGACGGGTAGCCGCCGGCCTTGAACTGGCTCTGGCACTGCGACTTGGCCGCGGCGCTGTAATCGCCCCAGCGGCGCTCGGCCTCCTTCTTGGCCTCGCGTTCCGAGCGGAGGCAGCCGTTGCGGCTCTCCTCCTCCGTCGCGCTGGAGCCGATATTGACCCGGCCCGCCGAGGCGCAGGTCTTCTCGACATCGAGCTGCGGCACCGCATCGGCGCGGGCGGCGACGCTGCCGAGAAGGGCGAGCAGGAGAGCTGCCGGCAGGAGGGTTCGGATCTGAGTCATGGTCGGGCTCCGGCAGAGAAGGGCGTCCGGTCGCAGAGCCGGAGCGGGATTCTGCCGGCACAACGCGCCTGAGGCCCGATCGTCGCCGGATCCGGTGAAATTCCGCTGCCGCTGCTTCCGCTCCGCATCCTGCGATCACAGGATCCTGTCGGAATTAACCCTGGCCGCCTCCTTCCGGGCCTCAGCGGGGAGCCTTCGCGCACCTGCGCCGTTGTCGCGCATGCCCAAGCTGACGACGCTGTCCCTGCTGACCCTCCTTGCGACCACCATGCCCGCCGCTGCGGCGAGCTTCCCCTGCGACAAGGCCGAGACGCCCGACGAGAAGGCGGTCTGCGCGAACCTCGCCCTCAACGACCGCGACGTCGAGATGGCCACCCGATTCGACATCCTGAAGGAGGTGCTGCCGATGGGTGGCCGCTCCAAGATGCAGGACGATCAGGAGATCTGGCTGAAGGAGCGCCGCAGCTGCGGCGGCGAGACCGCCTGCCTGCGCGACCTCTACGACGCGCGGCTCAAGACCCTGCGCGGCCTGCTCTCGGAATTCGCCAAGCAGGGGCCGTAGCGAATCCGCTCAGCCCGAGAGCCGCGCCAGCAACCGCTCGGCGAGCGGGTTCTCGGCGGCGAAGGCGTAGTCGATCCGGCGCACGCTCACGGCCCGGGCGCCCGCCCGGACCAGTGCGTCGGCGAGGTCGAACACGGCGGCCTCGGGACAGCGCAGCACGATCTCGCCGTCGATCCCGCGGGGAGCGCCGTAGGGCAGCTCGGCCTCGTGCTCCGCCGCGATCGTCGCGAGGTCGATCTCGCCCGCCTCCGGCAGGCCTGCCCGCACCTCGCGAGTGGTGCGCGCGCGCTCCTCGGCGCTGATCCGGCCCATCACCGCCCGGAAGGCCGCGCGCTGCGCCTCGCCCCAGGGCGCGTTGAGGGAGGCGACGAGATTGGCCTCCGAGCGCAGGATGATGCCGTCGTCGAGGATCTTGAGGGCGTTGGCGGCCAGCGTCGCGCCGGTGGTGGTGATGTCCACGATGATCTCGGCCGAGCCCGCCGCCGGCGCGCCCTCGGTGGCGCCCAGGCTCTCCACGATGCGGTAATCGGCGACCCCCTTCTCGGCGAAGAAGCGCCGGGTCAGGTTCACGTATTTGGTGGCGATGCGCAGGCGCCTGCCGTGGCGCGTCCGCATCTCGGCCGCCACCTCGTCGAGATCGCCCATGGCCCGCACATCGATCCAGGCCTGCGGCACGGCGACGACGACCGTGGCGTTGCCGAAGCCCAGCGGCGTCAGCAGCTCGACCTGACCCTTCGCGTCGGGCAGCGTCTCCCGGATCAGGTCCTCGCCGGTGATGCCGAGATGGGCAGCGCCCGAGGCGAGCTGGCTGGCGATCTCCGAGGCCGAGAGGTAGCGCACCTCGACGTTCGGCACGCCCACGAGCTTGCCGCGGTAGTCGCGCGCGCCCGAGCCTTGCGCGAGCTTCAGGCCCGCCCGGGCGAAGAAGGCGTTGGCGTTCTCCTGCAGCCGGCCCTTCGAGGGCACGGCGAGGACGAGGGGACCTTCGGACGCGCTCACCGGCCCGCTCCTACCACGCGATCGACCCAGAAGGTGCAGCCGACGGCGGGCTGCGGCTCGGCGCTGCCGAGATGGGTGAGAAGCCCGTCGTAGCGCCCGCCGCCAACGAGGGTCGGCCGGCCCTCCCCGCCGGTGATCTCGAAGATGAAGCCCGTATAGTAGTCGAGGTTGCGCGCGAAGGCGCCGCTGAAGCGGAAGCGGTCGAGCGGCAGGCCGCGGGCGGCGATGAAGCCGTTGCGCTCCTCGAACAGGTCGAGGGCGGCGTCGAGGGCGGCGTGGCGGAGGCCGGCCTCCCGGACGAGGCTGCGCAGGTCGCGCGCGGCCGTGTCGGGATCGCCCGCGATCGCCCGGTAGCGGTCGATCAGGGCGCGGTTCTCGGTGTTGAGCCCGGCCCCGCCGCTCGCCTGCGCCGCGGCCTTGGCGAGGAAGCGCTCGGCGATCTCGCCGGCGCTGCGCCCGCCCACCGCCGAGATGCCGGCGATGGCGAGCACATCCTCCACGAAGGCGCGCACCCCGCGCGGGTCCTGGCCCTGGATCGCCGCGAGCAGACCCGCATGCGGATCCTCGGGCAGGGCCGCGTTGGTGATGCCGTCGAGGGGCCGGCCGGCGGCCAGCGCCCGCAGCGTCCGGCGCTTGGCGGCCGGCGGCACGGCGAGCCCGTCGAGGAGGGCCACCGTCAGGCCCATGTCGCCGAGGCGAACCTGGGGCGCGGCATGGCCGAACAGGGCGAGCCCTTCGAGGGCGAGCCCGAGAACCTCGGCATCGGCCGCTGGAATGTCGGGACGGCCGATCGATTCGATGCCGGCCTGGAGAAACTCGTCGGGCTCGTCCGCCGCGAGGCGGAAGACCGGTCCGAGATAGCTGTAATCGGCGCTGCCGCCCTGGCCCCGCGCCCGGTGCAGGCGGCAGACCGGAATCGTGAATTCCGGCCGCAGGCACATCTCGGCGCCGGCCACGTCCTGCGTGACGAAGATGCGCCGCCGGATGTCCTCGCCGGACAATTCCAGGAACGGCTCGACCGGCTGGAGCACGGGCGGGGTGACGCTGGCATAGCCGGCCGCCGTCAGATGCGCGAGGAGCCGCGCCTGCGCGCCGCCATCGGCCCCCGTAGTCTCTGCCTCCGGTCGTGTCATGCGCTCCACTCGCCCGTTTCCGGCGGCTCTGTAGCAACCGGGGGGCGGCTTGGCGACTGCCAACGCGTGCGCGGGTGGCGCTGATCGCGAAAGCCGGTCAACGGCTTCGGGCGATCAGCGGCGCATCGCGTCCATGCGCAGGCCGTGCTGCGGCCGCACGGTGACCCGCTGGACCGGGATCACCGGCGGATGGTCGCCGGGCAGCGCGAGGCGGACGGCGCGGACGACATGGGCCAGCACGATCACCGCCTCCTGCAGCGAGAAGCTCTGGCCGATGCAGACGCGCGGGCCCGCCCCGAAGGGCAGGTAGGCGAAGCGCGGGATCGCCTCGCGGGCGGCGCCGAGGAAGCGCTCCGGCACGAAGGCCGCCGGATCCTCCCAGAGGGCTCGGTGACGGTGCAGCACGTAGGGCGACACCATCACCACGGAGCCCTGCGGCACCTTCACCCGCCCCAGCCTGTCCGGCTTCAGGGCCTGGCGACTGAGGATAGCCGCGGGCGGGAAGAGGCGCAGGGTCTCCTCGATCACCGCCTTGGCGAAGGGCAGGCGCTCGATCGTGAAGCGGCCCTCCGCATCGGCCGCCGCCTCCACCTCCGCCTCCAGCCGCGCCAGGGCGCCGGGGTCCTGCGACAGGCAGTAGAGCGTCCAGGTCAGCGCGTTGGCGGTGGTCTCGTGGCCGGCGGCGATGAAGGTGACGATGTTGGCGCTGACGTCGAGGTCCGACAGGCCCTCGCCGGTCTCCGGATCCTGGGCGGCGAGCAGCAGCGTGAGCAGGTCCTGGGGCGCCTCACCCGCCGCCATCACCGCGCGGCGGCGCGCGATCAGCGCCTCCACGATCTCGGCGAAGTAGCGGATCGCCGGCCGCGCCCGCAGCCGGCCGAGGCGCGGCACGAAATCGGGCACGCCGAACACGTCGAGCGGGTCGATCGGCCCGACCGATTCAAGGAAGCGGGTGATGGCCCGGGCCAGCGCGTCCGGGTCGTTCTGCGGCCCGTTCGTGAAGATCGTCCGCTCCAGCACGTCAAGGGTGACGCGGGTCATCTCCTGGGCCACGTCGATCCGGGTGCCGGCGCGACGGACGAGGCGCCGGGCCAGGCGCTCGCCGGCCGCGTTCATCGCCGCCTCGAAGCCGCGCACGGTGCGCAGGGAGAAGATCGGCGCAAGGGTGCGCCGCTGCAGGCGCCACGCCTCCCCCTCCGCCGTCAGCAGGCCCTCGCCGAGGCCCGGGGCCAGCACGCGGCGCTGCAGGTCGTCCTTGCGGTAGCCGGCCGCGTTCTCGACGAGCACGTGCCGGATGAGGGCGGGCTCGCTCACCACGGTGATGCGGCCGAGCACGCCCTCGCCGGCCATCACCGAGGCGGTGAAATGCTCCTCCATCCAAGTGGCAAGGGGATTGGCGCGCACCGTCCTCAGGAATTCGAACAGGCCCTGCGGCCGGCGCAGGGGCGGAGGCACCGGCGGGCGGAAGCGGGCGGTCGTCGGGGTCTGCGGCGCGGATGCGAGCATCGGCTGGCGGCTCCGGGGCGGTCCTTACCGGGGCGACCTACAGGTCGCGGCATTTGTCAGGGCGGCCGCGCGGCGCGTTCGCGTTTCCGTCCCGCCTTCGCTAAGTAGGTGCCGCACTGCACCAGACGTAGAGGCCACGATGTCGCCCACCGAGACCGCCACCCGCACGGAATCCGACACGTTCGGCCCGATCGAGGTCCCGGCCCACCGGTACTGGGGCGCGCAGACCCAGCGCTCGATCCAGAACTTCAAGATCGGCACGGACCGGATGCCGGCCCCGCTGGTGCACGCGCTCGGCCTCGTGAAGCAGGCGGCGGCGCTGGTGAACAAGGATCTCGGCGGCCTCGACGCCAAGATCGCCGCGGCCATCGCCGAATCGGCCGCCGAGGTGGTGGCGGGGCGCCACGACGACGAGTTCCCGCTGGTCATCTACCAGACCGGCTCGGGCACCCAGTCCAACATGAACGCCAACGAGGTGATCGCGAGCCTCGCCAACGAGCGGCTCGGCGGCAAGCGCGGCGGCAAGTCGCCGGTCCACCCGAACGACCATTGCAACCGCGGCCAGTCCTCGAACGACGTGTTCCCGACGGCGATGCACATCGCGGTGGCCCGCGAGATCCAGGAGCGCCTGCTGCCGGCGCTCTCCCACCTGCACGGTGCTCTGGATTCCAAGGCCAAGGCCTTCGCGTCGATCGTCAAGATCGGCCGCACCCACCTGCAGGACGCGACCCCGGTCTCGCTCGGCCAGGAATTCTCCGGCTATGCCGCACAGGTCGCGCTCGGCGGCTCCCGCGTCGCCGCGACGCTGCCCGGCGTGCTGGCGCTGGCCCAGGGCGGCACCGCCGTCGGCACCGGCCTCAACGCGCATCCGGAATTCGCCGAGCGGTTCGCGGCCAAGGTCGCGGAGCTGACGGGGCTGCCCTTCACCTCGGCCGAGAACAAGTTCGAGGCGCTCGCCACCCACGACGCGCTGGTGTTCACGCAAGGCGCGCTTCAGGCGCTCGCCGCCGGCCTGTTCAAGATCGCGCAGGACATCCGCTTCCTGGGTTCCGGCCCGCGCTCGGGGCTGGGCGAATTGTCGCTGCCGGAGAACGAGCCCGGCTCCTCGATCATGCCGGGCAAGGTCAACCCGACCCAGTGCGAGGCGCTGACCATGGTCTGCGCCCAGGTGATCGGCAACGGCACCACGGTGAGCTTCGCCGGCTCCCAGGGCAATTTCGAGCTCAACGTGTTCAAGCCGGTGATCGCCAACGCCGTGCTGCAATCGGTGCGGCTGCTGGCCGACGCCGCGATCAGCTTCACCGACAACTGTGTGGTCGGCATCAAGGCCAACGAGGACAAGATCGCCGACCTGATGAGCCGGTCTTTGATGCTCGTCACGGCGCTCGCCCCCTCGATCGGCTACGACAAGGCCGCGGAGATCGCCAAGACCGCGCACAAGAACGGCACCACCCTCAAGCAGGAGGCGCTCCGCCTCGGATACGTCACCGAAGCGGAGTTCGAGCGTGTGGTACGCCCGGAGACCATGCTGGCCCCGAGCGCGGAGGCGTGAGGACCCGGCCGGCGCGGACGGTCCGCGCCGGCCCTCGAACAGGAGGCGGATGCGATGGGTGAGGTCATCAACCTGCGCCAGGCCCGCAAGGCGCGCGAGCGCGCCGCGAAGGAGGCCCTGGCCACCGAGAACCGCATCGCCTTCGGCCGTCCGAAGAAGGCCAGGACCCTGCAGGAGAAGCGCAAGGTGCTCGAAGAGACGCGCCACGAAGGCCATCGCCTCGAACGGGACGAACCCGAGGCGTGAGCGGCATCCGCAAGCGCTCGGTCATGATCGCCGGGCACCCGACCAGCGTCTCCCTGGAGGAGCCGTTCTGGGAGGCCCTGCGTGGGGTCGCCTCCGCCCGCAGCCAGTCGGTCCAGGCCCTGATCGGGACGATCGATGCGGGGCGCGGGCCGCAGAACCTGTCCTCGGCAATCCGGGTCTTCGTGCTGGAGGCGGTGCGCGCGCCCAGCGTGGCCGCGGCGCCGCAGGTCGCCGGAGACTACGCGCGGGCCGATTGACCCGCGCCGTCCCGGGCCGTTAGCTCGCGGCGACGGTTCCCCTCGGGGATCAAAAGGGAACGCGGTGGGAGCGTACGCTCGATGCCGCGGCTGCCCCCGCAACTGTGAGCGGCGAGCCTTCCGCCACCATGTCACTGGATGAGCCTCATCCGGGAAGACGGTGAGAGGGCAGCGACCCGCGAGCCAGGAGACCTGCCGTCAGCCGTGGTCACACGCGAGGCGCGTCGGGCGGGGTGTCCTGACGGGTGTCGAGGCGCCGTCATTCCCGCGTAGGAAGACGGCAGCCCTCGGCTTCGTTCGCGGTGACGTGCCACTGCCGTTGCCCCGAGGCTGTCCCGTGCGCCCCTTGCTCTCGACCCTGGCGATCCTGCTCGCTGCCGGACCCGCGCTCGCCCGCGCGGAGGCCGACGAGGCGACGCTCGCCGAACTCTCCGTCAGCGCCGAGCGCGTACCCGGTCCGGATCCGGCCGCGAGCGCAGGCTTCGTGGGCGGCGTCAGCGGGATCGGAGGCGCCCTACGGCCGGTCGAGGCGGCGAGCGCCGGGGTGATCTCCGGCGCGCAGCTCAACAGCCGGCCGATCACGCGGCCCGGCGAGGTGCTGGAAGCGGTGCCGGGCCTCATCGTCACCCAGCATTCCGGGGAGGGCAAGGCCAACCAGTTCTTCCTGCGCGGCTTCAACCTCGACCACGGCACCGACATCGCCCTCTTCGTCGACGGCATGCCCGTGAACATGCGCAGCCACGCCCACGGTCAGGGCTATGCCGACCTCAACTTCCTGATCCCCGAGCTCGTCGGCGGCGTGGAATTCCACAAGGGGCCCTACTTCGTGCGCGACGGCGACTTCGCCTCCGCCGGCTCGGTGCGGATCGACTATCTCGACACGGTCGCGCAGAACCTCGCCCTCACCACGATCGGCTCCTTCGGCTACAGGCGCGCCCTGACCATCGCCTCGGCGCCGCTCGGAGCGGGCAACCTGCTCGTGGCCGGCGAGGCGCAGACCTATGACGGCCCCTGGGACGTTCCCGACCGCCTGAGGAAGTTCAACGGCGTGCTGCGCTACAGCCAGGGCACCGCGCTCGACGGCTTCGCCGTCACCGGCATGGCCTACTGGGCCAAGTGGAACGCCACCAACCAGATCCCCGAGCGGGCAGTGGCGGAGGGAATCATCGGGCGCTACGGCACGCTGAATCCGACCGATGGCGGCGATACCGGCCGCTTCTCCCTCTCGGGCCGCTGGAGCCGGACGGACGAGACCGGGGTCACCCGGGCGAGCGCCTACGTCAACCGCTACCGGATGAACCTGTTCAACGACTTCACCTATGTCCTCACCGACCCCGTCAACGGCGACCAGTTCCGCCAGCGCGACGACCGGGTGCTCGGCGGCGGCGAGATCTCCCACGTCTTCCAGGGCGATCTCACCGGGCTGCCGATGGAGAACGAGATCGGCGTGCAGACTCGCACCGATTCGATGCGCGTCGGGCTCTTCAACACCGCGAACCGCCTCTATCGCGCGACGGTGCTCGACGACCGCGTGCTGGAGGCGAGCGCGGCCTTCTACTACGAGAACCGCCTGCGCTGGACCGACTGGCTGCGCACGAGCGTCGGCTTTCGGGCAGACGGCTATTACGCCGACGTCCGCTCCGACACGCCGGCCAATTCCGGCAAAGCGCGCGACGGCATCGTCAACCCGAAGCTCGGCCTCGTGCTCGGGCCGTGGTCGGAGACCGAGCTCTACCTGAACTATGGCGGCGGCTTCCACTCGAACGACGTGCGCGGCGTGACCGCCACGGTCGATCCGGCGAGCCCGCTCTTCACCGTCGCGCGCGCGCCCTTCCTCGTGCCCTCGACCGGCTACGAGATCGGCATCCGCAACCGCTCGATCGCGGGTCTTGAGACGGCCGTGGCCTTGTTCCGGCTCGACTTCGCCTCCGAGAACCTGTTCCAGGGCGATACCGGCACCACCGAGCCGAGCCGGCCGACCCGGCGCTACGGCATCGAGTGGACGAACCGCTACGCGGTGACGCCCTGGCTGCGGCTCGAAGGCGACCTCACGGTGACGAATGCCCGCTTCGCGGACCGCGATCCGGCCGGCCGCCGGGTGCCCGATGCGCCGACCACCATCGCCTCGGCGGGCGTGACCTTCGGTGAAGGCCTCGGCTGGTTCGGCGCCCTGCGGGTGCGCTATTTCGGTCCGCGTCCGCTGATCGAGGACAATTCGGTGCGCTCGCGGCCGACCGCGCTGCTGAACGGCCGGGTCGGCTACACGTTCGAGAGCGGGGTCAGCCTTTCCCTCGACATCCTGAACCTGACGAACGCAAAGGCCGACCAGATCGCCTATTTCTACACCTCGCGCCTTCCGGGCGAGGCAGCGGACGGCGTCGCGGACCGGCACACCCATCCCGTCGAGCCGACCGCTGTGCGCCTCACCCTGGCGGGGCGCTTCTGACCCCGCTCGGCGTCTGAGCGGCAGCGGCATCCGCCATCCCGAAGGGATCAAGCGGATGTCGGATGCACCGTCAGGGCGCGAGGACGGCCGCGATCTGCGCCTGGATCGCCTC
This sequence comes from Methylobacterium symbioticum, assembly GCF_902141845.1. Taxonomy (GTDB): domain Bacteria; phylum Pseudomonadota; class Alphaproteobacteria; order Rhizobiales; family Beijerinckiaceae; genus Methylobacterium; species Methylobacterium symbioticum. The sequence goes on along the minus strand of NZ_CABFPH010000036.1, from coordinate 338 downwards.
CGGATCGGCGAAGCGCAGGCGCACGGGCAGGACCTGGGCGCCGAACCCGGCGGGCAGGCGCACGGCATCCTTCTCGGTGGTGACGAGGTCCGCGCCGAGCCTCTCCGCCTCGGCCGTCAGCGCCGCGAGGTCGCCCGCGCCGTAGGGGTGGTGATCGGGGAAGGACCGGGTGGCGGCGATCTCCGCGCCGCAGGCGGACAAGGTCGCGAAGAACTTCCGCGGCCGGCCGATCCCGGCGAACGCCAGCACGCGGCGGCCGGCGAAGCCGGCGCCCTCGGGCTCCAGCGCGGCCCGGTGCACCGGCAAGCCCCGCGCCTGCGCCGCCCCGGCGACCCGCG
>NZ_CABFPH010000035.1 GCF_902141845.1 Methylobacterium symbioticum | reverse complement strand
TTGAAGTCCGCAAACTCCACCTTAGCCGCATGGCCCGATGGCCACCCCAATCCCCGCCAAAGCGGTCCTCGAATTTACACCTCGTCCGCGGACGCTACCTCGCTCGGCCTCCCCACCAGAGGTGCACGGCAACATGTCAGGTTCCGAAGTGGACCACGGGGGCGTCCCGGTCGACCACAAGCAGCAGCTTCCGCGGCTCCGCCGCATCGAGGGGCAGGTGCGCGGCGTGCAGCAGATGATCGAGACCGGGCGCTACTGCGTCGACGTCGCGCATCAGATCGATGCGGTGATTGCGGCGCTCCGGCGCGTGCAGTCCGACATGGTTCGCGACCACATGCACGCGCTGGTGCAATCGTCCCTCGCCGGCAACCTTTCGGAGGCCGAGCGGCAGCGGCTCGCGGATGAGGTCGGCAGCCTCATCGCCCGGATCGTCTGACCTCCGCCAGGCGCCTCGCGCGAGGGCGCCTCGTTCGTGGTCGTCGCCCCCGCCCCCCGGCAGGGGGAAGGCGCCGCCCCCGCCGCGGTGGCGGGGTGGCCTGCCCCCCTCGGTCCCGCCGCGCCCCCCGCACCCGCCTCGCCGCTCGGTCTTGGCTGGTCACCTCCGACCTCGCCGCCTCGTTCCTCGTGGGGCGAGCCTTCAGCCCCCTGGCCGCATCGATTGTCGCCTCCCGGCAACACGCGGCGAGATCTTGTCCTCCTCCAGGGATTATCGGCACGTTGGCTTTGACGCGCCGGCGCCGGTCCCATTACCCATAGGGGGTATCTTGGGAGGTTCGGATGACCGACACGTCGCGACGGGGCTTTCTCGCATGCGCCGCCGGGGCGTTGGCCGCGACGGCAACCCTGTCGAGCGGCGTCGGTCGGGCATTCGCGCTCGAACAGCGTAACGAGGTCGGCTTCCTCAAGGGCCCGTACAACCTCGCGTTCTTCTACCGGCACAACCAAGCGTACCGCATCGGTGCCGGGATGCACTTCTTCCACTCGAAGCAGCACGACCTGCTGCAACTCACCCGGTTCGAGGACCACGCCGCGGTCGACGCCCGCTTCGACAAGGAAGCGCAGGGATGGCTGCGCGACCCGCCGGCCACCGAGCCGGAGATGCCGTACTACTCGTCCTACGTCGACCGGGCGATGCACACGCTGTTCCGGACCATCGACTGGACGCACATGCATCACGAGCAGACTTACGACGTGATGGCGTTCCGCGAGATCCCGTGGGCCGAGAAGAAGGTTTGGACCGACCGCGCGGTCGAATACTACCTCGCCATGCAGACCCCGGGCGTGCCCCGCAGCGTCGCGCCGCTTGAGCTGACGATGCGGCGGGCGGGCATCATGATGAAGCCCTATTTCAACTACTTCCGGAACTTCTACCCGCTCGACCAGAGTCTGTTCTACGTCGCCCACTGGTGGCACCCGGCTGTCTACGAGGCCCAGATGATCGCGGGCAACCGCGACCAGGAGGTCGCTATCCGGGCCGTGCAGGACACCCTGTACCGGGACGTCCTCCCGGACCGGCCGGGCCGGATGGTCCTCTCGCGGGAGATCATGCCGCGCTACGCGCGGATGAGTCCCGAGAGCGCGAACATCTTCGACAACCTGCACATGCTCCACGGCATCGCCTACTCGATCCTGGCCTACAAGGGCTGGACGGTCGAGGAGAAGCGGGCCGAGATGTACCGGGTCATCGACGCCATGGGCTACCAGCCCGGCGACGAGGCCTACGCCCGCAAGTTCCGCGAGCCCCACCCCAGTTACGATCCGCGCACCTACCCGGCCTGGGTGCGCGCGCCTCAGGGCGCCATGGGCATGATCATGATGGACATGCTCATGGAGATGCTGCCGATGATGTACCCGGGCGGCCTCTCGAAGGCGCAACGGGCCGCAGTCATGCGGCAGATGATGATGAACGGCCGGCTCGGGATCGAGCCCGGCGAGGTGCCCGGCTCGCTCCGCGACGCCCTGATGCAGGTCGCCCCCGGCATGCGGATGATGCCGGGCGCCACCGAGCCCGGCGAGACCCCGGCCATGATGGTCGAGCACATGCTCTCCGCCTGGAAGGCCAAGGCCGCCCATATCCCCGACGTGCCCTCCATCGACATGTCCGTCGAGCCGAGCCTCGGCCCGGTCCGCGTTGCCGTCCGCTGAGGAGCCGCCCGATGTCGATGACCACGCGCGGCGCCCTCGCGGCCCTCCTCGCCCTCTGCGCCGGCCCGGCGCTCGCCGCCGACCACTCCAACCTGGAGGAGGGCCTGCCCATCACCATCGAGGATGCCTATCCGATCAAGGAGAACGGCCTCGAAGTGCAGTCCTACTTCCAGTACAACCGCATCCGGAACGACCCGCGCGGCCTCAGCAGCCTGATGGCCGTGCCGCGGCTGGAATGGGGCGCCTTCAAGAACTTCCAGCTCTCGGTCGAGGCGCCGTACCGTGTCGGGACGGCGAGCGATACGGACCAGGGCGCGTTCCGGGCGCAAGGCTTCTACAACGTCAACCAGGAGGACCTGGTCCTGCCCGCGATGGCGGTCGCCTTCGGCGTCAACACGCCCTACGGGCGGATGGCCGGCGGCACCGAGACCGAGCTCAAGTTCCTGGCCACCAAATCCCTCGGCACGCCCGATCCGGAGGGGCTCTCGCCGTACTCGTACGTGCCGCGCCAGATCCACTTCAACGCGTCCTGGTTCCACAACTACGACCCGATAACCGGACGGGACGCGGAGCGGCGCGACCGTTACCGGGTCGGCGTCGCCTACAGCCAGCCGGTGTCGAACGACGTCGTGTTGGTGGCGGACGTCTACCGCGAGACGGACCGGGAGCGCGGCCGCGCGGTGAACCTCGCCGAGATCGGCGCCCGCTACATCGTGACGCCGCAGACGCTCCTGGTCGGGGCCGTCGGCGTCGGCTTCGGCGGCGACCGCCGGCAGGACTTCCGGGTCACGGCCGGCCTTCAGCACTCGCTGAGCTTCCCCTACTCCTTCGACCCGCCCCGCTGAGAGGCGGGTACCGTTCCCCCCCGGCGCGCGGCCTCCCCCGTTCCCGGGCGTGTATCCGCGAGACCGGAGAGTTCGCATGCGCGCGGAACGCCATGCCTGGACATCCAGGAACGCGGGACGAAGGCGCCGCGTCCGGCCAGGGGTTCGGGCGGCCGCGCGGAGAACGTTCCTGCGCATCCTGGTGGCCATCGCGGTCGCGGGGGCGTGCGGCGTCGTCGGCAGGCAGATCCTGACCTCCACGGCCTGGACGGGCCGTTACATGGGCGATCAAGGCCCACGCGGTACCCCGGGGCCGTAGCGGCGGCCGGTCCGGGCCGGCGCAGCGAGCGCCACGGGGTTGAGGGGCGATCCGCACCGGAGCGCGACGCGGGGCCCCGGCTGCAGGTCCCGGTGCGTCGATGGACGCTTGCGCAGGGTCGATCCCGTCGGCTGCCGCCGCGGACGCCTCGGATGCGGGCGTCCGCCATGGGTCTCCTTGTCCGCGCGGGCGGGACGGGCGGCTGGCGAGGCGCGCGGCGGGCGGGCGAGCGCGTGGCTCCGGCGCCCGAGCGGGCGGGACGCAGGAACCGGACCCGTGCGGGGGCGCTATGTCGCGCGTCCCGGATTCGGCCCGGGGCGTGCGCGGCGCTGTCCGGGTCGGCGCCGCGTGATAGGGTCCGGCCGGTCGACCAAGACGAGACAGGACCCAGCCATGACCGATCCGGTCTTCCGACCCGACATCCAGGATGCGCTGCTGCGGCTGCTGTTCGACAAGCACCGGATCAACCTGCTCAAGGTGCCACGGGAGGACCTGCAGCCCGGCCAAGCGCTCCTGCTGGCGGGGAGCGGTGCGGTGCCGGACGCGTTCGGGCCCGTCGCGCTCCAGAACCTCGTGCCTGGCCTGGTTCTTCCGGAGGTGGCGCGCGACGCGCGCCTCGCGGACGTCGACGCCACGTTCTCGGACAGCCAGGAGGGCCGGGTCGAGGGGGGTATCTTCGCGTCCTTCCTGGAGCGGTTCTGGCCGGGCGCGACCCTGCCGAGCATCTCGGCCAAGGCGGAGGCGAGCGGCGGGCGCAAGTTGTTCCTGCGGTTCTCCAAGGCCACGCGCGACGGCATCGACTTCGCCGCGCTCGGCCGGGCGCTGGGGCCGAACGCCCCGGACCTTTCCTTCGTCGAAGGCGCTGAGGCCGTGCGGATCTTCGCCGTCGTGGACGTGTACCGCTGCCCGGAGATCGAGATGTCCTGGACGGACGACAAGGGCCGCGTGATCGACGCCGAGGCGGTGGTGGCGGAGGCGGCCAAGCTCGGCCTGGGCCACAAGGTGCGCAAGGAGGCGGGCGGGCTGGTCAAGGTGGCCGGGGACACGGCCCTGGCCTTCGGCGTCCGCCTGATGGAGCTCGTGCGCCGCGACGACGGACCCGGGTTGCGGCTGCGCCTCGCCCATACCAGGATCGACGTCCTCGGCGGCGGGCCGCGGGACGGCGGCACCGCCGAGGCGGATGCGCGGGATTACAGGCTGCTGGCCGACCCCTGGGCCGGAGGGTTGGGCATCGGGATCAGGCCGCCGGCGTAGGCCGCCGGCCAGCTCGCGGACCCGGGCAGGGCGGGCGGGTCGCGCGTGATGGCGAGCCGCGACAGAGAAAGGAAGCGGCGCTCGATCCGCCGACCGTCCACCACGACGTCGAGGATCGCGCTGTCCCCGACGCTGTGGTCGTTCCCGAAACAGACGACCGCCTCGCGCACCGTTCCCGCCGGCTTCTCGCCGCGGGCGATCACGCGCCGCGACCCGAGGTCGATCCCTGGACCGGAGACGTTGACCTCGACATGCGCCGCGACCGGGATGCCCTGCCCGAGCCGCACCGTCGCGTTGCCGGACGGCAGGTCGAGCCGGTCCCTCAGGGAAACCGTCGCTCGGTAATGCGCGAGGCCGTCCGGGCCGGTGCCGCGTGCGGCGTCGGCCCGAAGGGCCACCTCGGCGAAGTGGCGACGTCCGGTGCGCGCGAAATACCGGGTCAAGGCATCGGCCACGGCATCCGGCGTGGCCCCGCCCGCCGGGACGCCCGTGACGGTCGCCAGGGCGAGCGCCGAGGCGGCGCGCAGACGTGCGTCCGGTGCGGTCAGGAGCGGTTCGAGGGACCTCTCCACTTCCCGGCGCTCCCGTTCCGCCACGTCGGACCAGGACCTTGTCGCCACCTCCCGCAGCGTCTCGACGGCCTGCCCGGGCCCACCCCACCGGAGGCTCGCGAGGAGGTCGGGAACGGCGGCACCCGCCAACCTGCCACGCTCCGCCGGTCCGGACCGGTCGACGCTCCGCCAAGCCATCTCGCCAAAGGGCCCGTCGCCTGGCTCCACCGAGACGATCAGCACGGGCTGCAGGACCTGGCGGTGGCCTCGCATCCGCCGGGAGTTCTGGCGCCGCCGCTTCTTGAACGAGACTGTCTTCGGTCCCCGCTTCTCGGGCAGCAGTTCCGCGATGACCCGCGCGTTCGGCACGTTCGGGCTGCCGACGACGGTGCCCTCGCCCGAGCCGAGCATGAGGATGTCGTCGAACGCGTGGAAGCGGCGTCCGTCCGCGTCGCGGACCGTGGCCGCCAGGTAGTCCGAGCGGGCGACGTTCAGCCGGTCGCCGGTGCGGACGACGTACTGCTTCCCGCCGGTCCGCAGGACGGCCCACACCGCGGGCTCGGCTGCCGCCGTCCCGGTGCCGCCCCTCTTATGCCGCTCCATGCAGAGCTTCCCCGCGCGCCGTGGCGACCTCGCCCTCGATGGCCCCGGGCAGGGCGAAATCGTCCAGGGCATGGAAGGAATAGCAGAGGCTGGCGACGGATCCGTCCCGGTGGAGGCTGTCGCGTCGCGCTTGATGCAGGCTCTCCGCGACCGTCAGGCGCTCGCCCCGCACCCCGGGCGCGCGGGAGAATGCGTGCCGGTAGAACCGGCGCGCGAATTCCGTGGCGAAGCGTTCGTTGACGAGGCAGTGGGTCGCGATCACGCCGCCCGCCTGCATGAGGTGCAGGTTGTCCGGGAAGTTGCTGTCGGCGATGACCCCGGGGGCCGCCGATGCGCAGATGTTCAGGAACACGAGAGGCTCCCCGACCAAGGGACGGGCCTCCTTCTGGTGCGGGCTGAAGAAGTCGGGCCGGACCTCCAGCCCGTTGTCGAGCACGAAGTAGTGCTGGCCCGCGAAGCTTTCCATGTGGCTGGTGACGTGCCAGACCGACCTGAGCTGGCCCAGCGCGCGGAACAGGGACGCGAGGTCGGCCACGGCCATCGGCTCCCTGTCCAGGCCGAGCAGGGGCGTGTCCTCCCGCGTCGTGCAGGCGGCGCCAAGGTCCTCGAAGACGGCGAAGATGCTGGCCTCGTCGCGTCGGGACACGGAGGTGACGCGCGTGGACCCGAGCAGGCCGACGGATGGCGCGGCGTCGTCCGCCTCCCTCTCTTCCTTATCAGGCCTCGGCGCGTGGATCAGCGGGGCCCGGCTGCCGAGGAAGCGCTCGACGTCGAACCCCGAGCCCACGCGCCCGTAGTGCAGGGCGTCGAGCGGGATGCCGGCCAGGTCGCTGTCGAACGTGATCGACCTGAGGTTCGGGTGATCGAGGTAGAAGTCCAGGTCGGCACGGACCTTGGCCCCCTTCTCGGGATCCGTGTGGCGGAAGAGGTTGCTGAAGAGGCTCACGGCGGCGTTCTGGAAGGATTGCAGCCTCGCCGCCGACGCCGGGTCCTGGGCCTCGGGTGCCCAGGTGCGCCCGGCGAACTCGGCCAGGCCCTCGGCGAACGCGCGGACGGCGTCGGCCAGCGCACCGCGCAGCGGGCCTCCGTGGAAGCGCAGGCTGTCGAGCTGCCCCGCCCCGAAGACGCTGACTTCGGTCCTCGCGGGCGAGTGGTCGCTCGTGGACGTGGCGATGCGCATTCGGAACGCGCCGGCTGCGATCTCATCCCGCTTTCGGCGACCGCCATGCCGACGAGCCATCCTGACCGTTGTCCTCGTAAACCTCGACCGTTCTCTGGATCTTCGAAACGATGCGGTCGCGAGTCAAGAACGTGAATCGAAGCGCGTGCCTCCCGCCTTCCCGGGCGGTCGCCTTGAAGGTCAGCGGGTGCCCTACCCTGCCCTGCTTGACCCCGGGCGAGACCACGACGCCGTTGCCATCGGCGAACACGGTCACCGTCTCGGCAGCGCGCTCACGGCTCGCGATGCCCAGGAGCTGGTGGACCTCGCCGTCGAGGATGGCCGAGACGGCGACGCTCGCCCCCTTGCCGAGCCGCACGGCGGTCGTCGCCGTCCCCGTGCCCGGCGGCCCGAAGACGACCTGACCGCGCAGGGCGTCGGGTCGCGTGCCCGGCAGGAGACGCCGGAGCGTCGGCCGATGCAGCGGGACGAAGCAGAGCGCCTCGCGGCGCTCGCGCGCGCCCCGCCCCGCCGCCGCGGGAACGGCCCCCCGCGTCAGCGCCAACGGCGGCAGCGGAACGGCCATCAGGCGGTGAACGCCCAGGCCGAGGCGCGGCAGGCACAGCGCATCGGCTTGCCGCGGCGGAAGCAGGGCGGGCAGATCCATCTGCCTCATGCGGAAGAGCTGGCTTTCCAACCTGGACAGGTATCGTTCGGCCACCTCGCCCCATCCGAGCTGCCGCCCGGCGGCGAAATGCTGCGCGGCGCGCCGGAGATGCCGTTTCGCCCGCTCCAGGCGCGCCTCGGAGCCGTTCCCCGCCTCCGCAAGCTGCCGGCCGCGCTCGAAGTGAAGCAGGCCGTCGACGAGCCGCGCGTCCCGCGCGCCGCGGAAGGCCACGCCGTCGGGGGCCGGTCGATCCGGGTGGCGGCCCACGGTCCCGTCGCGCAGGTCGCCGTGCAGCGCCGACCAACCGAGCGGCGGACCGGGCCTGATATCGAACGCGATGCAGGCGTTGGCCTCCGGCGACGGGCGGAACGTCGCCAGCGACGTGTCCCGCAGAAGCTTGGACCAGTGGGCGAGGCCGCGGGCCCGGAAGCCGGTGGGCAGCGCGGGCAGCAGCCAGGGTGGCCCGAGGCAGATCAGCTCGTCGCGCGACCGATCCGGCAGCAGGACCAAATCGTCGTCGCCGACGATGGCGTACCCGGTCGACGCATCCGCTATGAGGTGGCGGCGGTCGGACAGGGTCAGCGCGACGCCGACGTCGTCGCCGCCCCGGTCGAAGGCCAGCCAGCACCGCACCACCGGCGGGCGGGCGCCCGCGACCGGCGAGGCCGCGAACAGGTCCGCCTGCGAGGTCTCGTCGAACGCCGTGGTCGACCAAGCCTCCATGGGCGCCTCCGACCGCCTCCGGCGCGGCTCCGCCGTCTCGGTAACCGCGATGCGCCGCGCGGGTATCCGGCCCTGCGACGGCGGCGACGAACGTGACGGACGTTCGCCGAATCGAGCGTACCGCGGGGAATCTTAAGCGGCCGTGTCGCCTACCGCCAAGGTCGCGGCGCGGCGTCCGCCGGATCGCCCGCGGCGCGGGCTAGGGCGGCCCGCTTCCTGCCCTGTGCCGCCCGCCGCGGCCCGAAGGGGCTGCCCGGGTCATGCGGCCCTCGTTCCGGCCCCCCGGCGCAGGAACGCGGCGGCCTCGGCCGCGGGCGCGGGCTTGCCGAACAGGTAGCCCTGCGCCTCGCCGCAGCCGGACAGCCGCAGCGCCCCGAGCTGCCGCTCCGTCTCGACGCCCTCGGCCGTGACCGCGGCGCCGAGGGAGGCCCCCAGGCCGGCGATGGCCCCAACGATGGCCGCCGTGCCCGGCTCGTCCACCGCCTCGACGAAGGAGCGGTCGATCTTGATCCGGTCGAGCGGGAACTTCCGGTTCTTCGTCGTTTGGGGTTGATCGACCTTCGGGCGGGCTTGACGCGTTCCCACTCCGTTCTACTCTGGTCGCGTGATCCTGACGTACCAGCAGAAGCTCAGCCGACCGCCGCCCAGCACCGCCTCCTCGCCGAGGCGCTGGAGCGTCAGCGCCTGCTCTACAACGCCGCCCTGTAGGAGCGCCGCGACGCCTGGCGGCTCGGGCGCAAGGCCTTCACCCGCCTCGACCAGCAGAAGAGCCTCACCGTCATCCGCGCCGACGACCCGGAAGGCCACGGCGCCGATCCGGTCACCATGGGCCGTTGGACGCTCAAGCGCGTCGAGGACGCATTCACCGGCTTCTTCGGACGGGTGAAGCGGGGGCTCAAGCCTGGCTTCCCGCGGTTCAAGCCTGCGTCCCGCTGGAGCTCTTTCGGCCTGCTGGAAGCCACCGGCCTGCGGCACGAGGGCGACCGCATCCGGCTCAAGGGCTTCGGCCGCCCGATCCGCCTCAACCACGACCGGCCGCTGCCGTCCGACGCGAAGATCCTGGGCGTGACGTTCACGCGCAAGGGCCGGCACTGGTTCGTCTGCATTACCGTCAAGACGAGCGAAGTCGTGGCGACCACGCCGCCTGCGGGCGAGGCGGTGGGCGGCGACCTGGGCGTCGAGGCGCTGCTGACGCTGTCCACCGGCGAGCGCATCCCGAACGTCCGCCCGTCCTCGCGTCGCGAGCGCGAGATCCGCGTCTCCCGCCGGGCCCTCGCCCGCTGCCGCAAGGGCTCGAACCGGCGGCGCAAGATCAAGGCTCGGCTGGCGCGTCAGTTGCAGGCGGTGGCGAACACGCGGGACCAGTACCTGCACCGCGTCTCGGCGCGGCTGACGCGCGAGCACTCGCTCGTCATGCTGGAGGACCTGCGCATCCGGAACATGACCCGCTCGGCCGCCGGGACGGTCGATGAGCCCGGAGCGAACGTCCGCCAGAAGAGAGGGTTGAACAGGTCCATCCTGGATGCGGGATGGGGCAAGCTCGTGCAGTTCGTCCGCTACAAGGCTACCAGGGCCGGTGGCGAGTTGATCTGCGTCGACGCCAGGGGGACGTCGCAGGAATGCCGGCAGTGCGGGGCGGTTGTGCCAAAGCCGCTGTCCCTGCGCCGCCACGTCTGCCCGTGCGGGCTGAACGAGCATCGCGACGTTAACTCGGCCGGGGTGATCCGCGACCGGGGTCTCGCGGTGAAGGCCGCGAGCGAGGGGGGTCAGCCCCTCGGGGGCGCCAACGTGGGCCGTCGGGCCGTGCGTCGTCCCGGGACGCTCCTCGCCGCCTGAGGGCGGCGCTGGAGAACGTCGGATGGGGGCATCAACCTCAAATGACGAATGACCGTGAATTGTTAAGGCATGCCTACGGGGCGTTCCGAGGTCGGCATCCCGGCGCGATTGTCCGCTGCACCGGCCCTGGGCAGGTCGCCGGCACGCCGCGCAGGCCGGGGCGATGGGATCGCGCGATCCGGGGCGCACCCCGGACCCGGCCTCGCTTGTAGGCATCGCGAGGCGCGACTTGCGGAAGCCGCCGCCGGGACCGCACGGCTCCGGCCCGCCGGCGAGCCTCGCGGTTGAGCCGACGGTGCGGGTCCGCAGGATCTCTTGGCGTCAGACGAGGATCGGCGCGGCATGGCCATGGCTGGCCCGTGCAATGGCCATGCCGGAATAACCGGTGCCGTTTCTCCCGTTCCGCCAGGTGTCGCCAACGGCGGAGGGCATCGCGGAAGCCCCGCCCCCGGCGCCTGGCCCTGGACTTCGGCGGCCCTGCCCCGGAGACCGTGACCGTGTCAGGCCCAGGATCCGTCCGGGCAACGCGGCGAGCCGCGGCCGGGACAGTCCGATGGGGCACAAGCATAGGGCGAAAGGCTTTCTTAACCTTACCGGCGTTCCCCGGGCGGCCATGGCCGGAAATGCTTGCCGTCGGCCGCCAGGTGCCGTAGGTATGGCCATGGCCATGTAAGCCCTGGCCGGCAGCTTCGTCCGGGGCTGCTGCGCTGCGGGCAAGGGGAGCTCACATGTTCAACGACCTTCGCTCCGCGGTCAGGCGCATCGAGGAGGATATCGAGAAGCTCGTCGAGGAGCAGAACAGGTCCCTGCGCGCCACCGCGTCGCGGCTGGCGCTCCTCTACCTCCAGAAGGAGCGCATGGAGGAGCTTCTGGCAAAGGCGGAGACCGAGACCGTCCCGATGCCCCTGCCCGCGGCGCCGGCATCCCCGCCCCCGCCAGGGAGGCCCGAGCGCGCGGGAGCGTCCTCCGTGGTCCTCGGTCGCGCGGCCACGGTCATCGTGGAGGCGCTGGAGCGGGCCGGCGAGGCCGGCCTGTCCGGAACCGAGCTGAACGATGCCGTCCGAGACGCCCAGATGAGCAAGGACGCGTCCGAGAAGGCGAAAACGCGTTTGAAGCGCCTCGGCCTGGTCCGCCACGACGAGCTCGCTCGCCGATGGTACCCGCTGCCCCGGGCGGAAGTAGGCGCAAGATGACGGCGGTCGGAGACATCCGGGCCGGCGGGTGCCTGAACCTTAACCAACCCGGCAAAGTCGTCCAGGCAACCTACACCGCGGGTGTAAAAACTCGCCGGAACATGGTACCATTCACCGTGGATGATGGAGGCGCGCGTGGCGGCCGATCACCTCAAGCAGGCCTGGACCCGTTGCCCGAACGCTCCGGCGGCTGACCGCCCGGTCAGGCAGGGGCGCGCTCGCGGCCCGCCCTTGGTTCGGGCCGACCCGGGACCCCAGGTCTCGGACGGGCAAAAAGAAACGCGCGGCCCATGGGCCGCGCGCTTTACCCTGAACTCGCCTCTCAGTGTCGCAGCTGCCGCGAGTGTCAGGCATCCCGCACCCTAGGGTTCGGGATCGGCCAGCCAAGGCCAACGGGTTCCTCCGGGAGGCTGCCAGGCCCCGCGGATCGACAGTCGTACCCTAGCCGCACCTGCGCGCCTGCGCAAGCGTCTCGTTGCGCCCGTCCTGGATCCCGTTGGCGACCATCGCCGAGGACCCGCCGCCCTCACGGCATGCGGGCCCGGTCCCTTCGCCTGCGAGAGGACAAGACCCATGGACGACCTGGATTTCGGTGGCCTCACCGGCGCCGACGACGACCCCGTCACCGCCGCCTTCCTCGACCCCGACTTCGACCGGTGGGACGGCGACGTCGCGCGTGCCCTGGGCCGCCGGGCCGCCGACTTCGACGGGCGGGGCCCCTCCGACGCCGACGACGCCGACCGCTGAGCGTCCGCACCGCGGTGCGCTCCCCTCCCTCGGCTCCGGCCGGGGGAGCCCCCTGTCCAGCGACGGGCCGCCCTTGCGGCCGTCATGCCGGAGTTCCCCGATGAAGATCCGTGACCAGGAAACGACCACCTCCTCCCCCTCCCTCGACGATGCCGCCCGGGCAGCATCGTGCCGCCAGGTGCCGCCGGACGCGCACGGCCGGTGCGTGCCCGTGAGCGCCCCCTCCCCGCGTGCGCTGGCGTGCGTAGGCATCAGCCAGGCAGCCCTCGCCGTTCGCGTCGCGGACCTCGGCCTCGATGTCGTCCACATGACGCTGGCCCGCGACGAGAGCACGGGCCTGGTCGTCGCCGCGGCCCTCGACGCGGCGCGGCGCCGGCCGGTCGATGTCCTCGGGCTGTTCGGTGACGCCTCGGGCACGGCAGGCGGGCTCGGTGCCGTCTGGCCGTGCCTGGGCGTGCCGGAAGTCATCGTGGTGGACCACGCCGTCGGGTACCATGACACGGGCTTCCACGAGGCCGCGTGGCGGATGGGGATCCAGGTCCTGCACCGGCCCGCACGTGCACTGCCGGGACAAGCGCACCTCAACGCCCTGTTGGGCCGGTCCGGGTCCTGTCGCGACGGTCAAGGGCGAAGCGCCGTCACCATGGCGGCGCTCGTCGGCGCGGTGCATGCCTGGATCGCCGCCTGCTACGCGTCCCCGCGCGGTCGTGACGTGGACGCGGTGCGGACCGCGCCGCCCGCCGTCCCGCCGGGAGCGTCACGGGCCCACGCCTGGACGTTGCGGGGCAAGGCCGGCCGGAACCTGGTTGGCCGGATGGCGGCCGGCCGCCGCTAGGCCCGGCAGGGCCCTGGACCCGCCGGCGCTCGTCGGGCCCGAGCGTCCGACCCGGAGAGCCAAGCGCCCCCGATTCAGGGGCCGGTGTCCCTGCTCCGCGGCCCCCGGATACGGGGCCGCGGCATGCCCTCGCCTCGGGGCGCCAGCCGTCGGGGGCAGGCCGCTCGCATGACGCAACCGGCGAGCTGCCTGAAGGCGTCAATGTCGAGGAAACCAGGGCCGTGAGAAGGCGTGCACGAGCGTCGCCCTCCTCGTGGCAGCCATGCACCGCCCGCCACCGGCGCGACCGCGGCCCCGCCGGGCCCGTCCCAGCCCCCGGCCGGTCGATGATGCGAAACGCCCGGCGCCTCGTCTGCTCGTCGAGATGCACGTGCCCGCCTTGGGCGGCCCGGGCACGGGTCACGGTCCGTGACCTGGGCGCCTTCGCCGAGCCATGACACCTCCGCCAGGCGGGGTACGGGTCCGGTCAACATCGGTCGCGGCTCGGGCCCCTCCGACCAAGTCGGCGCGAGCCGGCCCGCGCAATCCGCCACCCAGCCTCCGGCCCAGGTACCCTCCTCGCTTACGCCGCGGGCCCGGAAGGACCCGCCGGCTTCCGCTCGCCCGACAAGGAGGAGGCGCGGGCCGGTGGCCGACCGGTGCGTGCTTCGGAGGGCCAGCTGGCCGACGAACCCGCCGGGCGCCGCGCCATGCTCGACCGTGGGCTCCCCCCCAAGCAGAGCCCTGATACAGGTCGCGGGTTCCGGGCGGCTGTGAGACACGCGGAGGGTTCAGACCCCGGTCGACTCCCGGTCCACGTCACCGCCCTCCCCGAGCTTCGCCGGACTGGGGCTGGGCCTGAGAGCTGCGCAATCCTGTGGCTGCCCGGGCCAGGTCTGGCTTGGCACGCGCCTCTCCCCTCGCGGACTCCTGGCCGAAGATCGGGGTGGCGGGTCGCAGCTTGTCCCTTTCACGACCGCCCGGACGATCAACGCGTGCTCCCGGGCGGAGCAGCACTCTGTCGATTCGGGCCGGCGCCACTCGCAAGCGGCGGTCCCGGCGGGCCCCGCTGGGGTGCCCGATCCCCGGCGGCGCGGCTCCGTCCCAACCCTCCGGTGCTCGCATGTCTCCTTCCGGCCACGTCCCGTATGCCTCGAACGCGCCCGACGCTTCTGCCGCCGGCATGCCCTCCGTCCCGGAAGGGGAAATCCGGCGGGCGATGCGGGCCGTCGTCGCGGTTTGTCCGCCCGAATCGGGCATGATCCTGAACGTGTTGCTGGACAACCTTCTCACCGCCAGCCGAGCGGGAGGCATCCTGCGGTCCAAGCTGCACGGCCTGGACGTCGGGTTGCGCAAGCACCTCAGGCAAACGTGGCTCGACGGGGTCGTCGTGCCGCTCGCGAGGACGCGCAACCCACTCCATCGCGCCGCCTCCTCCGCCCTGCCGCAACTGCGGGACCCACGGGACGTCTCCGGCCTCCTCGCGGCGGTGAGACAGATCGCGGGCGAGGTCCCGGAGCACACCACGGCGCGGGAGCACCTCGACGGCGCCGTCCGCTTCCTGGAAGCGCTCCCGATCCTGATGCGCGCGGTCGAGGCCCTCGAAGCCCGGACCTTCGCCCAGGGTGCGGGCCGCTCGCGAGCGGTCGGGTACAATTCGGGCGCACGCGACGACACGCGTGCCCGTCAGGTGCGGTCGGCCGCCCATGAGTTCCGCAAAGCGGCGAGGAAGGCGCTCGCGCCCCTCGTGCTGCGCCTGGCGGACGCCGTCTTCGAGGCGGAGCTCGGAGCGGTCCGGAGCGCCGCGTTCGCCCGAGCCGCGCCGGTCCTGCGGTCACCCCCGGTCGGCGGTCCGAGGAAGCGGGGCTTGGCGGGGCCACCCTGGCGCCGTCGCCTGCTCGACGGGCTGCAGGGCGATATCTGGGGCGGCTTCGGAGCGGCGCTGGAAACCGTGCTGCGGCGCCATCCCGGGCTGGAGGTCACGGAGATCGCCGTCGACCGCAGCGGCGACCTGTGCGGGCGGGCTCGGGCGGTCCTGACGCGGCACGGGGTCCGGTTTGCGGTCGCCACCTGCTTCGACCTTCAGGTCGGCTCGATGCGGCACAGGGCGGAGGATCTCGTCGGACCGGGCCACCGGGTCGACCAGCCCACCTGGGCCGAGGTGGACGCGTGTCTCGACGCTCATGTTCCGCCGGAACTCGACACCGCCTCCTTCCGCCTGATGCGCCACATCCTGCAACGGGACGGTGGCGACGGCTTCGTGCTCGATGCCTATGCGGAGGACCAGCTCGTGATCGCCTGCCGCGCCGGTGGCCGGCTTCCGGAAGAATTCGCGGACTGGCTCGTCGAGGCCGCAGACGCGTTGGGGGTGACCCTGAGGTTCGCCGCGGACGACGGTGGCCCACCGGTTGCCGAACTGGCGCGCGTCGGCTTCGCGTGGGCGGAGGGAAAGGAGCGGTTCTTCATGACGCGGTCGGCCGTGCCCGACCCGGGAACCGGCCCCCTGCCCTGAGCGGCGTGGTGCCACCACCACGCTCGCGCTCTCGACCGGCCAGCGAACGACGCTGCCCGAGAGCCTGGGGCGGATCGAGGCGCGGAAGTGGAAGGCGCAGAAGGTCGTCTCGCGTCGCAAGCGCGGCTCGAACCGACGCCGCCGGGCCCAAGTTCGCGTCGCGCGCCTGCAGGCGCGGCAGGCCCGCATCCGGCGCGACTTCCACCATCGCGAGGCCCTGGGCGTCGCCCGCCGCTTCGGCGTCGGCCGAGGAGCCGGGCCGCAACGTCCGGCAGAAGGCAGGGCTGAACGGCGCCATCCTGAACGCGCGCTGGCATCAGTTCGCGACGATCCTGAGCTACAAGATTGAGGAGAGAGGCGGTCAGGTCGCGACCGTTCCGGCTCGGTTCACGAGCCAGACCTGCGCCGCGTGCGGCGTCGTGGATGCGAGGAGCCGCGGGAGCCAAGCGCGCTGTCGACTGGAGGGGACCTCGCGGTTCCCGAAAATCCCCGTCGTTCACGGCGGGGAAGATGTTAGGGTGTTGTCGAGCTTAGATGCCAGGGGGAGCTGACATGGTGATCGTCAGGATGCCGGGTGGCGATGTCGAGTCTATCGCTCCGGACGAGCTGCTCTGGATGCGGCAGGCCTTTGACCACGAGTTCAAGGATGCGGTGATGCTCCGCATCACGGGTGACCGGATCTATTCCGTGGAAACGGTGGCGTCCCTGGCCGCGAAGTTCGCCGCAGCCGGGGCCGCCATGGCTCGGCTGACCCCTCCCGAGGGCGCCATCGAGATGATGGTCAGCGCCGAACGGGTCCGCGAGGTCGAGCCGCCGAGCCCCGCCATCCACCACGAGGGTGCCGGATCGGTCCTCAAGTTCGGTCCCAAGCTGATGCTCGCCGTGCGTGAGAGCGAGGCCCAGGCGAAGTCCATCCTGGCTGAGGCGGTTAAGGGTCGGCCGCCGGCACCTGCGGCATTGGCGGCGGCGGCCCTGGGAGGCGCCATCGTCGGTGCTGCGGTCGCCGTAGCTGTGACGGCGCCGGGCGCGGGAGGCCCGGATCCCGAGGCACAGGAACGCCCGGGACCAGCATGAGAGCCACGGCGGATCGCCCGGCCCGCTCGTGCCCCCTCGCCCGGCCCGCCATCCATGTGCCGCCGGGGCGGGGGCCGCTGTGTCCGCGCACCGGGAGTGACAGCCGGCGGGCCACAGGTGGCGATGCAAGCGACGCGCGACCGCGCGCCGCCTCCGGTACGGGACGGCCCAGGGCTTTGAGCAGGACACGCCGGTCGGGCAGATCTCCGGCATGAGCCGCCCCTCCGGGTTCGGTGGGGACGGGGCGAGGCAGGGACCTCCGGATGGGCCGGCCAACACCGATTTCGTTCTCTCTATGTTCCAATCTTGGAGCGCCTGCCCTAGTGTCTTGCTGGCGCGAGCGGCACCGTACCGAACGGAATCCGTGGACAACCGCAGGATCCTGGCGTGACGCGTCGGAGGGCCGGAACGTAGACCGGGGCGCACGGTGTTGTGGGTGGGCGATGGACCGGGCGTCCTCGCCGCAACGGGATCGAAGGATGGCCGATCAACTCGACTGGAGACGCCTCCTCAACGCGCAGCGGCGCAAGGGAAAGGCCGCAGGCAGAGCCTACACGGCGCGGCTGGGCGAGGACCGGACCGAGCACGAACGTGACCACGACCGTATCCTGTTCTCGACCCCGGTGCGGCGCCTCCAGGACAAGACGCAGGTCTTCCCGTTGGAACGCAACGACAGCGTCCGCACCCGGCTAACCCACAGCCACGAGGTGGCGAACATGGCGCGGAGCATGGGAACCACCCTCGCCTTCGTGCACGGCGGGGCGCTGGGTTTCCCCGGGGAGGTCGAGCCCCTGCGCAACGTGCCCGCCCTCCTGGAGGCCATCGGGCTCGCCCACGACCTCGGCAATCCGCCGTTCGGACATCAGGGCGAGACCGCGATCCAAACCTGGGTGAAGCGGCACTCCGTGCCGCGCAAGGATGACCCGGCCTCGTTCGACATCTTCGACGCGCCGGACCTGAGCGAGCCGATGCGCCGTGATTTCCTGAAATTCGAGGGCAACGCGCAGGCGTTCAGGCTGCTGACGCGATTGCAGATCCTGAACGACGACTTCGGCCTGAACATGACCTATGCCTTCCTGGCGGCCCTGATGAAGTATCCCGTGCCGTCGGACGCGGTCGACAAGACCTCCCAGGCAAGGAAGAAGTTCAACTTCTTCCAGTCGGAGGCCGAGATCGCCGCCGAGGTCTGGGCCGAGACCGGCTTGCGGGAGGGCGTCCGCCATCCCCTGACCTTCGTGATGGAGGCTTGCGACGACATCGCCTACTCGGTGGTGGACGTCGAGGACGCGGCCAAGAAGAAGCTGATCAACTTCAACGTGCTCATGGCTTGGCTGCGTTACGACGCGTGCGACGACGAGTTGACGCTCGACGTCTGCGAGCGGGCCGAGCGCAGCCACGCCGAGTTCCGGGACGCGGGATTGTCGCCCGGGGAACTCGACGACATCTCGATGCAGATGTTCCGCGTGGACGCCATCGGGAAGATGGTGCGGGCCGCGGTTGGGGCGTTCGTGGCGAACCGGGATGCCATCATGGCCGGCGCGTTCGACAGGGAGCTGATGGCGGCCTCCGAGGCGGTCGTGCTGTGGACCTCGTTGAAGCGCTTCGCCAAGTTTCACGTCTACCGCCACCGCAGCGTCCTCGAAGTCGAGCTCGACGGGCACCGGACCGTTCACGAGCTCATGGACATGTTCTGGAAGGCCATCATCGAGCGCAAGGATCCGGACGACCTGCGCTCCGACCGCGAGGCGTTGCCGGCCTACGTGTATTCCCGGATCTCGGAGAACTACCGGCGCGTGGCCGAGTCGCCCGGGAACGCGATGCCGATGCGCTACCGCGAACTGCAGCTCGTCACCGACATGATCTCGGGTATGACCGACACGTTCGCGGTGTCCCTGCGCGACGACCTGAGGCGGCACCATGGCTGACCTTGGCTCCCCCGTCCGCGACGGCGCTGAGCTGTGCCGGCGGATGCAGGCGTTCCTGGCGGACGAGGCTCGCGGGGGCCCCGAGATCGCGGATCTGATCGGCCATCTCGGGCAGGTGGGCGAGGTTGCGATCTTCGGCGGCATGGCCCGGGATATCGCCCGGGGCGGGGCTGCGGCCTTCGCATCGGACGTGGACCTGGTCGTGCACGCGCCGCCGGAGCGCTTGGCGGAGCTGATGCGGGACGGCGCGGCCGTTCGGAACCGCTTCGGCGGCTACCGCATCGCCGGGCGCCGCCACTCGTACGACGTCTGGGCCCTACCCTCCACCTGGGCGGTCCAGTCCGGGCACGTGCAGGCCGCCCACCTGACCGACCTGGTGCACACCACCTTCTTCGACTGCGACGCCGTGCTTTACCTGTGCGGCTCCCGCCGGGTTCACCACGGACCGCGTTTCACCGCCTGGCTGCGCGACGCCATCGTCGACACCAACCTGGAGGAGAACCCGAACCCGCACGGGGTCGTGGCCCGCGCGTTACGGATCCTCCTCGAACATCGGCAGGCCGTCGGGCCCGGCTTGGAGAGGTATCTCCGCAGGATGGCCAAGGGGCACGCGGGCTGCCTCGATGGGGACCTCGCATCACGCCTGTCACGCATCCTCGCAGGCCTGCGCCCGCTGCCCGACGGCCTGGGAGCCACGGCCGCCGCGCGGCACCCGGGTGCGGGTGGTGAGGCGCCCGGGCGGGGCGAGCGGGACCGGGCGAACCGGCATGGCTGCCCCGACCGTTCCCATGTTCCGTGGCCGGCGCCGGGGCGGTTGAGGTGTCCCGGATCATCCTGATCCGGCCCGCGTGCTCCCGCGTTCGAGGCTGATGCGCCTCGCGAGTTGCCGGGCCCTATCCATGGAACCGGCCTTGCGCTGAGGTGGACGCCGCCACCCCTGGTCACCGGACCGAGGTTAAGCGTCAATCGCCCCATGGCAGCGCGCGGCGGGCCGCAAGGCATGGTGGCCGCGTGCGAGCATGGCCGTGTGGCGGCGCGTTTCCCGGACCGGAACGTCCTCGGAGAGGACCGGCCGACGGGGTACGACGCCGCGACGAGGAAGAAGGGCGCGGGCCTGTCGCCGCGCTCGTGGGTCCAACTCGATCAAGGCCGTGGGCTCGGACGCTGCAGGGAGCCTGACGGACGCTTCCGGGGTTGTTCCCGGCGGGCTCCTCCGGGTCGGCCAGGGATGACGTGCGAACCCACCGCCAGAACGAAGATGGGCCGTATGAGCGCGGCGCGATGGAGAGAGCACGCCTGAGTTTCGAGCGCGTGGTCTCCTTGCGCTGCGTGGTCTCGTCGACGGAGGCGGTCGCGCCGATCGGACGCGCGCTGTTGCCGGCCGCGGAAACGGCTGCGGCGAGCGCGTGCAGGTTGGCCGTGCCGCGCACGCTCGCCTGCTCGGTCGCGACCTTCGCCGTGGCCGCGGTGGCGCATGGCACCGTCTGGAGCACGCGTCCGACGCGCGATGCGCAGGTCATGCCCTCGACCTTGCTTCGGGCCCGTTCGGCACGGCCGACGCAGGACGCGCAGCTCATGCCCTCGACAGACCGGTTGATTGTCGTTCCCGCGGACTTCCTGGGCCGGGACTGAGTGCCCGCACCGTCCGCGTGGCCGGCGCACTTCCGTCGCCGGCGTGACGGCGGTCGGGCCCGGCAAGCGACCGTTCGTGCGGACGTCGTCGGCCGCGTGTGGGCCGGGTATGGCTTCGTGCCGGCCGCGAGCCCCGGTGGACCGGAGGGCCGGGGACCGACGCCGAAACGCGGCCTGCACGGCTCTGCGCCGAAGCTCTGGCGGCGTTCCTCTCGCACTGGCCCGAAGCCGGTTCAGCAGCCGGGCCGGCGCCGCTTTCCCGGGGCGGCATAGGTGCGTAACGCCGCGTGCTCGGAGCCGCGCCGGAGGCCGACACGTCGGCGCTCGCCGCCCGGCTGCAGACCAGGCACGGCCGCCCGCAAACGGCCGTTGACCGCACCGGACGACCCTGGAGCGTGGTCCGTCGTGAACGCCAAAAGCCCTGGATCGCCGTCAAGCTCGGTCAGAGTATTCATTTTCATTCACAAGCAGCAGCGCCGCGTCGATCACGTCGCGGAAGGCCGGCGAGCGTTCACAGGCCGCGAGGAGACGCCGCGTCCACGCTTCCGACGGGTGGGCGACGCCCGCGGGCCGCGCGGCGAGATAGGACCGTATCGACGCCTCTAGCTCCGGGCGGGGCCTCTGCTGACCGCGCAAGAGCTTGGAAATGTTGGCCTGGCTGGAGCCCAGCGTGCGGGCGAGCGCCTCCTGGCTCAGGCCGTCCTCGCGCCGGGCTCGTTCCAGCGCCGCCGCGATGGCGGCGCGCTCGCCGCCTGATCCGATCTTGCGTCCCCTCATGCTTTGAATGAAAATGAATATTCGGGGACGGCGTCAAGGGGAATCACGACTATGCTGCTCGAAGCGGACGGCGGCCCGACGGCTGCACGGCGTTCGCCGCCTGATCCAGATGCCGAGATCGTGCCCGGGGTGCGCTGGGGGCGGCCCGAGTGGGTGCCGAGTGCCGCGTTCTGGGCGGACATGGTCAGCCGCGCCAGCGAGCAGTCCGACGGGTTCGTCAACCGCGACGGGTCCCTGCAGGAGGAGGTCGGGTTTTGCCTGCTCGGCGGCTACGGCATCACGGCTGAGGTCAACCATGCGGTTCACGACCGGTTGATGGAGGCCGGCGTGTTCGTGCCGGGACGCCGCCCGGCCGAGGGGGATCTCGAAGCTCTCCTGCTGCAGCCGGTCCTGCTCGGCGGCCGCCCGGTCCGCTACCGGTTCCCGCACCAGCGGGCCCGCCGGCTCGCGGTCGCGTTGGGGATGATCGAGGATGACCCGCCGCCGACCGACGACGCCTTGGCATTCCGGCGCCACCTCATGCGGATTCCGGGCATCGGGCCGAAGACCGCATCCTGGATCACGCGCAACTGGCTGGGCAGCGACGAGGTTGCGATCCTGGATATCCACATCATCCGGGCCGGTCTCCTGATCGGCCTCTTCGACCGGTCGATGCGGGTGCCGCGCGACTACGAGGCGCTGGAGCGGCGCTTCCTGGAGTTCTGCGGGGCGCTCGGCGCCAGGCCGTCCCTGCTCGACGCGGTGATGTGGCGGGCGATGAGGAATATCGGCCGGGGCCCTGTTTGACGGCGGCCGGGAAAAGAGGCCACTGTCGTCTAGGTTCGCGCCCAGGGATCGCGATGTCAGGCGGTAGCAAGTCCAGCACACGCAGGGGCCCGCGTCTGGGGCCGGGTACGTCGTCACCCGTGTCGCCTTCGGGGCGGGAGGGCCAGGGCGGTGGGGCAGGGCTCGGTGGGGGCGCGGACCCTTGCAACCTGCGCTACGACACCGACCTGACGGGGGTGCGGGCCCCTGCGGTGGTGACGGTCCGCGAGCGGGACGTCCTCGACGTGACCTTGCACCGGGAGGATCCCTTCGAGACGGCCGTGTGCCGCACGCGGCCCGCGGCCGACATCGTCGGCTCGCTCGCGGGCATGGAGGGCTTGGACCAACTCCTCGGCTGCCTGCGCGCCGGACATCTGTACGAGGCCCGCGTCATCGAGGTCGATCGCACCCGCTGTCGCGTCTTGGTCGAGCGGGTGACGCGTTGATCGTCGCCGGCGGCTGCTACCTGGAAGTTTGTGCCGTCCCGCGTTGGAGGCGCCTCTTCGGGTCCGGAGGGCGGGCCGCCGCATCGGTCGGCCGGCTCTCGCCCGGAACCGAACTCCATACCTATGCCCACCGGGGGTGGGTCTCGGACGTCCGGAGCTCGATGCACGCGTTCGGTGTGGGCGCGACCGTCCAACCCATCGACGAGAGAATCTCGTTCTCCTACTTCCATCCCCTCTCGCCCGCGTTGCTCGAACCGGCCGTACCCGCTGCGCAACCTGTCCTGACCGTGTCCGGCGACGTGGTGCTTCGGTTCGGCTTCGTGGAAGGCGACGCCGTCGTCTCCGCGCGGCGCGCCGTCCACGATCCGCAGACCGGCCATGCGGCGAGCCCCTTCCGCGCTAATGGCTCCCGGGCCGAGCGGCTCGCCGTCGTGCTGAACCAGGGCGAGGCAGAGGCCGCGACCGGCGCGGCGGGCGACGACGTGGGCACCGCGCTTCTCGCCGCGCACGACGCCGAGATCGTCGTCGTCAAGCGCGGGTGCGAGGGCGCGCGCGTGTTCCGGGTCGGGGGCATGCCGGCCGACATCCCGGCATACCGCTCGGAGCGCGTGTTCAAGATCGGGTCGGGCGACGTGTTCAGCGCGGCCTTCGCGCACCATTGGGGCGAGCGCGGGCTGGACGCCGTCGACGCCGCGGACCTGGCCTCACGCAGCGTCGCGCACTTCGTCGACTACCACGCGCTGCCCCTGCCCCCCGCCGCCGAGCTCGCGTCCCAGTCTGCCCTGCCCGCTGGCCGGCGTCCGGGCCTGATCTACCTGGCGGGACCCTTCTTCGATCTCGCGCAGCGTTGGCTCGTCGAGGAGGCGCTCGAACGGCTCCAGGCACTGGGCGCGCCGGTGTTCTCCCCCTTGCACGAGGTCGGTACGGGCCGTCCGGCCCAGGAAACCGCGGCTGCCGATCTCGAAGGCCTGGACCGCTGCGCCGCGCTGCTCGCGCTGCTCGACGGCGCCGATCCGGGCACCCTGTTCGAGGTCGGGTACGCGCGCGCCCGCGGCAAGCCCGTCGTCGTCCTTGCCGAGCGCCTCGACGACCCGAACCTGACGATGCTCGTCGGCACCGGCTGCCGGGTCGCTCGCGACCTCACATCCGCGCTCTACCAGGCGGCCTGGGCCGCCATGGAATGAGGGCGCTCCTGCTCTCGGGCGGCCTCGACTCGGCGGCCATCGCCGCCTGGCAGAGGCCGGACGTCTGCCTCACGGTCGATTACGGACAGAGGCCGGCCAAGGGCGAGATCGCCGCGGCGGACTCGGTCGCGCGCGAGCTGGGACTTCGCCACGAGATCGCGCGGGTCGACCTGTCGGCCCTTGGCCTTGGCCCGCTCGCGGGGCGCGCGGCCTCGGATCTGGCGCGCGCGCCCGAGTGGTGGCCTTACCGCAACCAGATGCTGGTGACGCTCGCCGGCATGCGGTTCGTGGCCGAGGGACTGACCGAGATCCTGCTCGGGGCGATCAGGACGGATGTTCATGCCGACGGTCGCGCTCCCTTCCTGCGGACCGTCGACCGGCTGATGCACCTGCAGGAGGGAGGCGTCCGGGTCATGGCCCCCGCGCGCCACCTTTCGGCCCTGGAGCTTGTCAGGCGGTCGGGGATCCCCCGTTCACTCCTGGGTGCCACCTTCTCCTGCCATGTCATGGAATACGCCTGCGGTCGGTGCCGTGGCTGCGAGAAGCACCAGGAAACGCTGGCGCGCATCGATGGCGGCCGGGCCCGCGCCGGCACCGCGGCCCGGGCGTCCGCGGCGACGGGAGGTTGAGTCATGTCGGGAGGACCCCCGGGCCGGCGAGGGCGGGCTCCGCGGCGATTGCAGCAGTCCGGCGACGGTTGCGACCTCCACCTCACCGTCGACCTGATAGGGGTGCGTCGTGAGGCGGCGGACCGGGTACGCGAGGGCGACGACCTGCGGATCGAGCTTGTCCACGAGGGGGCCGCGGTCGGCGCGATCTGCCGGAACGGCGAGGGCGCCGTGGTGGGCGCCCTCGCCGCGTTCCCGGGTCTGACGCGGCTTCTCGACTGCCTCGCGCGGGAGGTGCCCTTCGTCGCCCATGTCGAGGAGGTCTCGTCGACGCGGTGCGTGGTGACGGTGTCGAGGACCGACCCATGATCATCGTGGGCGGCAGTTACCGGGAGGTCTGCGCTTACCCGGAATGGGACCGGATTTACGGTTCCGGTGGCCGGGCCGCCGTGGCCGTGAGCGGGCTCGCGCCCGGCTCCGTGCTGCACACCTACGCCTACTCGGGTTGGGCGGCGGACGTACGCGCGACCATGGCGTCGTTCGGCGTCCGTGCCGAAGTGGTCGAGATCGAGAAGGAACTCGTCTTCGAGTACTACCATCCCCTGAGCAAGGAGCCCGTGCCCAAGGCGTCGGCCGGTCTGCCCCGCATCACGGTCTCCGGGGAGGTCGTGCTGAGCTTCGGGATGCTGGAGGGGCCGGCCACGGTCGTGGCCGGCCGGGCCGTCCACGACCCGCAGTCGGACAGTCCCGAGGCGGCCTTCTCGGCGTCAGGGTCGCGGGCGGGCGAGCTGGCATACGTGGTGAGGGACTACATGCTCGCTGCGGCGGATTCGTCGCAGGAGGCGATGGATGTGGCGACACGCATCATGGCCGATGAGGGCGCCTCGGTCGTTGTCGCCCGCCACGCCATCGGCGGCGCCAGCGTCTATGTCGGTGACACGAAGCCGCGGCTGGTTCCGGCCTACATATCGGACACGTGGTTCAAGATCGGCTCCGGCGACGTGTTCTGCGCCGCCTTCGCGCACTACTGGGGCGAGCGCCGGCTCGACCCCGTCGAGGCCGCCGACCTGGCATCGCGCAGCGTCGCCCATTTCAACGACGGTCATCGCCTGCCTCTCCCGGCGCCGCATGCCTTGAGCGCTCTCGTGCCGCAGCCGGACACGGCGCATGGGGGGCGGGTCTTTCTTTCGGGACCGGCGGCGACGCTGCCTCAACGTTGGCTCCTCGACCAGGCACGGTGGTGGCTTCTTGATCTCGGGAGCGAGGTGTTCTCGCCGTTCCATGAGTACGGCGAGCGGCTTGCCGCGAGCGCCGGTCCCGCGCTCGCCGGACTGAGGGCCTGCACGGCTGTCCTCGCGCTTGCGGATGGCGGCGACCCGGGAACGAGCGCCGTCATCGGGCACGCCCGGGCCGTCGGGGTTCCGGTGGTCGTCCTGGCGGAAGCGGTGGCTGCGACGGACCTCGCGGTGCACGCGGGCATGTCGTGCGAGATCGCCCGCGACTTCACGACCGCCCTGTACCGCGCGCACCTGGCCGGAATGCGCTGACCCGACCGGACATCGTCGATGAGACCTCCGACCCGACCCCCTCCCAAACCGCTCCGTGGCGTCTCGGCGGAGCCGGTCCAGCCGCGTGGCCCAGCTTCGGCCGCGGACACCGTGGAGCGTCTCAAGTCGGCGCAGGAGACCTGGCAATCCTTCCAGGACTTCCTGGACCGGCGCATGCACTCGCGCTGGGTCTTTCGGGGCTGCGCGTCCCGCGAATTCCTATGTGTGCCGAGCGCGGGCCGCACGCCGAACCACGACCCGCTGTTCGAGGAGCACCTGTTCCGCGCCTTCAAGCGCGAGGCACGGTTGCACGTCTCGCTGCCGGGGGCGACCGATTGGGACTGGTTGGCCCTGGGGCAGCATTTCGGGCTGCCGACGCGCCTCCTGGACTGGACGACCAACCCACTCGTCGCGTGCTTCTTCGCGGTCTCCAGCGACCCCTTGGACGCCGATGCCGTGATCTACGCCTATCCGGTGGACGACACGCTCGTCATAAATCCGGAGGGCGGACCGGGCCCGTTCGAGATCGACCGCGTGGGGTTCCTGCTCCCGACCACGACGGCCCCGAGGATCGCGAGCCAGCGCGGGTTGTTCTCCGTCCATCCCAGGCCCAGCGAACCCTGGATGCCGAGCGGACTGGCTGAAAACAGCTTCGTCATACCGCGAGGGGTCCGGTCGCGCTTCCAGCGCAAGCTCTTCAGCCTCGGCATCGATGCGGCCCATATCTGGGCTAGCCTTGAGGGCGTATGTCTCTCGCTGAGCTGGCAGTATCGGCAGCGTCTCGGCATTGGCGCCGCCGTGTTCTGAGGAGGTTGCATGCCGGGCCCTGACGCAGCAAGCACGGATGCGGCTGTCCTCCAGGCCGTCGCAACGGCCGTGCGAGAGATCGACCTGACCGGGACCGAAGCCTGGGGGGACCTGGGCGCGCTGTCGGCGCACACGCACGTCGACTCCGTCGAGGTCTTCGCCGACGAGATCAAGGTGCGTGCCGGCAGCTTCGAGGGCCCGATCAACGTCCATTGCACCCTGAATTACGGGAACGGCGCGGACGGCCTTACGGTATCGGAGACCTTTCCAGGACGGTTCGAGGGCAGCCTCTCCCCCGCGGGGCCGGTCATCCTACGGCTGAAGGTGGACACGAGCAGCTTCTACGCCTGAAACGGCCACGGGAACCGCAGGGGCGTATTTATGGTGACGGAGCGGAGGGATGAGTCCCCCTCTACGTCAGACACGACGGTGATGCGTACTTCCTGACCGAAGGCGGGCCATTCGCACCTGACCTCGATTGCGGTCGAGTGTTCTATGAACCTGGCGAGGACTTCGGGATCATCAACGATCCGACGGACGGGCGCGACCCGCCGTTCAAGAGCGAGCCTGGCTCGTTGAGAAATGCTCGGCGACGGGTGAAGCCGAGAGGCCGATTTCCGGCCGACGTGCCTCCCGGTGGGCGTAGTTGGCGGGGCGCGGTGCATCCGGGGGGATGCCGCGGCCGCGCCGTTATTCACCAAGCTTTGCTATTTTCCCTACGCGTAAGCACCAGATTACCTTTAAGCAAAGACAGCCGACTGTCCGTGGATCTCCCGAACCAGGTGAGATCTCAAGCTGGCGTTGGCTTTCACGTCGGAAGTAGGCACTTGCGCCTGTCCCGTGCTATAACGAGCGCCACGGATGGCGCGCGCTCTTTTCGCCCTCGGTCTCGAACGCCAGCTGCCTGTTGAACGCACCAGGATGCCCGGGAAGAACACTTAATCGCTTTCATAGATCAGCCTATTCGCTTTGAAAGGCAGCCTAATCACTTTCCCCCAGAGCCGCGAGGGTCGAACTTCTCAGTAAATCCGGTCAAGTTACCCTTCCATAGGGTCAAACTTTACTGAGAAATTACATGCGAGCTGATCATACATCGAGATTTGCGACGCTGAGTGCATTTTCTTGAATGAATTCGCGGCGGGGCTCAACCACGTCGCCCATCAGCTTCACGAAGAGATCGTCGGCGTCGGTCGAGTCTTTGACTTTGACCTGAAGAAGTGACCGTACGTCGCGATCGAGTGTCGTCTCCCAGAGTTGCTGGGCGGTCATCTCGCCAAGTCCTTTGTAACGCTGGAGGGACAAGCCCTTGCGGCCGAAGGCCATCACCGCCTCGAACAAGCCGACGGGGCCGTGCAGCGCGGTCTCGTCGGTTTTGCGCATCAGCGTGGCTGGCTCGCCGTAAATTTCGCGGAACGTATCGGCCCGCTCAGCAAGGCGGCGTGCCTCCTGAGAAGTGATCAAGCCAGAATCCAGCGCCGCAACTTGGCGGACGCCACGAAGCGTGCGGCTCAAACGGTACCCACCCTCGAAAGCCTCCCCTTCCCACCCGCGTTCGATTTCTTCGGCTATGGCGTTGAGGCGTTTGGCCGTCATGTCGGCAAGAACCTCAGCCTCGCCAGGGCTTTCGGCCGCATTCACCGCGAAAGCGCCGGCCAACACCGCCTGCTCGACGACCGAACGGTCGTAGCGTGTATGCAGGCCCTGCAGGATGCCGCGGAAGGTGCGCGCCTCCTCGACCAGCGTCCGCAGCTGCGGACCGCTGAACTCGGCCCCGGTGGCGAGGCGCAGCACGGCGCCCTCCGTGCCCTGGTCGATCAGGTAGTCCTCGAGCGCCCGCTCGTCCTTCAGGTAGATCGCCTTGCGGCCGCGCTCGGCTTTGTAGAGAGGCGGCTGGGCGATGTAGAGGTGCCCGCGGTCGATCAGCTCCGGCATCTGGCGGAAGAAGAACGTCAGCAGCAGCGTGCGGATATGCGAGCCGTCCACGTCCGCATCGGTCATGATGATGATGCGGTGGTAGCGCAGCTTGTCCGGGTTGAAGCCCTCCCGGTCGGTGGAGGAGCGGCCGATGCCGGCCCCCAGCGCCGTGATCAGCGTGCCGATCTCGGCCGAGGACAGCATCCGGTCGGCGCGCACCCGCTCGACGTTCAGGATCTTGCCGCGCAGCGGCAGCACCGCCTGGAAGGCGCGGTCGCGGCCCTGCTTGGCCGAGCCGCCGGCGGAATCGCCCTCCACCAGCAGGATCTCGCACTTGGTCGGGTCGCGCTCCTGGCAGTCGGCGAGCTTGCCGGGCAGGGAGGCGATGTCGAGGGCCCCCTTGCGCGTCACGGTCTCGCGCGCCTTGCGGGCGGCCTCCCGGGCGGAGGCCGCGAGCACGACCTTGCCGACGACGGAGCGGGCCTGGGTCGGGTTCTCCTCCAGCCAGGTCGAGAGGCCCTCGTTCAGCACGTTCTCGACCGCCGGGCGGACCTCCGACGAGACGAGCTTGTCCTTGGTCTGCGAGGAGAATTTCGGGTCCGGCACCTGCACCGAGATGACCGCGGTGAGGCCCTCGCGGCAATCCTCGCCGGTGAGCGAGATCTTCTCCTTCTTGGTGATGCCCGAGGACTCGGCATAGCCGGTGACCTGCCGGGTCAGCGCCGCGCGGAAGCCCGCCATGTGGGTGCCGCCATCGCGCTGCGGGATGTTGTTGGTGAAGGGCAGCACGGTCTCGTTGAAGGAGTCGTTCCACCAGAGCGCCACCTCGACCCGGATGCCGTCGCGCTCGGCGCGCACCACGACGGGCTTGGTCATGCCCTCGATCGGTTTGCGCGAGCGGTCGAGGTAGCGCACGAAGGCCTCGATGCCGCCGTCGTAGTAGAGCTCCTCGCGCTTCTTCTCGGCATGGCGCGCGTCGGTGAGCACGATGCGCACGCCGGAGTTCAGGAAGGCGAGCTCGCGCAGGCGCTTCTCGAGGGTGGGATAGTCGAACTCGACCATCGAGAAGGTCAGCGGGCTCGGCAGGAAGGTCACTTCCGTGCCGCGCCGCCCGTTGCCGGGGCCGACCACCGCGAGCGGGGCCTTGGCCTCGCCATGGCCGAACTCCATCGCGTGCTCCGTGTCGTTGCGCCAGATCCGGAGCTTGAGCCAGACCGAGAGCGCGTTGACCACCGAGACGCCGACGCCGTGCAGGCCGCCCGAGACCTTGTAGGAGTTCTGGTCGAACTTACCGCCCGCGTGCAGCTGGGTCATGATGACCTCGGCCGCCGAGACGCCCTCCTCCTTGTGGATGTCCACCGGGATGCCGCGTCCGTTGTCGGACACCGTGCAGGAGCCGTCGGCGTTGAGGGTCACGGTCACGAGGTCGGCATGGCCCGCGAGCGCCTCGTCGATGGCGTTGTCCACCACCTCGTAGACCATGTGGTGCAGGCCCGAGCCGTCGTCGGTATCGCCGATATACATGCCCGGGCGCTTGCGGACGGCGTCCAGGCCCTTGAGGACCCGGATCGATTCCGCGCCGTAGGCGTCGTGTTCAGTCTGCGGAGTGTCGGCCATGAAATTCCTCGGGCAGGCGGGGTCTTCGCCATGCTCCGCCCAGCCCTGCCGGGCGGCTTCGCCTGCGATTCGTCGAACCCGCCTGATATAGGGGTTCAGCCTTGAAATTGCATCGGTTTCCCGGCGCGGCACCGAGGCCTGGACCGGGATTTCTGGCCCTATCCCGTTAAAGCCGCGTTAGGGCTGCGCGGGAACGTCCGAAGCGGGCGGGACGGGATCGGGCTGCCCGCGGATCGACCGCGCGTTCCGCGACACCCGGTCACGCCCGCGCGGCGAAGCCTGCCGCGCTCAATCCTGCAGGAACGGGTTCGAGACGCGCTCCTCGCCCAGCGTCCCCGTCGGGCCGTGGCCGGAGATGAAGGCGACGTCGTCGCCGAGCGGCAGCACCTTCTCCTTGATCGCCCGGATCAGCTGCTCGTGGTTGCCGCCGGGCAGGTCCGTGCGGCCGACCGAGCCCTTGAAGACCACGTCGCCGACGAGGGCGAAGCGGGCGTCGCGGGAGACGAAGACCACGCTGCCCGGGGAGTGGCCGGGAGCGTGCAGGATGTCGAAGGTGAGGCCGCCGACCGTGACCTGGTCGCCCTCGGCGAGCCAGCGGTCCGGCGTCACCGCGCGGGCGCCGTCGAGGCCGTAATTGGCGCCGGTCATCGGCAGGGAATCGAGCAGGAACCGGTCGGCCTCGTGGGGCCCCTCCACCGGCACGCCGAGGCGCTCCTTCAACTCGTCCGCGCCGCCGGCATGGTCGATATGGCCGTGGGTCAGAAGGATCTTCTCGATCGTGACGCCCTGCTGGGCGATGGCCGCCTCGATCCGGTCGAGGTCGCCGCCCGGATCGACCACGGCGCCGACCTTGGTCGCATCGTCCCAGATCAGGGTGCAGTTCTGCTGGAAAGGCGTGACCGGGATGATCCCGGCGCGGGGCGTGGGCATGGGCTTGGGCTCGCTCTTCGTCCGAAGGCGCGTTCTAGCCCGGATCGCCCGGCGAGGGCACCTGCCCCATCCGAGCCCGTCGGAGCGGATGCGCCGATCTCGGCGCGCAGACCTCGTCAGTCCCGTCCCCGACCTCTTCCTGAGGCGGCCGCGGCACCCCCTCTCCCCGACCGATCCCGGGCTTGCCCGAGATCGGCACCGGGGAACCGACGTCGGGCAAGCCCGACTGCGGGCGGGGCGAGGGGATCCGCTCAAGCCGGCGTGCGCTTCAAGGGCGCGTCGAGGCCGCCGACCCGGAACCAGTGATAGCCGTAGCCCTCCAGGCAGAGGCGGTGGCGGCCTTTCGCCTCCGCCTCGCTGCGCTCCCCGGTGAGGAGGTCGATCAGCAGGTCGCCCGCGGGCGCGGGCACGCCGGTCGCGATCTCGACCTCGATCGGTCCCGGATCGAGGTTGAGCACGCAGACCACCGTGTTGTTGCGCCAGTCGTAGCGCAGGGCCAGCACCGGGCTCCGGCCGGTCTCCAGCGCCGAGACCTGGCCCCAGCCGATCTCGGGCGCCTCCTTGCGCACCCGGATCATGCTCTGCATCCAGGTGAGCAGCGAGTCGCGTTCGTGCCGCTGCCCGGCCACGTTGACATGGGCGTAGCCGTAGGGACCGTGGTCGATCACCGGCATCACCGGCCGCTCGGCGGCGGTGAAGCCGCCGTGCCGCTCGTTGGTCCACTGCATCGGCGTGCGGGCGCAGTCGCGCTCCTTGAGGGCGAGGTCGTCGCCCATGCCGATCTCGTCGCCGTAGCGCAGCACCGGCGTGCCGGGCAGGGCGAACATCAGCGCGTAGGCGAGCCGGATCCGGCGCGGATCGCCGTCGAGCATCGGCGCGAGGCGGCGGCGGATGCCGCGGTCGTAGAGCTGCATCCCCTTTTCGGGCCCGAATTTCTCGAACACCAGGGCCCTCTGCTTGTCCGTCAGCCGGCCGAGGTCGAGCTCGTCGTGGTTGCGCAGGAAGGTGCCCCACTGGCAGGAGGCCGGGCGCGGCGTCGTCCGCTCGATCGCCTTGACGAGGGGGCGCGCGTCATGGGCGGCCAGTGCGTAGAAGGTCGCCTGGTTGACCTGGAAGTTGAACATCATGTGCATGCGGTCGGCGTCGTCGCCGAAATAGTCGAGGTCCTGCTTCGGCAGGATGTTGGCCTCGGCCAGGATGATCGCGTCCCCTTTCCGCCATTGCAGGAACTCACGGAAGTCGCGCAGCATGTCGAAGTTTTCGCGCGGCGTGCCCCCGACATCCGCGCCCTTCTGCGCGATCACGAAGGGCACCGCGTCCATGCGGAAGCCGGAGACGCCGAGCTGGATCCAGAAGCCCATGATCTTCAGGATCTCGGCCAGGACCGCGGGGTTGCCCGTGTTGAGGTCGGGCTGGAAGTCGAAGAAGCGGTGGAAGTAGTAGGCGCCCGCCTCGCGGTCGTAGGTCCAGGTCGTCGTCTGCACGCCGGGGAAGACCATGCCCTTGTCGGCGTTCGAGGGCTTCTCCGTCGACCAGACGTACCAGTCCCGGTAGGGTGAATCCGGGTCCTTGCGCGCCGCCTGGAACCAGGGGTGCCGGTCCGAGGTGTGGTTGACCACGAGGTCGATGATCACCCGCAGGCCCCGCTGCTTGGCGGCATGGGTGAAGGCCACGAAATCGCCGAGCGAGCCGTAATCGGGGTCGACGCCGTAATAGTCCGCGATGTCGTAGCCGCCGTCGCGCTTCGGCGAGGGCTGGAACGGCATCAGCCAGATCGCGGTGACGCCGAGCCCCTGCAGGTAGTCGAGCCGCCGCTCCAGCCCCGCGAAGTCGCCGATGCCGTCGCCGTTCGCATCCATGAAGGTGCGCACCGACAGGCAGTAGATGACGGCGTTCTTGTACCAGAGGTCGGTGATCACGAGGGACTCCGCGGCGTTGCGACCGAGCGCTCGACAGGCGCTCGGACGAGGGGGGCGGGCACGGCGCAAGCTGACGAGCGGAACGCGACGCGGCGATCGCTCAGCCCGACCATTCATGGGGCTTCGGGCCCCAACGCCCGCCCCGGGAAAAGCGTTGCCGTTTCCCCGCCCCTCCTTAAAAGAGCCGCGTTGTCCAGGCCCTGTTCAGCCGCCCCGGCGTTGTCTCGAAGCGGCCGGGACCGAGTTCCCGCGCCGCGCCGCACCCGGATCGTATGAACGCCATCCTGATCAAGCTGTTCGCGACCGCGCTGACCCTCAGCCAGGTCACGACGCGGCCGGACGCCGTGAAGACGCGCTTCGACGCGGCCAGCGACGGGGCGCAGGTCGTGCAGATCCTGCGCGACGGCTGCGCCCATATGCGCAAGGCCTTCGACATCGAGGACATCAACCTCGACGAGCTGATCTCCACCGCCATGGAGGATCCGAGCGCGGTGGCCGGCGCCTCGGCCCCGAAGATCCTGCACGGGCTCGATATCGGCGAGCTCAACACGAGCTACCGCCAGTTCTGCAAGGGCGAGAACCCGGCCAATGCCCCCTTCGAGGCGAAGGCGGTGATCGAGTTCTACAACAAGGCCACCGAGAACCTGCCGACCGCCGAGGCCCTGCGCGACAAGGCGCTGCCCGGCATGACCCAGATCCTCGACGGGGCGGGCCAGCCCTTCGCCGAGACCTTCGAGGCGAACGGGCGCCGCCTCAACGTGCCGATCGAGAGCGTGCCCGCCCTCGTGCAGAAGGCCTTCATCGCGGCCGAGGACAAGCGCTTCGAGAGCCACCGCGGCATCGACGAGCGCGGCGTGATCCGCGCCTTCATCGGCAACCTCGCCGCGCCCGGGCGCCCGCAGGGCGGCTCCACCATCACGCAGCAGGTGGTGAAGAACCTCTCGGTGGGCGACGACGTCACCTACGAGCGCAAGATCCGCGAGATGATCGTCGCGGCCCGCCTGGAGCGGATCCTGACCAAGCCCCAGATCCTCGGGCTCTACCTCAACGGGATCTATCTGGGCCGCGGCGCCTACGGCATCGAGATGGCGGCGCGCTCCTATTTCGGGAAGTCGGTGGGCGCGCTCACCCTGCCGGAGGCCGCCCTGCTCGCCGGCATGCCCAAGGGCCCGAACTTCTACAGCCCCGACAGGTACCCCGACCGCGCCCGCGAGCGCCGCGCCTACGTGCTCTCGCGCCTGAAGGAGGAGGGCGCGATCACCGAGGCGCAGATGGCCGAGGCCGTGAAGGCCGATCTCGGCCTCAAGCCGATCGAGACCGCGCGGCGCGACAGCGGCTTCTACGTGGTGGACTATCTGAACCGCGAGGCGCGCACGCTGGCGGGCGTCGAGTCGCTGACGGCCGCCTCCTACACGGTGCGCTCCACGATCAATGCCGGGCTGCAGCGGGCGGTGGAGGGCGCGCTCCAGGACGGGCTCGCCACCTACGAGCGCGCCACCGGGCGGCAGAGCTGGAGCGGGCCCGAGCTGACCCTCGCCGAGAGCGTGCGGCGCCTCGAGGCCGCCTCGCCCGCCCCCGAGGCCGCCCCGCAATCCGCCCCGACCGTGACGGGTGCCGAGCCGCCGCGCGACCGCACGGGCGCCGGATCGGCCGGCGCGGGCAGGGCGGAGGCGAAGGCCGCGTCCAGGCTTGCGGCCACGAAGCCCCCTGCCCCGAAAGGCCCCGCCCCGAAATCCCCGGCTGCGAAGCCCGCCGGACCCAAACCCGCCTGGCTGCGGGCGCTGGAGAGCGCGCGGCCCGCGCTCTACGACGTGCACTGGCCGCTCGCGATCGTGCTGGAGACCGGCCGCAACGGCGTGAAGGTCGGCCTGCCCGACGGCCGCGTGGCCGCCCTCGATCCGGGCATCGCCCGCGGCAAGCTCCAGCCCTACGACGCGGTGCGGGTGAAGCTGCGCGACGGCAAGGGTGGGCCGCGGGCCGAGATCCGGGTGCGTCCGACCGTGCAGGGCGCCGCCCTGGTGCTGGAGAACCGCACCGGCCGGATCCTGGCCATGGCCGGCGGCTTCTCCTACCCGCTGAGCCAGCTCAACCGGGTGACCCAGGCGGTGCGCCAGCCCGGCTCGACGCTCAAGCCCCTCACCTATCTCGCCGCGCTGAATGCCGGCCTCCAGCCCAACACCCTGGTGATGGACAGTCCCGTGACCCTGCCGCCGATCGGGGGCGTCGGCGAGTCCTGGTCGCCCAAGAACTATGACGGCGCCGGCTCCGGCCCGGTGACCCTGCGGCGCGGCCTCGAATTCTCGAAGAACCTCGTCACCGCCCGCCTCCTCCAGGGCGGCATCGCGGAGAAGGCGCCGCAGAGCCTCAAGCGGGTCTGCGACATCGCGCTGGAGGCCCAGCTCTATGCCGAGTGCGAGCCCTACTATCCCTTCGTGCTCGGCGCGCAGCCGGTGCGCATGCTGGATCTGGCCGGCTTCTACGCCGCGGTGGCGAACGAGGGCGCGCGGCCCGCGCCCTACGCGCTGGAATCGGTCGAGCGCGACGGCAAGCCGGTCTACAGCCACGCCGCGCGCGAGCCGGCGCGGATCGGCTCGGCCGACCGGGTCTCCTTCTACCAGCTGAAGACCATGCTGCAGGGCGTCGTGCAGCACGGCACCGCGGCGGCCCTCGCCCGCTACGGGGCCTATCTGGCCGGCAAGACCGGCACCTCGGAGAACGAGAACGACGCCTGGTTCGCCGGGCTGACCAACGAGGTCTCGGTGGTGGTCTGGGTCGGCTACGACAATGCCGACGGCACCCGCCGGACGCTGGGCCGCGGCCAGACCGGCGGCCATCTCGCCGTGCCGATCGCCGGCCGCATCGTCGAGGCGGTCTGGGCCAACGGCGTGCCCAAGACCCCGCTGCGCGGCCCCTCCCCGGAGGCGCGGCCGCTCATCGCCGACATCGCCGTCGATGCCCGCAGCGGCCAGCGCGGCGGCGGCTTCCTCGAGCATTTCCGCCTGGGCGGCGACGGGCGCGTGGCCGACACGCAGTACCGCCTCGTGCCGCGCGAGACCCTCTACGCGCTCAGGCCCGACGCCGAGGACGGCGACCTCGCCGGCGCCGAGGACGGGGCCGACGTGCAGGGCGATCTCTTCGGCGGCCTGTCCGGCGGCCGCGCGCGGAGGGCCGAGCCCGACCTGCTCGACCCGTTCGGCGAGCGGCCGGCGGCGCGCAGCCGCCGCGCGCAGGGCGACCTCGACGGCTACCGGCCCTGGCCCGGAACCCAGCGCTCGCCCTTCGGCGACGACGAGGACGTGCGGCCCCGCCGCCGCGACCCGGACTACCTGTTCGGCGACGACCCGCGCTACTGACCCGCCTGATCCCAATCGAGGAATGTCCGTGAAGACGCTGCGTCCGGCGACCCTGTCGCTCGCCCTCCTGGCCGCCTGTGCCGCCTGCCCCGCCCTGGCCCAGACCGCGCCGCAGACCCCCGCGCAGGGACCCGCCTCCGACCGCATCAGGGAGGTCCCCTCGGTGACCGCGCAGGATCCGGCGACCTTGAAGCCCGGCACCATCCTGTTCACCGACCACCGCGACCAGCCGGCGAACCCCGAGAGCGGCCTCGTGCCCTATCTCGACTGGCTGCGCCTGCGCCCGGCCGAGGCCGCCGCCCTCTCGCCCTTCCCCGGATACAAGGAGCCGGACTACGCCCAGACCGTGAACGGGGTGACGAAGCAGCGCCACGAGACCCTGAAGGTCTACGTGGCGGAAGGGCGCTTCGTGGTGGCCCGCCCGCCAGAGGCGATCGACCTCAACGCCTTCGCCAATCTCGACTTCGTCAAGCGGATGGACCCGGCGATCCGGCACAAGGCGCTCAACCCCGCCGAGGTGACGCCGACCAAGGACCCGGCCGCCGCCTTCGCCCGCCGGCCCGACCGGCCCTGGTGCGAGGCCGGCACCTGCATCGAGTCCCGCTACGACCTGGAGGGCAAGCTGCCGCTCGGCGTGAAGCTCGCCAACAAGCTGGAGGAAGGCTCGTCCAAGAAGATCGCCGAGTACGTCTCGTTCCAGAGCGAGCTGCACACGCTGCCGCCGGAGCAGGCCGCGGCGCTTTCCGGGCTCACCAAGATCGATACGGCGGTGACCGGCGGCATCGAGCAGACCATCTTCTGGGTCAACCAGATCCTGCGCTTCGGCAAGTTCCTGGCGGTGTTCCAGCCCATGCCGGGCGACCCGCAGAAGACGGTGGTGACCACCTACATGGCGCTCGCCATCAAGGCGGACGTGCTCGACCGCAAGGCGGAATATGCCCGCGTGCCGGTGCTGAAGAACCTGCTCCCGGCCCAGGTGCTGATGGGCAATTCGAGCTTCAACACCGGCAACTCGATCAGCGCCGGCCTGCCCACCTACGCCCGCAACCGCATCGTCGCCTTCGCCGACGCGGTGTCGCGGCGCTGACGGCGGCTCCCCTCCCCCGCCGAGGGGGAGGGGAGCCGTGTCTCAGTACCCCCGGTTGCCGATCGTCGGAAGGCTCGGCTGGGTGTAGGCGCGGTTCACGTCCCGGCGGGACTGCGTGCCGTTGGTGTCGTTGGAGCGCCGGAAATTGTCGGTGCTGAACTGCTCGGAGAAGCCGCTGCGGCTGTCCGAGCCCTCGGTGCTGCTGCAGGCGGCGAGGCCGAGGCCGGTCAGCAGGACGACGGGGAGGAGAAGGAAGCGCATCGCGAAAAGGCCTCGTGGTGAGGGGCTGGAACGGGATCCTCGCGCGCGAAGCCGGCATCCGTGAGGCCGCGCCCTGCACCGGGTCGGGCCGAGTGGCCCGCGCGCGGCGCGCGGTCAAGCCGAGGCGCGCGGCGGTGAACGCGTCGGCGCGCAACTGATGTGATGCGGCCACGGAAAACTCACCACGCCCGCGGCTTTGCCGCACCGCCTCCCGGCAATCGTGTGGAGGAGGCGCCCTGCCCCCTGGCGAATCCGGCCGGATTCGAGCGAGAACCGTCGGCGATGAGCAACGTCGTGCCCTTCCGCCAGCGCCAGCCCGTCGCGCAACTCGCCCGCTGCGAGGTCGTGGCCGTCGCCGGAGACCTCCTCACCCTGCTGGAGCAGCTCGAGGATGTCTGCGCCCGCGCCGCCGCCACCGGCCGTCCGGCCCTGGAGGTCGAGCGCACCGTGCAACATCTCCTCGATGCGGTGAGCGCCGTGGAGCGCGCCCTCGACTGCATCGGCGAGGGCGAGCAGGCCGAGCCGGCCTGACGGGTCCGGGAGCCGGGAGCTTAACGAAGGCTGAAAGTTTCGGAACTGCCGAGGTCAACTTCCCGTTGAGCGCTTGAACGACGCCCGCGTCAGCGCGCCACGGAGATCCCGGATGCTTCCGACACGCCCCCGCCGCGCCGCCCTGGCGCTGACCGCGCTCGGATTGCTGGCCGGCACTGCGGCCCAGAGCGGCGCACACGCCCAGGAGGTCGGCTTCTTCGAAGCCCTGTTCGGCCGGGCCCGACAGGAGGCGCCCCAGCCCCAGATGCAACCGCAGGTCCAGGCCGGCTCTGGCGGCTACGTCCCCTCTCGCCGGCACGACCGCGGCGCGGCCCGCCAGCGCCTGCGCACCCGCTACGCCGCCCTTCCGAAATCCGAGCCCCTCAAGGTGAAGATCACCGACCGCCAGACCCCGCTGGACATGTCCCAGGGGCCGGCCGCCGCGCTGATGAAGGACGAGACCCTGCGCCCCGGCGACATCGTCATCCTGAAGACCGGGCCGCAGGTCTTCACGGGGCCGGTCGAGAAGCGCCACACGATGCGCGACTTCGAGCCGGCTCAGAATTCCCGCCTCGTGGACCGGCGCACCCGCCAGCAGCTCGCCGCCATGGTCGCGCCCGTCGGCGCCCTGCCCGCGGACGAGGCGCGCCGCGTGCTCGCTCGGATGAAGCGCAACGCCCCGCGCAATCTCGCCCCGGTCTCGGCCGAGGCGCGCAACGGCGCCGAGCCGGCGGCGATGCGGGTGATCAACGTCTGGTCCGCGCAGCCGTAGAGGCTGTTCGAGCGGGGTGGTAGCGCATCCCCTCTCCCCGCCCGAAGTCGGGCCTGCCCGACTTCGATTCCCCGGTGCGGATCTCGGGCAAGCCCGAGATCCGGGCGGGGAGCGCGGCGAGGCGGCAGCCGAGGGTGAGGGGGCGGTTGAGGAAGAGCCTCCTCCGGAATCACCCCCTCACCCTCGCTGCCGCTCGTCGCGCCGACGACGAAGTCGTCGCGACCCTCTCCCCGCCCGGCGGGGAGAGGGGGACGCGCTTCAAGCCGAAGCGATGCACCGGAAACCGCTTCGAGCGCCCTCCCCCGAGGTCGATCGGCCCCTCACGGTCCGGCGGCGCGCAGGTGGTCGAGGAGCAGGGCGGCGGCCGGCGGCAGGGCGCCCGGGCGGACCACCAGGGTGAGCGCGCGCTGCGCCCAGGGGTCGGTGAGGGGCACGGCGGTGAGCCGCATCTGCGGCCCGAGCAGCGCGTAGACCCCCTCCGGCACGGTGCCGAGCCCCATCCCGGCCTGCGCCATGCGGCAGATCGCGTCGAAGCTCGGCACGTGGATGCGCAGGCGCAAGGGGCGCCCGAGGCGGCGCGCCTCGTCGCGGAGCGCGGCGTAGATCGAGCTCGCGGCATGCATGCCGACATGGTCGTAGTCGAGGGTCTCGGACAGGGCCAGGGCCGGGCGGCCGGCGAGCGGATGGTCGGCCGGCATCACCAGCACCAGCCGGTCGCCGCGGTAGCGGTGGGCGGTGAGCGAGCGGGTATCGGTGCCGCCGGCGCAGATGCCGAGGTCGGCCGCACCCTCCTCCACACCGGCCACCACGCCGCCGCTCGGGCGCTCCTCCAGATCGACCCGGATGCGCTCCTGCGCCGCCAGGAAGGCCTGCAGGTCCTCGGGCAGGAACTGCACGATCGCCGAGAGGTTCGCCAGCATCCGGACGAAGCCGCGCACGCCGCGGGCATGCTCGGCGAGTTCGAGCGCGATCTGCTCGGCGCTCGCCAGCATGCGCCGGGTGTGGTGCAGCAGGGTCTCGCCGGCCGGAGTCGGGCGCATGCCCCGGGGCTCCCGCACCATCAGGGTGCAGCCGAGGGTCAATTCCAGCTCGGCCAGCCGCTTGCTCACCGCCGAAGGGGCGATCGCCGCGCGGCGGGCCGCGCCGTTGAGCGTGCCCTCCTCGCAGATCGCCGCGAAGAGCCGCAGCGTCTTGAGGTCGAGGCGGCTCAGGGTTGCCGCGGCGGGAAGCTCTCCGGAAATGGCCTGACCTCGCAACCCGCCCCGTCCGATCCCGTCGGGCCGATCCTGTCGGGACGCCGGGTCCGGGCTTCACGGGACCCCATCGCGCGCCGCGCGGGCGACAGGCCGCGCGGATCAATGTCCGCGATCTCGGCAGGGGGGACAACGGGGCCGGCCGCACTGTCACGAAAGCCTCTGGTCTCCCGCGAGGCGCTGCGGCACAATTGATGCGTATAGATCGGATAGATACCTCGATCCTCGCCGCTGCGGAGGCCTCATGCTCAACCGTCGTGCATTCCTCACCCAGACTGCCCTCGCCGCCGCCACGCTCGGCGCGCCGCCCCTGCTGCGCGGTGCCGCGGCCGCGGAGGGCAATCTGGTCGTCGGGGCGCCCCTGCCGATGTCGGGAGCCTTCGCGGCGAACGGGAAGTTCGCGGCGCTCGGCGCGGCCCTGGCCGCCGAGGAGGCCGGCACGGTGCTCGGCCGGAAGGTCGTGGCGCGCGACCTCGACACCGAGGGCAAGCCGGCGACGGCGGCGCGCCGGGTGCAGGAGGCGATGGCCGAGGGCACGCGGCTCTTCGCGGGCGGCATCCTCTCCTCCGAGGCGCTGGTGATGGGCAAGGAGGTGATGAATGGCGGCGGCGTCTTCTTCACCACCGCGGGCGCCGACGAGATTACCGGCAAGGAGTGCAACCGCGGCACCTTCCGCTGGAGCGTGCCCACCTATGGGGCGATCGCCCAGACCGTGCGCCCGCTGATCGCGCAGATGCCGCAGGCCAAGCGCTGGTACACGATCACGCCGCAATACGTGTTCGGCGAGGGGCTCCTGAGCGCGGCCAAGGCGGTCTTCCAGGAGAAGGGCATCGAGCATGTGGGCAACAGCTACCACTCGCTCGCCGAGAAGGAGTTCAGCGGCTACCTGACCAACGCCATCGCGGCCAAGCCCGACGTGCTGCTGATCCTGAGCTTCGGCTCGCAATCCTCCGACACCCTGCGTCAGGCGGTGAGCTTCGGGCTGAAGAAGCGCATGACCATCGTGCTCGCCTGGGCGTCGGGCCTGGAGCAGTTCGAGGCGCTCGGCCCCGACCTCTGCGAGGGCATCTATTTCGGCGCCCAGTACTGGCACGGCGTCGACACGCCGCTGAACACGGCGCTGGTGGCCAAGGTGCGCGAGACGCGCAAGTTCAGCCCGAACTACTCCTTCGCCGGCTCCTACCTGCTCAGCAAGCTCCTGCTCGACGCCGCCGCCAAGGCCGGCTCGACCGAGGGGCCGGCGGTGACCAAGGCCCTCGAAGGCCTGACCTATGCCGGCCTCACCGGCGAGG
The DNA here is from genome assembly GCF_902141845.1 of Methylobacterium symbioticum. GTDB lineage: Bacteria > Pseudomonadota > Alphaproteobacteria > Rhizobiales > Beijerinckiaceae > Methylobacterium > Methylobacterium symbioticum. The sequence continues at coordinate 11,737 of NZ_CABFPH010000035.1, read as the reverse complement.
AGCAGATCCGCGCCGCGGACCATCAGGTGATCAAGGATTACTACCTGCTCAAGGGCAAGCCCAAGGCGAAGATGGCCGACAAGGACGATTTCGTCGACATCGTCAGCTCCGGCAAGTCGTTCCTCTCGCCCGAAGCGGCCGAGTGCAAGATGACCTGAGCCGCCGGGCGAGACCGTTGGACCCCGTCCCCCGCCTCGTCCCGAGACGCCGCGCCGCGGCCGCGACGGACGAGGCCGCGGACGGATCGGCCGTTCAGACAGGCTCCCAGAGGCCCGCGTGACCTACCTGTTCCAGATCCTCAACGGCATCGGCCTGGGGATGCTCTACTTCCTGCTCGCGGTGGGATTGAGCGTCATCTTCGGGCTGTTGCAGTTCGTGAACTTCGCGCACGGGGCGTTCTACATGCTCGGCGCCTATCTCGCCTACGCGATGGTCGAGCGCGGGGTGAGCTTCTGGCTCGCCCTGCCGCTGGCCGGCCTCGCCGTGGCGGTGCTCGCCGCCGTGACCGAGGCGGTGCTGCTGCGGCGGGTCTACAAGCAGGCGCACACCTTCCACATCCTCGCCACGGTGGGCCTCGCCCTGGTGGTGCAGGAGATCGTGATCATCGTCTGGGGGCCGATCGGCGGCAATCTCGCGCCGCCCGAGGGCCTGTCCGGAATCGTCATCCTCGGCGACTTCGTCTACCCCGAGTACCGGCTCTTCGTGATCGCCTTCACGGCGGTGCTGGCCGGCGCCCTGTGGTGGCTGCTTGAGGGCACGCGGCTCGGCGCGATCGTCCGCGCCGGCTCGGAATCGGCCGAGGACATGGCGCTGCTCGGCTACGACACGCGGCGCATCAACACGGCGGTGTTCGGGCTCGGTGCCGGGCTCGCCGGGCTCGCGGGGGCGCTCGCGGCGCCGATCCGCGGCGTCGATCCGTTCATGAGCGTCGAGGCGCTGAGCGTCGCCTTCGTGGTCGTGGTGATCGGCGGCATGGGCAGCTACGCCGGGGCGCTGGCGGCGGGGCTCGCGGTCGGCATCGCCCAGAGCCTGATGGCGACGCTCTGGCCCGAGGGCGCCCGGCTGATGATCTATCTCGGCATGGCTGCGATCATCGTGATGATGCCGCGCGGCCTGTTCGGACGCGCGTGAGGGAGCCCGCGATGACCCGCCTCCTCGAGCGTCCCCTCGTCCATTTCGCCCTCGCCGCGATCACCGTGCTCGTGCTGCCGCTCGTCCTGCGCTCGGGCACGCTCGCCAGCGAGATCCTGATCTACGGGCTCGCCGCCGCGGCCTGCAACCTGCTGCTCGGCTATACCGGCCTGCTCTCCTTCGGGCAGGGCATCTTCTTCGGGCTCGGCAGCTACGTCTCCGGCCTCCTCCTGCTGCGCGCCGGCTGGCCGGCCCCGGTGATGCTGCCGGCCGTCGCCCTCGTCGGCGCCGCCACCGCCACCGCGGTCGGCTGGCTCTCGATCCGGCGGCAGGGCGTCTACTTCGTGATGCTGACGCTCGCCTTCTCGCAGCTGTTCTACTTCCTGGCCTACACGTTCAGCGACCTGACCGGGGGCGACAACGGCCTGCTCAACGTGCCGCGCCCGCGGCTCGGCGGCCGGGCGCTCGCCGATCCCTGGTCCTACTACGCCTATGTCGCCGTGCTCTTCCTCGCACTCTTCGCCGTGCTCCAGCGCGTGGCCCTCTCGACCTTCGGCCGCACGCTGCTCGCGATCCGCGACAACGAGGCCCGGGCCAGCGCCATCGGCTTCCCGGTGCGCGCCTTCAAGGTCGCAGCCTTCGCGATCTCGGGGGCTGTGACGGCGCTGGCGGGCGCGCTGCACGCCATGCTGATCGGCGTCGCGCCGCTCTCGAACATCGAGTACCACACCAGCGAGACGCTGCTGATCATGACGATCATCGGCGGGGGTGCGAACCTGTTCGCCTCGGTGCTCGGCGCCGCCTTCTATCTCGTCGCCGGCGACCTGCTCTCGGCGATCTGGCCGCGCTGGCTCCTGCTGCTCGGCGCCCTCCTCATCGCCATCGCCCTGTTCATGCAGCGCGGCCTCTGGGGCCTGGTCGAGCGGGCCGCCGCGCTCGTGACGCGCGCCCCCGCCGAGGGCGCCGTGCCGGAGGAGAGCCGCCCGTGACCGCCGCCTCCCCCACCCATGCCCCCGCCTCTGCGGGCGCCTTCGAGCCCGCCCTCGCCGCCGAGGGACTCGGGGTCCGCTACGGCAGCTTCGTCGCGCTCAAGGACGTGACCCTGCGCGTGCGCGCCAACAGCGTCCACGCGATCATCGGCCCGAACGGGGCGGGCAAGACCACCCTGTTCCACGCGCTGACCGGCCGCATCCGCACGGCGGGCGGCCGCATCACCCTGGGCGGCCGGGACATCACCCGCACCCGCGACGACGACCGGGTGCGGCTCGGCCTCGCCCGCTCGTTCCAGGTCACCAGCCTGTTCGCGACGCTCAGCGTGCGCGAGAACCTGCGGCTGGCGGCCCAGGGGCGCACGCCCTGGGCCGCCCTCGCCCCCTGGCGCCGGGTGCCCGAGCACGACGCGGCCCAGGACACCGTGCGGGCGCTGCTGCAGCGCCTCGACCTCGGCCCCGTCGCCGGCCGGGCGGCGGGCGAGCTCTCGCACGGGCAGCAGCGGCGCCTCGAGGTCGGCATGGCGATGGCGGCCCGGCCGAAGGTGATCCTCCTCGACGAGCCCACCTCGGGGATGGGCACCGACGATATCGGGGCGATGACCGACCTGATCCGCGACCTCGGCCGCGACCACACGGTGCTGTTCATCGAGCACAACATGGGCATCGTCATGAACATCAGCGACACCGTCACGGTGATGCGCGCCGGCCAGGTGCTGGTCGAGGGCCGGCCGGCGGCGGTGCGGGACGATCCGGAGGTGCGCCGCGCCTATCTCGGCAACATGATCACGGGGGACCTGCGATGAGCGCGGGGACGGCGCTGCGTCTCGACGACGTCCACGGCTATTACGGCAAGAGCCACATCCTCCAGGGCGTGAGCCTGGAGGTGCGCGCCGGCGAGATCGTCTGCCTGCTCGGCCGCAACGGCGCGGGCAAGACCTCGACGCTGCGCAGCATCAGCGGCCTGCTGCCGCCGCGCAGGGGCCGGGTGACCTTCGGCGGCGCCGAGATCGCGGGCTGGGCGCCCCACCGCATCGCGAGGGCCGGCCTCTGCCTCGTGCCCGAGGACCGCGGCATCTTCGGCCTGCTCACCGTCGAGGAGAACCTGAGGATCGCGGTGCGCAAGGGCTCGCCCTGGGCGATCCGCGACGTCTACCGGATCTTCCCGCGGCTGGAGGAGCGGCGCCGCAACGGCGGCGCGCAGCTGTCGGGCGGCGAGCAGCAGATGCTCTCCATCGCCCGCGCCCTGCTCAACGGCCCGAAGCTCCTGATGCTCGACGAGCCGGTCGAGGGCCTCGCGCCGGTCATCGTCGAGGAGATCGTCGCGCAGATCCGCCTGATCCGGGACGCGGGGGTGCCGATCCTGCTCGTCGAGCAGAACCTCGCCGTCTGCACCAGCCTCGCCGACCGCCACTACATCCTCGAACTCGGCCGGATCGCCTACCACGCCGACGCGGCGGAGTTCGCGCGCGACGAGGCGGCCCGCGACCGATTCCTCGGCGTGAAGGCCCATTGAGCTCACCTGAATCCTCCCGCGTCCGAAGGCCGCCATGCGCATCGTCACCGCCCGCCTCAACCACGAGACGAACACCTTCTCGCCGCTTGCCACGCCGCTCGCGGCCTTCCATCCCGTCTGGGGCGAGGCGGCCCGCGCGGCCGGCACCGGCAGCGCCACGGCGCTCGGCGCCTTCCTGGCCTTCGCGGAGAGCCGTGGCGCGGAGGTCGCCGTGCCGGTGATGGCCCATGCCAATCCGAGCGGCCCCGTCGCGGACGAAGCCTTCGAGGCCCTGTCGGCCGCGATCCTCGCCGCCGTGTCCGAGGGCTGCGAGGCCATCCTGCTCGACCTGCACGGTGCGATGGTGACCGAGAGCCACGACGACGGCGAGGGCGAGCTCCTCGCCCGCATCCGGGCCATCGCCCCGCAGGTGCCCCTCGGCGTCGCCCTCGATCTCCACGCCAACGTCACCGCGCGCATGGTCGCCCATGCCGACGTCATCGTCGGCTTCAAGACCTACCCGCACGTGGACATGGCCGAGACCGGCGCGCATGTCGCCCGCCTCGTCGGCCGCATGCTGGATGACGGCCTGCGCCCGCACCAGGCCTGGTGCCACCCGCCCCTGCTCGCCCACACCCTCCGGATGGACACCCGCGTGCCCGGCGCCATGGCCGATTTCATCGCACAGACCCGGGCCATGGAGGCGCGGCCGGGCATCCTCGCCGCCACCTTGTTCGGCGGCTTCAGCCTCGCCGACCTCGCCGAGACCGGCGTGTCCTTCGTGGTCGCGGCCGAGAGCGCCGAGCAGGCGCGGGCCGCCGCGGACGAGCTCGGCGAAGCGATCTGGGCGCGTCGGGCGGAGTTCGTCTACGACGAGGCGCCGCTCGCGGACTCGATCGCGCGGGCGCGGGAGGCGGCGGCGGGACGCGGCCAGGGGCCCGTCCTGCTGCTCGACCACGGCGACAACTGCATGTCCGGCGGCACCTGCGACGTGATGGACGTACTCGCCGCCTGCCTGGAGGCCGGCCTCGACGGCCTCGTCGCCGGGCCGATCTGCGATCCCGAGGCCGTGGCCGCCCTCTACGCGGCCGGGGCGGGCGCCGCGGCGGAGATCCACCTCGGCAACAGGATCGCGCTGCCGGGCTTCCCGCCCCAGGCCCCCCTCGCGCTGGCGGGTCGGGTCGCGGCGCTCGGCGATGGCAGCTACGTCGTCAGCGGCCCGACCTATACCGGCCAGCGCTTCTCGATGGGTCGCGCCGCCGTCCTCGAGACCGGTCGCGCCCGGGTGCTGGTGACGGAGGAGCCGCACGAGCCCTGGGACCTCGCGATCTTCACCGGGGTCGGCATCGATCCGCGGGAGGCCCGCTTCCTGATCCTGAAGTCGCGCATGTATTGCCGCCCGGTCTTCGAGCCGATCGCGCGGGCGGTGGTGGAATGCGCCAGCGCCGGCGTGACCAGCTCCGATTACGGGCTGTTCCCCTTCGCCAAGCTCGCCCGCCCGACCTACCCGATCGACCGCGCGGTCGCGTGGCCGGCCTCATGACGGGTCCGGTGACAGGCCCCGGAACAGACGCGATGAGCGAGGCGGAGGCGAGCGCCTCCGCGCCCCTGCGGCGGATCAAGCTCTCGGACCAGATCGCCGAGGATCTCTGCCGCCGCATCGCCCGTGAGCGGATGGAGCCCGGACAGCGCCTGCCGAACGAGCAGACGCTGATGCAGCAGTACGGCTGCGCCAAGGGTACGATCCGGGAGGCGCTGAAAGCCCTGGAGGTGCAGGGGCTGGTGGCGATGCGGTCGGGTCCGAATGGCGGGGCCGAGATCCGGCCCGTCTCGATCGACGCGGCCGCGCAGCAATTGCGGCGCTTCCTGCATTTCCGCCGGCTCGATTTCGCGCAGGTCTACGCCGTGCGCCGGGAGCTCGAGGTCGCCCTCGGCCTCGCGGTGGTGGGCCGCCTCGATGCCGAGGCCCTGCGGGGGCTGGAGGAGAACATCCTGGCCTGCGAGGCGGCCTTCGCCGGCGGCGAGCACGCCCGCGGCCGCAGCCTCGAGCTGACCTTCCACGATCTGCTCTGCGATGCAAGCGACAACGCCCTCCTCGGCTTCATGTGCCGCTTCATCAACAGCCTGCTGCGCGACCTCGTCGAGTTCCAGGGCGGCAGCGCGACGGAGTACGCGGCCTTCGGCGCGCACAACCTCGAGAGCCACCGCCAGCTGGTCTCGGCCTTCCGGGCGGAGGATGCCGAGGCGGTCGGCCGGGTCATGCGCGAGCACATGTGCTGCGCCGAGCACTACATGCGCCGTCTCGACGCCTCGTTCCGCAGCGACATGCTCAGCGGCCGGTGAAGGCCCGGGCGAGGGACGGGCGCATCGGCCGATACGGGGATCCGGGCTTCCGCCGCCGGGGAGCGGTTGGCGGGCCGACGCGTTGGGGCAGCGTAGCCGCTCGAACCCCCGACCCGCCATGCGCAACCTCATCCTCCTGCTCGTGCTCCTCGGGGCCGGCTTCATCCTCGTCGGCATCTACGTGGCGCCGGGCCAGCCGGCCCTGCGGGCCTGGTACCGCGACACGGCCTGCGTGCATCTCGACAAGATCAGCCCGGAGATCTGCGCGCCGATCCGCCGGGCCGAGGCCGAGCGCGGCTGAGCCGGTGGAGGGCCTCCGGCGCGCCCTGGACTGGAGCTTCCGCAGCCGCGTCGACGGGCGGATCACGATCGGGCAATGGCCGAACCTGCCGCTCTGGCTGTTCCTCGGCCTCGCCGCCGCGGGCCGGATCCTCGCGCCCGCGGGCGGTGCCGGCACGGCACTGCGCGTCGCCGCCGACCTCGCCTTCGCGTGGTGGGCCCTCGACGAGGTGCTGCGCGGGGTCAATCCCTGGCGGCGGTTCCTCGGCGCCGCCGCGCTCGCGGGCTACGCGCTCCTGCGCCTCCGGGCGTGACAGGTCCGGGTGTCGAGAAGGGTCACCCCTCTCGCGGGTCCAGGGCGGAGCCCTGGGGCATGCAGGTCAGGGCTTCGCCCCGACACCCGACCAACGGGATGATCCCTTTGGAATCCCGGACCGAGAGCTACAGCTCGGCCGAGCGGCGGGAGAGCTCGGCGCGCAATTGCCGGGCGATGTCCTGGAGGGCCGCGTCCCGGCGCGGGCGCGGGCGGGGCAGGTCGATCCGCACCTCGGCGGCGATCCGGCCCGGGGGGCCGGCGATCACCACGACGCGGTCGGCGATGGTGACCGCCTCGTCGATGTCGTGGGTGACGAACAGCACCGTCTTGCCGGTCTCCGCGGTGATGCGCTGCAACTCGTCCTGCAGGCCCTCGCGGGTGAAGCTGTCGAGCGCCGAGAACGGCTCGTCCATCAGGAGCACGTCCGGCTCGACGGCGAGCGCCCGGGCGATCGCCACGCGCTGGCGCTGGCCGCCGGAAAGCTGGTGCGGCCAGCGCCCGGCGAGATCGGCGAGACCGACCAGCGCCAGCATGGCCCGCGCCCGCTCCCGCCGCGCCGCCCGCGTCAGGCCGGAGCCTTCGAGGCCGAAGGCCACGTTGTCGATGACCCGGCGCCAGGGCAGCAGGCGCGCGTCCTGGAACACCATCGCCATCGGCGTGCGGCACTCGGGCCGCGCATGGATCGCGACGCGGCCGTCGCTCGGGCGGCTCAGGCCCATCAGGACGCGCAGCAGCGTCGACTTGCCGACGCCGGACTCGCCGACGATGACCAGCACCTCGCCGCGGGCGACCGCGAGGTCGAGGGATTCCAGCACCACGTTGCGGCTCTCGCCCGCGCCGTAGGCGAGGCTGAGGCCGCGGATGTCGATGATCGGATCCGGCATGTCAGGCCCGCCAGCGCAGGAGCCAGCCCTGAAGGGCGACGAAGGCGGAATCGAACAGGCCGTAGAGGCCGGCCATGGTCAGCATGTAGACGACGACGATGTCGGTGGAGAGGAGCGAGGAGGCCTGCATCATGCGCTGGCCGACGCCGGGCACGCCGAAGATCTCGGCCGCCACCACCGCCATCCAGGCCTGGCCGAGCGCCGTGCGCAGGCCCACCAAAATGCCCGGGGTCGCGGCCGGCAGCAGGATCTTGACGAGCCGCTGCAGGGGGCCGCGGAAGCCGAAGGCCTGCGCGACCTCGACCAGGTCGCGGTCGACGCCGCGCACCGCGCCTTGCGTCGCGAAGAACACGATCCAGAACACCCCGACCGCGATGATGAACACGGCGGCCGAGGGCTCAACGCCGAACCAGATGATCGCGAAGGGCACCCAGGCGAGGCCCGGGATCGGGCGCAGCAGCCGCACCACCCAGGCGGTGAAGGCCTCGAAGCCGCGCGACATGCCGCTGACGAGGCCGAGCGCGATGCCGGCGCCCGCGCCCGCCGCGAGGCCGGCGACGTAGTGGCTGAGGCTCGACAGCACCGCCTCCGGCCAGACGCCGAGCTCGATCTCGCGCAGGAAGGCGGGGGGAATCGTGCTCGGCGGCGGCAGGAAGGCCGGGTTGACGAGGCCGAGCCGGGGCACGGCCTCCCACAGGGCCAGGAAGGCGAGAAGCCCGGCCGCGGCAAGCGCCGTGCTGCGGATCAGCCGCATCGCCCTAGCGCCGGTTCTTCACGTGAGAGACCGGCTCCAAGCCGTTGACGAACGTCATCTTTACCCTGTTCTTCACGTGCGGGCGGCCTCAGAGCATCGTCCGCGGGAGCGGTCGCCGGTTCCGCGAAAGACAATGCGGCGCCATCAAACAGATGGACCATGCTCTAGCGCTTCGCGGCTTTCTCGTAGAAGCTCGGCACGAACAGGCCGTCGATCGGCACCGCCTTGTCCAGCGTGCCGATGCTGACCTGATAGTCCTGCATCTGCTTGGTCGCCTCCACGATGACGCGCGGGTCGGCGGTGAACTTGGCGGCCGGCGAGGTCAGCGCCTTGCGGATGGTGGCGAGGTCCGTGATGCCCTTGCCGAGCGCCTGCTCGACCGCCGGGGCGGCCTTGTCGGGGTCGGTCTTGAGGGTCTCGGTCGCCTTCACCAGGGCGTCCACGAGGCCCTGGACCGCGTCCGGGTTCTTGTCGGCGAAGGCGCCCGAGACCGCCACCACCGTGCCCGGCTGGTCGGGGAACATCTCGGCGCCGGTGGCGAGGAGCTTGATCGCCGGGTTGCGGGTCTGGACGATGGTCAGCGCCGGCTCGCGGATCGAGGCGCCGTCGACGGCGCCGGCCAGCAGCGCCTGCTGCGTGGCGTCGATGCCCATCGGCACGATCTGCGCGTCCGCCTTGTCGGCCTTGGCGACGGTCCAGAGCCAGTGCTGCAGCGTGGTGTTCGGCACCGAGCCCGGCGGCTGCGTCGCGAGGCGGGCGGCGCGGCCCTCCTTCGCCTTGAACTGGCGGAACGCCTCGGCCTTGTCGCCCGTTGCGGCGAAGTAGGGCGCGAGCTTGGGGCCCGCGACGAACACCATCTCCTCGACCGCCGTGGCGGCGACCACGCGCACGTCGATGTTCTTGGTGCGCGCCACCGCCAGCGGCGCGATGCCGGCCACGTAGACGTCGATGGTGCCCGAGGCCAGCGCCTGGATCATGTTCGGGCCGGACTCGAAGGTGGTGAAGGCCGGGGCCAGGCCCGCCTGTTTCAGGCCGCCTTCCCCGTTCGCCACGAAGATCGGCGCCGCCCCGATGACCGGGATCACCCCGATGCGGACGGGGACCTGCTGGGCGAGGGCCGCGCCGGCCGTGAACGTGGCCGCGACGAGCGTGGCGAGGGCGGTGAGCGCCGTGCGCATGGGCAGATCCGGTCTAGGAGGACGGAGCCGCTCCCATGCCACAGGCGGCGGGCCGTGCAAACCTCGCCCTCGCGCTGCGGCCGCCCGCGCGGCCGCGCCCGTCATCGCAGGTCGAGGCTGCCGCGAGCCGGTTCACACCTGCGTCAGCGGGAGGCTTCGGGCGCGGGCTCGGGTCTGTTCGGCCTTCCGGGGCGGGGCGATGCTCAATAGAGCGAGCGCCCCGATCCCCGGTTCGAAGGAGCGCAATGGTCTCGCTGGTCAGTCTCAGCTGCCTCGTCTGCGGCGTCGCGCTCGCGGTCCTGTCCCTGCACCGGCCCGAGCAGGCCGTCAGTTTGGAGCGCTGGAGCGGCATCTGCCTCGTCGCGGGGCTCGGGCTGCTCGGCTTCGCCCTGCGCGGCGGGCGGTAGCGGGCGTCTCGCCGCATGCCGCCCGGCCCCGGCGCCGAAAGGCTCGATGTATACCTATGTTATTCTTTGAAATGGCGGAGCTTTACTGAAGTTTCGTTGAGAAGATCTTGGTATATCGCCGGAACCGCGAAGGTCGGGTCGGGATTCTCCTCACGGATACGAAACAATGCGGGCCGTGCCGCAGGGCCGGGCCGCTCACGCTCATGGACCGGAGGAGGACGCGATGGGCCTGTTCACGCGAGACATCAAGACGCTCGACGACCTGTTCGTGCACACCCTGCAGGACGTCTACTACGCCGAGAACCAGATCACGAAGGCGCTGCCGAAGATGATCGCCAAGGCGACCGATCCGCAGCTCAAGCAGGGCTTCGAGACGCATCTGCGTGAGACCGAGGGCCAGATCAAGCGCCTGGAGCAGATCTTCCAGATGCATGGCCACCAGCCCAAGGCCGTGGATTGCCCGGCCATCGACGGCATCATCAAGGAGACGAACGAGACCGCGGGCGAGGTGGCCGACAAGGACGTGCTCGACGCCGCCCTCATCGCCGCCGCGCAGGCGGTGGAGCATTACGAGATCACCCGCTACGGCTCGCTGATCGCCTGGGCGAAGCGCCTCGGCCGCGACGATTGCGCGGGCGTGCTGCAGCAGACCCTCGACGAGGAGAAGGCGACGGACAAGCGGCTCACCGACATGGCGGAGGCCCAGGTCAACCGGAAGGCGGCCTGACATGGAGGCCGCCATGGCCGACGACCGGCGGGACACGCCCCCGAAGCCGCCTCAGGGCCCCGCCACGGGCGCGGACCGGCCGCGCCCCGAGCCGCAGCCGGGCCCGCACTCCCCGGCTCCGCCGACCGACAAGCCCCACGACGGCGCACGGACGGGCACCTGATCCCGGGATCCTCCAGGGCTCCGCCCTGGACCCGCCCAAGGGATGATCCCTTTGGAAACCCGGACTCGAGCCGCGTGCTATAGGCCCCGCATCGTGGGTGAGGCGGGGACGGCCATGCGCGGCACACGGGCTCTTCTGATCGGCGCGGCGCTCGTCGCGGCGTCGTCGGCGCAAGCCGCGGGTCAGCCCTTCGGCCTCTGCCTGCTCGACATCGCGGATTCCGCGCAGGCCCGCGGCGTTCCGCAGCCGCTCATCGGCGCGCAACTCCTCGGTCTCGCGCCCGATACCCAGGTGCTCGCCGCCACGCAGAACCAGGCCGAATTCGTCCGCCCGGTCTGGGCCTATCTCGACGCGGGCGCCGGCGAGGCGCGGGTCGCGGAGGGGCGCCGACGGCTGGAGGCGCTGGCGCCCCTGCTCGACGGGATCGAGGCCCGCTACGGCGTCGACCGCTTCACCCTGGTGGCCTTCTGGGGCGTCGAGTCGAGCTACGGTGCCGTCCTCGACGATTCCAGCGTCGTGCGCCCGGCGCTCCGCGCGCTCGCGACGCTCGCCTGCGGCGATCCGGGCCGCGCCGCCTATTGGCGGGACGAGACGATCGCCGCCCTGCAGATCCTCGCCCGCGGCGAGGTCGCACCTGAACGGCTCACCGGCTCCTGGGCCGGGGCGCTCGGCCACACCCAGTTCATGCCGAGCGTCTTCCTCGCCTACGCCGTGGACGGGGACGGCGACGGCCGGCGCGACCTCTGGTCGGCGGCGGACGCGCTCGCCTCGACGGCGAACTACCTCGCCGCGATGGGCTGGCGGCGCGGCGAGCGCTGGGGGGCGGAGGCCCGGCTGCCCGAGGGATTCGACATCGGGCTCGCCGACGAGACCACCGAGCGCAGCCTCGCCGAATGGGCAGCGCTCGGGGTGCGGCCGATGCGCGCGGCGCCCGGCCCGGACGCGGCGCGGGCGAGCCTGCTGCTGCCGGCCGGGGCCCGCGGGCCGGCCTTCCTGATCCTGCCGAACTTCCGGGTCATCCTGCGCTACAACACGGCGTTGGCCTATGCGCTCACGGTGGGGCATCTCTCC
>NZ_CABFPH010000034.1 GCF_902141845.1 Methylobacterium symbioticum | reverse complement strand
GCCCACGGGCCTCGCGGCGATCCGGCCGGCGCGCGCCGCCGAGCCGGGCGTCCTGCGCATCGGCTACCAGAAGAACGGCATCCTGGTCATCGCCAAGCAGCAGGGCGTGATCGAGACGCGGCTGAAGGCCCTCGGCCACACCGTGAAATGGGTGGAGTTCTCGCTCGGGCCGCCGCTCCTCGAAGCGCTCGGCCTGGGCGGGATCGATCTCGGCCAGACCGGCGACGCGCCGCCGGTCTTCGCCCAGGCCGCGGGCGCCGACCTCGTCTACGCCGCCGCCCAGGAAGGGGCCGGGACGGGCTCCGGCATCCTGCTGCCCAAGGGCTCGCCGATCCGGACCATCGCCGAGCTCAAGGGCAGGCGCGTCGCCTTCGCCAAGGGGACGAGCGCGCACAACCTCCTGGTGGCGACCCTGGAGAAGGCGGGGCTTGCCTACGGTGACATCGAGCCGGTCATCCTGGCCCCCGCCGACGCGGCCGCCGCCTTCGCCCGCGGCAGTTTCGACGCGTGGTCGATCTGGGACCCCTACCTCGCCATCGCCGAAGGTGGCGAGGGCGTGCGCGTCCTCAGTTCCGCCACCGACATCGCGCGCCCGAACACCTTCTTCCTGGCCAACCGCGGCTTCGCGGAGACGCGGCCCGAGGTGCTCACCGCCGCCCTCGACGTGCTCGATGGCGTCGCGCGCTGGGCCGAGGCCAATCGCGGCGAGGTGGCGGCGATCCTCTCGAAGGGCACCGGCGTACCGCTCGCTGCGACGCGCCGCGCGGTCGACCGCGCCAATTACCGGATCGGCCCGCTGACGCCGCAGGTGGTCGCCGAGCAGCAGAGCGTCGCCGACCGCTTCCACGCCCTCAAGCTCATCCCGAAGCCCATCCGCATCGCCGATGCGGTCTGGGTGGCCCCCGCACGCAACGGCTGACGATCGATGACGACCCGCTCGCCCTCCCGCGCCGCCGCACGCGCCGCCTCCGCCCCGACGATCCGCCGCACCCTGCTTGCGGCCGGCCTCGGCCTCGCGACCTGGCTCGGCGCCAAGCCCCTGCGGGCGGCGCCGAAGACACTGCGCATCGGCTACCAGAAATACGGCACCCTGGTGCTCCTGAAGGCCCGCGGAACCCTGGAGAAGGCGCTCGCCGGCCAGGGCGTCGCGGTGGCGTGGTCGGAATTTCCCTCCGGGCCGCCGCTGCTCGAGGCGCTCAATGCCGGGGCCATCGATTTCGGCTCGGCCGGCGAGGCGCCGCCGATCTTCGCCCAGGCCGCGAGCCCGGAGCTGCGCTATGTCGCGGCCGAGCCGCCGGCCCCCCGGGGCGAGGCCATCCTGGTGCCGAAGGACAGCCCGATCCGCACCGTGGCGGATCTGCGGGGCAAGACGATCGCGCTCAACAAGGGCTCGAACGTGCACGCCCTGCTGCTGCGGGCCCTGGAGAAGGCCGGCGTGCCCTACGAGGCCGTCAACACCGCCTTCCTCGCCCCCGCCGATGCCAACGCTGCCTTCGTGCGGGGCTCGGTCGATGCCTGGGCGATCTGGGACCCCTACCAGGCCGCTGCCGAGCGGGCGACGGGCGCGCGCACGCTCACCAGCGCCGAGGGCCTGGCCCCGAACCGGCAGTTCTATCTCGCGAGCCGCACGATCACCGAGACCGCGCCCGGCCTCGTCGTCGCGGTCCTCGACGCGATCGCCGGCGTCGATGCCTGGGCGAAGGACAATACGGCGGCGGTGGCGGCCGAGCTCGCGCCGTCCGTCGGCATCCCTGCCGCCGTCCTCGCGGTGGCGCTGGAGCGGCAATCCTACGGCGTCGCGCCCCTCGATGCGGAGGCGGTCGCCGAGCAGCAGCGCATCGCCGACAGCTTCCACGCCCTCAAGCTCATCCCGAAGCCGATCCGCGTCTCCGACGCGGTCTGGACGCCTCCCGCACGCAACGGCTGAACCCCGATGGCACATCCCTTCCTCGATCAGGCGAGCCGGCGCCTCACCCCCTGGCTGCTGCCGGTGGCGCTGCTCGCCGGCTGGCAGGCCGCAGTCACGGCCGGGCTCGTCTCCAACCGCTTCATGCCCGCGCCCCTCGACGTGGCGCGGGCCGGCATCGCCGCGGCGAGCACGGGTGAGCTCTGGACCAATCTCGGGGTGAGCGCGCTGCGGGCGCTGGCCGGCTTCGCCATCGGCGGCGGCATCGGCTTCACGCTCGGCCTCGCCAACGGGCTCTCGCGGGTCTCCGAACGGCTCACCGACACCAGCGTGCAGATGATCCGCAACATCCCGCACCTCTCGCTGATCCCGCTGGTGATCCTGTGGTTCGGCATCGGAGAGGAGGCGAAGCTCTTCCTCGTGGCGCTCGGCGTGTTCTTCCCGATCTACGCCAACACCCTGCACGGTATCCGCTCGGTCGATCCCGGCCTCGTCGAGATGGGGCGCGTCTACGGCATGTCGCGCTTCGAGCTGTTCCGCCGCGTCGTGCTGCCGGGCGCCTTGCCCTCGATCTTCGTCGGGCTGCGCTACGGCCTCGGCATCATGTGGCTGACGCTCATCGTCGCCGAGACGATCTCGGCCTCCTCGGGCCTCGGCTACATGGCCATGCAGGCGCGCGAGTTCATGCTGGTCGACGTCGTGGTGCTGGCGATCCTGATCTACGCGCTGCTGGGCAAGCTCGCCGACGCCCTGACGCGCCAGCTCGAGCGCGTCACCCTCTCCTGGAACCCCGCCTACAGGACTGCGTGACGATGCTGCTCGACGCCCTCCGCCCCGAATATTTCGGCCTCGACCGCGCGCGGCACGCGGAGGCCGACGACCGCACCGAGACCGTGCCGGACCGCATCGGATCCGGTGCCAGCTCGAAAGACTCGCCGCGCGGCATCGCCGTCACCGTGCGCGACCTGCGCAAGGATTTCGACGGCCACAGCGTGATCGACGGCCTCGACCTGCACATCCCGGCGGGTCAGTTCACCGCGGTGGTCGGCCGCTCGGGCTGCGGCAAGAGCACCCTGCTCCGGCTCATCCTCGGCCTGGAGACGCCGTCCGGCGGGCGCATCGGGCTCGAGGCGCCGGCGGGGACGAGCCGACGGAGCGCCCCACCGAAGCGCATCATGTTCCAGGACCCGCGCCTGCTGCCCTGGGCGCGCGTGGTCGACAACGTCGCGGTCGGCCTGACCGGCCTCGGCTCCAAGGGAGAGCGGCGGGAGCGCGCCCTCGCCGCGCTCGCCGAGGTGGGCTTGGCCGATAAGGCCGGGCAATGGCCGGCGACCCTCTCGGGCGGCCAGCGCCAGCGCGTGGCGCTGGCCCGCGCCCTCGTCAGCGGCCCGGGGCTGCTCGCCCTCGACGAGCCGCTGGGCGCGCTCGATGCGCTGACCCGCATCGGCATGCAGGGGCTGATCGAACGGATCTGGCAGCAACAGGGCTTCACCGCGTTGCTCGTCACCCACGACGTGGCGGAGGCGGTGGCGCTGGCCGACCGCATCCTCGTGATCGATGCCGGCCGCATCGCCCTCGACCTGCGGGTCGACGTGCCCCGGCCGCGCCGCCGTGGCGACCCCGACCTGGCGGCCCTTGAGGGCCGCATCCTCGAACACCTGCTCGGCGAGCAGACCGCCTGAGCCGTCTTCGGAGTTTCGCGATGACCCAACAGACCGACGGGCGCACCGATGTCCTCTGGTTCCTGCCGACCCATGGCGACGGCCGCTATCTCGGCGCCGCGGAGGGCGCGCGCGCCGTCTCCCTCGACTATCTCCGCCAGATCGCGCAGGCCTCGGACGATCTCGGCTATTACGGCGTCCTGCTGCCGACCGGGCGCTCCTGCGAGGATTCCTGGATCGTCGCCTCGGCCCTGGCGCCGCTGACCCGGCGCCTGCGCTTCCTCGTCGCCGTGCGCCCGGGCCTGATGGAGCCCTCGGCCGCCGCCCGCATGGCCTCGACCCTCGACCGGATCTCCGGCGGGCGCCTCCTCATCAACGTGGTCACCGGGGGCGATCCCGTCGAGCTGCGCGGCGACGGCGTCTTCCTCGACCACGACGCGCGCTACGCCGTCACCGACGAGTTCCTGACGATCTGGCGCGGCCTGCTCGCCGGGGACACGGTGAGCTACGAGGGCTCCCATCTGCGCGCCGAGAACGGCCGCCTGATCTTCCCGCCGGTGCAGTCGCCCTACCCGCCGCTCTATTTCGGCGGCTCCTCGCCCGCGGGGATCGCGGTCGCGGCCGAGCATTGCGACGTCTACCTCACCTGGGGCGAGCCGCCGGCCGGCGTCGCCGAGAAGATCGCCCTCGCCCGGGAGGCGGCGGAGCGGAAGGGCAAGACCTTCTCCTACGGCATCCGCCTGCACGTCATCGTGCGCGAGACGGAATCGGAGGCCTGGGAGGCGGCCGAGCGCCTGATCTCGCGCCTCGACGACGCCACCATCGCCCAGGCCCAGGCGACCCTGAAGCGACAGGATTCGGTCGGCCAGAACCGGATGATGGCGCTGCATGGCGGGCGCCGCGACAAGCTCGTGGTCTCGCCGAACCTCTGGGCCGGCGTCGGCCTGGTGCGCGGCGGCGCCGGTACCGCCCTCGTCGGCTCGGCCGATCAGGTGGCCGACCGGATGAAGGAGTATATCGATCTCGGCATCGACCGTTTCATCCTCTCCGGCTACCCGCATCTGGAGGAGGCCTACCGCTTCGCCGAGCTCGTCTTCCCGAAGCTCCCCTTGCGCGCCACCACCGGCAACGGCGATGCCCCCGCCGCCCGCAACAACGGCCCCTTCGGCGAGGTCATCGCCAACGACATCGTGCCGACCCGGCGCGTCGGAGCGCACTGATACGGCCCTGCCGGCCGCACCTCACCGCTCCGGGGAGCGCCGGGCGGAGGGCGGGCGCGGATCGGCGTCGCGGCGCGGGCCGTCTCCGGGCGTGGCACGGTCGAGCGGCGGCGGCCCCGGCGGTAGCGGAATCTCCCGGAACTTCGGCCGGGCCCGCACCGCGAAGGTGCGGGCCGGCGCACGCTCCGGCGCATCGGCCACGGCCCCGCCGCCTCAGCTGGAGAACGAGCCGAAGCCCTCGAAACTGTCGATGGAGATCCGGCTCTCCGGCACGGCCTCGTCCCCGGACGGCGCCTGATCCGTGTCCGGCTCGGTCCGGGCCGCCTCGCCCGGTGCGGTCTCGATCGGGGCGACAGGCCAGATCGGACGATCCTCAAGGACGGGCTTCGGCATCGCATCCCTCCATCCAGGCATCGCAAACAGCGATGCTTGGTGTATGGCATGCCAAAACTTTTTCAAGAGGGCGAGGCGCCCTCCGCGTCCCGCGCCCTCAGGGGCGGGCGGCCAGAAAGGCGAGCACGCCCTCACGGTGCTCGCGCGCGCCGACCGCCGTGCTGTGGTCGCGGCCGGGGATCTCGAGGGCGCGGGCGTTCGGCATCAGGGCGGCGAGCTGCGGCCCGGATCCCGCCACGGTGTCGAGGGTGCCGACCGTGACGAGGACCGGCAACTCGATCTGCGCGATCTCGCCCCGCGACAGGGTCTGGCGCGAGCCGCGCATGCAGGCGGCGAGCGCGCGCAGGTCGCTGCGGGTCTGCTCGGCGAAGGTGCGGAAGGCGGCCGCCGTCGGGTTCGGTGCCGGCGTTCCGGCGGGCGCCTCCAGGGCCTCGGCGATGCCGGCCGGCAGGCCGCGGCCCTCGACGAGATGCATGCCGAGCCCGCCGATCAGTGCCGAGCGCAGGCGGTCGCGGTGGTCGAGGGCGAGATGGGCGGTGATGCGGCCGCCCATCGAGTAGCCCATCACGTCGGCCCGCGCGATGCCGAGATGGTCGAGCAGGCGCACCGCGTCGCCCGCCATGGCCTCCGAGCTGTAGAGGGCGGGATCGTAGAGCTTCTCGCTCTCGCCGTGGCCGCGGTTGTCGAGGGCGATCACCCGGTAGCCGGCCTGGGCCAGGGTGCGCACCCAGAGGGTGTTAACCCAGTTCACCGCGTGGTTCGAGGCGAAGCCGTGGATGAGCAGGATCGGATCGCCGGAGCCGCCCTGGGGCGGCACGTCGATATAGGCGATCCGCACGCCGTCCGAATCGAAGCTCTGCATCCTCACCCCGCCTGCTGGCTGCAGCTCACCGCTTAGAGCGCTCTCCGCCGGAGGGGAAGCCGGTCCGGCGCCGGAGCGTGCGTCGCGCCGCAGGTCGGCCCGAGCATTGCGGAGCATCGTCAAGCAAGGCCAAGCAACGTCGGCGCTTGCAGGAGGCGGGTCCGGCTGTCATCACGCGGCCCGCAATGACAGATGTTCCGCCCTACGGCACCTACGCCCCCGCCGGCCTCGTCGCGGCGATCACCCGGCGCACCGGCCGCATCCCGGCCGAATCCTGGCACGGGCGCCGTCTCGCCCTGTTCCTGCGCCGCCTCGGCATCTCGCTGCTCGCGGGCCGCCCGCTCGACGTGGAGCGCTACGGCGCGCGCATGCGGCTGCACCCCTACAACAACAACTGCGAGAAGAAGGTGCTCTTCACTCCGCAGTTCTTCGATCCGGTCGAGCGCGCGATCCTGAAGGAGCACCTCTCGCCCGGCTGCACCTTCATCGATATCGGCGCGAATATCGGCGCCTATTCCCTGTTCGTGGCCGCCTTCGCCGGCCCGTCCGCCCGCATCGTCGCGGTGGAGCCGCAGCCCGACGTGTTCGACCGCCTGAGCTACAACATCGCCCTCAACCCGTTCCATACGGTGAAGGCTGTGGCCTGTGCGGTGGCCGACAAGGCGGGCGAGCTGACCCTGTTCGTGGACCCGCGCAACCGCGGCGAATCGAGCCTGAAGATCGTGGGCACCAACGAGGGCGCGCAGATCCGGGTGCCGGCGGTGACCCTGCTCGACCTCGTGCGCAGCGAGGGTCTGGCCCGCATCGACGCGATCAAGCTCGACGTGGAGGGCGCCGAGGACCTGATCCTGGAGCCCTTCCTCCGCGAGGCGCCCGTGAGCCTGCGGCCCGGCCTCATCCTGGTCGAGAACGGGGTCGACCAGTGGCAGCTCGACCTGCCGAAGCTGCTCGAGAGCCACGGCTACCGCGAGCGCACCCGCACCCGGCTGAACCTCATCTTCGAGCGGGTCTGAACGCCCTCAGGCCGGCGTGACCACCGGGATCTCCTGCGCGATCCGCACGCCGCCGGGGCCGACCGCGCAGCGATAG
Source organism: Methylobacterium symbioticum (assembly GCF_902141845.1). GTDB lineage: Bacteria > Pseudomonadota > Alphaproteobacteria > Rhizobiales > Beijerinckiaceae > Methylobacterium > Methylobacterium symbioticum. The sequence continues at coordinate 45,795 of NZ_CABFPH010000034.1, read as the reverse complement.
GCATGCGTTTCGACGCCGCGGGTCCGGGCCTCGCGGAAGGCGGCGTCGAAGGCCGGATCGAGGTCGCGGGCGACGTCGAAGGCGTCCGCATCCATCTGCACCACCACGATCACCACGGCGCGCCCGCCCGCTGCCACCACCGCAGCGAGCTCGCGCATGTGGCGGGCGCTGCGGGCGGCGACGCAGTCGGGAAACTCGGCCAGGCGAGGCTGCCGCATCAGGTGGCAGTTCTTCACCTCCACATGGCAGGGCGGCAGGCCGGGGCCGGTGGCCACGAAGTCGACCCGGCTCGCCGCGCCGTAGCGCACCTCCGGCCGCAGCGCGTCGTAGCCGGAGAGCGGCGCCAGGGCGCCGTCGCGGAAGGCCTCGGCCACCAGCGCGTTCGGCCGCATCGTGTTGATGCCGACCCATTGCAGGCCGCCGGGCAGCGCGGCCTCGACCAGCTCCCAGGAATGGCGCAGCTTGCGCGCCGGGTTGTCCGAGACGGAGAGCAGCACGCGGGCGCCCGGCGCGGCGAGCCCGAGCATCGCGCCGGGATTGGCGCAGTGGGCCGTGACCTCGCTGCCGTCGGGCAGGGCGATGTCGGCGAGGAAGCGCTTGTAGCGCCGCAGCAGGCGGCCCTCGACGAGGTCGGTCGGGAATTCCATGCGCCCGCTTTACGCAGAGGCGGCCCCTGAGCGGAAGGCGTGGCGCCGGGCCGGTCCCGCGCTATCTGCGCTGGGATTCCTCCGGACAGGCCTCGCATGAGCACCGAAACGACCGACGTCACCGCCGCCATCCTCGTCATCGGCGACGAGATCCTGTCCGGGCGGACCAAGGACAAGAACATCGGCACCATCGCCGACTACCTCACCGCCATCGGCATCGGCCTGCGCGAGGTGCGCATCGTGCCGGACGTGGAGGCGGCGATCGTCGAGGCGGTGAACGCGCTCCGCGCCCGCTACACCTACCTGTTCACCACCGGCGGCATCGGCCCGACCCACGACGACATCACGGCCGATTGCGTGGCCAAGGCCTTCGGCGTCGGCATCGACGTGGATCCGCGCGCCAAGGCCATGCTGCTGGAGCGGCACAAGCCCGAGGACCTCAACGCGGCGCGGCTGCGCATGGCCCGCATCCCGGACGGGGCGGCGCTCATCCCCAACCCGATCTCGAAGGCTCCTGGCTTCCACCTCGGCAACGTCTTCGTCATGGCGGGCGTGCCCGCGATCATGCAGGCGATGCTCGACCAGATCGGTCCCGGCCTTGCCCGCGGCGCGCCCGTCCTGTCCGAGACGATCCTCGCCCGGAACCTGCCGGAGGGCACCTATGCCACGCCGCTCGCGGAGATCGCGAAGCGCCATCCGGACCTCTCGATCGGCTCCTACCCGTCGATGACGCAATCGGGATTCGAGAACCGGATCGTGGTGCGCGGCCAGGATCCGGCGGCGCTCGCCCGGGGGCGGGCCGAGATCGAGGCGCTGGTCGCCGAGCTGTCGGCCTGAGGCGCTGGCCATGGCGGAGCCGCAGGACAGGGCGCAGGAGCGCGAGGAGCTCGAGGAGATCGTCCGCTCGATCGGGCGGCCGGACGCCTTCGTGCTGCACGAGGTCATCCGCCGCACCGGCAACGAGGAGTTGCGCCGGCACGGGGGCGCGCTGTTCCTCTCCGCCTTCGCGGCGGGGCTCAGCATCGCCCTGTCGCTGATCGTGCCGGGTGTCCTCAAGCGCTACCTGCCGGCCGCGGACTGGGCCGAGGTGCTGGTCCGGATGGGCTACGCGGTGGGCTTCCTCGTCGTGGTGCTGGGGCGCCAGCAATTGTTCACCGAGAACACCATCACGCCGGTCCTGCCGCTCCTGCACGACCGCACCCTGAAGGCCGCCTGGCGCCTCGCCCGGCTCTGGGCGATCGTGCTCGCCGGGAACATCCTGGCGACCGCGGCCATCGCCGCGGTGATCGCCCATTCCGGCGCCTTCCCGCCGGAGATCCAGCGCGCCTTCGCCGAGATCAGCCACCAGACCATCGCCTTCGGCTTCTGGGCGACGGTGGTGAAGGCGGTCTTCGCGGGCTGGATCATCGCCCTGATGGTCTGGATCCTGCCGGCGACGGGCGCGGCGGCGACCTTCGTCATCCTGCTGATGACCTGGCTGGTGGCGCTGCTCGGCCTCGCCCATGTGGTGGCCGGCTCGGTCGAGGCCTTCTACCTCGTGCTGACCGGAGAGGCCTCGCTCCACGACTACCTCTGGCGTTTCTTCCTGCCGACCCTCCTCGGCAACGTCTTCGGCGGGGTCGCGCTGGTGGCCGCACTCAATTTCGGTCAGGTCGCGCCCGAGGTTGAGGAGAAGAAGGACGCGGACGGCACGGGCTGAATCCGCGCTGGGGCCGAGCCTCCGCCGATCACGCATCGAGGCCGTGCGGGTCGCATTCATGCCGCACCGGTCTCCCCTTCGGCGGCCTGCGCGCTAGACTGGTCCGTGGCGGGCACGCGGCCCGCCGGAGGCCGGGGAGGACTTGCCATGACCCTGCTGCGCCGCGAGGCCCTTGCCGTGATCGCCGCGGCTCTCAGCCTGCCGGCCCGTGCGGCGGAGACGCGCGCCACGAGCTTCGCCTTCGAGACGCCCGAGGGCGGCCCGATGCCGCTCGGACTCTATGCCGGCCGGCCGATCCTCGTCGTCAACACCGCTACCGCCTGCGGCTATGCCGGCCAGCTCGCCGGGCTGCAGACCCTGTGGACGCGCTTCCAGGACCGGGGCCTCGCCGTGATCGGCGTGCCCTCGCCGGATTTCGGCAACCAGGAGCCCCTCGACGGCCCGGCCATCGCCGAGGCGGCGCGGCGGAATCACGGCGTCACCTTCCCGCTCACCGCCAAGACCCATGTGCGGATGCCGCGCGCCCACCCGTTCTACGCCTGGGCGGCGGAGCGGAAGCCGGGCGAGACCCCGCGCTGGAACTTCCACAAGTACCTCGTCGCGCGCGACGGCAGCCTCGCCGCCGCCTTCGCCACCCAGGTCGAGCCGAACGATCCGCGGATGATCGCGGCGATCGCCGCCGAGCTCGACCGGCCGGCCTGAGAGCTCATTCGAGCGGATCGAGCAGGGTCTCACGCCGCCAAATCCCTCTCGACCTCAGGATGAGGGGGGTGGGTGGGACGGGCCGGATCTCCGCATGACGATCGCTCGATCCCGCTCTGAGGCTAACCTTTCCCGTCGAGGCCCGCGAACCACGCCGCGTAGCGCGTGTTGCGGGCCAGGCGACGCGTCTCGTCCGGCGTGCCGTCGTCCCACCAGACCGGCCCGCGCTCGCCGAGCGCCTCCTTGGCCGCCTGGACCGCCTCCCGCGCCGCGGCGAGCGCCGTGGAGGCGCCCGGCTGCGCCTCGCGTTCCGCCTTCAGGGCTGCCCGGACGGCGCGCCGGCCCGTCATCAGCGCCGAGACCGCCGCCGCCCGCTCTGCCGGCCCGAGAGAGGGGTCGGCCCGCCGCCAGAGCCGCCCGCGCACCACGATGTAGCGCCCGTCCGGCGTGGTCGGCGGCGCCTTGACAAGCCGCTCACGCATCCGTGAGCCGGGCGCGCGCGAGAGGGAGTATTAAGCATTGGTGTCCAACTATGCGTGCCCGAGTCCGCCGCGGCCCGAGAACCTGCATGCATATCGTCATCGTCGATTCCAGCCGCGTCGTCCTCAAGATCGTCTCCGGCCTCCTCGAACCGCGTGGGCACGTGGTTCACAGCTTCACTGATTCCGCCGAGGCCCTGGCCTTCCTCTCGAACCAGCCCGAAGTTCGGGTGCTGATCACCAGCCTGCAGGTGCGCCCCCTGAGCGGCCTGGAGCTGTGCTGGTCGGCCCGCCTGCTGGCCGAGGAGCGGCGGCCCCTCTACGTCATCACCATGTCCTCGGCCCGCAACGAGCGGAACCTCGCCGAGGCGCTGGATAGCGGCGCCGACGACTTCATCGACAAGCCGCCGGGTGCCGAGGAGTTGCACGCCCGCCTGCGTGCCGCCGAGCGCCTGACCACGCTCCAGGAGAACCTGATCCGGCTCGCCGAGACGGATCCCCTGAGCGGCATCCTCAACCGCCGCGCCTTCTTCGCGCAGGCGAATACCGGGGCCGACCGGGCGGGCAATCACGGCCGCCTCTCGATGGTGCTGGCCGACATCGACCACTTCAAGCGGATCAACGACGAGCACGGCCACGATGTCGGCGACCTCGCCATCCAGGCGGTGGCGAAGCTGATCGCCACGGAAGGCAAGGCCGGCCGGCTCGGCGGCGAGGAATTCGCGCTGCTCCTGCCGGAGACGGGGCTGGAGGCGGCCGAGGCGGTGGCGCGCCGTCTGTGCCTGCGCGTGCGCGACCTGCGCATCCGCGGCGCCCGCGGGCCCGTCACCCTCACCTGCAGCTTCGGCGTGAGCACCTGGGTCGAGGGCGATTCGGTCGAGGCGCTGATGAAGCGCGCCGACATCGCGCTCTACGAGGCCAAGACCGGCGGCCGCGACCGCGTGGTCTCGGCGGCCACCGACCTGATCCTCGCCCGCACGGCCTGAGGCCGGCCACCGGCGGCTCGGCGCCGCCGGCGCACGACCGCATCGTTCCAAAGCCCACCCCGGCCCGGTATCGACCGCACGGGAGAGGGCTGCAGCGCGCCTGCACGGTCCCGTGCCAGGCCTTGCAGGGGGCGGGCCAAGATCGGCACAGATGTGAAGAAATAAACTGAATCAGTTTGTGCCGTCCTGGCACAGATCTGGTCGGTCGATCCCGTGTCTACCTTGGCGCAGGGTCTGCATAAACCATAATCGAGCCAGATCGGGCCTGGAACAAACTTTGGAACCTCATACCCGCAGCCGGTGAAGACGTTTCAAACCGGGAACAGAGGGTGCGGGGTCATGAGTGATGCGGTTGGCGTGCTGATCCTGGATGAGCCCCAGGAACTGTGTCCGACCTTCCGAGCGACCCTGGAGCATCTGCCGGCGCTTCAGACGGTGACGGAGGCCGATCTCAACGCGGGTTGGGCGGGTCCGGCGGTCGCCGTGGTGTTCTTGGACGAGAGCCGGCTCGGCGACGGCCTCGCGCGCATCGTGGCTCTCCGCGACCGTCAGCCGGAGCTGCGTATCCTCGCGGCCTTCCAGGCGCTGACGAGCAAGGATCTCCGGGCGGTGCTCACGGCCGGTATCGACGCGGTGATGGCGCGCTCCGCCGCCCCGCGCGAGATCTGCGCGGCGGTGCTGGCGCTGGCGGACGGCGCGGCCTGCCTCGTGGCGGACCGGGAGGAGGCGCCGGAATCCGGCGAGGCCCTCGGCCTGACCCCACGCGAGGCCGAGGTGCTGCGCTTCCTCAGCGCCGGCTTCAGCAACAAGGAGGTGGCCCGCCGCCTCGCCCTGAGCGTCCGCACGGTGGAGACGCACCGGCTCAACCTGCGTCGCAAGACCCAGACGGGCCGGCTCAAGGACCTCGTCACCCTGGCCCGCCAGCTCGGCCTCGCGCCGGTGGTCGAGGGCGAGCGCGGCCGCAACTCGCGCCACTGACGGGGAATCGGCGCGGGTCCCGCCTCGGCGGGACCGCCGAGGGCCATCGTCAGGGCGCGGCGTGCAGCGCCGCCTGCGCCGGCCGGCGCGCGGCAGGCTTCGCGGATCTCCGGCCCTTCGCCACTTGCACTCTCGCCTCACGCTCTTTTGCCGTCTTGCGGGCCGGCTTCGCCGTCACCGCCACATCGCCCCCCTCCAGCCGCTTTCGCAGCAGCGTCAGCACCGCCGCCTCCTCCGGCCGGAGCGCCGCGAGCCCGCGCAGCTCGTCGTCCACCGCCTCCTTGACCTGCAGCAGAAGGCTGCCCTCGAGATAGCAGTCGAGCACCTGCGGGTGGATGTAGCACTTGCGGCAGATGGTCGGCGTATTGCCGAGCCGCGCCGCCACGCTCTCGATCGCGGCGCGCACGTTGGTCTTGGCCTTGGCTTGGTTGTCGAAGGCCTCGAATTCCTGCAGCGCCAGCGCGGCGAGCACCGTGCCGGCCCAGGTGCGGAAATCCTTGGCCGTGAAATCCTCGCCCGCGATCTCGCGCAGATACGCGTTCACGTCCGAGGAGGTCACGTCGCGTCGCTCGCCGGCCGCGTCGAGATACTGGAACAGCTCCTGGCCCGGCAGGTCCTGGCAGGCCTTGACGATGCGGGCCACGCGCCGGTCCTCCAACGCGATGTCCCAGGTCTTGCCGCTCTTGCCCTTGAAACGGAACGTCATCGCCGCGCCCTCCACCTTGACGTGCGGGTCGCGCAGGGTGGTGAGGCCGTAGCTCTTGTTGGTGCGGGCATAGTCGTCGTTGCCGACGCGGATCAGCGTGGTCTCAAGGAGATGCACCACGGTGGCGAGCACCTTCTCCCGCGGCAGGCCGCGCAGCGCCATGTCGGCGTCGACCCGCGCGCGGATGCCGGGCAGCGCGTCGGCGAAGGCCATGATCCGGCTGAACTTGGTCGATTCCCGCGCCTCGCGGAAATCGGGATGGTAGCGGTACTGCTTGCGCCCCTTGGCGTCGCGGCCGGTGGCCTGGATGTGGCCGTTCTTCCTCGGGCAGATCCAGACATCGGTATAGGCCGGCGGGATCGCGAGCTTGCGGATGCGCGCGAGCGTGGCCGCGTCGCGCACCGGCTCGCCCTTGGCATCCAGGTAGCGGAAGCCCTTGCCGCTCTTCCGGCGGGTCAGGCCGGGGCGGCCGTCATCCATGTAGACGAGCCCGGCCTCGGCCGCGGCCTCGCGCGGATCGACGACGCTGCTCTCGGCCGATTCGGGCATGGCACGCACCTTCCTGATCCACTCGCCTCGTCACCGCCGGACAACCGCGGGCCGCGCATCGGCGTTCCGGGCGGCTCCGATCCGTCGCAGAGTCCCCGCGCGTGCCGGATCCGCCCGTGCTACAGCCGCCGCATGGACGCCCCGCTGCCCGCACCGATGGCCCGCCTCGTCTACGTGGTGACCGAGGACTGGTTCTTCGCCTCGCATTTCCTGCCCTTCGCCCGCGCGGCGGTCGCGATGGGGCTGTCGGTCACGGTGGTCACCCGCGTGCGCGACCACCGCGCCGCGATCGAGGCGACGGGCGCGCGGGTGGTGCCGCTGGAGGCGGAGCGCTCCAGCCTCAACCCGATGGCGGCGGGCTACGCGGCGGGCCAGCTCGCGGCGATCCTGAAGGCGCTCAAGGCCGACATCGTCCACTGCATCGCACTGCGCGGCATCCTCGTCGGCGGCACCGCGGCCACGATGGCGGGCGTGCCGGCCCGGGTCTACGCGCTCACCGGCCTCGGCCTGATCGGCGCCCGCCAGGACGCGGCCGGACGCATGGCGCGCACGGCCTTGCGCCACCTGATCCGCGGGGCGCTGGCCTCGCGCCGGACGCGCTTCCTCCTGGAGAACCCGGACGACGCGCGGGCGCTCGGCCTCGACCCCGCCGACACCGCGGTCACCATCGTCGGCGGCGCTGGCGTCGACCCGGAGGCGTTCCGGCCGGCCCGTCTGCCGCCGCTGCCGCCGCTGCGCGTCGCCCTCGTCGCGCGCATGCTCTGGTCGAAGGGCGTCGACGTTGCCGTCGAGGCCGTGCGCCTCGCCCATGCCCGCGGCGTGCCGGTGGAACTCTCGCTCTACGGTGCGCCCGATCCCTCCAACCGCCGGGCGATCCCCGAGGAGACCCTGCGCGGCTGGTCCCGCGACGGCGTCGCCTGGCACGGGCCGACGCGGGACGTGGCCGGAATTTACGCGGCCCATCACGTCGCCTGCCTGCCCTCGCGCGGCGGCGAGGGGCTGCCGCGCACCCTGCTCGAAGGCGCGGCCTGCGGCCGGGCCCTCCTCACCACCGACGTGCCGGGCTGCCGCACCCTGGTGCGCGACGGCATCGAGGGGCTGGTCGTACCCCCCGACGACGCGGAGGCGCTGGCCCGGGCCCTGGCCCGGCTCGCCGTCGATCCGGCCCTCGTCGCGAGCCTGGGGGAGGGCGCGCGCGCGCGGATCCTGTCCGGTGGCTTCACCGAGGCGGCGGTCGCCGCGGCGGTGTGCGGCCTCTACCGCGAGCTCATGCCGGCATGATCCGGGTCAGCCCAGAGAATGCGGAGGGCTTCATCCGCGCCAACACCCGGCTGCTGCCGGTGCCGCACGCGCCCGAGATCGCCCTGCACGTCGCCGACGAGGCGACCGAGCTGTGGCAGCGCACCGAGGAAGAACTCGAGGCGATCGGCCTGCCGCCGCCCTTCTGGGCCTTCGCCTGGGCCGGGGGGCAGGCGCTCGCCCGCTACCTCCTCGACAATCCGGACCTCTGCGCGGGGAGGCGGGTGCTCGATTTCGCGTCCGGCTCGGGGCTCGCCGCCATCGCCGCCGCCAAGGTCGGCGCGGCCGAGGTGGTGGCGAGCGACCTCGACCCCTTCGCGATTCCCGCGATCCGCCTCAACGCCGCCGCCAACGGCGTCGCCGACCGCATCCGCCCGGCCCAGGAGGACCTGATCGGGCGGGAGGTCGCGGTGGATCTCGTGCTCGCCGCCGACATCTTCTACGAGCGCGACCTCGGCGCCCGGGTCGCGGACTGGCTCGGCGACCTGCAGGCCCGGGGCACCACGATCCTGATCGGCGATCCCGACCGCACCTACCTGCCGCGCGACCGGCTGACGCAGGTCGCGAGCTATCGCGTGCCTGTGACCCGTGCCCTGGAGGATGCCGAGATCAAGGCGAGCCATGTCTGGCGCTTCCACGATCCCGAGGACGCCGTCCCGGATCGGCGCGCGGGATGACCCCGCTCGACACCCGGACGTCCGGTGGGCCAAGCCTTGCAGGGCCAGAGCTGGAACCCCGCCCCGGACCAGACCGGAGATCGAACCAGGTGTCCTTGCCCCGTATCGTCGCCTTCTCGGCCAGCGCCGGCCGGCCCTCGCGCACCCGCGCCCTGGTGGAGGCGGTGGCGGAGGAACTCGGCCGCCTGCGCCCGGTGGATCTGACGGTCTACGACCTGCTCGATGCCGGGCCGGACCTCTGCGTCGCCGCCCGCGAGGAGCTGCCCCCATCCGCGCGCGCCCTCATCGAGGCGATCGAAGGGGCGGACGGGCTGATCGTCGGCACGCCGGTCTATCAGGGCTCCTATGCCGGCCTGTTCAAGCACGTCTTCGATTTCGTGCAGCCGGAGGCGATGCTCGCCAAGCCGGTGGCGCTCACCGCCACCGGCGGGGGGCTGCGGCACGCGCTGGTGGTGGAGCACGCGCTGCGCCCGCTCTTCGGCTTCTTCGCCGCCCATGTGGCGCCGACGGCGGTCTATGCCTGCAGCGCCGAGATGGACGGGCTCGTCATCGCCGATGCGGGCGTGGCCGCCCGGGTGCGCGCGGCGGCAGCGGAACTGTCCGACCTCATCGGGATCAGCCGCGCGGCACCCGCACCGCGATGATGCGGGAGCCGGTGGCGTCCGCGGCCGGCGCGTCCATCCGGGTCCAGTGTCCGCTCTCGCCGCGCGACAGGACGCGCGCACCGCTCCGGCGCCGGGGCGGCGGGCTCGGCGTGTCGATCACGGTCAGCGTCGGCTGGCCGACCGGGGCGCGGGTGATGCCCGCCACCGTGGGGATGCCGTAGGTGCCATAGCTCCAGGCGGGCGGCACGATCTCGCTCGGCCGTGGGAAACGGGTGAGCGGCGCGCCGATATAGGCCCCGCGCACCGCCTCGTCGGCAAAGCCATAGCCGCCAGAGGGGCCGGAACCTCCGTAGGCGTAGCTCGGCGCGTAGACCGTGCCGTAGGACGGGACGCGGCCATACTCGCCGGCTTCCGCCTGGCCGAGGTCGGCGCCGAGACCGGCGCTGAGGGCGAGGAGAGCCAGGGCGGGCCGCAGGGTGCGCGCGAACATCGGTCCGTCCTCCGGATGCGTCACAGGGATCTGGCCGGGAACCGGCCCGGACACGATGTCGTTCCGCGCCGCGCGGATTGGCCAGCCGGGCAGACTGCGTAACCGGGCCGCTGCCGGTCGAGAGGGCGCCTCGCATCGGTGGATCCCGCCCATGAAAAAGCCCCGGACGGGCCGGGGCTCCAGACGGGCCGCGGACGACCTCAGCGGCAGGTGGTGATGCGGCGCACGACCCAGCCTTCGCCCTCGATCCAGAGGCGTTTGCGGGAACGGCTGCAATTGGCCTCCTCCTCGGGCTCGGCCGCCACGGGCCGCACGGTCGAGGTCGCCTCGGCCACCTTGGCGACGGCGCGGTCGGAGGCCGGCGCGGCGGAGGCGGCGCCGAGACCGACAGCCAGGAGGGGCGCGGCGAGCGCCGTCGCAGCGAGGATCTTCAACATGGCGATCAGGCCCGTTCGGGGGGAGGCGGCGGGTTCGGCGAGAGGGTGGGGCGCCGGTCCGCGTTCAATGTCGTGCTCGCCCCATCAATGCACGGCTCGGCCGTTCGGTTGCACCGAATCGCCACACTTGCGCCATAGAAATCGCTCGGCTGTCCCCAGATGCGCATGAGCGGCGCGTGCGCTCGCGCACCTGTGCTCCGCCCTATTTCAGCGAGGCCGCGATCGCCTGCTGGATGCCGAGCACGTTGGCGCCGCGGCCGAGCGTGCGCTCGATCGGGTCGGGCCGGCCCGAGACCCAGATCTTCAGTTCCGAATCGAGATCGAAGGTGCCGGCCGTCTCCACAGCGAAGCTGGTGATCGCCCGGTAGGGGACGGTCAGATAGGAGACCTTGCGGCCGGTCAGCCCCTGGCGGTCGACCAGGATCAGGCGGCGGTCGGTGAAGACGAAGAGGTCGCGGATCACCCGGAAGGCGACGCGCACCGCCTCGCCCTCCACGAGGATGCCGGCCATCTGCTCGTCCACCTCGCGGGGACCGAGATCGCTGCCGTGGCCGAGCAGGCCGTCGAGGAATCCCATCACTGACCTCCCGCGGAAAGCTTGAGGGCATGTGGGGCTTGCGGCAGGCCGCCGCAATCGGCAGGTGAGGGACGATCCTTCGAGCACAGGGCCCGCCGGACCGACCATGACCGCCCCGAAGCTGCGCCTCGGCGTCAATATCGACCACGTCGCCACCGTGCGGAACGCCCGCGGCGAGGCCTATCCCGACCCGGTGCGCGCCGCGCTGATCGCCGTGGAGGCCGGTGCCGACGGCATCACCGCCCATCTGCGCGAGGACCGGCGCCATATCCGCGACGGCGACATGCGGGCGCTCAAGGAGCGGCTCTCCGTACCCCTCAACTTCGAGATGGCGGCCACCGACGAGATGGTCGGCCTCGCGGTCGCGCTGCGGCCCCACGCCGCCTGCCTCGTGCCCGAGAAGCGCGAGGAGCGCACCACGGAGGGCGGGCTCGACATCGTCGGCGGGCGCGGGCACCTCGCCCCCCGCATCGCCCGCCTCGCCGAGGCCGGCATCCGCGTCTCGCTCTTCGTCGAGCCGGAGCCGGAGGTGATGGAGGCCGCAGCGGCGCTGAACGCCCCGGTGGTGGAGCTGCACACCGGCAGCTATTGCGAGGCGGTGGTGGCGGGCGATCGGCCCCGGATCGCCCACGAACTCGCCCGCATCGTCCGCGCCGCCGGGCACGGGGCCGGCCTCGGCCTGGAGATCCATGCCGGCCACGGCCTGACGCTGGAGAGCGTCGGCCCTGTGGCGGCTTTGCCCGAGATCCGCGAACTCAATATCGGCCACGCGCTGATCGCCGAGGCGATCTTCGTCGGCCTGCCCCAGGCGGTGCGCGACATGCGCGCGGCGATGGATCGGGCGCGGACGCCATGATCGTCGGCATCGGCTCCGACCTCTGCGACATCCGCCGCATCGAGAAATCGCTGGCACGCTTCGGCGAGCGCTTCACGCACCGGGTCTTCACGGAGGGCGAGCGCCTGAAATCCGACCGGCGCGCCGCCCGCGCGCCCTCCTACGCCCGGCGCTTCGCCGCCAAGGAGGCCTGCGCCAAGGCGCTCGGCACCGGGATGAGCCGGGGCGTGTTCTGGCGCGACATGGAGGTGGTGAACCTCCCCGGCGGCAAGCCGACCCTGCGGCTCACGGGCGGCGCGCTCGCGCATCTGCAGAGCCTGATCCCGGCGGGGCACGCGGCGCGCATCCACGTCTCGCTGACCGACGATCCGCCGTTGGCGCAAGCCTTCGTGATCATCGAGGCGGTGTCCTCCGGCACGTCCTGAGACAGTCTTGACGGCGGCCCGCGTTGCGGGGAGACGGCGCTTGCTCTAGACCCCGGCCTCCAGCGGACACGATTGCGGCGCATTCCTGATGCCAAGCCTGTCTTCCAGGCCGGCATTCCACGGGCGATGAGCCGACGTGGCGGGCCCTTGTCCGGCCCCGGCCCGGCAGGGATGCGGCGACGGAATCGAGCTTATGGAACAGGCGCGCGTGAACCAGGACGGCAAGCACGAGATCAAGAGCGCGGAGGGCGGTGCCTGGGCGAGCACCCGCGAGACGCTGAAGGTCGGCATCCAGGCGCTCCTCATTGCCCTGGTGGTGCGCACGCTGCTGTTCCAGCCGTTCAACATCCCCTCGGGTTCGCTGGTGCCGACGCTGCTGATCGGTGACTATCTGTTCGTGTCGAAATACTCCTACGGCTATTCAAAGTACTCGCTGCCCTTGAGCGAATACATTCCCGGCAAGGCGGAGGGGCGCGTCTGGGCGGCGGAGCCGAAGCGCGGCGACATCGCCGTGTTCAAGCTGCCGAAGGACAATGCGACGGATTACATCAAGCGCGTGATCGGCCTGCCCGGCGACAAGATCCAGATGATCGACGGCGTGCTCAACATCAACGGCAAGCCGGTCAAGCGCGAGCGCATCGCCGATTACGAGACCATCGACCCCTACGGCCAGGCCACCAAGGTGCCGCAGTACAACGAGACGCTGCCCAACGGCGTCGTGCACCGGGTGATCGAGCGCGACGGCGACAATGGCTTCTGGGACAAGACCGAACTCTACACCGTGCCGGCCGGCCACTTCTTCATGATGGGCGATAACCGCGACAACTCGACCGATTCGCGCGACCTCGCCAATGTCGGCTACGTGCCGTTCGAGAACTTCGTCGGCCGGGCCGAGATGATCTTCTTCTCGATCGACGAGGGCACGCCCGCCTGGCAGGTCTGGAACTGGCCGGCCAAGGTCCGCTGGGGCCGCCTGTTCAGCACGATCCATTGAGGGACGTGACGCCGTGAGCGACGCCGCGGGTCCCCAGGCTGCCGCGCGGCGCGGCCGCCGCACGAAGCCCCCGCTGGGCCTGCTCGAGGCCCGGATCGGGCACAGCTTCCAGGACCGCACGCTGCTGGAGCGGGCGCTCACGCATGTGAGCAAGGCGGGCGGGCGCGCGGGCAGCTACCAGCGCCTCGAATTCCTCGGCGACCGGGTGCTCGGCCTCGCCGTGGCCGACATCCTCTACGAATCGCTGCCCGGCGCCGACGAGGGGGAGCTTTCCCGCCGTCTCGCGGGGCTGGTGCGGCGCGAGACCTGCGCCGCCGTGGCCGGCGCCTGGGAGGTCGGGCCCCACCTGCTCCTCGGCACCGGCGAGGTCAGCGGCGGCGCGCGGCGCAACCAGACCATCCTGGCCGATGTCTGCGAGGCGATCCTCGGCGCGGTCTATCTCGATGCCGGCTTCGCCAAGGCGCGCGCGGTGGTCGAGGCGGCCTTCCGCCCGGCCGAGATCACCGGTGCCCCGCGCGGCCGGGACGCGAAATCCGCCTTGCAGGAATGGGCGATGGCGCGCAGCCTGTCGCTGCCGGCCTACGCGGTGCTCGACCGGTCGGGGCCCGACCACGCCCCGTGCTACCGCATCGCCGTGGAGGTGGAGGGGCTGGAGCCGGGTATCGGCATCGGCCCCTCGAAGCGGGTCGCCGAGCAGGAGGCCGCGCGCGCCCTGATGGCGCGCGAGGGCATCGCCGAGGGCGCCGACCCCGACGGAACGACGGATGATTGACGAGCAGGACGACCACATCCCCGCGGAGAGCACCGTCCCGGCCGCGCCCGCGACGACGCCCTCGACGCTGCCCGGCACGCCCGAGGGTGCGCGCGCGGGCTTCGTCGCGCTGATCGGCGCGCCGAATGCCGGCAAGTCGACGCTGCTCAACTACCTCGTCGGCACCAAGGTCTCCATCGTCTCGCGCAAGGTGCAGACCACGCGGGCGCTGATCCGCGGCATCGTGATCGAGGACACGGCGCAGGTGGTGCTCGTCGACACCCCCGGCATCTTCGCGCCCAAGCGCCGGCTCGACCGGGCGATGGTCCACTCCGCCTGGAGCGGCGCGGCCGATGCCGATGCGGTCTGCCTGCTGGTGGATGCGCGCAAGGGCGTGGACGAGGAGGTCGAGGCGGTGATCGCCCGCCTCACGGATGTGCGCCGGCCGCGCATCCTGATCCTCAACAAGATCGACCTGATCCCGCGCGAGCGCCTGCTGGAACTCGCCGCCCGCCTCAACGGCCTCCTGCCCTTCGACCAGACCTTCATGGTCTCGGCGCTGAAGGGCGACGGGGTCGAGACCCTGCGCCGACACCTCGCCGCCCTGATGCCGGAGGGGCCCTGGCTCTATCCCGAGGATCAGGTCTCGGACGCACCGCTGCGCATGCTCGCCGCCGAGATCACCCGCGAGAAGATCTACGACCGGCTGCACGAGGAACTGCCCTACCGCTCCACCGTCGAGACCGACCAGTGGCAGGTCCGGCCGGACGGCTCGGTGCGCATCGAGCAGACCATCTTCGTGGAGCGCGAGAGCCAACGCTCGATCGTGCTGGGCAAGGGCGGCCAGACCATCAAGGCGATCGGCCAGGCCGCCCGCATCGAGATCGCCGAGGCGGCCGATGCCAAGGTCCACCTCTTCCTCCACGTGAAGGTGCGTGAGAACTGGGCCGACGACCCCGCCCGCTACCGCGAGATGGGGCTGGAATTTCCCCGGGGCTGACGGCCGGGGCGCGGGACGCGCCCTATCTCCCTCCTCCCGCCTCAGCCGCTTCCCATGCCCGCCCCCATCACCGCCATCCTCTACGGCCAGCCTCCGGCCGAACTCATCGACATGCCGGCAGACGCCGTCCAGGTCTCGCCCCTGATCCCGGGCTCCGCGCGCCTGGAGGACGCGGTGCCGGAGAGCCTCGACGCGGCCATCCTGCTCGCGCCGCCCGGCACCCTTGAGCGGCGCTACGCGCTCGCGCTCGCGCTGCAGGCCCTGCGCCCGGGCGGCCGCCTCGTGGCGCTCGCGCCGAAGGATCGCGGCGGCAGCCGCCTCGCCAAGGAACTCGCCGGCTTCGGCTGCGCCCCGGCCGACGAGGCGCGGCGCCACCACCGCATCTGCAGCGTGGCCCGGCCGGAGCACCTCGCCGGGATCGCCCCGGCGCTCGCGGACGGCGCCCCGCGCCATGTCGACAACCTCGCGCTCTGCACGCAGCCCGGCATCTTCTCCTGGGACCGGCTCGATCCGGGCAGCGCGCTGCTCCTCTCGGTGCTGCCGCCCCTGGCCGGCCGCGGCGCCGATCTCGGCTGCGGCCTCGGCATCCTGGCCCGCGCCGTGCTGGCCACGCCTTCGGTGACCGGCCTCACCCTGATCGACATCGACCGGCGCGCCGTGGAGATGGCCCGGCGCAACGTCGCGGATGCCCGGGCCACCATCGCCTGGGCCGATCTCCGCGCGCCGCATCCGGACCTCGCCCGGCTCGATTTCGTGGTGATGAACCCGCCCTTCCACGATGGCGGCGCCGAAGACCGGGCGCTCGGCCAGGGCTTCGTCGCCCGCGCCGCGGAGGCCCTGCGCCCGGGCGGCACGCTCTGGCTCACCGCCAACGCCCATCTGCCCTACGAGCGCGTGCTCGCCGAGCGCTTCTCCGCGGTGACGCAGCGGGCGGCGGAGGGCGGCTACAAGGTCTACGAGGCCCGTCGATGAAGGCGACGCGCCTCGACAAGCTGCTCGCCAATCTCGGCTACGGCTCGCGCCGCGAGATCCAGGCGCTCGCCCGCGCGGGCGCGATCCGCCTCGACGGCGCGGAGATCGCGGATGCCGGCGCGCGCATCCCGCTCGCGCCCGACCTGCCCGAACGGCTGAGCGTGGACGGGGAGGGCCTCGACCCGCTGCCCGGCCTCTGCCTGATGCTGCACAAGCCGCTCGGCGTCACCTGCTCGCACAAGGAGGCGGGCCCCCTGGTCTACGGCCTGTTCCCCGAGCGCTGGCGCCGCCGCGACCCGCCGCTCTCGACGGTCGGCCGCCTCGACAAGGAGACCTCGGGCCTCCTCCTCGTCACCGACGACGGCGCGCTGCTGCACCGGATCATCGCCCCGAAGGCGCGTGTCGCCAAGCGCTATCAGGTCGCGCTGGATCGGCCGCTGAGGGGCGACGAGGGCGACATCCTGGCTTCCGGAACCCTGATGCTGGAGGGCGAGGACAGCCCGCTCCTGCCGGTCGCCTTCGAGGGCCACGATGCGACGCATTGCGCCGTGACGCTCACCGAGGGGCGCTACCATCAGGTCCGGCGCATGTTCGCGGCGCTCGGCAACCACGTCGCGGCGCTCCACCGCGACCGGGTCGGCGGGCTCGACCTGCCGGCCGGTCTGGAGCCGGGCGGCTACCGCATCCTGGACGCGGCCGGGATCGCGGCCCTGTTCGCGGGCTGACCTCGCTACCAGCTCAGGCCGAGGACCGACTTCGTCGCGCTCGCCTCGGCCCGCCGGAGCGCGTCGATCAGATCCGTCATCGCCTCGATCGCGAGACGCCGCTGCGTCTCGATATCGGCCCAGGGCGCGCGGTCGATCGAGGCGGCGAGGAGATCCGAGGCCGCCCGGGCCGATTCCAGCGTCCGCGCGATCGCCGGGTCGGGATCGACCCAGTCGAGCAGGCAGTTGCTCATGGCGGCCGAGGCCTCGCGCAGCCAGTCGGTCGAGCCCACTCCGGCGCGCAGGATCGCGTCGTGCCAGGGCTCGAGCAGGAAGGCGAGCCAGGGATGCAGGCCGGCCAGGGCCGGGTTGCCGCCCCCCTCCGGGATGATCCAGTCGGTCGTCTCGATCGTCCGGATGACGGGATCGCGCGACCAGTCGTTCTTGCGGGCTGCAACCATGGCGCTCCCTCTTCGGCTTCCGGCGAGCGAAGGCTATTGCAGATGGCGGCTGCTCTGACGATCACAAACATTAATGAAAGCCGGCAACGAACCTGATTTCCGGTAACAAAGATCCTGATGTGTGGAGGGATGAAAATCGCAGCCGCGACTGAATCCTGAATTATTCTGATCCGCAGTCCGGTCCACACGCTCGAGGCAAGGGTCGGGCCGGAGTTCATCTGCGCCGCAGATCCGCCGAGCCGGTTGCGTCGGGCCGCCCGCTCTGCTATGGCGCCGCCCATTCCACACGCGGGGCTGGCCTCATGACTGAATGAGGCGTTTCCGGTGGCTGGCCGAACGGGCCGGTCGCTTCCTCCGCGGCGGTACAACCGGAGAGATACGAATCATGGCCGTCGATTTCAGCATGCGTCAGCTCCTCGAGGCTGGCGCCCATTTCGGTCACCAGTCGCACCGCTGGAACCCGAAGATGCAGCCCTACATCTTCGGCACCCGCAACAACATCCACATCATCGACCTCGCCCAGACCGTGCCGGCGATGCACCACGCCCTGCAGGCGGTGAGCGACACGGTGGCCCGCGGCGGCCGCGTGCTGTTCGTCGGCACCAAGCGGCAGGCGGCGGACGCCATCGCCGAGGCGGCCAAGCGCTCGGCCCAGTACTACGTCAACTCCCGCTGGCTCGGCGGCATGCTGACCAACTGGAAGACCATCTCGGGCTCGATCTCGCGCCTGCGCAAGGTCACGGAGACGCTGGAGACCGGCGCCCAGGGCCTGACCAAGAAGGAGCGCCTGATGCTGTCCCGCGAGAAGGACAAGCTCGAGAAGGCGCTCGGCGGCATCAAGGACATGGGCGGCGTGCCCGACCTCCTGTTCGTGATCGACACCAACAAGGAGCAGCTGGCGATCAAGGAGGCGAACCGCCTCGGCATCCCGGTCGCGGCCATCGTCGACACCAACTGCAACCCTGACGGCATCGCCCACATCGTGCCGGCCAACGACGACGCGGGCCGCGCCATCGCGCTGTACTGCGACCTCGTCGCCCGCGCCGCGATCGACGGCATCTCCCGCGCCCAGGGCTCGTCGGGCGTCGACCTCGGCGCCTCCGAGGAGCCGATGGCCGAGGAGCTGCCGGCCAACGACGACCTCGCCGTCTCCTCCGACGCCCTCGATCCGGCGGATGTGGCGATGCTGGCCGAGTCGACCGAGCATTTCGAGCTGCTCGCCGCCCCGCGCGGCGCGCCGGATGACCTGACCAAGCTCAACGGCGCCGGCCCGCAGATCGTGCAGAAGCTGAACGACGCCGGCATCTACCATTACTGGCAGATCGCCGCGATGACCGCCGACGACGTCGCCAAGGTCGATTCCGACCTGAAGCTCAACGGCCGCATCGCCCGCGACGGTTGGGTCGACCAGGCCCGCGGCTTCGTCGAGGCCGCCGCCGCCGCCTGATCGGTCCCCGGCCGCGGCGATGTTCCCTCGTCGCCGCACCGCGATCTGAAGAACCACGCCGGGCCCGGCGCTCCCGCAGAGCGTCGGGCCCCTCTTATCTGAGACCCCTCTGAAAGGACCGGCCATGGCCAACATCACCGCCGCGATGGTGAAGGAGCTCCGCGAGAAGACCGGCGCGGGCATGATGGACTGCAAGGGCGCGCTGAACGAGACCCAGGGCGATCTCGAGGCCGCCGTCGACTGGCTGCGCAAGAAGGGCCTTGCCAAGGCCGCCAAGAAGGCCGGCCGCGTCGCCGCCGAGGGCCTCGTCGCCGTCGAATCCGCCGGCCGTCACGCCGCGGTGGTCGAGGTGAACTCCGAGACCGACTTCGTCGCCCGCAACGACGCCTTCCAGGCCTTCGCGCGCGAGGCGGCCAAGATCGCCCTCAACACCGATGGCAGCCTCGAGGGCCTGCAGGCCGCGCACTTCCCGGGTGCCTCCGAGACGGTCGGCGACAAGCTGCAGAGCCTGATCGCCACCATCGGCGAGAACATGACCCTGCGCCGCGTCGCCAAGCTCGAAGTGGGCAAGGGCGTGATCGCCTCCTACGTCCACAACCAGATCTCGGACGGCCTCGGCAAGATCGGCGTGCTCGTCGCGCTCGAGTCCGAGGGTGACGTGGAGGCGCTCTCGGCGCTGGGCCGCCAGATCGCCATGCACGTGGCCGCGACCAACCCGGTGGCGCTGGACGCCTCGGGCGTCGACGCCGCCACCGTCGAGCGCGAGTCGAACATCCTGCGCGAGAAGAACGCCGGCAAGCCGGACCACGTGCTCGCCAAGATCATCGAGAGCGGCCTGAAGAGCTACTACAAGGAGGTCACCCTCCTGGAGCAGCCCTTCGTGCATGACGGCTCGAAGACGATCTCGCAGGTGCTGAAGGAGGCCGCGGGCAAGGTCGGCGCGCCGGTCACCCTCACGGCTTTCGTGCGCTACGCCCTCGGCGAGGGCATCGAGAAGGAAGAGGGGCCGGACTTCGCGACCGAGGTCGCCCAGCAGGCCGGCCGCGCCTGATCCGTTCTCGGACAGGCCGCGTGACGTGAGAGACGAGCCCCGGCCGCAAGGCCGGGGCTTTTCTCATGTCTGGCCTCAGCGCCCGTCCACCGGATCCGCGTCGATGCGCATCCGCAGGATCGCGTAGGGCGGCTTCTGCAGGTCCCGGCCGCCGTTGAATTCCGGCCGCCGGTTCACCTGCGCCGCCGAGACGTAGAGCCAGCGGTCGGGCGTGATCCAGAAGGTGTCGGCCCAGACCAGGCGCGGGTCGGCGGCGAGCACGCTGATGCGCCCATCCGGTTCGCGCCGGCCGACGGCATTGTGCTCCTGCAGGCTCAGATAGATCCGGTCCTGCGAATCGGTGGTGAGGCCCCCGGTCATGCCCTTCTCGCCGAGATCCTGCACCGTGGCGGCCACGGCCGCGTCGCTCGCCTTCGGATCGAGCAGGCCAGCCGTCTCCACGGCGTAGAGCCTGCGGCCCATCAGCGGCGCATAGTAGAGGCGCGTGCCGTCCGGGCTGAGCGCGATGCCGTTGGCGCCGCCCTTCGGGTGCTGGGGCGGACCGTCGCCCTTGGTCTGCATCACCGGGCGGTCCTCGACGAACTTGACGATGCCCTTCTGCGACTTGGTGCTGGCATGGCCGTCGAGGCGACGCATCACCAGCCCGCTCTGCAGATCGACGGCGAGGATGGCGCCCTCCTCGCCCTGGCCCTGATCGGTGATGTAGGCGACCGGCCGCCCGTCGCGACTGCCGACGCGGAGGTCGTTCAGCGAGGAGGTCGGGGTGATGCCGGAATCGAGCGGCACCACCCGCAGGACGCGGTTCTGCCCGAGATCGACCTGAACCAGCTTCGCGCCGCCCGGCACCGGCGCACCCTTGCCCTCGGGCAGGCCGGCATCGAGGAGCCAGAGGGTGTCGTCGCGGTCGAACACGCCGTTCGGCACGTGGAACAGGCTGGCCTGGGGGCGGCCCGGATCCGGCCGGTTCGCCTGCGCATCCGGATAGGGTGTCACGGTGCCGTCCGGCATCACCTCGCCCACCGTGATCGGCACTTGCGCCGTGAAGCGGGGCATCATCACGAAGACGCGCCCGCTGCGGGAAATGGCGAGCCCCGTCGGCGTGGAGGGCGCGTCGGCGGCCAGCGCCAGTTCGAGGCCGCCGACCGGCCGGCTCGCACTCACCTCCGAATGCGCCCCCGAATTCGCCTCCGGGGCGGCCAGGGCAGGGCCGCCCGCGAGAAGGAGCGCGCCGGTCAGGAGAGTGCGTCGGTCGGTCATGCTTCGCTCGGTTTGGCTTGCGCGGATTCGGCTCGGCCCATCAGGCACGCAGGGGAATCGCGTGGATCGCGTGGGAGGCGGCGATGAAGAGGCGCCCCGGCGCGAGGGCGAGGTTGCCTGCCACCGTCGGTGTGGCGATGCGCCCGAGCGGGGTGCCGTCCGGGGCGTAGATCCGCACGCCGTCGATGCAGGCGGCGAAGACGCGGCCCGCGGCATCGACCTTGAGGCCGTCCGGCACGCCGGCCTCGATCGCGGCGAAGACGCGCGGCCGGCCGAGCCGCCCGCCCTCCACGGAGAAGGCGTGGATCGCCCGGCCGCCCTCGGGATTGAGAGAGGCCCCCGCCTCGCTGACGTAGAGGATGCGCCCGTCCGGCGAGAAGGCGAGACCGTTCGGCTGGTCGAGGGCATCCGTCATCGCCTCGACGCGGCCCGGCTCGGGGATGCGGTAGACGCGGCGCGCGCCCTGCTCGGGCACCGTCTGGATACCCTCCTCCGGCTCGGTGATGCCGAAGACCGGATCGGTGAACCAGATCGCCCCGTCCGGCCCGGCGACAGCGTCGTTGGGCGAATTCAGCCGCTTGCCCGCGAAGCGGTCGGCCAGCACCGTCAGGGAGCCGTCGGTCTCCCGGCGCACCACGCGGCGGGTGCGGTGCTCGCAGGTGACGAGGCGTCCCTGCGGGTCGAGGGTGTTGCCGTTGGCGTTGTCCGAGGGCGCACGGAAGCTGCGCACCCCGTCCTCCCCGAGCACCAGGATCCGGTTCGCCTTCACGTCGCTGAAGATCAGGCCTCCGAGCGCGGGCGCCCAGCACGGCCCCTCACACCAGCGCCCGTCCGTGTAGAGCGTGGCGAGCCGCGCCTGCGGATCGACGACCGCCTCGAGACGGGGATCGTCCGCGCGGATGATTGCGGCGGAGGCGGGCGGGGTGGCGGCGAGGGCGAGCGCGGCCCCGAGCAGGGCGCGTCGGTTCAGCTCTGGCATGCGGCTCCTGCGGGGTAATCCGCCGGGCCAACGCGTGGGGGGCGCCCCCGATCCCGAACGGGATGCGCCGATTCACCCAGAGTGCGGAAACATGTCCGGTCCCCGTAGCCGCCTGGGGCCGCGTACCTTAAGCAGCGCACGTCCGGGATCCTGCACCCGGATGCGAGATGCAATTCCTAGAGACGGTGCCGATGGCTCCCCGATCGTCCGACGCCGGGCCGCCCGCGCGGCCCGCTTCCTGAGCGCCGGCATGGCGACGGGTTCGCATCCCGGTCGGCCGCCCGGCCGCATGCGGATCGTCGCCCTGGCGGTCCAGAAGGGCGGCACCGGCAAGACGACGCTCGCCGCCTCCCTGGCCGTGGCGGCGGCCGAGGCCGGCGAGCGGGTCTGCGCCCTCGATCTCGATCCGCAGGGCTCGCTCGCGGGCTGGGGCGCGCTGCGGGGCGGCCTCGATCCCCTGGTCGACCGGATCCAGCCCTGGGAGACGGGCCAGCTCGCCGAGATCCTGGAGCAGCACGCCGCGCAGGGGCGCACACTCGCGCTCCTCGACACGGCGGGCACGGCGGCCGGCGGGCTCGGCCTCGCATTCAAGCTCGCCGACCTCGTGCTGATTCCGATCCGGCCCTCCCGGCTCGACCTGATGGCGGCGCAGCCGACCATCCTGTCCATGGCCCGCCAGGGCCTGCGCGAGCGCGTCGCCCTGGTGCTGAACCAGTGTCCGCCGCCGCCCTCGCCGCGCACCGGCCTCTACGCCCAGCAATTGCGCGCGCTGGGCGTGCTCGCCGAGCCGGCCCTGGTCCAGCGCGTCGACCATCAGGACGCCCTGGCCCTCGGCCGTGGCGTCACCGAGCAGGCGCCGGGCGGGCCCGCCGCGGAGGAGTTGCGGGCGCTCTGGGCCTGGGTGACGCGGCGGATCGGACGGGGCTGAGGGCGTTCAGCCGCGCCCGGCCTCGCCGAAGGCGGCCAGGATCCGCGCCCAGGAGCGCGTGCCCTTGTGGAAGCTGCGCAGGTCGTACTTCTCGTTCGGCGAGTGGATGCGGTCGTCGTCGAGGCCGAAGCCGATCAGCAGCGTGTTGCGGTCGAGGATGCGCTTGAAGTCGCCGACGATCGGGATCGAGCCGCCCGCGCCGACCGTCACGGCCTCCGCCCCCCATTCCTCGGCGAGCGCCCGCTTGGCGAGGGCCAGTTCCGGCATGTCGAAGGGCAGGCTCACCGCGCGCGAGCCCTTGTAGGTGATCACCTCGACGGTGCAGTCGGCGGGCACGCGCGCGCGCACGAAGGCTTCGAAGGATTGCGCCAGGGCCTGCGGGTCCTGGTCGTCCACGAGGCGGAACGAGATCTTGGCCGAGGCCGTGCTCGCGATCACCGTCTTGGTGCCCTCGCCGGTATAGCCGCCGATGATGCCGTTGACGTCGCAGGCGGGCCGCGACTGGATCAGCTCGATCGGCATGCGCCCGCGCTCACCGGCCGGCTCCTTGAGGCCGATCGGCCCGAGGAACTTCTCCGGCGTCAGGCCGAGGCCGCGCCACTGCTCCAGAACCTCGGGCGGGCGCTCATGCACGCCCTCGTAGAAGCCGGGGATCGTCACGCGCCCGTCCGCGTCGTGCAGGTCGGCGACGATCTTGGACAGGACGTGGATCGGGTTGCGCGCCGCGCCGCCGAAGAAGCCCGAATGCAGGTCGCGGTCGGCGCAGGTGACCTTGACCTCGAAATAGCACAGGCCGCGCAGGGAGGTGGTGATGGCCGGGGTCTGCGCGTCCCACATCGAGGTGTCGCAGACGAGGACCACGTCGCAGCCGAGCTTGTCCCGGTTCGCGGCGACCCATTCGGGCAGGCCCTGCGAGCCGTTCTCCTCGGCGCCCTCGACCAGGATGGTGACGCCGCAGGGCAGTTCCCCGCTCATGGCGATATGGGCGCGGCAGGCCTCGACGAAGGTCATCACCTGGCCCTTGTCGTCGGAGGCGCCGCGCCCGACGATGCGCCTCTGTCCGTCCGGACCGTCCGCGATGCGCGGCTCGAACGGCGGCGTCTCCCACAGCTCCAGCGGATCGACCGGCTGCACGTCGTAATGGCCGTAGAACAGCACGTGCGGCGTGCCGGGCTTCGGCCTGTGCGCCAGCACCACCGGATAGAGGCTCGTCTCGTGCACGCCGGTCTCGAAGCCCAGAGCCGTCAGGTCCTTGGCGAGCCAGCCGGCGGCCTCGCGGCAGGCGCCGGCATAGGCCGGGTCGGTCGAGATCGATTCGATCCTGAGGAACGCGAACAGGCGCTCCAGGGCGCCGTCGAGGTCTCGGTCGATATCGTTCAGGATCGCGTCGAGCGCGGCCATCGCACAGGTCTCCGGGGACAGGTCCGCCGACAGGGTTAGCCGATGCGCGGGCCGAACGGAACGGTGCCGGGCCGGTCGCGGACCTGCTCCGGGGGAACGGCATCACCTTGGAACGGTTGTGAGGTGAGACCGGGCGCGCCGCTGAGGCAGCGGGATCGCGTCCCATTCTCGCGGGCCGCGACGCGGCCCGAGCGCATTTCCGGGAAGGTCCCATGCTCATCGAAAGCGGTTCGCCCGTCGCGGCGGATACCAGGGTCGGCATCAGCCTGACGATCAACGGCCAGCGGCGCGACCTGCAGGTGGCGCCCTGGACCACGCTGCTCGACCTTCTGCGCGAGCATCTCGACCTCACCGGCACCAAGAAGGGCTGCGACCACGGCCAGTGCGGCGCCTGCACGGTGCTGGTGAACGGCACCCGCGTGAATTCCTGCCTCGCCCTCGCTGTGATGAAGGACGGGGCCGAGATCACCACCGTCGAGGGGCTGGCCGCCCTCTCGGGCGAGGGCCGCAACAGCCTGCACCCGATCCAGGAGGCCTTCATCGAGCACGACGCCTTCCAGTGCGGCTACTGCACGCCGGGCCAGCTCTGCTCCTCGGTCGGCCTGATGAATGAGGGCCACGCGAAGTCCCGCGACGAGATCCGCGAGGCGATGAGCGGCAACATCTGCCGCTGCGGCGCCTACACCAACATCGTGGACGCGATCGAGGACGTGATGGGCCAGGGAGGCGGCCGATGAACCGGTTCGACTATGTCCGGGCCGGCACCGTCGCCGAGGCGGTCCAGGCCTTCGCCGGCGCCGAAGGCTCGCGCTTCATCGCGGGCGGCACCAATCTGATCGACCTGATGAAATACGACGTGGAGCGCCCGGGGCGCCTCGTCGACATCACCCGGCTGCCGCTCGACCGGATCGAGGAGCGCGACGGGGGCTTGCGCCTCGGCGCGCTCGCGACGAACGCGCAGGTCGCCTACGACGCACGGGTGCAGAGCCGCTACCCGTTGCTGGCGAACGCGATCCTGGCCGGGGCCTCGGCGCAGCTCCGCAACGCCGCCTCGACCGGCGGCAACCTCCTGCAGCGCACCCGCTGCTACTACTTCTACGACACGGCCACGCCCTGCAACAAGCGCGAGCCCGGCTCCGGCTGCTCGGCGATCGGCGGCGTCGCCCGGATCCACGCGATCTTCGGCACCAGCGCGCATTGCATCGCCACCCATCCCTCCGACATGTGCGTGGCGCTGGCCGCGCTGGAGGCCGTGGTGCAGGTGAGCGGCCCCGAGGGCGAGCGCAGCATCCCCTTCGCCGAGTTCCACCGCCTGCCGGGCGACAGCCCGCAGACGGACACCACCCTCAAGCCCGGCGAGATCGTCGTGGCGGTGGATCTGCCCGCGCGCGAGTTCGGGCCGCACTTCACCTACCTCAAGCTGCGCGACCGGCTCTCCTACGCCTTCGCGCTGGTCTCCGTCGCGGCGGCCCTCGAACTGGACGGCGACCGGGTGAAGACCGCCCGTCTCGCCCTCGGCGGCGTCGCGCACAAGCCCTGGCGCAACCGGGAGGCCGAGGAACTGCTGCAGGGCAAGCCCGCGACCCGCGAATCCTTCCAGGCGGCTGCCGATCGCGTCGTCGCCGAGGCGAAGACCCAGGGCGGACCCCAGGGCAACGCCTTCAAGGTGGAGCTGGCGCGGCGCGCCATCGTGCGCGGCCTGGAACAGGCCGCCGCGGGCACGCCCCAGTCCATCTCCGACAAGCGCATCCAGTGAGAGCCCGATGACCCAGACCTTCTCCTCCACGGGGCATGACCGGTTCGTCGGCACCCCGCGCAGCCGTGTGGACGGACCGGCCAAGGTGACCGGCCTCGCCAAATATGCCGGCGAGTTCACGGCCCCCGACCTGCTCCACGGCTATGTCGTCTCCGGCGCCATCGCCCGGGGCCGGATCACGGCGATCGACACCGCCGCGGCCGAGGCGGTGCCCGGCGTCGTCAAGGTGCTGACCCACGAGAACCGCCCGCGCACCGCCTGGCTCGACTACAATTACCAGGACGCCGTGGCGCCGCCCGGCTCGCCCTTCCGCGCACTCTACGACGACAAGATCCACTATAGCGGCCAGCCGGTCGCCCTGGTGATCGCCGAGGATTTCGACACGGCCCGCCACGCCGCGACCCTGGTGCGGGTCGACTACGCGCCGGAGACGCCCGAGACCGACCTCGCCGCGGCTGCCGGCAGCGCCTACGACCCGCCCATGAAGCGCAACGGCATCAAGCCGCCGCCGAAGCCCTGGGGCGATCCGGATGCGGTCTTCGACACCTCGGCCGTGAAGGTCCGGGAGCAATACACGCTCGCCACCGAGCATCATAACCCGATGGAGCCGCACGCCTCGACGGTGATCGTCGAAGCCGACGGCAGCTACACGGTCTACGACAAGATCCAGGGCGTCTCGAACAGCCACGGCTACATCACCAGCGTGTTCGGCCTGTCCAAGGACAAGGTTCGGGTGATGAACCCGTATCTCGGCGGCGGCTTCGGCTCGGGCCTGCGGCCGCAATACCAGCTCTTCCTGGCGATGCTCGCCGCGCGCGACCTCGGGCGTTCGGTGCGCGTGGTGCTGACCCGTGACCAGATGTGGAGCTTCAGCTTCCGGCCGGAATCGCTCCAGACCGTGAGCCTCGGCGCGGACCGGGACGGCACCCTCCAGGCGCTCAGCCACGACGCCGTGCAGCAGACCTCGCGCTTCGAGGACTACCAGGAGGTCGTCGTCAACTGGTCGGGCGTGCTCTACAAGTGCGGGAACGTCGCCCTGACCTACAAGCTCGCCAAGCTCGACACCTTCACCCCGGCCGACATGCGCGCGCCCGGTGCCGTGACCGGCGTCTACGCCATCGAGACGGCGATGGACGAGCTCGCCTACGCCGCGGGGATCGACCCGATCGCGCTCCGGCTGAAGAACTACACCGAGAAGGACCAGACCGCCGAGGATAAGCCCTTCGGCTCGAAGGCGCTGAAGGCCTGTTTCGCGGAAGGCGCCGAGCGCTTCGGCTGGGCCAAGCGCAACCCGGAGCCGCGCTCCATGCGCGAGGGGCGCGAGCTCGTCGGCTGGGGCGTGGCCACCGGCGTCTGGGAATCGATGATGCAGCAATCGAGCGCCCACGCCATCCTCGGTGCGGATGGCCGGCTCGAGGTCGGCAACTCGACGGGCGACCTCGGCACCGGCACCTACACGATCCTCACCCAGATCGCCGCCGACACGCTCGGCCTGCCGATGGAGGACGTGACGACGAAGCTCGGCGACACGAAGCTGCCCGAGGCCCCGGTGGCCGGCGGCTCGTGGACGGCGGCCTCGTCCGGCACGGCGGTGATGAAGGCCTGCCGGGATGTCGCCGAACAGGTCTTCAAGCTCGCCCGCACGATGGAGGATTCGCCCCTCGCCAATGTCGATTTCGAGCGCGTCGCCTTCGCGAAGGGCCGCATCGCGGTGGCGGGCGATCCCGGCCGCAGCGTCGCCCTGGTCGACGTGCTGCGCGCGGCCGGCGTCGACAGGGTCGAGGCCACGGCCGAGGCCGGGCCCGACAAGGACTTCAACGCCAAGTACGAGGCCTATACCCATTCCGCGATCTTCGCCGAGGTGAAGATCGACGAGGAGCTCGGTCAGGTACGGCTCACCCGCATCGTCTCGGCGATCGCGGCCGGCAAGGTGCTGAATCCGAAGACCGCGCGCAGCCAGATCCTCGGCGGCGTGGTCATGGGCATCGGCTCGGCGCTGGAGGAGGAGTCCATGATGGACACCCGGATCGGCCGGTTCATGAACCACAATCTCGGCGAGTACCACGTGCCGGTGAATGCCGACATCCACGACATCGAGGTGATCTTCGTGGAGGAGGAGGACCGGGCGAACCCGCTCGGCGTGAAGGGGCTCGGCGAGATCGGCGTGGTCGGCACCGCGGCGGCCATCGCCAACGCGGTCTTCCACGCCACCGGCAAGCGCATCCGCCACCTGCCGATCACGGTGGACAAGATCATCGCGTGAGGCTGATCGGGGCTTCTTGTTGAACAGACCGGTCCGCCGCGGATCCCCGTGCCCCGCGCGCGGGGAGGGGCTCAGCCGGCCCTGTCCTCGGCTGAGCGAGGCGGCCGCCGAGGGTGAGGGTGCGGTTCAGCCGGAGCCTCCTCCGGAATCACCTCCGCACCGCCGCGGCGGCTTCGCCTCCGCTCCCCGCAGGCACCCGTGAGAGCGACCGGATTCGCTCTCACGGCTCGACCTTGCGCAGCACGAAGGTGGTTCCGGTCTCGGGGTCGCGGCGCCAGGCGCCCTCGCTGGTCGGCACGAGGCCGACCGTGTGACCGCGCCGGGCCTTCAGGGTCAGGCGCCCGGCCGCGAAGCTCCAGCTCACCGGATCGAACACCTGGATGCCGCCGTCGCGGCAGCCGGGCAGGATGCGCACGCTCGACGGGGCGGCGAGGTCGAGACGGCAGGTGTCGCGGTCGCGGTAGCGGTCGAGGGCGTAGAGCCCGGCCTCCGCCTGCGGGCCGGCCGGCAGCGCCGCGTTCTGCGGAGCCGGATCGGCTGCGGCCGGGTCGGCGGCTGCTGACGAGCGGGGTGGGGTGGCGGCGGAGGGAGCCGCCGCGGGATCGGCCGGGCGCATCGCCGCGATGTCGAGGGGCACGAAGCTGTAGACCTCGCCGCTCTCGGCCCGGGCGACGAGGCTGCCGCCGTCCGGCCGGCGCGTGAAGGTGAGGAGCGGGCGCAGGTTGCGGTCCACGAGGCGCAGGCCGCTCTCGGTCCAGAGCCAGCCCGCCATTCCCGCCGTCACCGGCAGGGCGCGGCGACAGCCGGCCGGGAAGGCCAGGCGGCGGCCCGCCGGGCCGCTGTCGAGGGCGAGCGTCATCACGCAGCGGAAGTTCGTCCCGTCGCGGGAGAGGTCCCAGGTGCCGGGCACGCCGGTGAACCGCTCGGGCAGCCGACCCGCTGCGGGTGCGTCCGGCGCCGCGGCTTGCGGGGTGGATTCGGGAAGGGTGCCGGGCAGGGCGCCCGGCAGGGTCTCCGGGTTCGCCCCCGGCAAGGTGCCCGGCAGGACGGGCGGCAGCTCCGGCGGACGGCTCGGCAGGGCTTCCTGCGCGGCTGCCGGGGCGGCGAGGGCCACGGCGAGGGCCGCAACGAGGACGGCAGGACGCATCCGCTTCATGCCCGGCCCGTCCACGGGGTCTCGGCCACGGGGGTCAGGGGCCCGCGCCCGGCGAACCAGGAGACCAGGTTCTCGACCACGAGCCGGGCCATCTCGGCGCGGGTGTGATGGGAGGCCGAGCCGACATGCGGCAGCAGCACGGTGTTGTCGAGGACCGCCAGCGCCTCCGGCACGTGCGGCTCGTCGGCGAAGACGTCGAGCCCCGCCGCCTGGATCGTGCCGGCGGCGAGAGCTGCGGCGAGGGCGGCCTCGTCCACGAGGCTGCCGCGGGCGACGTTGACGAGCACGCCCTCGGGCCCGAGGGCGTCCAGCACCTCGGCGCCGATCAGCTTCGCTGTGTCCGCGCCGCCGGGCGCCACCACGATCAGCACGTCCGAGGCTTCCGCCAGCCCGATGAGCGTCGGGTGATAGGCATAGGGCGCGTCCCCCTGCGGCCGGCGCCCGTGATAGGCGATGGCGACGCCGAAGCCTTCGAGGCGCTGCGCGATGGCGCGGCCGATCCGCCCGAGCCCCAGGATGCCGACCCGGCGCCCGCGCAGGGACGGGGAGAGGGGGAAGGGCGCCTTCGGCCAGTGCCCGGCCCGGAGGTAGCGGTCGGCCTGCGGGATCCGGCGGAGCGTGGCGAGGAGCAGGCCGACGGCGAGGTCGGCGACCTCGTCGGTGAGCACGTCCGGCGTGTTGGTGACGACGATGCCCCGCTGCGCGGCGGCGCGGGCATCGACCGTGTCGTAGCCGACGCCGAAATTCGCGACGATCTCGAGCCGCGGCAGCCGGTCCATCAGGGCGCCGTCCACACGGGTCTGGGCACCCACCGCGAGGCCGCGGATGCGCGGGCCGACCTCCGCGAGGAGGGCCTCCGGATCCGGCGCCGTGTCGAGCCGGTGCAGGCGGAAGTCGCGGGCGAGCGCCTCCATCACGGCATTGTGCATCGGCCGGATCAGCAGGATCTCGGCGGGGCTCTCGGACGTCACGCGGGCTGCCTCCTTGGAACGCCGGTCGGCGGCACGGATCCCCGATCCTGTGTCGCCTGCTCCCCCGCGATGCAAGCCGGGCCCGGTCCGCCCGCGATACAGGCCGGGCTGCCATCTCGCCGCGGCAGGGCGCCCCCACTTCCGAAACGGGCCGGAGATGCCTACTAAGAACGGTTCGAACACCCGGGGCCCCGAGCGCCCGGGCGGAGACTCATCAGCGAACCGGAACCATGGCCAGCCCGCGCACGCTCTACGACAAGATCTGGGACGACCACGTCGTCGATGTCCAGCCGGACGGCACCAGCCTCCTCTACATCGACCGGCACCTCGTGCACGAGGTGACGAGCCCCCAGGCCTTCGAGGGCCTTCGCGTGGCCGGCCGCACGGTGCGCCACCCCGAGAAGACGCTGGCGGTGGTCGACCACAACGTCCAGACCTCGGACCGCAGCAAGGGCATCGACGATCCGGAGAGCCGCACGCAGCTCGAGGCGCTCGCCGAGAACGTGCGCGACTTCGGCATCGAGTTCTACGATGCCCTCGACCGGCGCCAGGGCATCGTCCACATCATCGGGCCGGAGCAGGGCTTCACCCTGCCGGGCCAGACCATCGTCTGCGGCGATTCCCACACCTCGACGCACGGCGCCTTCGGGGCGCTCGCCCACGGCATCGGCACCTCGGAGGTCGAGCACGTGCTCGCCACCCAGACGCTGGTGCAGAAGAAGGCGAAGAACATGCGCGTCACCGTGGACGGCACCCTGCCGCACGGCGTGACCGCCAAGGACATCATCCTGGCCATCATCGGCGAGATCGGCACCGCGGGCGGCACCGGCCACGTCATCGAGTATGCCGGCGAGGCGATCCGCGCCCTCTCGATGGAGGGGCGGATGACGATCTGCAACATGTCGATCGAGGGCGGCGCCCGCGCCGGCATGGTCGCGCCGGACGAGACCACCTACACCTATGTCCGGGGCCGGCCGAAGGCGCCGCAGGGCGCGGCCTTCGACCGGGCCCGCGCCTATTGGGAGAGCCTCGTCACCGATGCGGGCGCGCATTTCGACCGCGAGGTGCGGCTCGATGCGGCCAACCTGCCTCCGCTGGTGAGCTGGGGCACGAGCCCCGAGGACGTGATCTCGATCCGGGGCGTCGTGCCGGATCCGGCCGCGATCGCCGACGAGAACAAGCGGCAGTCGAAGGAGAAGGCGCTCGCCTATATGGGCCTGACGCCGGGCACCAAGATCACCGACATCACCCTCGACCGGGTCTTCATCGGCTCCTGCACCAACGGGCGCATCGAGGACCTGCGCGAGGTCGCCCGCGTCGTCGGCGACCGCAAGGTCCACCAGAACGTCTCGGCGATGATCGTGCCGGGCTCCGGCCTAGTGAAGGCGCAGGCCGAGGCCGAGGGGCTCGACAAGATCCTCAAGGCGGCGGGCTTCGACTGGCGCGAGCCGGGCTGCTCCATGTGCCTCGGCATGAATCCGGACCGGTTGAGCCCGGGCGAGCGCTGCGCCTCCACCTCGAACCGCAACTTCGAGGGCCGCCAGGGCGCGCGCGGACGCACCCACCTCGTCTCCCCGGCCATGGCCGCGGCGGCGGCGGTGACCGGCCGCTTCGTCGACATCCGCGAGTGGCCCCAGGGCTGACGGGGCCCGCCCCCACCTGCGAGAAAGCCCGCTCCGGTCCGACCGGGGCGGGCTTTTCATTTCCTGCGATCGCGGGTTGGGCGCATCCCGCCGGGAGCCTCCCGCCTCGGGGGATGACCGAGCACGCCGCACTCCCTCTCCCGTTCGGGAGAGGGTTGGGGTGAGGGGTGAGAACGCTTAGGAGAAGTCGCCCCGATGCAGCGGCCCCGGCTCCGCTCCTTCCGGCCCGTTCTCGGCCCTCACCCTGTCCCTCTCCCGAACGGGAGAGGGGACCCGCGCCCGCTCGGCAGACGTTGCGAGAGTGGGAAAATCCCAGATGCGGTCGTTCAATGCCCCGCCCCGGCGGGCGCCCCGCCTTGCGGGCGGCGGATCAGCGGCGTGGCGCAGGCCATGGCCAGGAACAGGCCGGTGAGGATGAGGAACACGTCCTCGAAGCTCATCACCAGGCCCTGAACGCGCACCGTGTTGGTCATGGCCTTCAGCGCCATGCCGGCGGCGTCGCCGCCGAGCACCTCGAACTGGCGGCGCATCGCGTCGAGGCGCTCGAGCGCGGCATTGTTCGACCAGGTGAAGCGCTCGTGCAGCCGGGCGAGGTGGAGGTCCCAGCGGTCGTTCAGCAGCGTGTTGATCAGCGCCAGGCCGACCGCGCCGCCGAGATTGCGCGTCAGGTTGTAGAGGCCCGACGCGTTCTTCATCCGCTCCGGCGGCAGGGTGCCGAGCGCGATGTTGTTGATCGGGATCATGCACAGCATCAGCGAGCAGCCGCGCAGGACCTGCGGCCAGAGCAGCTCCCAGAAGTCCCAGTCCTTGGTCAGCCCCGTCACGATCCAGGTGCCGGCGGCGAAGCCCGCGAAGCCCAGCGCCATCAGCACGCGCGGGTCGGCCTTGGCGAGGAAGCGCCCGGCGATCGGAGCGGTGGCGAACATGCACAGCCCTGAGACGAACATCGTCTCGCCGATCTGGAGCGCCGAGTAGCCGCGCACCCGCGCGAGATAGACCGGGTAGAGGTAGGTCAGGCCGTAGAGGCCGATGCCGAGCACGAAGCTGAAGATGCAGCCCGCCGCGAAGTTGCGGTTCGAGAAGGCGCGCAGGTCCACGATCGGCTCAGCCGCCGTGAAGGCCCGCCAGAAGAACAGCAGCGCCGACACGCCACAGACGATGGCGCAGGCGAAGACCGCCTCGTCCTGCAGCCAGTCGTGGTTCGGGCCCTCCTCGAGCACGTATTCGAGGCAGCCGAGGAAGCCCGCCATGAAGACGAGTCCGGCCCAGTCGAACCCCTTCAGGAGGTCGAGGTTCGGCCGGTCGAAATCGACCAGGATCCAGGTCGAGACCGTGACGAAGATGCCCGGCACGATGTTGATCAGGAACAGCCAGTGCCAGGAGAACAGGTCGGTGAGGTAGCCGCCGACCGTCGGGCCGATGGTCGGCGCGAGCGTCGCCACGAGGCCGATCATCGGCGAGACGATGGAGCGCTTCGAGGGCGGGAAGATCGTGAAGGCCGAGGCGAACACGGTCGGGATCATGCCGCCGCCGATGAACCCTTGCGCCGCCCGCCAGACGATCATCTCGCCGATGGACGAGGAGGTGGCGCACATCAGGCTCATCAGGGTGAAGCCGCCGGCCGAGATGGCGAACATCCAGCGGGTCGAGAGCACCCGCGAGAGCGTGCCCGAGAGCGGGATCGAGATCACCTCGGCGATGAGGTAGCTCGTCTGCACCCAGGGGATCTCGTCGCCCGAGGCCGAGAGGCCGGCCTGGATCTCGTTGAGCGAGGCGGAGACGATCTGGATGTCCAGGATCGCCATGAACATCCCGAAGACCATGCACAGGAAGGCCACCATGCGGCGGCGGTCCAGGGGCGGCTCGGCGGGGGCGGCGAGGGTTGCGCTGGCGGCCATGGGGCGCCTCGGGGATGGGATGAACGACGCGGTTCGGCCGGCTCTCAGCGCTGCGCGGCGAGCGTCTGGACGGGGGCGTCGGCGCCCTCGCGGGTATCGACCTTCACGACCACCGACAGGCCGGGGCGGAGCAGGCCCTCGCGGGCGATCGTCTCGGGGACGTGGACGCGCACGGGCAGACGCTGCACGATCTTGGTGAAGTTGCCGGTGGCGTTGTCGGGCGGCAGCAGGCTGAAGACCGAGCCCGAGGCCGGCGACAGGGATTCCACCGTGCCGACGATGTCGCGGTCCGGATAGGCGTCCACGTGGATATGGACCTCCTGGCCGGGGCGCATGCGGGCGAGCTGCGTCTCCTTGAAGTTCGCATCGACCCGCACGCTCTGGAGCGGCACCAGGGCCGCGATCCGCGAGCCGGGCGAGACGTAGGCGCCGGCCTCCACCGCCTTGTTGCCGACGACGCCGTCGAAGGGCGCGCGGACCACCGTGAAGTCGAGGTCGCGCCGGGCCCGGTCGGCGGCGGTGCGCAGCTCCGCGGCAAGGTTCTCCGCCTCGCGCTTCTGCGCCTCCAGCACCGCGACATTGGCCTTGGCGGCGAGAAGCGCCGCCTCGGCCGACTTCACCGAAGCCTCGGTGCGGTCGCGGTCGGCCTTGGCTTGGTCGATGCGGGATTTCGCGACGTAGTCCGCCTGCATCTGCGTGGCGCGGGCGTAGTCGGCCGCCGCGCGCACGGCGTCCGCCCGGGCCGCATCCACCTGCGCCACGGCCTGCGCCACCTGCGCCTGTGCGGCCTCGGCCTGCCGGCCGATGCGGCTGATCGTGCTCACCTGGGTGGCGAGCTTGTCCTCGGCCGCCTTCAGGGCGAGGCGGTAGTCGCCGTCGTCGAGCCGGGCGATCACCGCGCCCTTCGTCACGGCCTGCCCGTTCACCACCGGCACGGCGTCGAGATAGCCGGAGACCTTGGCGGCCAGCACCGAGATGTCCGCCTGCACGTAGGCGTCGTCGGTGCTGACGAAGAAGCGCCCCACGCTCCACCATTGCCAGCCGGCATAGCCGCCCCCGCCGGCGAGGGCGCCGAGCAGCAGGAGAAGGACGGCACGGCGGAGGGGCCGTCGGCGCTTCGGGGCCGGAACGGCGGGCGGTGAGGCCGGCTCGACCGCAGCGGGCAGGCGCGGCGCGGACGGACCCTCGGCGCGCGTCTCCCCGCCCGCATCCTCGACGGTCTCGACCGCGCCGTCCCGGCGTCCGGCATCCTCGCGAAGCGACATGGACCTCGTCCCTGGATCTCTTCCCTGCCGTGGTTGACCGAACGGTTCGGTCAACAGGCGGGTCGTGTTGACGGCCCTGGGGTCGAAGCGGTACATAGCATTGACCGAACGGTTCGGTCAATCAAGGCGATCGTGATGGCAGGGACGGCAGCGCTGGAGCGCGGGCAGGCGGGGGAGGGCGACAAGCGCCGCCAGATCCTGGAGGGCGCGCGTCAGGTCTTCATGGCCTCGGGCTTCGACGGGGCCAGCATGGGCGAGGTCGCCAAGGCGGCCGGCGTCTCCAAGGGCACGCTCTACGTTTATTTCGACAGCAAGGAAGCGTTGTTCGAGGCGCTGACCATCGAGGCCAAGAGCGGGCTCGCCGAGGCCCTGTTCAGCCTCGACGAGGCCGATCCCGACGTGCCCGCGGTGCTGACGCGCCTCGGTCTCAGCTACCTCGCCATGCTGTCCCGGCCCGAGCACGTCTCGATCATCCGCATGGTGATCGGCGCCTGCGAGAAGTTTCCCCGTTTCGGACAGGCCTTCTACGAGGCCGGCCCCGCCTGCGGCACCGGTCGGCTCAAGGCCTATCTCGACGCGCAGGTCTCGGCCGGGCGGCTGCGCGCCGCCGATACCGAGCTCGCCGCCCGCCACTTCCTGCATCTCTGCCAGGCGGGCATGCTGACCCGCCTGTTGTTCAACGCAGGCGAGGCGCCCGGCGAGGCCGAGATCCGGCACCGGGTCACCGAGGCGGTGCGGGTGTTCTTCGCCGGCTACGGGACGACGGCCCGATAGATTTCAGCTCCGCAGGCCGGGCGCCTCCTGGCCGGTGCGGGCGACGTATTCGGTATAGCCGCCGCCATAGGCGTGGACGCCGTCGGGCGTCAGCTCCAGGGTGCGGTTGGAGAGCGCGGCCAGGAAGTGGCGGTCGTGGCTCACGAACAGCATGGTGCCCTCGAAGGCGGAGAGCGCCGTGATCAGCATCTCCTTGGTCGCCATGTCGAGGTGGTTGGTCGGCTCGTCGAGCACCAAGAAGTTCGGCGGATCGTAGAGCATCCGCGCCATCACGAGGCGGGCCTTCTCGCCGCCGGAGAGCACGCGGCAGCGCTTCTCCACGTCGTCGCCCGAGAAGCCGAAGCAGCCGGCGAGCGCCCGCAGCGAGCCTTGGCCGGCCTGCGGGAAGGTCTCCTCCAGCATCTCGAAGATGGTCTGGTCGCCGTCGAGCACATCCATGGCGTGCTGGGCGAAGTAGCCGAGCTTCACGTTCGCGCCGACCGCGACGCTGCCGGAATCGGGCTCGGCCGTGCCGGTGACGAGCTTGAGGAGCGTCGACTTGCCGGCCCCGTTGATGCCCATCACGCACCAGCGCTCACGCCGCCGCACCGCGAAGTCGAGACCCTCGTAGATGATCCGGCTGCCGTAGCGCTTGTGCACGCCCTTCAGCGTCGCGACCTCCTCGCCGGAGCGGGGCGCGGGCTGGAACTCGAAGGCGACCGACTGGCGGCGGCGCGGCGGTTCCACGCGCTCGATCTTGTCGAGCTTCTTCACCCGGCTCTGCACCTGCGCGGCGTGGGAGGCGCGCGCCTTGAAGCGCTCGATGAAGGCGATCTCCTTGGCGAGCATCGCCTGCTGGCGCTCGAACTGCGCCTGCTGCTGCGCCTCGTTCTGCGCGCGCTGCTGCTCGTAGAAGGCGTAGTCGCCCGAGAAGGTGGTGAGCTGGCCGGCATCGATCTCGACGATCTTCGAGACGATGCGGTTCATGAACTCGCGGTCGTGCGAGGTCATCAGGAGGGCGCCGTCGTAGCCCTTGAGGAAGCTCTCCAGCCAGATCAGGCTCTCGATGTCGAGGTGGTTGCTCGGCTCGTCGAGCAGCATCACGTCGGGGCGCATCAGCAGAATGCGGGCGAGCGCGACGCGCATCTTCCAGCCGCCGGAGAGGCGGCCGACATCGCCGTCCATCATCTCCTGGCTGAAGCCCAGACCGGCCAGCACCTCGTAGGCGCGGGCCTCCAGGCCGTAGCCGCCGAGCTCCTCGAATCGGCCCTGCACGTCGCCGTAGCGCTCGACCAGGGCCTCCATCTCGTCCATCCGGTCGGGATCGGCCAGCGCCAGCTCCAGCGCCTTCAGCTCGGCCGCGACCGCGCTGACGGGGCCCGCCCCGTCCATCACCTCGGCCACCACGCTGCGGCCGGACATCTCGCCCACATCCTGGCTGAAATAGCCGATGGTGATGCCGCGATCCTGCGCGACCTGGCCCTCGTCGGGCTGCTCCTCGCCGGTGATCATCCGGAACAGGGTGGTCTTGCCGGCCCCGTTCGGCCCGACGAGCCCGGCCTTCTCGCCCCGCTGGAGCGCGGCCGAGGCCTCGATGAAGACGAGCTGCCGCCCGTTCTGCTTGGTGATCTTGTCGAGGCGGATCATGGGAGTTCCGGTTGGTCGTTCCGGTCGTGCGCATCCCCTCTCCCCGCGAGCGGGGAGAGGGCATTGCCGACCTCGTCGTCGGCAATGTGAGCCGGTAGGCGAAGGTGAGGGGGCGGTTCCGACAGAGCCGTGCCCGGAGCCGCCCCCTCACCGCCGCTTCGGCTGACGCCTTCGCTTCCTGCCTGCACGACGAGGTGCAGGCAGGCCTCTCCCCGCATGCGGGGAGAGGGCAGCGTCGCGCGTCAGCCCGCGGCGCGCAGGCGCGGGAGGGCGGCCTCGGACCAGGCCCGTACCTCGGCATCGATGGCGAGCGCCTCGTCCACGTCGGCCGGCGCGGCGCGGTGGATCCCCGCGAAATGCGAGCCGGCGCTCTCCACGAGGTCGGCGATGCCGTAGAAGGCGATCTCGCCGCGGATGAAGGCCGCCACCGCGATCTCGTTGGCCGCGTTCATCACGGTCGGCGCGGCGCCGCCATCCTTCAGCGCCGCGCGGGCGATGCGCAGGCAGGGGAAGCGCGCCTCGTCGGCCGGCTCGAAGGTGAGGCTGCCGGCTGCGGCGAGGTCGAGGGGGCGGCCGCGGGCGATGGTCAGGCGCTCGCCGAGCCCCAGGCAATGGGCGATCGGCACGCGCATGTCGGGCATGGCGAGGCCGGCGGTGACCGCGCCGTCGCGCCAGTAGACGAGGCCGTGCACGATCGATTGCGGGTGCACGATCACGTCGAGCCGCTCCGGCTCCAGGCCGAACAGGTGGTGCGCCTCGATCAGCTCCAGCCCCTTGTTCATCAGGGAGGCCGAATCGATGTTGATCTTCATGCCCATCGACCAGGTCGGGTGGGCGGCGGCCTCGGTCGCGGAGGCCGCGGCGATGCGCTCGCGGGTCCAGGTGCGGAACGGGCCGCCCGAGGCGGTGATCGTCATCTTGGCGACATCCGAGACCGGGCCGTTGCCGAGCGCCTGGGCCAGCGCGTTGTGCTCGGAATCGACGGGCAGGAGCTTGGCGTTGTAGCGCGCGGCGTCGCGCATGAAGGCGTCGCCCGCGCAGACGAGGCTCTCCTTGTTGGCGAGCGCCACGGTGCGGCCGAGGCGGAGCGCCGCATGCGTCGGCTTCAGGCCGGCGGCCCCGCTCACCGCCGCCACGACGATGTCGGCCTCCCGCGCCACCGCCTCCAGGACGGCCGATTCGCCGGCCCCGTTCGGGATGCCGGAGCCCGACAGCGCCTCGGCCAGCGCCGGGCCGGCGGATTCGTCGGCCAGTGCCGCGAACTCGGCGCCGATCTCGCGGGCGAGCTTGGCCAAGCCTTGCGCATCGCGCCCGCCCACCAGCGCCCCGACCCGGAAGCGGCCGGCATGCTGGGTGAGGAGGTCGGTGGTCGAGCGGCCGATCGAGCCGGTCGCGCCGAGGACGGTGACGGTGAGGGTCACGGGCTGAAACTCCTTCAGGCGGCGAGCCGGTGCGCGACCAGGTACAGGCCGGCGAGCAGGGCCACCGCGAAAAATCCGTCGAGGCGGTCCATCACGCCGCCATGGCCGGGAATCGACCGGCCGGAATCCTTGACCCCGTAATGCCGCTTCAGGGCGGATTCGAGGAGGTCGCCCGCCTGGCTGAGCACGGAGGCGGCGGCGCTGACGAGGGCGACGAGGGCGAGGCTCGTCTGCGCGAGCGGGCTCCAGCCTTGGGCGCGGGCGAGCACCACCAGCGCCGTGCCGGCCAGCACCGCCCCGGCGAGACCGCCGAGCGCTCCGGACCAGGTCTTCTTCGGCGAGACGGCCGGCATCAGCTTCGGGCCGCCGAAGGTGCGGCCGGTGAAGTAGGCGACGACATCCGTCGACCAGACCACGGCGAACATCCAGGCGGGGCCGAGGATGCCGATCTCCGGCGTGTCGCGGAGCGCCGGCGGCACCAGGGCGATGACGGCGCCGCCGAGGAGCGCCCCGAGCGCGCGCAGGCGGCCGGGACCGGTCCGCGCGAGCGCGAGACAGAGAAGGCTGCCGAGGGCGAGGATCCCTAAGCCCCAGGCGAGGGGCAGCGCCTCCTCCAGGCAGACGACGAGGGCCGCCAGGGTGAGCGCGACGATCCCGAGCAGGGCGCGGCGGGGCCCGGTGCGGCTCATGCCGATCCACTCGGCCGCGCCGACGATGCCGGCCGCGAGCCAGATCCCCGCGAAGGGCCAGCCGCCCAGCACCAGTCCCGCCACCACGAGGGCGGCGAGCACGATCCCCGAGAGGACGCGCAGGCCGAGCTCCCGGCCGCCGAAGGCTTGTCGCGGTGGCGCCGCCTCGCCTGCCATCGCCTGAACGTCCCCGACGCGGTGCCCGCGTCAGACCTGCATGATCTCCTTCTCCTTGGAGGCGAGCACGCTGTCGATCTCGGCGATGAACTGGTCGGTGGCCTTCTGCACGTCGCCCGCCTGGCGCTTCTCGTCGTCCTCCGAGATGGCGCTGTCCTTCAGGAGCTTCTTGAGGTGGTCGAGCCCGTCGCGGCGCACGTGCCGCACGGCGACGCGCGACTCCTCCGCGTATTTGTGGGCGACCTTGACCATCTCCTTGCGGCGCTGCTCGTTCATCTCGGGGATGCGCAGCCGGATGGTCTGGCCCTCCGTCTGCGGGTTGAGGCCGAGATCGGATTCACGGATCGCCTTCTCGACGGCCGTGACCATGCTGCGGTCCCAGACGGAGATCGAGAGCAGGCGCGGCTCGGGCACGCTCACGGTGGCGACCTGGGCCATCGGCATCATCGCGCCGTAGGCGTCGACCTGGATCGGGTCGACCAGGCTCGGGCTGGCGCGGCCTGTGCGCAGGGAGCCCAGATCCTTGGAGAGCGAGGCCACCGCGCCCTGCATGCGGCGCTTGATGTCGTTGAGGTCGAAGTCCGGTGTGGCCATCTCGTCAAATCCCGACGCGTTCGCTGGCATTCAGGCCCGCGCCCCGAGGGCCCGGGCGGGTCGGCGCTTCAATGAACGAAAACCGGATCGCCCGCAAACGGATGCGCGGGCTTCAGGGCACCACATGCGTGCAGGGTGCGTCGCCGGTGAGGATCGCGGTGATCGAGCTCGGCGCGTGCACGGAGCCCACCACGATGGAGAGCCGGCTCTCGCGGGCCAGCGCGAAGGCGGCGGTGTCCATGACCTTGAGGTCGCGGGCGATGGCCTCGTCGTGGGTGATGCGGTCGTAGCGGGTCGCGGACGGGTCCGTCTTCGGGTCGGCGGTGTAGACGCCGTCGACCTGCGTCGCCTTCAGCACCGCGTCGCAGCGCAGCTCCGCCGCCCGCAGCACCGCCGCGGTGTCGGTGGTGAAGTAGGGGTTGCCGGTGCCGCCGGCGAGCACCACCACCTGGCCCTTGTCGAGGTGGTGGAGCGCCGGCTGCCGCGCGAAGGTCTCGCAGATCGTCGGCATCGAGACCGCCGACATGGTGCGCGCCTGCACGCCGGCGGCGTTGAGCGCCGTCTCCAGCGCCAGGGAGTTCATCACGGTGGCCATCATGCCGAGCGAATCGCCGGTGGCCCGGTCGATGAAGCCGGCCTGCGAGATGCGCGCGCCGCGGATCATGTTGCCGCCGCCGACCACCAGGGCCACCTCGATGCCGGCGGCGATGGTGCGGGCGATGTCCGCGGCGAGGCCGGCGAGCGTCGGCGGATGCAGCCAGTAGCCGTCCGGAGCGGCGAGCGCCTCTCCGGACAGCTTCACGAGGACGCGGCGAAACGGCGTATCCGGCATCGAGCCACCTCCTCGTGGCCGGACCCCGAATGCCGGCCGCCACGCAAACGGGGCGCTTCTACGTCAGCCCGGGCGGCCCCGTCGAGGGGCCGCGGCCTCAGATCCGGCGGCGGCGCGCGTCGAGGCTGAGGGCGCCCGGGCCGGCCGCGACGAGGTGGAGGAAGATGAAGCAGAACAGGATCGCCGCATCGCCCCCGTTCAGGGCCGGATAGAAGTTCTTGGGGGCGTGGAATAGGAAATAGGCGACGGCCATCTCGCCCGCGAGCAGGAAGGCGACCGGCCGCGTGAACAGGCCGAGCACGATCAGCGCGCCGCCGACCAGCTCGATCACGCCGCCGATGCCGAACAGCGACAGCAGGGGCGGGGCCGGGTTCGCGCGGGGCGGGAAGCCGAGAAGCTTCTGCGAGCCGTGCGCCAGGAAGAGCAGGCCGCTCATGATCCGCACCAGCGCCAGAGTATAGGGCGCGTAAGGGCCGAGACGCGCGAACAGGGCATCCATCGGGACGTTCTCCTTGAGGGAGAGGCGACTGCTCCCCGGGCCGGGGTCGACTGTCAAGCTGCGCCCCGTGACGGTGCGGCCGTTCCGGCGATGGCCCGGCGCTTCGTCGCGGCGCGATGATCGGTTAACGATCCTTCGCTAGAGACACTTCGATTGTAGCCCGTGCGCAGAGTCCGATCGCGTGGTCCGGTCGCCTGCGTTTCGGGGAGCGGCCGGGGCGAGTCCGGTCCCGGGGCGGCAGGCGCGGCGCGGAGGAAGCGGATTTGGACCAGCACGATCCGGATACGCACGCGGCATCCGAGCCGGCTCACGACGCGCCGAAGCCCTGGGAGATCGTGCTGCCCGAGGAGGGCGCCACCGAGGATCTCGGCCTGTTCCTCGCCGAGTTCCTGCTGCCGGGCGATGTCGTCGCCCTGTCCGGCGGGCTCGGCGGCGGCAAGACCACGCTGGCCCGCGCGGTCATCCGCGAACTCGCGGGCGATCCCGGCCTCGAGGTTCCGAGCCCGACCTTCACCCTGGTCCAGCCCTATACGGGCCGGGACGGGCGCAGCATCGTCCATGCCGACCTCTACCGCCTGCGCAGCGCGGACGAGCTGATCGAACTCGGCTTCGACGAGATCACCGAGAGCGCCATCACCCTGGTCGAGTGGCCCGAGCAGCTGCCCCCCCGCGACGGGCCGGTGCTGACCGTCGACCTGTCGCTGCGGCCCGAATTCGGCGAGGGCTCGCGCTTCGCCCGCATCGACGGGACCGGCGGCATGCGCGCCCGCATCGAGCGGGCGCGGGCGGTGCGCGGCCTGCTCGTGCGCGCCGGCTGGGATCTGGCCGAGCGCGCCCACATGCAGGGCGACGCCTCCTCGCGCGCCTACCAGCGCCTGACCAATCCGGACGGCACCAGCGCCGTCCTGATGATCTCGCCGCCGCGCGCGGACGGTCCGCCGGTGCGCGACGGCAAGCCCTACAGCGCCATCGTCAAGCTCGCCGAGAGCGTGCACGCCTTCGTTGCCATGGACCGGGCCCTGCGGGCGCTCGGCTTCTCGGCCCCGCGCATCTACGGCGAGGATCTCGACGAGGGCCTGCTCATCCTGGAGGATCTCGGCTCCGAGCCCGTGGTCGAGGGGGGCGCCCCGCGGCCCGAGCGCTACGCCGAGGCGACGCGGTTGTTGGCCAAGCTCCACGCCACCGACCTGCCCGCCGTGCTGCCGGTCGCCGCCGGCATCGAGCACCGCATCCCGACCTACGACCGCGAGGCCCTGCTCTTCGAGGCGGAGCTGATGCCGGAATGGTACGCGCCGGCCATCCGGGGCGTCGCGCTCTCGCCCGAGGCCCGGGCCGAGTTCCTCGACCTCTGGGCGCAGGCCCTTGAGGCCGCGATCCCCGCGCGCCCGACCTGGACCCTGCGCGACTACCACTCGCCGAACCTGATCTGGCTGCCGAACCGCGAGGGGCTGGAGCGCGTCGGCCTGATCGATTTCCAGGACGCGGTGCTCGGCCACCCGGCCTACGACGTCGCCTCGCTGCTGCAGGATGCCCGCGTCGATGCCAGCGCCGAGTTCGAACTGCGGCTGCTCGGCCTCTACGCCCGCGAGCGCCGTGCCCGCGAGCCGGGCTTCGATGTCGGCGCCTTCGCCACCGCCTACGCGCTCCTCGCCGCGCAGCGCGCCACCAAGATCCTCGGCATCTTCGCCCGCCTCGACCGGCGCGACGGCAAGCCGGGCTACCTCGCCCATCTGCCGCGCATCGAGGGCTATCTCGCGCGCAACCTCGAGCATCCGGCGCTCAGCCCCCTGCGCGCCTGGCACGAGCGCCACCTGCCGGGCCTCGTTTCCGCCGCGCCCCCGGCCTGAACCCGACGCAACCGACGCCCATCGCGACGCCCATCGACCGAGCCTGCCAGCATGAGCGAGCCCACCATCACCCGCGCCTTCGTCCTCGCGGCGGGCCTCGGCACGCGCATGCGGCCAGTGACGGATACGCGCCCGAAGCCCCTCGTCGCCGTCGCCGGCAAGGCGCTGCTCGACCACGCCCTCGACCGGGTGGCGGAGGCCGGCATCGGGACCGCGGTGGTCAACGTCCACTACCTCGCCGACCAGATCGAGGCGCATCTCGCCGCCCGGACCGGACGGCCCGCAACAGAGGTCTCGGACGAGCGCGACGCGCTGCTCGAGACCGGCGGCGGCGTGAAGAAGGCGCTTGGCCTCCTCGGCGAGGCTCCCTTCGTGGTGCTGAACTCGGATTCGTTCTGGCTCGAAGGCCCGACGCCCAATCTCGGCCGCCTGATCGCGGGCTGGGATCCGGAGGCCATGGACATCCTGCTTCTCGTCGCCCCCACCGCGACGAGCCTCGGCTACGAGGGCGCGGGCGATTTCGTGATGGATCCGGAGGGCCGCCTGGAGCGCCGCGGCGAGCGCGCGGTGGCGCCCTTCATCTACGCGGGCGTCGCGATCCTGAAGCCGGAGCTCTTCGCCGACACGCCGGAGGGCGCCTTCTCCCTCAACCTCCTGTTCGACCGGGCGATCACCCGCAACCGCCTCCACGGCCTGCGCCTCGACGGCCAGTGGCTCCATGTCGGCACCCCCGAGGCGATCCGGGCGGCGGAGGAGCGGGTGAGCGCGAGCACCCAGCAGCCGTGACCGGCGCGCCGCGTTGTGGAACGGACGGGGAACGTCTAGAATAGGGATCCGGCATCGAGAAGCCTGATCCGGGTGCGGTACGGGCACACGAGATCGCCAAGCTCCACCATGTCCGAATCCCACCTCTTCACCATCGGCCGCGGCGCCCCGTTCCTGCCGACGCTCGCCGACGCGCTGCTCGACGGGCGCCTCGTCGGCGATCTCGGCGCCGATCCGCTGGCGCTCGCGGGCGTCACCCTGTTCCTGCCGACGCGCCGGGCCGCCCGCGCGCTCGGCAGCGTGCTCGCCGAGCGCCTCGGACCGGCGGCGCTGCTGCCCCGCATGGTTCCGCTCGGCGAGGCGGACGAGGCCGAGCTCGACCTCGCCGCCGAGCCGCTGCTGCAGAACGGGCCGGACCCCCTCGGCGCGCCGATGCCGCCGCTGGAGCGGCGCCTGATCCTGGCGCGCCTCGTCCAGGCCTGGGCGGCGACCGTCGATCGCAAGCTGCTGCCGCTCGATGCCGAGGTGCCCTTCCTCGTGCCCTCCTCGCCTGCCGACGCGGTCGGGCTGGCGGCCGATCTCGAAGGGCTGATGGACGCGCTCACCGTCGAGGGCCTGCCCTGGTCCGAGATCGGCAGCGCCGTCGAGGCGGAATATTCCCGCTATTTCGGCCTCACCCTGGATTTCGTGCGCATCGCGGCCGAGA
The DNA here is from genome assembly GCF_902141845.1 of Methylobacterium symbioticum. Lineage (GTDB taxonomy): Bacteria > Pseudomonadota > Alphaproteobacteria > Rhizobiales > Beijerinckiaceae > Methylobacterium > Methylobacterium symbioticum. The sequence goes on along the minus strand of NZ_CABFPH010000034.1, from coordinate 877 downwards.
ACTGGCCCGGCATCCTCACCGAGCGGGCCTTGAGCGACCCGGTCTCGCGCGCCCGCAGCCTGATCCTCGCCGAGGCGCGCCGCCTCGCCCGCGAGCGCCCCGCGGATCCGGTGGTGGTGGCAGGCTCGACCGGCTCGGTGCCGGCCACCGCCACGCTCATCGCCGCGGTGGCGGGGCTGCCGCGCGGCGCCGTGGTGCTGCCGGGCCTCGACCGCGATCTCGACGCGGCGGGCTGGGACGCCATCGAGACCGGCGACCTGTTCGAGCGCGAGATCGCGCATGGCCACCCGCAGGCCGTGCTGCACCGCCTGCTCGGGCCGGCCCATCTCAACCTGAAGCGCGAGGCGGTGACCGAACTCGGCGCCTCCGACGCGCCGACGGTCGCGCGCGCGCAGCTTCTCTCGCAGGCCCTGCGCCCGGCCGAGACCACCGATGCCTGGGCCCGGCTCGATCCGGCCGAGCGCGACCGCACCGCCGCCCTCGGGCTCGACGGTCTCGCCGTGGTGGAGGCGGCCGACGAGCGCGAGGAGGCCCTGGCCGCCGCGATCGCGCTCCGCGAGACCCTGGAACGGCCGGGCGCCACCGCGGCGCTCGTCACGCCGGACCGGGGGTTGGCCGCCCGCGTCGCCGCGGAACTCGCCCGCTGGGGCATCGTCGCCGAGGACAGCGCCGGCACCGCGCTGGCGCAGAGCTCCGCCGGTCGCCTCGCCCGGCTCGCGGCGGAACTCGCCGCCGACCTGATCCGGGCACAGGGCGACGCGATTCCGGCCCGGCTGATCGCGCTGCTCGCCCATCCCCTCGTCCGGCTCGGCCTGTCCCGCAGCGACGTGGTGCGCGGGGCCGCCGCCCTGGAGATCGGGGTGCTGCGCGGGCTCGC
>NZ_CABFPH010000033.1 GCF_902141845.1 Methylobacterium symbioticum | reverse complement strand
GGTCGGCGGCCTGGGCGGCGGCGACGGCGGCGAAGGCCGCAGCCGATCCGAGAAGGGAGCTCTTCAAGAGCTTCATCGATATCTCCAAAAGCTTCGAGATCCAGAAAATCGACAGCCGGCCGCTGGCTCGACACGCTGCTGTCTTTATCGATCTTCGATAGATCTTCCCGGCTCTACCAAAAATCGATAATCTTCCACGATGCACGTTGAAGTTTAAATGCCTTCGTGGTGATTTCAGGCTAGGCGATGATTCCTTGAAGCGACAGATGAAATCTGCGCCAAACGGGGCGTGCGCGACGATCGTTGCCAGATTGCAACACGCGGTGCTCAGAGGACCCGAAATAGTGCAGCTTCGGGCCTGATCGGCCGGGACATCGGCGCTGACGCGACGGTTTGTGACCCGCCGCGATCCGAACGTCGTCGGGGGCCGCCCTCTATTGCGGCAGGCAGGGCCTCGTTATTGAGCGCGCTCGCGCTTGGCGCGGGCGCGCGACCCGCAAGCATGCATCGCACACGGATTCGCGACCCGTCGCGCAGAGCAGCCAGCAGGCTGCCCGGCCCTCCCTGGGCCGAGCGGATCTTCAGCAGGGCTCATGGCTCCGCACCGGACTGCGACAGGCCGCACCGTCCCGGACCGATCGAAGGCCGTCGGCGAAGCCGCTGCGCGCATCACCGCGCTGGACTGCCGAACCGGCCTCACAACCGCAGGCTACAGGCACAGCTCGGCCGCTTCCGCGCACAGGCGGAGGCACGGATGGCGGTCCTCAGCGATATCGACGGCTTCTACAGCCCGCTGCGCCGCCGCTCGGCTACCGCTCGCCCGTCGGCTACGAGCAGGAGACCGGGTCGTACCCGATCCTGTCCGTGAGCCGCCTGATCCCTTCGGGATGGCGGATGTCGCCGTCGCTCGAGCGCCCCGTCGGCTTGCCGATCCGGTTTCCGCTTCGATCGAGCGGAGCCCGGATCAATCGAGCTTGGCGAGGGCCTGCGCGATATCGGCGATCAGGTCCTCGACAGTCTCCAGGCCGATCGAGAGACGCACCGTCTCGGGACCGACGCGGGCGGCGGCGCGCTCCTCGGGGCGGAGCTGACGGTGCGTGGTCGAGGCCGGGTGGATCGCCAGCGACTTGATCTCGCCGATATTCACGAGGTGCGAGATCAGATCCAGGCCCATGATGAACCGGATCGCGGCCGGCTCGCCGCCCTTCAACGCGAAGGTGAAGATCGAGCCGGGCCCCTGCGGCACGTAGCGGTCGGCGAGCGCCGCGCCCTCCTGGCCGGGCAGGCCCGGATAGCTGACCCAGGCGACCTGCGGATGGTCCTTCAGATAGGCCGCGACCGCCCGCGCATTGGCGCAGTGGCGGGCCATGCGCAGCGGCAGCGTCTCGATGCCGGTGAGCGTCAGGAAGGCGTTCATCGGCGAGAGGCCGGGGCCGAGATCGCGCAGGCCGAACAGGCGGCAGGCCACCGCGAAGGGCATGTCGGGGAAGCGCTCGCGCACCACCAGCCCCTCGTAGTCGGGCCAGGGCGCGTTGATCAGGTCGTAGCGGTCGTCGCGCTGCGCCCAGTCGAAACGGCCGGCATCGCAGATCACGCCGCCGATGGTCTGGCCGGAGCCCCCGAGGAACTTCGAGGTCGAGTGGAACACGATGTCGGCCCCGTGCTCGATCGGCCGGATCAGGGCCGGGGAGGCGAGGGTGTTGTCGACGACGAGGGGCAGGCCGTGGCGCCTGGCCACCGCGGCGATGCCCGCGAGGTCCATCACGGCGGCGCAAGGGTTGACGATCGACTCGCAGACGATCGCCCGGGTCTGCGGCGTGATCGCCGCCTCGAAATCCTCGGGCGTCAGGCCCGCGGCGAACTGGGGATGCAGGTCGTAGCGCCCGTCGAGGCGGCGCATCAGGCCGAGCGAGCCGCCGAACAGGCGCGGCGAGGCGACGTAGGCCTCGCCGGAGCGCAGCAGCGTCATCAGCACGAGGAGCAGTGCCGACTGGCCGGAGGAGACGGCGACCGCGGCCTTGGCGCCCTCGAGATCGGCGACCCGCCGTTCCAGGGCCGCGACCGTCGGGTTCGAGCCGCGCGAATAGGAGAAGCCGGTGCGCCGCATCGCGAAGATGTCGGCGGCCTGCTCCGTCGACTCGAAGACGAAGCCGTTCGTGAAATAGATCGGCTGCGCCCGGGCGCCGGTGGCGGGGTCGGGGCTCGCGCCCGCATGGATCGCCCGCGTGGCGAAGCGGAAGTTCCTACCGGAGTCTGCCTTGGCGTCCGTCATCAGATCTGCATTTCGGTTCGGGAGCGCGCGGACCGCGCCCGCCGCAGGATCGCGTCCGGGGGTCCCACTTTGCGCGGGCCCGCGCAAGGGGGCCGCGGCAAAGCCCGCTCCGCGCCGGGCTCGGGATCCTGGTCCGGGCGGCTGCCGAGGGGGTGCCGAGAGGGCTTCTCCGCGCTCAGGCGGCGCGGCGGGCGAAGGCGCGCAGGGTGCGCACCAGGGTGGTCGGCTCGTAGGGCTTCGGGATGAAGCGGGCACCGTCCGGCATGTCGTTCGGACCCGGCGTGCCCATGCCGGAGACGATGAGGACCGGGATCGCAGGCCAGCGATCGGCCACGAGGCGGGCGAGGGCGAAGCCGTCCATGGAGCCCTGGGGCATGTCGACGTCGGTCATCAGGATGCCGACATCGTCGCGGTTCTCCAGCACCTTCAAGGCCTTGTCCGCATGCGGCGCCTCCAGGACCGTGAAGCCCGCATCGGACAGGGTGTCGGAGGCCTCCATCAGCAGGAGACCGTCATCTTCCACGAGGAGAACGACGGGTTGCTCGGGAGGGGTTTCGGGCATCAGGATCCGCGGGCGTTCTCTCGAACCGGCGAGGGCGGGCCTATTCCCCGTGCCCGCCCCCGTCAAGGCGCGACGGCTACCGGGCCGCGGGGCGGTCCAAGTGGGCACCAAGGGCGCCGGGGCGGGCGCCAGGGAGCGGAGCCGCGCGCCCGCGGCCCCGGGCTCCCTCAGCCCGCCACGAGGCCGGCCAGCGGCGCCTCGAGGGTCAGGAGGACGCCGGTCGCGGGATAGGCGAGATGCGCCGAGCCGCCGACCCCGTAGGCGATGCTGCGCTGGATCAGCCGCGAGCCGAAGCCGGAGCGCGCGGGCGGCGACACCGGCGGGCCGCCGCTCTCCTCCCAGCGGAAGCGGAACAGGCGCGCCTCCTCCGGCCCAGCGACCTCCCAGGCGATCGCCACGCGGCCGGCGGGGGTCGAGAGGGCGCCGTACTTCGCCGCGTTGGTGCCGAGCTCGTGCAGCATCAGGGAGAGCGTCAGGCCGGGGCGGGCGGCGAGCGTCAGGTCGGGCCCGGACACCGTGAAGCGGCCGGACTCGCCGCCGCCGTGAAGCGCCACCGCCGTGCCGACGAGGTCGGCGAGCGCGACGCTCGACCAGGAGCCCTGCAGCAGCACCTCGTGGGCACGGGCCAGGGCGAAGAGCCGCGCGCCGAGCGCCTCGCCGGCGGCGGCGAGGGAATCGGCGTTGCGCAGGGTCTGCGCGCTGATCGCCTGGACCATGGCCAGGGTGTTCTTCACCCGGTGGGCGAGTTCCTGCATCAGCAGGGTCTGGCGGTCCTCGTTCTGCTTCAGCTCGGTGATGTCGCGGGACACGGCCAGGATCCGCTCGGGCCGCCCGTCGGCCCCGTCGATCGGCGTCACCGCGATGTCCCACCAGGTCCCGGCGCCGCCGCGCTCCAGCCGCGCCTGGAAGCGGCGCGGGCGCCCGGCCCGGGCGGCGTCGAGGGCCGCCTCCACCGCCGCCCGGCTCTCGGGCACCGACCAGAAGCCGGCCCAGGGCTGGCCGATCAGCGCGGCGTGGTTCGCCACCCCGAACATGGCGGGGCCGTTCGCGCTGACGGGGATCATGCGCCCGTCGAGGGCGAGCACCTTCACGCAATCGATGCTGGTCCAGAGGATGCGGCGGTTGAACTCCTCGCTGGCGCGCAGCTGAAGGTTCAGCTCCTCGGCATCGGCGAGACGGGCAGTCCGGTCGGCGAGATCGCTCCGGCGCTTCGCGTCGAGCGCCTCGGATTCGGCGCGGATCCGGTCCGTCTCGGCGCGGCTCGCATCGCGCTCGGAGGCCACGATCCGGCCGAGCCGCGCGTTGCGCAGGAGCTCGGCATCGGCCTGGCGGTGCGCCTGGATCAGCAGCGCCCGCAGATGCCGGTTCTCGGTCTCCAGCGAGGCGAGGCGCCGCGCGGCGCCGCTCTCATCGGCCGGAGGCCCCCCCTCAAGCGTGATCGTGTCCATCGCCGCCCCCGCGGCGCCGCTCATGGCCCGCAACCGTGCGGACGCATCGGCGCCCGACCCGACGAGCGCGCGAGGGCGGCGGCAGGGATTCCTGGCACGGGCGCAGCCCGGCGGCTTCAGCCACTTCTGATCATGCGCCCCGACCGCGGTCCCGCGATTCGTAGGGTACGCTCAAGCTAGCACGGCGCGCGGGCCGCACAAGCATCCTGCATCGGGCGTCACTGATTTCCCTGACACGGAAACCTTGACTGTCGCGTCGCCGCGGGGCGGTTCACTTGTTTCTTCCGAGAAGGACCAGCCAGCCGACGCCCAGGATGAAGACGATCAGCCCGATCGTCACGAAGACCGGCGTGCCGAGATCGATCAGGCGCGGGGCGAGCTGGGTCGCGAAGGCCGCGACGACGAGGGCGACCGCGACCCGCGCGGCGGCCCGCTCGATGCCGCGGGTGATCTTGTCGAGGCCCTTGATCTCGATCTCGACGGTGACCTTGCCCTGCTTGAGCCGCACCAGCATCAGGTGGATGAGGGTCGGCAGCTCCGAGGCCGCGCCGTAGAGGCCGACGCCGAGCGCCTCGGCTTTCGCCTTCAGTCCCGAGAGCGAGAACTGCGTCTGCATGCTCGCGCGCACGGTGGGGCCGGCGGCGGCGAACAGGTCGAAGTTCGGGTCGAGGTGGCGCATCACGCCGTCGGCGGTGACGAGGCCCTTGAACAGGATCGCGAGGTCGGTCGGCATCGCGAGGTCGTTCTCGCGGGCCATGGTCATGAAGTCGGTGAGCACCAGCCCGAGGTTCAGCGGGATCGAGGAATGGCTCTCGACGAAGGCCTGGGCGGACATCTGGAGCTTGGTCATGTCCGGGTTGCTCGCCCCGGTCCAGTCGAGGAGCACGGCCATCAGCCCGTCCGCGTCCTGCTTCAGCATGGCGCCGATCAGCACGAGGAGCTGGTTACGCCGCCGCCGCGAGAGACGCCCGATGATGCCGAAATCGATGAAGCCGATCCGGTTGCCCGGCAGCGCCAGCATGTTGCCGGGATGCGGATCGGCGTGGAACACGCCCTCGATGAGGGCCATCTGCAGGAAGGCGTCGGTGCCCTTCTGGGCGAGCAGCTTCTTGTCGACGCCGGCCTCGCGCAGGCGCGCCTCGTCGTTGGGCGGGATGCCTTCGATGAACTCCTGCACCAGCACCCGCTCGGAGCACCACTCCCAGTAGATCTTCGGGAAGACGATGTCGTCCCGGCCCTCGAAGATCTGGGCGAGCACCTCGCAGTTGCGCGCCTCGTTCAGGAGGTCGAGCTCGCCGTTCAGCCCTTCCGCGAGATGGCGCATCTGCTCGCGCGGCTGGTAGCGGGCCATGTCCGGCCACTCGGTCTCGACGATGCGGGCGCCGTGCGCCATCAGGCGCAGGTCCGCCTCGATGATCTTGCGCAGGTTGGGCCGCAGCACCTTGACGATGACCGCCTCGCCCGTGTGCAGCCGCGCCTTGTAGACCTGGGCGATCGAGGCGGAGGCGATCGGGTTGGTGTCGAACGCCGCGAAGACCTCGTGCGGGCTGGCGCCGAGATCCTCCTCGAGTTGCGGCCGGATGGTCTCCCAGGGCACGGGGGAGACCTGGCTGTGCAGCTTCTCCAGTTCCTCCGTCCAGGCCGGCGAGAGCAGGTCGGGACGGCTCGCCAGAACCTGGCCGAACTTGATGAAGGTCGGCCCCAGCGCCTCGATGGCCCGGCGCAGGCGCTCCGGCTCGGACAGGCGCGTCACGTCGACCCGGGGCTTCCGGCGCGGCAGCAGCGGCAAGTAGCGCAGGCCGAGCCGGTCCACGACCCGGTTGACGCCGAAGCCGATCAGGATCGTGGCGATCTCCGAGAGGCGCTGGCGGTCGCGGGCGGCAACGAAGGCGGTCTTCAGCATGAAACGGGGCGCTTCCGTCCGGACGAGGGGCCGCTGCCCGCACAGCACGAGCATCGGGACTTTTTTGAGGTCGGATCGACGCCGGGCAACGCCACATCCGCGCGAATCCGCAGGCGGGAGCCGGCCGGGCCCGGGCCGACCCGCCCCGTCCCGAAGCCGGGCCGCCCCCCGATTCGACGCGCGGAGCGTACGGGATGCGCCCTATCCCTCCAGTCCCGCCTTGCGTCGCACGGTCGAGCGGGCAGCGTCCACCGCCACGGCCGCCGCGGTCAGGGTCCGCAGCTCCGCCGGCCGCTCGATGGCCTCGCGGGCGATCTCCGCGGCGAGGCCGTCGATCTCGTCGGCGAGCGCCGCGAGGCGCCCCTGCCCGCCGCCCGCCCGGGCCGCGGCCTGGATCTCGACGAGCCGCTCGGTGGCGGTCTCGACCCGCTCGCGGCGGATCCGGAACACCCGCTGGCGCAGCCAGGCCAGCGCCGAGCCGATGCCGCCGCCGAGGAAGGCGAAGAGGTAGATCCAGGTCTCGTAGCGCTCGATGAAACCTTCCTGCTCGCGCTCGAAATAGTCCATCGCTCCGGGATGGATGGGAAAGCGCGCGGCGGTGGCCTCCACCGTGCTGTCGTAGGCGGGCGCCTGGATGTCGGCGGCCGCGGGCAGGGCGTCGGCCAGTGCGCCGCGCATCTCGAACAGGTTCTGCGTCACCTCCGCCGCCGTGCTGCGCGAGAGGTCGGCGCGGGCCATCAGCCGGTAGGCGGTGCCGACGGTCGCGACCTCCTCCTCCGGGATCCGGGGCCGCCCCCCGAACAGGCCTGCGGGCACGCTCTCCGCCTGCAGGCGCGGCATCCGCGCGATCAGGGCCGGACCGTCCGGCACCCCGAACAGGCGCACCTTCCCCTCGGGATCGGCCTGCCCGGTCAGACCGACGAGGCGGGCGGCGGCCGGCGTCGTCGGGGTGGTGAGCAGGATCACCGCCTCGATCCGCCGCGCCGCGAGCGCCGCCGTCAGTTCGGCCTCGGTCACGGGAGCCAGCGTCGCCGCATCCTCCGGGGCGTCCGCGCCCGGCGCGGCGGCGAGCCCGTAATGGGCGAGCACGGCCTCGATCAGGGCCCGGTCGGAGACGCGCTCGGCCAGCACCCCGATCCGGCGCCCGGCGAGGTCGGAGAGACCGGAGAGGCCGGCCGATTCGGGGGCCGCCACGAGGAGGACCTGCTCGCGCAGCACCGCGAGGGTCAGCCCCTTGTCGGGGGTGAGGATGTCCGGACGGACCACGGCGAGGTCGACCGTGCCCGCCTGCAGCGCCTCGGCGCTCTCGCGCACGCCGGGGAAGGGCCGGAGGTCGAGCCGGACCGAGCGGCGGCGCTCGGATAGCCGCGCCGCGATGGCGCGCAGCACCGCCGGCTCGGTGCCGCCGGCGGGCGCCACCGCGACGGTCAGCGTCGTCGCCCGCGACAGCCAGAGCACCGTCCCCGCCGCCGCCGCGAGCAGGATCGCCGCAGCGAGGAAGGCCCCCTCCCGCCGGAACCTGAGCCTTCGCATACCCCGCCTCCCTCCCGGCCACATGGGGAACGCGCGTGCGAACGGCCGCGCTGACACCCGCGCCGATCTATGGAGCGCCCGCGACAATGCGAGACTTTCCAGCGGCGCAGGGGTTATTTATCGTCTGTTCATCCTTCGTCCCGGCCGGTCGGCAGGGTCGTGCGAGCCCTGCCCTGGCCGCCGCGGCCGGCATGCCTGGGTCCCGCGCGGCGCGGGGCCGGGATCCTTGCGCGGGCCACGCCATGCGGTAGGTACGGCGCGCCCGCCAGGACGGTCGTGACCGTTTCGCGCGGGGTTGGCATTCAGATGACACCGGACCACGCCATGGCGAACTCCGCCCCCCTCGAGCGCGACGCGCGCCTCGCCATGACCGACCACAAGGTCGCGCCGGGCGAGATCGCGATCGGCGTCGTCATCGGGCGGGCGGCCGAGTATTTCGACTTCTTCGTGTACGGCATCGCCTCGGTGCTGGTGTTCCCGAAGGTGTTCTTCCCGTTCGCCGACCCGCTGAAGGCGACGCTCTATTCCTTCGTCGTGTTCTCCCTCGCCTTCATCGCCCGGCCGATCGGCTCGGTGATCTTCATGGCGGTCGACCGGCGCCACGGCCGCGGGGTCAAGCTGACCATCGCCTTGTTCCTGCTCGGCGGCTCGACCATGCTGATCAGCTTCCTGCCGGGCTACGACACGATCGGCGTCTCGGCGATCTGGCTGCTCGCGGCGCTACGGATCGGGCAGGGACTGGCGCTGGGCGGCGCCTGGGACGGGCTCGCCTCGCTGCTCGCCCTCAACGCGCCGGTGGAGCGGCGCGGCTGGTACGCGATGATGCCGCAGCTCGGCGCCCCCGTCGGCTTCATGCTGGCGAGCCTGCTCTTCGCCTTCTTCGTGATGAACCTCGACCACGCCGACTTCATCGACTGGGGCTGGCGCTACCCGTTCTTCTGCGCCTTCACCATCAACGTGGTGGCCCTGTTCGCCCGGCTCCGGCTCGTGGCCACCGACGAGTTCGAGAGCCTGATCGAGAAGGGGCGGCTCGAGCCGACGACCTTCTTCAGCCTGCTCAAGGCCCACGGCGACGACGTGATCGTCGGCGCGCTGGTGCCGCTGGCGAGCTTCGCCCTGTTCCACCTCGTCACGATCTTCCCGATCTCCTGGATCACCCTGTTCACGCAGCGCTCGGCGGGCGAGTTCCTGCTCGTGCAGTTCGGCGGCGCCATCCTGTTCGCGGGGGCGATCGTGTTCTCCGGGCTGATGGCCGATCAGATCGGGCGGCGCATGCACCTGCTCGTCTCGGCGGGCCTGATCGCGGCCTTCGCGGTGGCCAGCACCATCGCGCCCCTCGTCATCGAGGAGAACGTGATCGGCCAGACGGTCTACGTGCTGGCGGGCTTCTCGCTGCTCGGCCTCGCCTACGGCCAGTCCTCGGGCGCCATCTCGTCGCGGTTCGGGTCGCGCTACCGCTACACCGGCGCGGCGCTCACCTCGGATCTCGCCTGGCTGCTCGGCGCCGGCTTCGCGCCCCTCGTGGCGCTCGGCCTCTCGGCCAAGTTCGGGCTGGCCTGCGTCGGCCTCTACCTGCTGTCGGGCGCGGTCGCCACGATCCTGGCGCTCGCCCTCAACCGCTCCGAGATCCGGCAGATGTAGCCGGGCCTCGCCTGAACGACGCTCACGCGGCGCGGCTGCCGGCCGCGCCTTCCATATCGTCCCGCCGCACCGCGCGGCCGGGAGGGATCATCGGGGACTCGATGTCGATCGCCGCGGCTACATCCGCTCTCAGGGCGCGCGCGCAGCGCCTCGCCGCCCGCGCAGGCCTGCTCCGGGCCGCCCTCGTCCTGCCGCTCACCGGCCTGCTCGCCGGCTGCAACCTGGTAGTCATGAGCCCCTCCGGCGACGTGGCGATGCAGCAGCGCAACCTCGTGATCGCCTCCACGGGCCTGATGCTCCTGATCATCGTGCCGGTGATCATCCTGACGCTGATCTTCGCCTGGCACTACCGGTCGTCGAACAAGGCCGCGGTCTACGATCCCGACTGGCATCACTCGACCCAGCTCGAGGTGGTGATCTGGTCGGTTCCGCTGGTGATCATCATCGCGCTGGGCGCGCTGACCTGGATCAGCACGCACACCCTCGACCCCTACCGCCCGCTCTCGCGGATCGCGCCCGGCCAGCCGGTGTCGGCCGAGACCAAGCCGCTCGAGGTCCAGGCCGTAGCGCTCGACTGGAAGTGGCTGTTCTTCTATCCCGAATACGGGATCGCCACGGTGAACGAGCTCGCCGCCCCGGTCGACCGGCCGATCAACTTCAAGATCACCGCGTCCTCGGTGATGAACACCTTCTACGTCCCGGCACTCGCCGGCATGGTCTACGCGATGCCCGGCATGGAGATGAAGCTCCACGCGGTGATCAACAAGGCGGGCGTCTACGAGGGGCTGTCGGCGCAGTACAGCGGCAGCGGCTTCTCGCGCATGACGTTCAAGTTCCACGGCCTGGACCAGGGCGGCTTCGAGGCCTGGGTCGCCAAGGTGAAGGCCGAGGGCAAGGATCTCAGCCGCGAGGCCTATCTGGACCTGGAGAAGCCGAGCGAGCGCGAGCCCGTGCGCTACTACGCCTCCGCGGCGGACGGGCTCTTCAGCCGGATCGTCAACATGTGCGCCTTGCCCGGCAAGATGTGCATGAGCGAGATGATGAAGATCGACGCGGCCGGCGGCGCGGGCGTGCACAGCCACGAGAACCGCGAGCGCCTGCGCTACGACAACCGGCATATCCAGCAGGGCGACGAGGCCCCCGGCGCCACCACACCGGCCACGGGCCGGGCGCCGCGCTCCGAACCGCGGCCGGGCGACACGCCGCCGGCCTCCGGCCATGGCGGCCACGACCATCACGAGCAGTCCAAGCCGGGGCCCAACGACTCGCTGGCACCCGCGCAGCGCAGCAACAACTGAGGCCGGCGGTCAGCCGACGCATCGCCGGAGAGCCGATCCATGTTCTCGAACCTCGACTTCACGAATCTCGACCTGCAGAAACTCGTCTTCGGACGTCTCAGCCTGGCCGACATCCCCTACCATGAGCCGATCCTGCTCGTGACCTTCTCGGTCGTGGCGCTCGGCGGCCTCGTGGTGCTCGGGGCCATCACCTATTTCCGGTTCTGGGGCCCGCTCTGGCGGGACTGGATGACCTCCGTCGATCACAAGAAGATCGGCATCATGTACATCATCCTGGCGCTGGTGATGCTGCTCCGCGGCTTCGCCGACGCGATCATGATGATCACCCAGAAGGCGGTCGCCTTCGGGCCGAGCGAGGGCTACCTGCCGCCGCATCACTACGACCAGATCTTCACCGCCCACGGCGTGATCATGATCTTCTTCGTGGCGATGCCGTTCGTCACGGGGCTGATGAACTACGTCGTCCCGCTGCAGATCGGCGCCCGCGACGTCTCGTTTCCGTTCCTGAACAATTTCAGCTTCTGGATGACGGTGGCCGGCGCGGTCATCACCATGATCTCGCTGTTCGTGGGCGAGTTCTCGCGCGCCACCTGGCTCGGCTACCCGCCGCTCTCGGGCGCGGATATGAGCCCCGGCGTCGGGGTCGACTACTGGATCTGGGGCCTGCAGATCGCCGGCGTCGGCACCCTGCTCTCGGGCATCAACCTGGTCGCCACCATCGTGAAGATGCGCGCGCCCGGCATGACCATGATGAAGCTGCCAGTCTTCGTCTGGACCTCGCTCTGCACCAACGTGCTGATCGTCGCCGCCTTCCCGATCCTGACCGCCGTCCTCGTGCTGCTGTCGCTCGACCGCTACGTCGGCACGCACTTCTTCACGAACGACCTCGGCGGCAATCCGATGATGTACTTCAACCTCATCTGGATCTGGGGCCATCCGGAGGTCTACATCCTCATCCTGCCGGCCTTCGGGATCTTCTCCGAGGTGACCTCGACCTATTGCGGCAAGCGCCTGTTCGGCTACGCCTCGATGGTCTACGCCACCGTCGTCATCACGATCCTCTCCTATCTCGTCTGGCTGCACCACTTCTTCACGATGGGCTCGGGCGCCAACGTGAACTCGTTCTTCGGCATCACGACGATGATCATCTCGATCCCGACGGGTGCGAAGATCTTCAACTGGCTGTTCACCATGTATCGCGGCCGGATCCGCTTCGAGCTGCCCATGCTCTGGACGGTCGGCTTCATGGTGACCTTCGTCATCGGCGGCATGACCGGCGTGCTGCTCGCCGTCCCGCCGGCCGACTTCGTGCTGCACAACTCGCTCTTCCTGGTCGCGCACTTCCACAACGTGATCATCGGCGGCGTTCTGTTCGGCATGTTCGCCGGCGTGAACTACTGGTTCCCCAAGGCGTTCGGCTTCAAGCTCGACCCGTTCTGGGGCAAGATGAGCTTCTGGTGCTGGCTCGTCGGCTTCTACCTCGTCTTCATGCCGCTCTACGTGCTGGGGCTCATGGGCGTCACCCGCCGCACCCAGCACTTCGATGATCCCACCCTGCAGCCCTGGTTCATCGTCGCGGCCTGCGGCGCGGTGCTGATCCTGTGCGGAATCCTGTCTCTGCTCGTTCAGATCGTCGTCTCGATCCGCAACCGCGAGGCTCTGCGCGACACCACCGGCGACCCGTGGGGCGGCCGGACCCTCGAATGGTCCACCTCCTCCCCGCCGCCGGACTACAACTTCGCCTTCACGCCGGTCGTGCACGACCTCGACGCCTGGTACGACATGAAGAACCGCGGCTACGCCCGCCCGCTCGGCGGCTTCAAGCCGATCCACATGCCGAAGAACACCGGCACGGGTGTGATCCTCGGCGGGCTGAGCGTCGCCTTCGGCTTTGCCATGATCTGGTACATCTGGTGGCTGGCGGCGCTCTCCTTCGCGGCGATCTTCATCGTCTCGATCGTGCACACCTTCAACTACAACCGCGACTTCTACATCCCGGCCGACGCGGTCGTCCGGGCCGAGAACGAGCGCACCGCCGTGCTGGCGGGACGGGTCTGACCTCGATGATGCACACGGACACCGCGCCCCCCGGCACCGCGCCGGTCTTCCATCTGGAGGAGGAGCATCATCCGGAGACCAGCACCCTGCTCGGGTTCTGGATCTACCTGATGAGCGACTGCCTCATCTTCGCGGTCCTGTTCGCCACCTACGGCGTTCTCGGGCGCAACTATGCGGCCGGGCCGTCGCCGAAGGATCTGTTCGACCTGCCGCTCGTCGCGCTGAACACGGCGATGCTGCTGTTCTCGTCCATCACCTATGGCTTCGCCATGATCGCGATGGACAAGGGCCGGCAGGCGGCGACGCAGGCCTGGCTGGCGATCACCGGGCTCTTCGGCGCGGCCTTCCTCGGGATCGAGCTCTACGAGTTCAGCCATCTGATCCACGAGGGCGCCGGGCCGCAGCGCTCCGCCTTCCTGTCCTCGTTCTTCACGCTGGTCGGCACCCACGGTCTGCACGTCACCCTCGGCCTCGTCTGGCTGATGGTGCTGATGGTGCAGGTGGGCCAGCGCGGGCTGATCCCGGAGAACCAGCGCCGGCTGATGTGCCTGTCGATGTTCTGGCACTTCCTCGACGTGGTCTGGATCGGCGTCTTCACCTTCGTCTACCTGATGGGAGTCCTGCAATGAGCGCCGAGACGGCCCACCACGGCGACGGGCACGGACACCACGACGGCGCGAGCCACGGCTCGCTCGGCGGCTACGTCACCGGCTTCGTGCTCTCGGTGATCCTCACCGCGATCCCGTTCTGGCTGGTGATGGCGCGCCCGATCGAGAGCGCGCTCTGGACGGGCATCGTGATCATGGCCTTCGCGGCGGTGCAGATCGTGGTCCACATGATCTACTTCCTGCACATGAACACGAAGTCGGAGGGTGGCTGGACCATCCTGGCGCTGATCTTCACGGTGACCCTCGTGGTGATCACGCTGACCGGCTCGCTCTGGGTGATGCACCACCTGAACACCAACATGATGCCCATGTCGGCGCACGACATGCGCCACGCCCCCTGAGGCCCAGGCGTCCTCCCCCGTCGAGGGGGAGGACGAATTGCGGCAACAACCGGCGGATCCGGCCTGCGGGCCTACGCCGTCCGGCGCTCCCGCTCGGGGGGATGGGTTCCGCGGTCTCGCCGCGACCCTCGCCCCGTCTCCCAATCGATCCCGTCGCTCTCGCCCGGGGGAACCGGCCATGCTGACGGTCCTGCGATGACCCGGCGCAGCCGCATCCGGCTCCTCGTCATCGACGCGCTGGCGGTGCTCCTCGTCGCCGTGCTCCTCGGGCTCGGGACTTGGCAGGTCCATCGCCGGGCCTGGAAGCTCGACCTCATCGCCCGCGTCGAGGCCAATACCCATGGCGAGCCCGCCATGCCGCCCGGCCCCGATGCCTGGCCGGAGATCGGCGAGCGTGACGCCTACCGGCGCCTTGCGCTCACCGGGACCTATCTGGCCGGCCGCGACACCCTGGTCCAGGCCTTGACGGAGCGGGGCGGGGGCTTCTGGGTGCTGACCCCGCTGCGGACGCGCGCAGGGTTCACGGTCTTGGTCAATCGCGGCTTCGTGCCGGAGCGCCGGGTTCCGCCGCCCCCCGCAGGCGAGACCGCACTCACCGGCCTCCTGCGCCTGACGGAGCCGGGCGGGGGCTTCCTGCGCGCCAACGATGCGGCGGCGGACCGCTGGTACTCGCGCGACGTGGCGGCGATCGTGGAGGCGCGCGACCTCGCGGCCGAGCCCGGTGGCGTGGCGCCCTACTTCGTCGATGCCGCGCGCTCGGGAGACGACGCCCCCGTGAGCGGCCTGACGGTGATCCGCTTCCGCAACGACCACCTGACCTACGCGCTCACGTGGTACGCCCTCGCCCTGATGGTCGCGGGCGGCGCGCTCTACCTGACGATCGACACGTGGCGGCGGCGCGGATCCTGAGAGATCAGCGCCGGGTGTCGTCGATCTGGGCGAGGAGCAGGGCGCGCAGGCGCGCGCCGGGCTCGTCGCGGGCGCGACGGTCCGCGAGGATCGCGGCCCACAGGAGGGCGGCCTCGCTGCGGCCGCCAGAGTTGCGCGCCTCGGCGCGTGCCGGAGCGAAGGTCTCACGACGGTTCATGGCAATCCCTCCCGATTCGTCTCGGGTCGAGCCCGCTTCCGCGACGGGTTAGGCGTGTCGATTGCCACAGTCCAGCCCAAATCTGGGGCAGCACAGGACAAGCCGCGCGCTTCGTCAGGGCAACGCAATGAATGCCATCATGAATACAGGATCGGCGCCCTGCGCGGTGGGCGCCGAGGCCGGATCAGGCGGCGTCGCGCCTGCCGCCCGACCGCTCGGCCTGACCGCCGGGACGGCCGAGGCCGATCTCCTTGGCGAGCGCCGACCGCTGGGCCGCGTAGCCCGGGGCCACCATCGGGTAATCCGCCGGCAACCCGTAGCGCTGGCGATAGGCCTGCGGCGTCAGGCCGTGCTTGGTCAGGTGCCGCTTCAGGGTCTTGTAGGGCTTGCCGTCAATGAAGCTGACGATCCCCTCGTCGGAGATCGACTTGCGGATCTGTGCGGCGGTCGGCTTCTCCACCGCGATCTCGGGCTCGGACGCCTCGGAGCCGGCTCCGGCGAGCGCGGCGAGGGCGGCGTGGATCTTGGCGATCAGCGCCGGCAGCTCGGCGGCCGGCACCGGATTGTTCGATACGTAGGCCGCGACGATGTCACCCGCATACGCGATGATCTCGGGGTTCTGTCCCTGCGCTTCTTCTGCCATCTGTGATCCAGTTGGTTATCGGCGCCCCCGACATTGTCCTCCTTCGACGTCGATCAAGGGGGCAGCCCCAGAGTCGTGCGCAGACCTCTTCGTTCGGGAATGCAGGCCACTCCCTTGCCTTCGGGGCCGATCTCGGGTGCTTGCCGCGGCAACCGTTTCGGCGCAGCAGCGCATCGTGACGACTGAACTCCGGCGCGGCGATCCTGAAAACGACATGGATCAGTCCCGGCCCAGTCGGCTGCTATCCCCCGGAGACCAAGCGCTGCGCCGTCAGGCGCGCAGGCGGACCTGCATGCGGGGCAGGGGGGCCGGCCGGTCGAGCCCGTAGGTCTTGAGTGAGACCACGGTGACCGGCTCGTCGCGGCGGGCGATCACCACGCTGTTGTCGGGCACCGGCGTCCAGGTCGCGTGCTCCTTGTCGAGAGGCTCGGAGACGATGACCACGCCGGCCTCGCCCTCGCGGACATACATGCTGTTGGCATCGTCGTTGGCCGCGTAGCGGAAGGCGTAGAGGTCGCGCCCGTCCGCCAGCGCCGCGGTGAAGCGGAAGGGGTGGCCGCCGTCGTTGCCGCCGACGAGATCGGTGATCGTGGCGAGCACCTGCACGGTCGCGGCGACGGGGTCGCGCGGCTCGCCGGCCTCCCCCGCCGGCCCCATCAGACCGGCGCCGAGGATCGCCAGGAACAGCGCCTCGGAATCCGTGGTGCCGCCGCGGCTCGGATAGAGCTCATCCGGGATCAGGGCCTCGATCCGGCGGCGCAGCCGCGTCCAGTCGCCGACATAGCCGTTGTGCATGAACAGCCAGGGACCGCAGGTGAAGGGATGGCAGTTCGGCCGGGTGATCGGCGTGCCGGTCGCCGCCCGGACATGGCCGAAGAACAGGTGCGAGTGCAGGTGGCGGCACAGGTAGCGCAGGTTGTCGTCCGACCACGCCGGCTGGACCTCGCGGTAGCGGCCGGGCTCGGGATGCTCGCCGTACCAACCGAGGCCGAAGCCGTCGCCGTTGGTGGCGGCGGTGGATTCCAGCGCCTGGATGCTCTGCGAGACGAGCGAGTGGGCCGGCTCCGTGACGTAGCGCTCCAGCGGTATCGTGCGGCCCCGGTAGGCGATCCAGCGGCACATGAGGCTCTCCTCCCGTTGCTCTCGGAAACTCGCGCCGCCCCGCCAATCCCGGAGGATCGTGGAGATTCCGCGTCACCTTGAGCGGACCCTTGCTGCGGGGCGGTCGTCCGAGACCTCGTGTCGCGTCCGTGATCCAAGGATCACGGAAAAGGCTCTAGATCCCCTGCGCCTGCAGCCAGGCTTCCAGGAGGGCCACCTGCCAGAGCTTCGAATGTCCCTTGGGCGTCAGCGTCCCGTCGGGATCGGCGAGCAGGCGGTCGATATAGGGGCGGCTGAACAGGCCACGCTCCCGTGCCGCGGGGCTGTCGAGCACCCCGCGCACGAAATCCATGTAGGGCCCGCGGATGTGCTTCAAGGCCGGGACGGGAAAATAGCCCTTCGGCCGGTCGATCACCGCGGCGGGCAGGACGGCGCGGGCGGCCTCCTTGAGGATGAACTTGCCGCCGTCCTTGACCTTCAGCGCGGCGGGCACGCGGGCGGCAAGCTCCACCAGTTCGTGGTCGAGGAAGGGCACGCGCGCCTCGAGCCCGCAGGCCATGGTCATGTTGTCGACCCGCTTGACGGGGTCGTCCACCAGCATGACCTGCGTATCGAGCTGCAGCACCTGATCGACGGGGTCCTGCGCCGCGAGGCCGCCGAGGAAGGCCGCCACGAAGGCGCGGCTGTGATCCGGGCCGAGCCAGGCCGGGGCCAGGGTCTCGGACATCTCGGCATGGTCGCGGTCGAAATAGACCCGGGCGTAGTCCGCGACCGGGTCGGTCGACCCCACCATCTTGGGGTACCAGTGGTAGCCGCCGAAAATCTCGTCGGCGCCCTGGCCGCTCTGCACCACCTTCACATGCTTGGACACCTCCTGCGACAGGAGCAGGAAGGCGACCGCGTCGTGGCTCATCTGCGGCTCGGACATCGCCCGGATCGCGAGCGGCAACGCCTCGAGTGTGCGCGAGGCGTCGACCGCGATCTTGACGTGGTCGGTGCCGAAGGTCTCGGCGACGAGGTCGGAATACCGGAACTCGTCCCCCTCGACGCCGTTCACCGCGTCGAAGCCGACGGCGAAGGTCTTCAGACCGGTCTGGCCCTTGCGGGCGAGCAGCGCCACGAGGAGCGAGCTGTCGAGGCCGCCCGAGAGGAGAACACCGGTCGGCACGTCGGCGATCTGGCGCCGCTCGACCGCGAGCCCCAGCATGTCGAGCACGCGGGCGCGCCAATCGCCCTCGGTGAGGTTCGCGTCCTCCGCCCGCGGGCCGACCTCCAGGGTCCAGTAGGTCTGCTGCCGCCGCGTCCCGTCCGGCTCCACTGTGAGCAGGGTGGCGGGCGGCAGCTTCTTCACGCCCTTGAGGATGGTGTTCGGAGCGGGCACCACCGCGTGCAAGCTCATGTAGTTGTGCAGGCCCGCCGGATCGATCGCGGTGTCGACCCCGCCCGCAGCGAGCAGCGCCGGCAGCGAGGAGGCGAAGCGCAGGGCGCCCGCCGTCTCGGCGAGGTAGAGCGGCTTGATGCCGAGCCGGTCGCGCCCGAGCACGACGCGGCCGCTGTCACGCTCGTGGATCGCGAAGGCGAACATGCCGAGGAAGCGGTCGACGCAGGACGGCCCCCAGGCATGATAGGCCTTGAGGATGACCTCGGTGTCGCTGGTCGAGAAGAAGCGGTAGCCCTTGGCCGCAAGCTCCTCGCGTAGAGCGGGGTAGTTGTAGATGCAGCCGTTGAAGACGACCGCGAGGCCGAGCTCGGGATCGACCATCGGCTGCTGGCCGGCCTCCGAGAGATCGATGATCTTGAGCCGGCGGTGGCCGAAGGCGATGCGGCCCTGCTGATAGAGGCCGGAGGCGTCCGGCCCGCGGGGCGCGAGGCACCCCGTCATCGCGCGCACCGCGTCCGGATCGGCCGTCCCGTCGAACCTGATCTCTCCGGCAATTCCGCACATGGCAGCCGACCGCCTCTCCGCTCGCGACGAGCCCGAGCGGCAGAACTGGCGGCACGGCCCCGACGTTCCCAATGGCGCGGAGACAGCACCCGAGCCATGCTCCAGGCGCGCAGCTCAAGCTATGGCGCGGGCAAGACGGCGCCGGAGATGCCGGGAAGCGGGATCGGGACCGAGTCAGATCCGGGTGCCGTCGTCCTTCGGCGGCTTGCCGCAGCGGAAGCGCGCGACCCGCCAGCGGTCATGGCTGTTCTGCCACGCGGCCATCTGGGGCTGGGCCACGGTCATGCACTGCATCGGGGTCTGCACCTCTTCGTTGAAGTGGTGCACGCGCATGACGCAATGAGTTGGGTTGGCGACGAGGCAGGTGAGGAAGTAAAGCCCGTAGAGCATGCAGCATTCCCTGTCGTTCGGCGCGCGCTTCCTCCAGTCCGTGATTGATCTTGCCCCCGATCTGGCAAGGGCCGTGCCGGCTCAACGCCGCGGGCGCGGATCGCGTGCGGCCCGTGATCAAAATGTCGCAGGTTCGGTCCGCCGATCGGGGCCGTGCCCGGCGCCTCCACCGCAGCTGCGCGATTTCGCCAAAAAGCCGTGGTGTCGTCGCGGACGACCTCGATCACACCCGACCCGGATCCCGATGTCCCGCCCGACCGCCGCTCTGCTCCTCGCCGCCCTCGTCCTGCCGGCGCACGCCGCCGAGTCGATCACGGGGCATGCCACGGTGATCGACGGCGACACGATCGAGCTGACGGGCAAGCGGATCGATCTGCACGGCATCGACGCGCCGGAATCGGCACAGACCTGCGAGACGGCGCGCGGCACGAGCTATCGCTGCGGGCAGGCCGCGGCCACGGCCCTGCGCGGGCGCATCGGCACGGCCGACGTCACCTGCGAGCCCCGGGGCACCGATGCAAGGGGCCACGTCTCGGCGGTCTGCCGCGTCGGGGGCGAGGATCTCGCGGCCTGGATGGCCGCGCACGGCCACGCCCTGGCGAACCGCCACCAGAGCCAGGCCTACCTGCCGCAGGAGCGCCGGGCCTGGGCGACCCGGCGGGGCCTGTGGGCGGGCACCTTCGAGGAGCCTGCGGACTGGCGCCAGGCGCGCCACCGGGCCGAGGCCGCGGCGCAGGCCGCCGCGGATTGAGCGACGCTGCGGGGCGGGAATCGTATCAATCGGGGATGGCGTAGCCGATCGCGCTGCAGACCAGGGCGAGCGCCGTGACGCGCGCGGCGAGCCGGCTCGCGGGGCCGAAGGGCATGGGCCCGGCCTCCTCCGGGCCGGCATCGTGCTCGTAGCGGGCGAGCAGGGTCTCGAAGGTCGGAATCGCCCGGATCGCGAGGCGGAGCCAGAGCCCGAGCGCGGCGAGCCCGATGAGCAGGCCCCCATAGGTGAAACCGTCGTCCAGCACGGAACCCTCGTCCTGCCAGACCCCCTTGGCACAACCATAAGGCGCAGCATGCCGGCGCGGCAAGGCGGATCTCGCGCGGTCCGGCGCCCTCAGCCCTGCGGCAGGCCGACCAGCCAGTCGTGCAGGGACGCGGCCGCCGCCTCCCAGCGCGGCTCCAGCATGAGGGCGTGGGCGAGGCGCGGGACGATGACCGGCTGCACGCCGTAATAGGCGCCCGTGCGCCAGACCTCGTCGGCCGGGATGAACCGATCCGCGGCGCCGCCGAGGACGAAGCTGCGCGGGGCCTGCCAGGGCAGGGGCCCGCGCGGCGGCAGCCCCTGCAGCTCCGGCCCGATCAGGGGCGATTCCTCGCCGGCCCGCGCCATGAACCGACGGAAGACCGACTCCGGCACGTCCTGCGAGAACAGGCCCGCCCGCAGGATCGCGGGGTCGGCATGGCGTACCCCGTCCGTGCTCAGGGTGAGCACCTCGCGGAACAGGGCCGGGCTCGACAGGCTCATGCGCAGAGCCGACACGGCGAGGCCCCAGGGCGGGACCGCGGCGAGCAGCGCCATGGCGTGGGGCCGGGCGCCCAGGCGCACCCAGTCCTGGATGACGGCGCCGCCGAGGGAATGGCCGATCACCACCAGGGGGCCACCGACCCGGTCGGCCGCCGCGGCGAGATCCGCGACGTAGTCGGAGAGCCGCCAGGAGCGGATCCCCGCATGGCCGCCGCTGCCGCCATGCCCGCGCAGGCTGACCGCGTAGGCCTCGAACCCCGCCTCAGCGAAGTAGGGCAGAACGTGCTCGTCCCAGATCCAGGCGCCGGCCGCGATCCCGTGCACGAAGAGGAGCCGCGGGCCGCCGCGGGCCCTACGCGGGCGCCGGTCGATGATCTCCAGCCGGATGTCGTGCCCCGATGCGGCGGCCATGCCCCGATCCCGTCCCCGCCCCGTTTGCGAGCGCGCCTTCTACGCAGGAAGCCGGTCCGCGGGGAAGGACTTTCGGGACAGGCGCTCTCCGCGGCAGCCATCCTGTCTGCCGCGGCCTCCATCCGGAGAGGACCGATGACGCGCGAGGACCGCGCCGAGGCGCAGCTTGGCCTCAGGCGCGAGACGGGCTGGTTCTGGACGTTCATCCAGGTAGAGACCGGCGACGGCATCGGGTCGGCGATCGACGTCAGCATGACCATGGAGCGCGAGGCCAACAGCAAGGGCGACCGGGTGACGATGAACCTCTCGGGCAGGTTCCTGCCCGGCGACGAGGAAGGCGTGCCCGATCACGGCTCCAAGGAGCCGTCGGACCGCGTCACCCGCGCTTCCCTCCGCGCCGAACGGGGCGATCAGGACCGGCTCGGCAGCCCGATCCGTCCGCCCGCCGCGCCGAGCCCCGCCTTCGCGCCCGCCCGGTTGACCACGCCGAGGCGCAGCACCGCCTGTTCCAGATAGTCGATCGCGTCGAGGAGATGGGCCCGGGCCGCCTCCACCGCCGCGTCCTCCTCGGGCGGCGTCTCGGCGAGCTTGACCGCGGCGATCAGAACCCGGTCGCGCTCGTCCTCGATGCGGGGGTCGCGCTCCACCCGGCCGCGGATCTCGGCGTCGAAGGCCTCGACCACCGCGAAGGGCAGGGCGCCCCGCCCCGCCGGCCCGGCGAAGGCGGTCGCCCGGCGGCGCCCAGCCTCCGCCACGCGCGCCAGCACCTGCATCCCGCCATCCTCAGCGCCCATCCCCGCCCCCGCCGCCCCCCGCCGACGAGCCTGCCGACCGAACCGCCGGTGGGTGAAGGCTGGCGCCTGCATCCGCAAGATGCCACAGAGAGCCGGAGTTCCCGCAGGCAGGATCCGTCCCATCCCGTCCCTGACCCCACCGCGGCCGGCGCAACCGCGCACCGTCTCCTATCTCCTGCCGGCCGTGGTTCTGCTCGCCGGGCTCACCGCCAGCGTGGCGGTGTCCCTGCAGATCCGGCAGGTCAGCGGAGCCCGGGACCGCGACCGCTTCGAGCGCCTGGCCACGCAGCAGGCGGACCGCATCCGCGAGCGGCTCGACACCTATGTCGCGCTGCTGCGCGGCACGGCCGGGCTCTACGCCGCGAGCGAGACGGTGACGCGGGCGGATTTCTCCGCCTATGTCGCCCGCCTGCGCCTCACCGAGCTCTATCCGGGCACCCGCGGCATCGGCTTCGCGCAACCCTTCCGGCCGGAGGAGGGCCCGGCGCTGGTGGCCGCGATGCGGACGCAGGGCCTGCCCGAGTTCCGGCTGCGGCCGGACCCGCCGGGTCTCGAGCCCAGCGCCATCGTCGCCCTCGAACCCCTCGACCGCCGCAACAGCGCGGCGCTCGGCTTCGACATGCTCTCGGAGCCCGTCCGCCGCACCGCCATGGCGCGGGCGCGCGACACCGGCGAGGCGGCGCTCTCCGGCCGGGTCGAGCTGGTGCAGGAGATCGACCGGGACAAGCAGCCGGGCTTCCTCGTCTACCTGCCGGCCTATGCGGGCGGCGCCGTGCCGGAGACGGAGGCAGGCCGCCGGGCCGGCCTCATCGGCTGGACCTACAGCCCGTTCCGGGCCGGCGACTTCTTCCCCTACGTCTCGATCCCCGCCGCCGCGGGCAACGCGCCGGAGCTCGCCTTCCAGATCCACGACCAAGGTCAGGGCGGGCCGGAGCCGGCGGCGGACACCCTGCTCTACGCCTCTCCGGCCTGGCCGCGGGCGGCCGAGGCGGGCGGCCCGACGACGCGGCGCACCGTGCCCATCGCCGGACGGACCTGGACGCTCGCCGCGACGCCAACGGCCGCCTTCGCGCGCGACCCGTCGGGACAGGCCTGGCCCTGGATCCTCGGCCTCGGAGGCCTCGTGACCCTGGCGCTCAGTGGGGCGGCGCTGGCGCAGGGGCGCGCGCAGGCCCGCTCGGAGGCAGCGCGCCTCGACCTCGAGGAGGAGCGCAACCGGCTCGAACTCCTCAACCGGGCCGGGCCGGCCCTGGTGAGCGAGCACGATGTCGAGCGCCTCGTCCAGACGGTGATCGAGGCGGCGACGCGCCTCGTCGGGGGCGCTTACGGCGCCTTCTTCGAGCGTGTGCCGGCGGGCGCCGAGGGCAACGCCGAGGAGGTCTGGCGCCTGTTCAGCCTCACGGGAGGCCCGCGCGAGGCCTTCACCCGCTTCGGCCTGCCGCGGGCGACGAACCTGTTCAAGCCGACCTTCCTCGCCGAGGGCGTGGTCCGCTCCGACGACGTGGCGCAGGACGCCCGCTACGGCTCGCACGGGGGCATGCCCAGGGGCCATCTGCCGGTGCGCAGCTACCTCGCGGCGCCGGTGGTGTCGGGGTCGGGCGAGACTCTCGGCGCCCTGCTGTTCGGCCATCCAGAGCCCGCCCGCTTCGGGCCCCGCGAGGAGCGCCTGATCACGGGCTTCGCCGCCCAGGCTGCGGTCGCCCTCGACAATGCGCGCCTCCTCACCTCGGTCCTGCACGAGCGCCAGCGCTTCCAGGCCGCGGTCCAGGCGGTGCGCGGCATCATGTGGACCAACGACGCCACCGGCCGCATGGCCGGCGAGCAGCCCGGCTGGAGCGCGATCACCGGCCAGTCCCCCGCGGCGTATCAGGGCTTCGGCTGGGCCGACGCCGTGCACCCGGACGACCGGCAGGCGAGCATCGATGCCTGGAACGCGGCGGTGGCCGAGCGCAGGACCTTCGTCCACGAGCACCGGGTGCGCTCGAAGGACGGGGCGTGGCGCACCTACGCGATCCGCGCCGTGCCGGTCCTCGACGAGGCGGGCACCATCCGCGAATGGGTCGGCGTCCACACCGACATCACCGAGCAGCGGGAGGCGGAGGCCGAGCTGCGGGAATCCAACGAGGAGATCCAGCGCTACGCCTACATCGTCAGCCACGACCTGCGCGCCCCGCTCGTCAACGTGATGGGTTTCACGAGCGAGCTGGAGACGGTGCAGGCGGAGATCCGCGAGGCCCTCGCCGGCCATCCGAAGGCCGCCCGGATCGAGGGCGACGTCACCGAGGCGCTCGGCTTCATCCGCGCCGCCATCACCAAGATGGAGGCGCTGATCGCGGCGATCCTAAAGCTGTCGCGGGAAGGACGGCGCACCTTCCGGCCGGAACCGCTCGACATGGCCGCGCTGATGCGGGGCCTCGCCGACGCGCAGCGCCATCAGGCCGACGCGGCCGGCGCCCGCGTCGCGATCGCCGCCGACCTGCCCGACATCGTCGCCGACCGGCTCGCCGTGCAGCAGATCTTCGGCAACCTGATCGACAACGCGCTCAAGTATCTGGATCCGGCCCGCCCCGGCCGGATCACGGTGACGGGCGAGCCCGTCTCCGGGACCCGCATCCGCTACGCCGTCACGGATAACGGCCGCGGGATCGCCCCCCAGGACCATGCCCGCGTCTTCGAGCTGTTCCGCCGCGCCGGCGCCCAGGACCGGCCCGGGGACGGAATCGGCCTCGCCCACGTCAAGGCGCTGGTGCGCTCCCTCGGTGGGCGCATCACGGTCTCGTCGGAACTCGGGGCCGGCACCACCTTCAGCGTGACCCTGCCGCGTGACGCCGCCGGGGCCGCCCCGCCGCTCGCGGCCGAGTGAGGATAACGCCCATGCATCCCGTCTGCATCGTGATGATCGAGGACGACGAGGGCCATGCCCGCCTGATCGAGCGCAACATCCGCCGGGCCGGCGTCAACAACGACATCGTTCCCTTCCGGACGGGAACGGAAGCCCTGGCTTATCTGTTCGGGCCGGACGGGTCGGGGGAGGCGAGCGCGCGGCGCCATCTCCTGGTCCTGCTCGACCTCAATCTGCCGGACATGACCGGCATCGACATCCTGGAAAAGATCAAGGCCAACACGCACACCAAGCGCTCGCCGGTCGTGGTGCTCACCACCACGGACGACGCGCGCGAGATCCAGCGCTGCTACGATCTCGGCGCCAACGTCTACATCACGAAGCCCGTCAACTACGAGGGCTTCGCCAACGCCATCCGCCAGCTCGGCCTGTTCTTCTCGGTGATGCAGGTGCCGGAAAACCCATGAGCGCCGCCCGATGAGTTCCGACGCGCCGGCGCGGGGCCGCATCCTCTACATCGACGACGACCCGGGCCTCGCACGCCTCGTGCAGCGGGCGCTCTCCGCCCGCGGCTACGCAGTCGAGGCGGTGGCGAGCGGCGAGGCCGGCCTCGCACGGCTGGCGCAAGGCGGCATCGACGCCGTCGCCCTCGACCACCACATGCCCGGACGCACCGGGCTCGAGCTCCTGCCGGAGATCCGGGCCCTGCCCGACGCGCCCCCCGTCATCTACGTCACCGGCTCGGAGGACAGCCGCGTGGCGGTGGCCGCGCTCAAGGCGGGGGCGGTCGACTACGTCTGGAAGGACGTGCAGGGGCACTTCCGCGAGCTTCTCGGCGAGGCGGTCGACACGGCGTTGCGCCAGGAGGCGCTCCGCCGCGACAAGGAGCGGGCCGAGACGGAGGTCCGCGAGGCGCGCGACCGGGCCGAGCTCCTGCTGCGCGAGGTCAATCACCGCGTCGCGAACTCCCTGGCGCTCGTCGCCGCCCTGGCGCGCATGCAGACCAACGCGGTCTCCGACCCGGCCGCCAAGAGCGCGCTCGAGGAGATGCAGGCCCGGATCTCGGCCATCGCCGGCATCCACCGACGCCTCTACACCTCGGAGGACGTGGAGGCGGTGGAGATCGACGCCTATCTCGCGAGCCTCGTCGAGGAGCTGGAGGCCGCCATGAAGGCGGCGGGGCGCGACCACGCCATCCGGCTCGCCGCCGACCCGATCCGCCTCGCCACGGACAAGGCGGTCTCGCTGGGCGTCGTCGTCACCGAACTCGTCACCAACGCCTACAAATACGCCTATCCCGCCGGCTCCTCGGGCGAGATCCGCGTCGATGTCCGCCCGGACGGCGGCGATGCGCTGGTGCTCACGGTGGCCGATGACGGAGTCGGCTGGACGGGGCAGGGGACCCCGCGCGGCACCGGCCTCGGCTCGCGCATCATCCGCGCCATGGCGACCAACCTGCGCTCGCAGATCGCCTACGCCGCGGAAGGGCCCGGCACGCAGGCGGTGCTGCGCTTCCCGGTCTGACGGCGCGTGAGGGCCAAGTGCGCCCTCAGCCGGCCTCCCCCTCGCGGTGCTCGATCCAGGCGGCGAGCGCGGGGGACAAGCCGGTGGCGGGTTTCGGGCCGGGCCGGGCGAAGCGGCCCGAGGCGGGAGGGCGGGCGCCCATCCGCACCAGCCCCTGCGCCTGACCGAGAGCCGCGGCGAGCGGGTCGACCAGAGGCACCGGCACAAGGTCGCGCACGCGCAGGGCGAGGCCCGTGAGCGGCGCGCCCGCCAGGATCACCGCGTCGGCCCCGTTCTCGGCGGCGCGCGCCGCCAGGGCCACGATCTCGCTCTCCAGCTCGTGCTGAACCTCGGTCACCGAGCGGAACTCCCCCTCGGCCGCGACAAGCCCGGCGCAGCGGGCATGCAGGCCGGCCTGATGCACCGCGTCCTCGTACCAGGGCAGGAGCTTGCGCGAGAAGGTGACGATGGAGAAGCGCTGGCCCAGCATGCAGGCGGTGAGCATGGCCGCCTCCGCCATGCCGACCACAGGCAGGTCGAACAGCTCGCGGGCGGCCACCAGGCCCGGATCGCCGAAGGCGGCGATCACCGCGGCGTCGTGGCCGGCTTGGTGCTCGGCGAGCGTCTCCAGCACCGCGGCGCCCGCGAGCTGCGCCTCGGCCCGGCTCGCGATGTAGGGCAGGCCCCGCACGGCGGTGAGCGCGGTGACGCGCACGTCCGGCGCGAGCGCCGCCACCGCGGCCGCGGCCATGCGCTCCGTCATCGCGGCGGAGGTATTGGGATTGAGAAGCAGGATCTTCACGAAAACGCTGACCTTCTTGGAGCTCGTGGCGGCTCTCAGCCGCCCGCCGCCCGCGCCCACAGGGCCGCGATGGCGTCTTCCGCGTCGCGCCGGATCGCCTCGGCATCGACCTGAGTCGGGCATCCGTCCTCGACCACGACCGCGCCGTCGACGATGACGGTCTCCACGTCGCGCCCCTGGCCCGTATGGACCAGAGTGCCCAGCGGGTTGCGCGCCGGGGTCAGATGCGGGCGGCGCAGGTCGAGGAGGACGAGGTCGGCCCGCTTGCCGGGCACAAGGCTGCCGATCTCGTCCGCGAGCCCCATCGCCCGAGCGCCGCCGAGGGTTGCCATCTCGAACACGGTCTCCGGCTGCCACGCGTCCGTGACAGCGCCCTGCTGGATGCGCCCGACCGCGAGCGCCCAGCGCATCACCTCGACCATGTCGGCATGCATGTTGTCGGTGCCGAGGCTCAGCCGGGCGCCTGCAGCGCGCAAGGCTTGAGTCGGCGCGATGGTGGCGCCGGTGGCGTTGCCCTTGGCGATATGGGCCACCGTGATGCCGGCCCGGCCGATCCGGGCGATATCCGCGTCGCTCACATGGATACAATGGGCCGCGAGCAGGCGGTCGTTCAGGAGGCCGACCTCGTCGAGCAGCTCCGGCGGGCTCAGCCCATCGCGCGCGCGGATGCGGGCGAGCTCGACCTTGCTCTGCGAGAGATGCGTCGTCACCCGCAGGCCCGTGCGCTCCGAGGCATCCCGGATGCGGCGCAGGAAGGGCGTCGAGCAGGTGTCGGGGGCGTGCGCGGCGAGCTGCACGCCGATGCGCAGGTCCGACTTGCCCTCGTAGCGCTCGGCCAGCGCCAGCGCCTCGTCGAGGGTGCGCTCGCCGATCGCGTCGCAATGCTCCCAGCGGCCGGTGGAGACCCCGCTGAAATCGACGTCGTGGATGCGTCCGCAGGACCAGACCCTGAGGCCCAGCTCCGCCATGGCGGGGGTGACGACGTCGGCATGGACGAAGGTGTCGTTGATCAGCGTCGAGCCGAACAACATCGCCTCGAGCGCGCCGAGGCGGGCGATCGCGTAGGCCTCGTCGGGGCGCACCATGTGCCCCTGCGGGATGCCCGGCGTGTAGGCGGGGGCGAAGCCGAGGTCTTCGGCCACGCCCCGCACCATGCTGAGATTCGCGTGGGTGTGGATGTTGACGAGCCCGGGGATCGCGAGCCGCCCCGGCCGGTGCAGGGTCTTCCGCGCGGCCGGCGGCTCGCCCGCGGCGGGCTCGATGCTGACGAGGCGCCCCGCGCGGATGCCGATCCGTGCGTCCAGGATCGG
Source organism: Methylobacterium symbioticum (assembly GCF_902141845.1). GTDB lineage: Bacteria > Pseudomonadota > Alphaproteobacteria > Rhizobiales > Beijerinckiaceae > Methylobacterium > Methylobacterium symbioticum. Next base: position 25,455 of record NZ_CABFPH010000033.1, on the reverse strand, counting down.
GGCGGCGCCGGGCTCGCCGGTCAGCGCGGTGACGCCGGTGACGAGGAGATCGAGGGGTTCGGCCAGGCCGCGCCCGGAACGGGTGTGTTCGTCCATGTCGCTCACCGGTCGAGGACGTGGGTCAGGAAGCGCCGGGTGCGCGGGTCACCGGGATCGGTGAAGATCGCCTCGGGCGGCCCCTCCTCGACGATGGCACCGTCCTCCATCACGATCAGCCGGTCGGCGACCTGACGGGCGAAGCGCATCTCGTGGGTGACGACGATCATGGTGAGGCCCTCGCGGGCGAGCGCCCGCATCACGTCGAGCACCTCGTGCACCAGTTCCGGATCGAGGGCCGAGGTCGGCTCGTCGAACAGGATCAGTTCCGGCTCCATGGCGAGCGCCCGGGCGATCGCCACCCGCTGCTGCTGGCCGCCCGAGAGCTGGGAGGGCCGCTTGTGCATGTGCTCGGCAAGGCTCACCCGGGCGAGCTGGGCCTTCGCCCGCGCCTCGGCCTCGGCCCGCGACAGGCCGAGCGTCCGGCGCGGGCCGATGGTGACGTTGTCGAGCGCCGAGAGGTGCGGGAACAGGTTGAAGCGCTGGAACACGAAGCCGAAGCGCCGCCGCTGCCGGGCGAGCGCGGATTCGCTCATGGGGCGCCAGCGCCCGTCAGGGCTCAGGTGCCCACCGACGCTCTCGCCCGCGAGCCGGATCTCGCCGCCGCTCGGCGCCTCCAGGTGGTTGAGGCAGCGGAGCACCGTGGTCTTGCCCGAGCCCGAGGGGCCGATCAGCACCAGGGTCTCGCCGCGGGCGAGGTCGAAGGAGATGCCCTTGAGGATCTCGCGGGCACCGTAGCTCTTGCGCAAGTCCCGCACGGCGAGGAGCGGCGCGGCGGGGGCCGGGACGGGGGGCGGCACCGGGGCTGCCGGGGACGGGGCCTGCATCGTGGCGGTCACCATGCGGGCATCCTCCGCTCGAGCTGCCGCGACACGTAGGCGAGGCAAGAGATGATCACGTAATAGTAGATCGCCAGCAGCGCGAAGATCTCCAGCGGCGCGAAATGCGAGGCGATGATCGCCTGACCCGAGCGGGTCAGCTCGTAGACCGAGATCACCGAGAGCAGCGAGGTGTTCTTGACGAGGGTGATCAGGTCGTTGGTCAGTGCCGGCGTCATCGGCCGGATCGCCTGCGGCAGCAGCACGTAGACGAGGATCTGCCCGCGGGTCATGCCGATGGATTTCGCCGCCTCGCTCTGGCCGCGCTCCACCGCGCCGACCGCGCCGCGCACCACCTCGGCGACGTAGGCCGCGCTGTTGAGCGAGAGGGCGAGCACGCCGGAGACGAACTCGCCCGGCCGCCAGCCGAGCATCGGCAGGCCGAAGAACACGATGAAGATCTGGATCAGCAGCGGCGTGCCGCGGATGAAGTCGACATAGGCCCGCACCAGCAGGCGGGCGGGAGCCGGGCCACCCAGGGAGACGAGCCCGAGCGCCACGCCGCCCGCGAGCCCGAGGGCTCCGGCGAGCGCGGCGATCTTGAGGCTCGTCAGCGCACCCTGGACGAGAAGGGGGACGGCCATCGCGACGATGGCCCAGTCGATGGTCATGATTCGAAGGCTCTTGGGGCGCGCCGGCTCAGGAGAAGGTCGGCACCTTGTCCGCGAGGTCCATGCGGATGCCGAACCATTTCTCCTGCAGGGCGTAGATCTCGCCCGAGGCCTTGAGCGCGGTGATGCGCTCGTCGAGGAAGCCGGCGAGCGCCGTATCCTCCTTGCGCAGGCCGATGCCGGCCCAGTTGCGCGGGCCGATATTGCGCACGATGGCGTAGCGGCCCGGCGCGTCCTTCGTCACCTGGGTCAGGGTCGCCAGGGCGTTGATGACTCCGTCGACCGAGCCCTGCGCCAGGGCGAGATAGGCGGAGGGGTGATCGTCGTAGGTCTTGATCTCGGCGAAGCCCTTGCCGGTGGCGGCCTTGAGCTTCTCCTCGAGCCCCGCCTTCATGGTGTCGCCGGCCGAGCCCAGCTTCACCCCAAGGATCTTGCCGGCCATGCCGTCGAGGGACTTGATCGTGCCGGCATCGGAGGCACGGATCAGCAACTCCTGCGTCGCCTCGGTATAGGGGATGGTGTAGCCGACCTTCTGGACCCGCTCCTTGGTATAGGTGAGCGAGGTCATGATCACGTCGAAATTGCCCGCGTAGAGGGCCGGGATGACGCCGGCCCAGGCGGTGTCCACCATCTCGACCCTGACGCCCAGCGGCTGGAACAGCAGCGCGGCGAGGTCCACGTCGTAGCCGACGATCTTGGCCCCGTCGCGGAAGGTGAAGGGCCGGTAGGCCGCCTCGCAGCCGACCCGGACGACGCCCGCCTTGCGCAGATCCTCCGGCCCGCGGCCCGCCGCGAAGGCGGCCCCCCCGAGGGCGGGCAGGGCGAGGGCGCCTGCCGCGCCTCGCAGGAGGGTGCGGCGGCTGAAGAGCGTATCGAAGGTGCGGGCCATGGCGGCTTCTCCCGGATGAGTCGCTGGGCAATATCCAAATTGCATGCCATCTTGAAAATGCAAGCTTTTTCAGTGGCAGCGACGAAGCCTCATGGGGCGGCGCGGGCGGATTCGGCAGAAAGCGCCAGCCCGTCCGCCACCGTCTCGCCGGTGCGGCAGAGATGCTGGCGCCACACACCCCGAGCCTGCTCCGGATCGCGCCTCCGGAAGGCCTCCATCAGCGCCTCGTGCTCGCCGACCGACTCGGCCCAGCGGGCGGGATCGAAGATGGCGACGTAGCGGCCGCGGCGCGCCCGCAGCATCAGAGTGGCGTGGCTGCCGATCAGGACGGGGTTGCCGGAGAGCTTCACGACCTGATCGTGAATGCGGCTGTTGATGTCGAAATAGGCATCCTTCTCGCGCGTCTCGTAGTGACGCAGCATCTGCGCGTGCAGGTCCTCGAGCCCGGCCAGCGCCTCGGGGGCGGCAGTCTGCACGGCGCGGTCTGCGGCGAGGCCCTCGAGCTCGGCGATCACCTCGAAGAGGTGGCGCGCCTCTGCGGAGGTGAGCATCATCACCCGGGCGCCGCGGTTCTGGCTGATCTCGATGAGGCCGTCCGCCTCGAGGAGCTTCAGCGCCTCGCGCATCGGGGTGCGCGAGACGTTCAGGCGCTCGCAGAGCACGCGCTCCACGACGCGGCTGCCTGCGGCGAGCTCCCCGCGCACGATGAGGTCGCGCAGGGTGTCGGCGACCTGCCGCGCGAAGGGGATGCGCCGCGACAGCGGCAGGCCGCGCGAGCCCAGCACGATCCCGGCCTGCGTCATGTCCGCAGACCCCGTCTCCCGCTCTTCCACGGCAGAACCTCCCATGACGCGGACACCGTATCGTTTTCTCGACTTAGCGAAAGCCACAGGTTGCATTCAAGTGAATGGCGACGAAAGAGGCGGCTCCATTCCGCAGCCTCGACCCCTGTCCCCGCCTCGGCATCGCCCTGGCAGGAGACGATGGGCGGCCCGCTCGGGGGTGGAACGCCATCTCCGTGTGGGCGCGGCAGATTGAAGCGCGGGCCCATCCCGCCCGCTCCCTTCCCCCTCTCCCGCACGGGTCGCCCTCGCCGCCGCGTCGCGTATAAGGCCCCGACGCCCCCCGCCCGAGGACCTCGCCCGTGCCCGTCACCCAGATCACCCACAACGACCTCGACGGCTACGGGGCCGCCACCGTGGTCGGCGCCTTCCGCGCCCAGGACCGCATCGTTCACGTGGCGCGCTACGGCGATGTCGGACCGGTGGTCGAGGCCGAGCTGAAGCGTCTCGACAAAACGCCCGAGCCGGAGCTCCTGCTCGTCACCGATATCGGCCTGGAGGCCGTGGCGGTGAAGTTCATCCGCAGCTTCGCGGCGCTCAACCGCCGCCGGGGGGAGGGGCGCCACCACCGCCTCGTGGTGCTCGACCACCACGCCTCCTCGATCGACCAGCTTCGCGAGGGCGGCCTGCCGCCCGTCCCCGATCCGGAGCACCCCTCCCTGAGCCGGTTCGACCTCGGCGATCCCGAGATCGCCGTGCTGATCGACGGGAATGCCTGCGCCACCCGCATGGCGCTCGAGCACCGCGCCCTCTACGCCGGGGAGGCGCCCGAGCCCGGCCCCGACCTCGCGGCGCTGGTCGAGGCGGTCGACGCCCTCGACCTTTGGCAGAAGGGGCGCCCCGCCTTCCCGGGCGGCCTCGCCCTCGACGAGATCTTCTGGGACAACGTCTCGACCCTGGTGCCGCTCGGACATCCCTGGCACGACCGCTTTGTCGGCGGCCTGCTCCTCGCCGTGGCGGGGCTGTTGCGGGCCGGCGCGAGCCCGGCCGAGGTCGAGGCGCAGGTCGGCGCCCTGCGTCTGAGGCTCACCGACGCGCTGATGGCGGGCGACCCGGAGGACGATCCGCGCCTCACCACCCGCATGCGCGTCGCCCGGGCGCTCGCCCGCTCGGACGCGCTGTTCCACCGTCTCTCGGACGGCACGCTCCTCTCCTTCGGGCTCGATTCGGGCACCTTCCAGCGGGTCTCGGACCTCGTCATGGCCGGGGGCCGGGCGCGCCGCGTCGTCAACGTGCAGCGGGTCGGCACGCTCTCCTTCCGCTCGAACGACGAGACGGCGCTCGCCGGGGCGCGCCTGTTCCGCGGCGGCGGCCACAAGGACGCGGCCGGCGGCAAGCTCCAGAGCGGCTCCGCCTTCTCCCTCGCCGACGCGGTGGCCCAGGTCGAGCCGGTCCTGAATCCGCCGGCTCCGGACCCGGCCTCCAGCCCCTTCGCGGCCCTGCGCGGCTGGAAGGGCGGCGCCTGATCCGACCGCCGGCACGGGAGCCCCCACCGAAGGCGTAGTGCAGCCTACCTTAATTGGGGGATGCACGGAGCTGCGGGCTGGTGAACGTGGACCCTGCCGCGAGACGCCCCCGGCCCCCGGCGCCGCGGCGGAGGGTCACGTCCGCGATGCTCGTCGGCATGCCGCTGCTGCAAGTCCTCGATCGGTTGGGCTGCGGCGGCATCATCCTGTCGACGGGGGGGCAGGTGCTCGCGGTGAATGCCGGCGCGCAACGCATCCTGCAGGAGACCTTCGGCCTCGCCGACCCCGAGGTGGCGAGCCTCGACGGCGAGGGGCGCGAATTCGTGAAGCGGCTGTTGCGCCGCGGCCGCACGCGCATCCATCTGGACGAGGACAGCTGGATCCTGATGGAACGGGAGGGCAGGCGCCCGCTGATCATGAACGCCACGCCGGTTCCGGTGCTGAGCGAGGATGGCCCGCACACCGTCCTGATGCTGCTCGACCTCGACGCGGCCCCGCAGACCAACCGCATCGCCCTGGAGCGGATCTTTCGCCTGACGCCGACCGAATCGCGCCTCGCCACGATGCTGGCGAACGGGGCGACGCTCGCTGAGGCGGCCGAGGTGCAGGCTGTGAGCGTCGCCACGGCGCGCACGCAGCTCAAGGCGATCTTCGCCAAGACGCACACCCACCGCCAGGCCGAGCTGGTGATGCTGATCTCGCGTCTCTCGGCGCTGCCCTGGTGATCCTGATCCCGGCGGATCGACCGATGCGGTGGGGGAGGCCCTAGCGCCCGGCCAGGCAGCCGGGGTCGAGCAACTTCTCCGCATGCGCGCTCGGCGCGCGATAGGCCAGCAGGGCGAAGTCCCGCGCACGGCCCGCGGGCGCGGCGCCTCCGACGGGCACCACGCCGCCCGCCGGCAACGGGACCATCGCGAGGCTCACGTCGCGCAGGCTCATCGAGCGGCCCGGCAGGTGGGGGAGGGTGGCGAAGGGGTTGAAGGCCGGCAGGGTCTGCGCGTCGACCCGCAGCGCGTAGAAGCGGGTACCCCTCAGGCGCACCGGCAGAAGACTCCAGGTGCTCCCGACATGGTCGGCCACGCGCTGCAGGGCATTCGTGACGCCCGGCTGCACGCAGGCGAGGTGGATGTGCAGCTGGTCCTGGCTGCGCCCGCCGACCGAGTTGACGGCGAGCCCCACATCGTCGGGGGCGAGCCCCTCCCGCGCCGCGTCCGAGACGAGGTGGCGCGCGGCGAGCGCCGCCCGCCAATAGGCGGCCCCGGCCGGCCCGGTCAGCACCGGCGCCTCGACCCCCGACACGGTCGCGGTCGGCATGACGACGAAATGGGTGCGCTCCCCCGGCGCGCGCAGGATCGCCGTGCCCGGGCGCCCCGGCGCGCCGAGATCGACGGCGACGCAGGGGAAGGCCCGGTCCGCGTAGCGCTTGGCGAGCACGCAGGTCTTGAGCGCCGCCCAGAGCACGTCGCGGGTCGGGTCCGGGCCGGCCTTGGCCGGGTCGATCGTCGCGAGGGCGGCGGCGAGCAGCAGGACGCGGCGCATCGGGTCTCGAGTCGCGGGGGCCCGCTCAGCCGGGCGCGAGGGCGGCCTGCCTCGGACGGGACGGGGCAGCCGGAGCAGGCAGATAGGAGCGGCTCCAGGCCTCCAGCATCAGGAGGCGCCAGAGCAGCGTGCCGAAGCCCCGCCCCTCCGGCCGCCGCGCCTGCGCGAGGATGCGCTCGATTCCCCCCTCCGTCCAGACCGCGAGGCCGAGCGCGCGCGGATCGAGCAGGCGCGCGCGGGCGAAGGCCTGGCCCGATCCGGCGCGGAACCAGTCGTCGAGGGGCACGCCGAAGCCCCGCTTCGCGCCGGCCTGCACGGGCTCCGGCAGCAGGCGGCGCGCCATCGCGCGCAAGGGGAGCTTGCCGGACCGCCCGTCGAGGAGGCAGCCGCGGGGCAGGCGGGCGGCCCACTCGACGAGGCGCACGTCGAGGAGGGGCGAGCGCACCTCGATCGCGTGGGCCATCGAGGCGCGATCGACCTTCACCAGCACGTCGTCCGGCAGGTAGAGGCGGTAGTCGAGCGCCTGCTGGCGGGCGGTGAGCGGCGCGCCGCGGCTCTCCGCCCAGCGCGTCCAGAGGGGCGCGCCGCCCCGCCGGAGGGCGGCGCGCAGGCGGGGATGGACGAGCTGGACCAGGGCCGGATCCTCCGGCACCTCGTCGAAGGCCGCCGCGCAGCCGTGATCGGCCAGGGCCAGCTTGTGCAGGCGGTGGCGGGCGAGCGACAGGTCCGGGACGAGGCGGCCGACCTGCCGCAGCACCGGCCCGACCCGGCTGCCCAGGGCGATGAGCCGCTGCCGGCGCAGGCTCTCCACGGTGCGGCGGTAGCCGCCGAAGGCCTCGTCGCCGCCATCGCCCGAGAGGAACACCGTGGCATGGGCGGCGGCGGCCTCGCAGAGGGTGTAGGTCGGCAGGGCGGAGGGGTCGCCGAAGGGCTCGTCGAAGACCTCGCCGAGCCGGTCGAGGGTCTCCAGCCCGCCGATCGGCTGCTGCACGACCCGGTGGTCGAGGCCGGCATGGCGCGCGCTGAGCGCGGCGAGGCCGGATTCGTCGGCGCTCGCCTCGTCGAACCCGACGGTGAGGGCGAGCGGGCGCACGCCCTCGGACCGGGCGGCAAGGCTCGCGACGAGACCGCTGTCGATCCCGCCCGAGAGGAAGACGCCCACCGGCACGTCGCTGCGCAGGCGGATCCGCACCGCGTCGGCGAGGAGGTCCTCGAGATCGTCCGTCTCGGCCCCCGTGAGGGGACGCGCGGCGGGGTCCGGATTGAGGGCGAGGTCCCAGTAGGGGCGCGGCCGCGCCGCGCCCGGATCGTCCAGCGACCCGGCCATCAGGTGACCCGGCGGCAGCTTGGCGAAGCCTTCGAAGATGCAGGTCTCGCTCGGCAGGTAGCCGAGGGTGAGATACTGCGCCAGCGCCTCCGGATCGACCTTGCGATCCTCGCCGGGCCAGGCGAGCAGCGCCTTCAGCTCCGAGGCGAAGCGCAGCGAGGACCCGTCCTGGCGGTAGTAGAGCGGCTTCACGCCGAGACGGTCGCGGGCGAGGATGAAGCGGCGGCGGCGGGTGTCGACGAAGGCGAGGCCGAACATGCCGTTGAGCCGCGACAGCGCGGCCTCGCCGTGACGCATGAGCAGCCGCAGCAGCACCTCGGTGTCCGACGAGCCGACGAAGCTCGCCCCGTCCCATTCGAGCTCGCGGCGCAGCTCCACGTAATTGTAGATCTCGCCGTTGAAGGCGAGCCAGCAGGCCCCGTCGGGGCTCTGCATCGGCTGGTGCCCGGCCGGGCTGAGGTCGAGGATGCTGAGGCGGCGGAAGCCGAGGGTCCAGCCGTCGCCGCCCTCGATGCCGACATCGTCGGGCCCGCGATGATGCAGGCGCTGCGTCATGCGGGCGGTGAGGCCGCCGGTATCCTGAGCCCCGGGCTCGATCCAGCCGCAGATCCCGCACATGAGCGCGCTTCCTAACCGACGAGGACGGCCTCCGGCGCGTCGGCCGGAAGGCGGTGATAGGCCCGGTACCAGTCGACGAAGCGGCGCACGCCCTCGGCGAGCGGCACCGCCGGCACGAAGCCGACGGCGCGGGCGAGGTCGGCGGTGTCGGCGCGGGTCTCCGGCACGTCGCCCGGCGGCCGCTCGCCGTCGCGGCGCTCGGCGCGCCGCCCGAGCGCCGCCTCGATCAGGGCGATCAGGTCGTTCAGGGCGTGCGGCGCGTCGCCGCCGATATTGTAGATCCGGTAGGGCGCCGCGGCGGTGGCGGGGTCCGGCGCGCGCGATCCCCAGTCCGGGTCGGGGCGCGGGGGCAGGTCGAGGATCCGCACCAGGCTCTCGACCACGTCGTCGATATAGGTGAAGTCGCGCAGCACCCGCCCGCCATCGGCCACGGTGATCGGCCGGCCGTTCGCGATCGCGTCGGTGAAGGTGTAGACCGCCATGTCGGGCCGGCCCCAGGGGCCGTAGACCGTGAAGAAGCGCAGGCCCGTGGCCGGCACGCCGAAGAGGTGGGCGTAGCTGTGCGCCATCAGCTCGTTGGCCCGCTTCGTCGCCGCGTAGAGGCTGACCGGGTGGTCGGCGCCGGCATGCTCCGAGAACGGCAGCTGGCGGTTCGCCCCGTAGACCGAGCTGGACGAGGCGTAGACGAGGTGCGCGACGCCCTGGTGGCGGCAGCCCTCGAGCACGTTGAGGAAGCCCGTCACGTTGGCGCTGAGATAGGGATGCGGCTCGGTCAGGGCGCGGCGCACGCCGGGCTGGGCCGCGAGGTGGACGACGCGGTGCGGGCGGTGGCGGGCGAAGACGCGCTCCGTCGCGGCCGCGTCCGAGAGGTCGGTCTCGACGAGCGTCGCGTTCGGGAAGGCGCGCAGGCGCTCGAACCGCGCCCGCTTCAGGGCGACGTCGTAATAGGGCGTCAGGCAGTCGAGCCCGACGACCGGCACCCCGTCCGCGAGCAGCCGCCGCGCCACATGGTAGCCGATGAAGCCGGCCGCTCCGGTGACGAGGACGGCCCCGGTATGGCGGGGAGAGGCTGGCATGGGTCGTCTCCTGGGGCGGCCCCGGGGGCGGGACGTTCGGTCTCCGGCAGCCCCTCGCGGGGCGGGGCTCCCGGAGCGGTGCTCAGCCGTTGGCGATGCGCTCGAGGCGCGCCTGCTTGAGGAAGATGATGGTCTTGCGGTTGGGCAGCATCGATGATGCCGCGGCCCTTCAGCTCGGTCAGGCAGCGGGACACCGTCTCGAGCGACAGGCCGAGATAGTCGGCGATGTCGAGGCGCGGGATCGCGAGCTTCAGCACCTCCGGCTCGGAGCCGCAGCGCGGCAGGTGCTCGCGCACGCGCAGCAGGAACCAGGCCACCCGGCTGAGCGCGCAGCGCCGGCTGATGCCGCGCAGGAGATGGACGAGCTCGCCGAGCACGTGCTCGTCGGTGCCGCTGTTGGGGGCCGCCGGACGATCGGGCGGCGGGATCCGGAACAGGCAGGGCGTCACGGTCTCGACCGTGTAGCACAGGAGCCGGCCGGCGCTCGGACAGATCACGGTGCCCGGCCAGAAGAAGGTCAGGATCTGGCGCGCCCCGCTCTCGCAGAGGTGGACCGCGCGCGCCACGCCCTCGACGATCTCGATCTCCTTTCCCGCCGTCTCGCCCTGCCAGTACAGCACGTGGGAGCGGTCGACCCGGGTGAGGGCGCTCAGTCCGGTGGCGGGCGCCGGCACGGGCGGCAGGCGCAGGGCGCGCTCGTGCAGGGCGAGTTCAGGGCCTCCGGGCAGGCCGGCCGACTGGGCAGCGGCGCGGGAATCGCGCCGAATCAAATTAACCTTGAAATCGACTTGAGGGCCTTCAAATTTGCTCGGATAAATGATATCGGAATTACGTAAGTACCCATCTTGATCTAGGTAGGGTTGCAAAGTAGACATTGGACAATACTCCAATAACGTAGCGGAATGTTTCACCAAAAATAAGCCGTGTATATAGTTAAAAAGTTCTATACTCATCTATACTATAGATCTAGAACTAAATATCAAATATGTTAGTTTTGCCCTCAAAGGCCGCATTGCAATATACCATACTAGATCGTTTGGATTGCGCCTAGGTCTGGATAGGCTCCATCGTAACGGATATGCGCCGGCAATCCCGTGCCCGTGCCGCGGCCGCCAAGCCGGCTCGCCGCGGAGGGACGCAGGAAGGCGGTGGCCGGGAGCGCGCCGTCGGGCTTGCGCGGCCCCCGCGCCTCCCGGTCGTCGAGGCTCGCGAAATCGCTCGCATCGAAGCTCAGGACCGGCGCGAAGCTGTTCCAGGGCGTCCGGTTCCGGGCGTTGTGGCTCTCGTAGGCCAGCCGGATCCGGACCTCGTTGCGCGGTTCGGTGGCGAAGGCGATGTTGTTGCAGAGCCGCGTCCGCGCGTGGTGCTGGAAGATGTAGGCGAAGCCGGGTTCGCCCAGGGCGCGGTCGGTGTTGCAGCCGTTGTTGAAGGCGGTGTTGTTGAACACCGTGTGCGGCTCGGTGCCGCCGTTGTAGCCGTTGTCGTCGAAGCCGGCGACCTTGTTGCACCAGGCGAGGCAGCGGGTGACGGTGTGGCCGCCGTAGCGGGCGCGGCTGCCCTGGCGGCGCCCGCCGAGCTTGAACCCGACGCCGTCGCCGCCGGCATTGAGCGTACCGTCCGCGTGGCAGCCGTTCTCGAAGGACCAGTTGCCGTCCACGAGATAGCCCGTGACCGAGCGGTCGTCCTCGCGCGGCGAGGTCACGAAGAAGTCGAAGCCGTCGTCCCCATTGCGCCAGGAGCGGTTGCCGCTGACGACCGTGCCCGTGCTCTCGAGCAGCGCGATCTGGAAGCCATCGGCGTTGCCGCCGGTGGCGGCGGGCCCTCCGCCGCGGTTGCCGTGCGAATCGCAGTTGCGCACCGTGTTGGCCTGGCCCACGCCGTAGAGGCCGAGCCCGACGCCGTGCTCGTCGTTGAGCCAGCCGTTGTCGCGGGTGACGCAGCGCTCCACGAGCAGGCCGTCATGGGTCCCGTTGACGTGGATCCCGCCCATCGGGCCGTTGCAGACGGTGAGGCCGCGCAGCTCGACATGGGGCGCATCCCAGAGCGCCAGCGGGAAGCCGCCGGCCTGCCGCCGGCTCGCCCAGGCGAGGTTCCGCCCCGTCGGCGGCCGCATCCCGCTCCCGTCGATCACGGGCGTCTCGCCCGGCAGGCTCTCGATCCGGACCGGCCGGCCCGGCCGCCCGCCATGCCCGACGAGGAGCCATCCGGAGGGGCCGCCGAGGCCGTAGGTGCCCCCACGCATGAGGATGGTGTCGCCGGGCTCGGCGGCGGCGTAGGCGCGGGGCAGGCTGGCGAAGGGACGCCCGAAGCTGCCGTCGCCCGCCTCGTCCGAACCGCCCGGTGCGACGTGGCAGACCTTTCCGCCCGTGGGCGCAGCCGGGCTCGCGGGCGGCGGCGATTTGAGGAGGCGCGGGGCCGCGGCCGTGGCGACGAGGCCCAGTCCGGCACCGAGGAGGAGGCGGCGGGTGGGCATCCTACACGCTCCGCCGCTGCCGGAGCCGGGCCCCGGGTCTCAGCCGGGCGGCGGCCCGGCGCCCGATCCCGGCGAACGCGCCGAGCCCGTAGCTGAGATGGAGCGTCGCCAGGGTGAGCGGCAGGGCGAGGAGGTGGGGCCCGCGCTCGCTGCGCGCCGCGAGCGCGGTCGCCGCCAGCAGGCCGCCGAGATAGAGCGCGAGGCAGGCCGCCAGCAGGCCCCGCGCGGGCGCCCAGACGAGGGCGGCGGCGCCCGCGGCGAGGAGGAGGCTCACCAGGGCCAGCGGCGCGAGGTGGTGGGCCGAGACCGCCCCCGGATTCTCGAAGAGGGCGCGGGCGACCCCCTGCCCGTTGCCGCGATACTGCCGGGCCAGGGCCCGGAGCGTGCTGCGGGGCCGGTACTCGGCCTTGGCGTCCCCGGCCACGTAGAGGCCGAAGCCGAGGGCGCGGACGCGCTGGTTGAAGTCGTTGTCCTCGGCGCGGGGCAGGTCCTCGCGCATCGGCCCGACCCGATCGACCACGTGGCGCCAGTAGCAGCCGTTCCAGATCGTGGCCGCCCAGCCCCCGCCGCCCTCGCGCCGGAAGCGGGCGACCCCGATCCCGAACGGACTGCGGTGGGCGGCGACGATGGCCCGCCCGACGAGGGTCCGGGCCTCGGCCGGCCGGGCGACCGCCCCGACGCCGCCGGCGCCGGTGCGCAGCAGGGCCGCGACGCAGGTGCGGACGAGGTCGGGGCCGTAGGCCGCATGGGCGTCGAGGCGCATCACCACGTCGCCGGTGGCCCGCGCGAGCGCCCGGTTGAGGCCGGCGGCCGTGCTGCCCGCCGGATTGTCGAGGAACCGGATGCGGGCGTCGCGCGCCGCGTGCCGCGCCAGCGCCTCGCGGGTGCCGTCGGTCGAGCCGCCATCGACCATCCAGATCTCGTGGATCGCCGGGTAGTCCTGCGCCAGGATGTCGGCCACCAGGCCGTCGAGCGCCGCGATCTCGTCGCGCAGGGGCACGAGGAGGCTGACCCGCGGCTCGCGGGGGGCCGGCGGCTCGGGATAGGCGGCGAGCGCGGAGCGTTCCGGCGCGCCGCGCCGCGCGCCCGGCGGGGAGGCCCCGTCCCGTCCCCCCCCGGCCACGGCGTGGCGGATCGCCTCGAGCACCCGGTCGCGGTTGGCCTCCAGGGTGTTGGCGGCCATCAGGATCCGCCCGCGGCTGGCGAGGTCGGCCCGCAGCGCCCCGTCCTGCACGAGCCGCTCGATGGCGTCGGCGAGCGCCCCCGGCTCGCGCGGCGGCACCAGCAGGGCGGTGTCGCCGTCGCGCAGGAAGGCGGGGACGCCGCCCACCGCCGTCGCCACCACGGGCAGGCCGATCGAGAGGGCCTCGTTGAGAACCTGCGGGAAGCCCTCGGTGAGCGAGGGCAGGACCATGGCGCCCGCCTGCTCGTAGAGGGCGAACAGGGCCGGGCCGTAGGGGACGTAGCCGTGGAAGGTCACCGCGTCCGACAGGCCGAGGCGCTGGACGAGCGCCCGCAGCTCGCCGTCGAGGGCGCCGGTCCCGACCACGTCCACGTGGCAGGCGAGGCCGCGGCGGCGCAGCTCGACCAGGGCCGCGAAGAGGTAGGCGTGGCCCTTCTCGGGGGCGAGGCGGCAGGTGCAGATCAGCCGGGTCGGGTCGGTGCCGACCCGCATCCGCGAGAAGGCCTCGAACGCCTCCTGGGACACGAGGCAGACGCAGTGGTTCCAGACCCGCGCCGCGCCGCCGCGATAGGCCTCCTCCATCTCCGCGCCGACGGTGAGCACGGTGCGGCCGCGCGCGAGGCGGCGGAAGTCCCATTCGAGGACCGAGGCCGCGGCGAGGGCGGCGAGGCGCTTGAGGCCGCCATGGGCGCCCATCTGCTCCAGGAAGTTCTGCCGCACCACCGGCAGGACCGGCACACCCTGCGCGATGCAGAGGCGGGCGATCATCTGGCCGATCGGGTGCGGGCCGCTGATCAGGATCGCGTCCCAGTCCCGTGCCTCGGCCGAGACCGCGCGGGCGATGCGCCCGTAGATGCGCGGATCCGCCCGCCAGAGCCGATAGAGGTCGGGGTAGTAGGGAAGCGGGCAGAGGGAGAACAGCTCCGGGTCGAGGGCGTAGGGCGCGCGTCCCGGCCGCGGCGCCTCGCGGCCGATCAGGACGATGCGGTCCACCGTGCCCGACAGGCTCTCCAGGAACAGGGCGTAGGACTCGTCGGTGAAGAGCCGGCCGTCCTCGCGCCAGAACACCTGATCGACGAACACCGCGAGTCTCATCCGGCCTCTCCCTGGTGCCTTGCGGATCGTCGCCGCGGTGCCGAACGTCTTACAAGCCGTTGGATCTACGTATATTTCTCTAGAACCGCGTCCGCGCCGGCCGCGCTGCGCGCCGCGCCCGGATCGCACAGGCGCCAGAGCGCGTCGGCGAGGCGGGCGGGGTCGTGGGCGCGGGCGGCCTGGGCGCGGGCGGCCTCCCCCATGCGGCGGCGCAGATCCGCGTCCCCGGCGAGCCGGGCGACGGCCTCCGCGAGGGCCTCCGTCCCGAAGCCCGCCACGAAGCCGGTCTCGCCGTGGCGGAGGATGTCGGCGATGGCGTTGACCGGCGTGGCGACGCAGGGCACCCCCGCCGCCATCGCCTCCAGCACGACGTTCGGCATGCCCTCGTGGTCCGAGGAGAGCAGGAAGATGTCGGCCGCGCAGATCAGGGCGCGCGCGTCCGGCACGGAGCCGACGAAGGCGATCCCCGGGTCGAGCCCGAGCCGCGCGGCCCGGTCGCGCAGGTCCGGCAGGCAGCCGAGATCGGCCCCCGCGATCGCGGCGCGCACCGGTCTGTCGCGGCCGACCCGGGCCACCACGTCGAGGAACCGCGCGAAGTTCTTCTGCGGGACGAGCCGGCCGACGCCGACGACGAGGATCTCCTCCGCGCCGAGGCCGAGCCGCTCGCGCCACGCCCGCCGCCAGTCCGCCGCCTGCGCGGCCGGGATCGGCTCGACGCCGTTCGGCACGTAGGCGGAGGCCCCCCCGCGGGCCGCCAGGGCCCGGTGCGTCTCGCGCGAGTTGCAGACGGCGAGCGACAGGCCCGCGACGCTGGCGCGGGCCCAGAGGGCGCGCCCCCGCTCGGGCAGGTCGGAGAACAGGCTGTTGCGGAAGGAGCCGACGCGGTGCGTCCCGAGCCCGACGAGCGCCAGGGCGAAGGGGTTGGTGTAGGACGACCACGAGAAGAACGCGACCGGCCTCTGGCGCCGGACGGCCGCGCGGAAGCGCAGGAGCTTCAGGGGGGCCGAGCCGGTCAGGAGGACGACCGGCACGCCGAGGGCGCGGATCGGCGCCTCCCAGAATCCGAGCTCGCCCGACACGTAGAGGGTCGGCGCCCAGAGGCGGCGGTCGCAGCGGGCGAGGAACAGGTAGAGCTGCCGCTCGCTGCCGCCCTGCGACAGCTGGCCGATCATCACGGCGATGGGCCTCGGCCCGGCGCCGCTCCCGAGCCCGTCGCGGTCGGTGCCGGAGGCGGGGGGCCGGCCGTGCCGGCATGTCGGGCGCTCAGGCACGGCGGAGCTCCGGGCGGGCGACCTGCGAGGTCACGTAGCTGTACTTGCCGGAACTGAGCGCGGGGATCGTGTCGACGAAGTCGTACTCGATCGTGCAGCGGGGCCCGAGGAAGTGCCGCAGGGATTGCGAGATCTCCTCGATCGCGCCCTCCGGCGGCGGCCGGAGCGTCATCAGCTTGATGAGCACGTCGTCGTAGCCGCGCTGCACGATCTGGAACTTCGAGATCCAGCCGCCGCTGAAGCGCACCGAGAGGAAGTACATGAACAGGATGCCCGGCACCGTCGAGCCGTCGGCGCGCACGAGCGCGTCGACCGCGCGTCCGGTCACCGTCTCCATCACCTCGACGGAGGGGGTCGGCGCCTCGACCGCGACGCCGACCACGGCGCGGTCGCCGATGCGGTAGCGGATGAGCGGCATGGCGTGGTTCGTCAGGCAGGTGACGAGCACGTCGCCCTCCTCGCCGGGCCGGCAGGGCTCGCCCTGCGCGTTCACCACCTCGACCCAGTGCGTGTAGCTGAACACCTCCAGGCCCTTGGCGCCCGGGCGCTCGCCCGCGAAGCTGCCGACCTCGCGCGAGCCGTAGCGGTTGAGCACGGGGCAGCCGAAGGCGCGCTCGACCTCCTCGCGGATGAACGGGTAGAGGGTGGCCGCGCTCGAGACCACGGCCTTCACGGGCGGGACCCGGATGCCGTTGGCGTTGATGTGGCGGGCGAGCTCGTAGATGCTCTCGGCGTAAGCCTCGATCACGACCGGGCGCACCCGCTGGATCTCGGCGACGTAGCGCGCCACGTCCGCCTGGCTCATCCGGAAGGCGTTCTGCAGGGTCTGGTTGCGGACGAAGTTGCTGAGCTTGTTGCGCCAGCCGTCGCCCTGCTGGGCCATGTCCCGGTCCGAGCCCCAGAGCCGGATCAGGGGCGTGCCGGTCTCACGCCCGGCCCAGGCGTAGTGCATGTCGATGGCGGCGAAGCCGAGATCCTCGTAGGCGCGGTCCTGCAGCACCCGGACGGGCTCGCCCGTGCTGCCGCCCGAGCTGTTCGCGTACCAGGCCCGGGTCGCGAGGTCGTCGCTGGTGAGGGCCTCCTGCTGCGTGCGCAGGATCTCCCGGGTCAGTTCCGGCACCGCGCGGAAGCGCGTGAGGTCGACCCGCCCCTCCGTCACGACGCCGCGCTCGCGCAGGAGCGTGCGGTAATAGGGCACGTGCTCGGCGGCGTGGCGCAGGAGGTCGGCCAGGCGCTCGGCCTGGACGACCCGGCGCTCCGCCACCGGCCGCCTGTGGAAGGCGCACAGGTGCTCCCGGTGCTCCGGGACGCGCGAGCGCATGACGCGCCGGTCGTAGAAGTCGAGCAGCGGAGCACGCCAGTTGAACATGAGATTGTCTCCGCGATCAGTGATGGGAACGGGGGGGCCATCCTGGGATGGCCGAGAGCGCCCTCGGGCCGGCTCCGAATCCGTGTCGCGACGCGCTCTCATGCGCCGCATCGGCCTGCGCTTCGGAACGGAGCGCCCTAGGCATCGGCCGCCTCCAGCCGCCGGAAGGGACGCGCGGCGCCGCGCGCACGGCCCGCCCGGCTCCGGGCCTGGGCCCTGGCGAGACAGGCCGGCAGCAGCAGCAGGGCGAGGAGCAGGAAGAAGATCGGATTGTTCTTGATGCCGCCGGCCTTGAACCACGAGCCCATGAAGCCCGCCGCGGTGCCGGCCACGATCATGTGGTAGCCGTCCGGCGCCCCCGGGATGCCGGCCCAGGCCCGGCGCGAGGTCGCGAAGCTCCACAGGGCGGCGAGGATCGCGGCGACGTAGAGCGCGATGCCGACCACGCCGATATCGACGCCGACCTCCAGGATCGGCTGGTGGCTCGGGAGATCCATCCGGTGGTTGAAGATGCCGGTGATCGAGGCGATGTAGTCGTGGAGCGCCGTCGGCCCGTTGCCCACGCCCGCCCCGGTGAAGGGCTGGTCGCGGATGAAGTTCAGGCTGGCCTCCCAGAGATCGCCGCGCCCGCCCGTCTCGCCGCCATCCTCCTCGGAGAACCGCTGCAGCACGATGCTGAACAGGGCCGGGGCCACCATCAGGCCGCCTGCGCCCAGGGCGAGGCCGACGAGGCCCCAGGGCCGGGTCGAGCGGGAGAGGAGGAACGCGAACAGGATCAGGACGAGGGAGATGGCGCTGCCGCGCGACCCGCTGAGGGCCACGAAGGCCAGGGTGCACAGGATGTAGACCACGCTGAGCACCATCAGGACCGCCCGCCGCAGGCCGGTGCTGCGCAGGACGGGCCAGAGGATGCCGGGCAGCATCAGCAGCAGCACGACCCCGAGACTGTTCTCGTTCATCTCCAGCACGCGCAGGCGGCGGACGAAGTCGTAGTTCGTGAACAGGACGGCGTGGAACGAGGCCAGCACGATCATCCAGCCGAACAGGCCCATGGTCATCATCAGCCGGTCCAGCGCCCGCAGCGAGTCGACCTGGCAGATGAGCAGGAAGAGCAGGATGAAGCTGATCAGCCACGCGATCAGCTCGCGCCGGCTGGCGACCGGATCCGCGGCCCAGAACATGGTCAGGACGGCCCATCCGATCAGGAGCGCCAGCAGGACGCAGGCGGCGGGCCAGTGGCTGTGACGGTCGGGCCTCGCCATCCATCCCGCCAGCGCGCTCAGAACCATGCCGTTCGTCGCCACCGTGTAGAGCGGCTCGACGCGCAGGCCGACCGGCAGCAGGACCAGGACCAGCGCCGCGTTGAGAGTCAGCAGCGGGTGATCCAGCAGATAGATCAGCACAGGTATCGCGAGCGCACCCGCGATCAGCATCGTCCCAATCATCGAATCACACCAAGCAACGTCTGATGAAATTCCACGCAACCTCAGAGAGGCAAATCATTATAGCAGGTTAATTTTCAAATTTTGCACAAAAAACAGAAACTCTGACCACCGAATTTTGAGAGAACACAAACAAAACAGGTTCTGTTCTAATCCGCACTCACGACAAAAGCACTATGTGCAACGCACAATTCGTTGATGACTTAAGACCTCGAATTAGGCCAATGCAGGCGCCTCAGATTGACGGATGTCAAATTTCCCATTTTCCTACGTTGAACGCACCATCAGAGCAGAATTCCGAGCTATGCATCCGCTCGATCTTGAGCCGGATCGTGATAGGCGCCCGGGCCCGCCTCCGTCGGCGCGGCCCTCGCCGCATCAGGCGCTGCGGTCTCGCCCGACCGCGCCGCGCAGCACGCGACGGTCCGCCCCCGTCAGCAGGAGGGCGTAGGCGCCGACCCCGTAGGCGAGGGTGACCAGCGTGACCGCCGCCGCCAGCGAGACCCAGGACGTCAGGGCGTACAGGTCGCAGAGGAGCCGCCCGGCCAGGGTGACCGCGGCGAGACCGATCAGGGGCGCGGCGAGCGGCCGGATGAAGGCGAAGGGCGACAGGCCGACGACGCGCGCGCAGTAGGCCGGGATGACCAGGGAGTTCTTCAGGCACCAGACCAGGGCCGTCGCGGCGGCGATGCTGGCGACGCCCCAGCCGCTCCAGCGCGCCAGCGCGAGCGCCACCCCCAGATAGACCAGGCCGGCGCCCACCGAGATGAAGGCCTGCACCCGCACCGCGTTGTAGGCCGTCAGGACGTAGAAGAGGACCCGGGTCGAGAGGGAGATGGCGAGGTGCCCGGACATCAGCGCGAGCACCAGGTCGAGATCGGCGAAGGCCGGGCCGAGCCACAGCGACAGGAAGGGATGCCCGAAGCCGCAGATGATCCCGGCGGGCAGGGCGAGGCCGACCCCGACCAGCCGGACCGCGCTGCTGGCGAGGCGCTCGATGCCGAGCCGGTCGCCGGCCGCGTAGCGCGCCATGATCTCCGGACTCAGGATCGGCACGACGATCTCGGCGATCGCCGTCACCAGGGTGGGCAGGAGGATGAGCGAGCCGTAGCGCCCCGTCATCTCGGCGCCGAAGGTGAGGTTGACGATCACCAGTTCGAGCTGCGTCATGAGCAGCGCGCCGAACATATTGATCGTCGACCACTTGGTCAGGCCGACGAGGTCCCGGACCCGATCGGGCTGCGCATGATGCGGCCTGAACGCGAGCTGGGGCGCGAGGCGCCAGCAGATCAGCATCTCGCAGGTGAGGCCGACCGCGGCCGAGATCAGGAGGGCCGCCCCCACGATCCAGAGATTGGCCGGCCAGACCGCGAAGCAGATCACCACGACGCCGACCCGCGCCGCGAGGGTCGCCGTGCGCGCGAGATTGCGCAGGTCGAAGCGATGCAGGATCTGCGTCGGCGTGCCGAACAGGCCCGAGAAGATCGCCGCGATCGTGGTGAGGAACATGCTCGCGAACAGGAACCGCGCCTCGCCGACCGGGGTCGAGAGATGGAAGACCGCGGGCAGCAACCAGACGCACAGGGCGGACAGGACGAGGAGCAGGAGGCAGGTGCCGGAGATCAGGACGGCGGCGCTGTTGAACGTCCTCTGCGCCGCGGCGGCGTCGCCCCGCCCCATGTCGATCGCCAGGAAGCGGAAGGCGGAGGTGTTGAGGCCGTCGGACAGCATGACGGCCTGCATCACCACGGCATTCGCCAGCGGCAGGATGCCGTAGGCGGCGGGCCCGAGATGGTGGACGAGATAGGGCACGTACCAGACCATGAGTCCGGCGCTGAAGACGAAATAGGCGAGGTTGGAGGCCGCGTTCACGATGAAGCGGACGCGCTTGGCGGCGTCCGAGGGCAGGTTCGGCCCCTGCGTCAGAGCGCTCGTGCTAGACACGCCCCGGCCCTCCCGTCCCGGTCGGAACCCGCGCTTGCGAGAGGCGGACGACGTTCAGGCGCACGGGCTGGGACCGCCATGTGACCGGGATCGATGACCGCGGCGTGCGTCGCCTCGCTCGAACAATACGACGCATCGGTGCTCGCGGATGGTTGCTCGGCGCTCGAGGCCGCTCTCGGCAAGCTCGGCTTCCAGGCTGCGATCCGCGTGTACGGCAGGCAGCCGCGAATCGTGTTGACCGCCGTCAAATTCCGGCGCGGTTGCCCCGCAGGCCCACCAGGGCCCGGCCGGCCCGACGCACGGCACCCGCCGCGAGGGCCCGGACATCCCAGTTCCCGTGGATCGGCAGGTCGGAATAGTCGTAGGACGGGAAGCCGTTGTGCAGGCGGCACCGGAGCCGCATCTCGGCCTTGCTCGCCGCCTTGAAGGGATGCCGGAAGATCCATGCGCCGAGCCGCGCGTTGATCCTGTCGATCCGGATCGCGGCCTCGGAGAGATCGTACACGCCGGGCGCGCCCCCCTCCTGCCAGCGCGTCAGGACCAGGCTCGCGAGCGTGAGCTTGCCGTCACGGAGCTCGAAGGTCGGCACGAGCGACTCGCGATTGCGGATCGCGTGCTCGATCGGCACCGTGGAGATGAACTGCCCGTCCCGGAACAGGCTGGCATTGACGGCGTCGAAGAAGAAATTGCCGATCCCATGGAAGATCCATCGCCCCTTGTAGAGCTCGTAGGATTGGATCACGTGGGCATGGCAGCCCACGACCGCATCGGCACCGGCCTCGACGGCCAAGCGCCCCAGCCTGATCTGATCGGGGACCGGATAATGCGTCTGCTCGCAGCCCCAGTGCAGCAGGACGACCACCGTTTCCGCCTTCCGCTTGGCGTTCTGGATGCCGCGGCGCAGGGTCTGCACGGACAGGGGGGCGATCCCGGGATCCGCCGGGGTCGCCAGGCAGAGGGGGTTCGTCGTCAGGCAGCAGAGCGCGATGAAGGCGATCCGGCCGTCCGGCCGCTCCAGGACGAACGGCTCGAGCGAGGCCTCCAGATCGTCCCCGTACCCGACCGTCCCGATCCCCGCCGCCCGCAGGGCGTCGACGGTGTCCCGCAGGCCCGACGGCCCGGCATCCCCGGCATGGTTGTTGGCGATCGTCGCCACGGACAGGGCCCGCAACGCCTCCACCGCCGTCGGCTTCACGCAGAGTGAGGCCCACTTGTAGGGGAAGTGGCTCTTCCTGTCGGTGAGCGCGCATTCGACGTTGCCGACCAGAGCCGTCTCGGGGCCGACCGCCTCCTGCACGGCCGAGAAGATGTTCTGGCGGTCGGGCAGGCCGACGCCGTCGTTCAGGTAGATGTCGCCCAGAACTGCGAACCGCATGGATCCCACACCCTTCCTGTCAATTCCCGCCGCGCTGGCGCGGCGTCAGCCGAAGCGCAGCGAGGCCGGTCCGGCCTCGGGCAGGCCGGCTTCGCGTCCCTTGGCCGGGTGCGGCTGGAGGCCCCGCTCGATCGTCGGACAGGCCCAGCTGATCGCGTTCCGGACCAGCGCCTCCGGCGAGACGTAGCCGTTGTAGTAGGCGCGGTTTGCCGACATCATCTCGTAGCGATACTCGGCGTCCCGCATCAGGACGGCGCATTTCTCCACGCACGATGCCGCGGAATCGAAGGCGAGGTAGTTCGTGCCTTCGCTCATCGGGCCGGGCACCTGGAAGCGCATCGCCTCCGCCACGATCGCGCGTCCCTTCGCGACGAACTCCGCGAACTTCCATCCCGTGGAATCGTGCAATCCGCTCGTGGCGACGCAGATCTGGTGCGTGTCGACCAGCCTCAGAAAGGAGCGCCGGTCGGTCCGCAGCGTGGCTGGCGTCACGCAATCCGGGAAATGGCGTTTCGCGTGCGGGCTTGCCAGCAAGCCGCCCGTGAAGCTGTCCCCGAAGGTGCGCCGCAACTCGCGGACGCAGTCCGCACGCATCGCGTTGATGGCGTCGAGATGCCGATGGTACTGCGCATCGAACTCGCACGGGTCCCAGGTCCGTGCGAGAAACAGGATCCGCGGCGGGGCGGGGAGCGATATCCGCGCCTGGCGGTCCTTGTTCGGGCTGAAGGTGTAGGGCCGCGGCAGGCCGAAGACGCGGAGCACGCCGCGCACCCGTGAGACGGCGCTCTTCGACAGGACGATCGACCTGTACAGCGCGCTCGCGCTCAGAAAGGGCGGTCGCGCCTCGTAGTTCAGCCCGAGGGGCCTGATCTTCGGGAACCGGGCATGCGCCGAACGGCAGAAGCTGCGCTTGAAGTAGACGATACAGGCGTCGTGCAGATTTTCGAAGACGATATCGCTGTCGTTCAGATCGAAGACGACATCCCCGACGCCATCCAGCCGCATGACGACGATCTGATAGAGGGCGGAGTATTCCGTCCTGCTCGTGTGGTCCATGTTGAAGACGCTCAACCCGTCATATCTGTATCGGATCTCCAGACAGCCGAGGCGCCTGAGGATCTCGAACCCGGCCAGCACCTGCTGGTTGTGGTCGTTGTCCCCGAAGGGAAAGACGGAAATCTTCATTCTCGGTTCCTCCCCCGACGGCGACGCAGCCTGATCCGGAGCGATCAAGCCCCCCGACCTGGACTGCCGGAACACGGCCTGCCCGCAGCGGGACGGGCCCGGAGCAGGACCTTCCCGAGAGGCCCCTCTCCGAGCCGCACCGCTCGACGAACGCCGCGTGATCGGGACCCGGCGCTCACGGGCTGCCGACGGCGCAGCGTCTGAGGCTCTCGCAGACCACGTCCCGCGCATGCCGCGTCCGGACGTAGTCGAGCCCGCGCAGCCCACAGCGCCGGTTGAGCGCGGCGTCGCGCACGAGGGCCTCGGCATCGCGCGCCAGGGCGTCCGTGCCGCCGCTCACCAGGCCGAGCCCCTCGCGGGCGATGACCCCGCCGGGATCGACCGAGAGGGACACGACCGGCACGCCGGCGCTCCAGGCCTCCAGCATCGTGTTGGGAAAGCCCTCCGCGTCCGAGGTGTTCACCAGCACGCGGCTCGCCCCGATCACCTCCAGGACGGCCTCGGCGCGCATGTCGCCGAGCATCCGCAGGTTCGGCAGGGCGGCGGCCCGGCGCTCCAGCCCGGCGCGCAGATCCGGCGGCATGAGCGGATCGTAGCCGCCGACCACCGCGATGCCGAGGGACGGGCGGGCCTCGGCCAGATCGAGCAGGCGGTCGAGGCGCTTCTCGGGACGGATCTTGGCGACCCAGACGATGTCGTGGCGGGCCGCATCGAGGTCGCGCGGCCCGGCGCGGACGCTGCGCAGGATGTTCGGGACCAGCATCGCCCGGCGGCGCAGGGCCGGGGCGAGGGCGTCGCGCTGGGCGGCATGCTGGACCGCGATCCGGTGGGCGGCGCGCAGGCCGAGGGCGTGGGCCGGGCCGTGGAACCAGCGGCGGTGGTCGTAGGCCGTCCAGCCGCGGGTGTGAAGGTCGTGGGCGAGGGCATAGACGAACCGGCCGCCCGGGCGGCTGCGGGCGGCGAGGCCCAGCAGGGCCAGGAAGTCGCTCGGCAGGCGCGCGTAGAGCACGTCGGGCGCCTGCACCCGGAGCACCCGCCAGAAGGCGGCGAGGCTGCGTGGGCGCCGCCAGGCGGGCGCCGCGTCGAGGCACAGCACGCCGGCCCGCGTCTCGGGCGGGCGGGCGCAGTGCCCGTCCCCGTAGATCAGGCTGACCGCGTGCCCCTGCGCGGCCAGGGCGGCGGCGAGATGGGCGACCTGGGCCTCGGCGCCGCCGGAGGTCCGCGAGTCGCCCTCGAGGACGCGCAGCGAGCGCTCGCCCGGCGAGAAGAAGCACCAGCGGCTGCGGGCCGCTTCCGGGATCGCTTCCGGGATCCGGACGGGCTCGGATCGGAGCGCCTCGCGCCGGTCGCCGAGGGCGCTCATGGCCGCCGGATGAGGGCGTAGCGGCCGCCGCGCTCGAAGGCGGCCTCGCCCTCCTCCAGCTTGACGCAGAGGCTCTGCACGAGGAGGGCGGCCTCGGTCCGGTTCTTCACCCCGAGCACCCGCATGAGGGCGCCGGCATGGATCTTCGTCGTCGCCTCGGAGATGTTGAGACGCCGCGCGATCTCCTTGTTCGGCAGCCCCTCCGCGATCAGGGCGAGGACCTCGCGCTGGCGCGGGGTGAGCTTGTCGATCTCTTGGAAGGCCTTCTGGGTGCCCCCATAGGCCGGAGCCTCCAGGGCCGGGCGCGCGGGAGCGGCACCGAGGCCGGGCGCGCCGGCCGCCGGATACTCCTCCCGCACCGGCGGGATGTAGACGCGGCCCGACAGGATGTCGGAGATCGCGCCGATGATCTCCTCCTCGCCCTGCGACTTGAAGATGAAGCCGCTGAAGCCCGCGGCCAGGATCTTGAAGACGTCGTGCTGGCGCCCCGCGGCCGAGAGCAGCGCGAAGCGCACGCAGGGATAGAGCGCGCGCAGGATCTTGAGCGTGTCGAGCGAGGTCACCCCGGCGAGCTGGGGATCGACGAGGACCACGTCGATCGGCCTCTGGTCGAGGATCGCGAACATGGCCTCGTAGGACTGCGCCTCGACCACTTCGAGGGATGGGATGGCGGCCTCGACGGCGGCCCGAAGCCCGCTGCGATAAAAGCCCTGGCTATCGGCAACGAGCAGACGCCTCATCGATGGCTCCATCGGGATTGACCCGAACTCCCGAAAACAAAATCTTTGTCTAGAAAATTTTGCGCCAAGGACATGACTGAATAGGAATATTATCAACCTAAGTAAATTTCCCACTCAATGCTTATATGCTGCCTCGCCACCGGTCAAATTCAATCAAATTCATTATGTGGATAGCTAGGTTTTATCCGCACCAATGAACAGATTCTCGTTTGTCCCGCATCCTCAGCGATAGCGCGCGACGTCATTTGATTTCATTATCTGCTGCACTGCGAAACGACATGACGGCACGCTTTTGCTGCGACGCAGTATCTTATGTTACCCCCGTATCCACTTCAGCCACGAGCGTTTGATCGGAATGCTCCGGCACGCCGACGCCACGGTAGCGGAAGCCGTGCCGCGCGGCGGTCGCGGCGTCGTAGATGTTGCGCAGGTCGACCAGGACCGGCGCGGCCATGATGCGCCGCAACCGGTCGAGATCCAGCGCCCGGAAGGCATCCCACTCGGTCACGATGACGAGGGCGTCGGCTCCCTCCGCGCAGGCATAGGGATCCTCCGCATAGGCGAGCCCCGGCATCAGCGCGCGGGCCTGGTCCATGCCCTCGGGATCGTAGGCGCGCACCCGGGCGCCGGCATCCTGCAGGCCGGCCACGATGGCGAGCGCCGGCGCGTCGCG
>NZ_CABFPH010000032.1 GCF_902141845.1 Methylobacterium symbioticum | reverse complement strand
CCGTGCCGACCGCGCCGCCGACCGCGCCGCCCACGACGCCGCCGATCGGGCCGCCGACGCGGTTCCCCTCGGCCGAGCCGCGCTCGACGCCGCCGACGAGGCCCTGCGCCTGCGCGGCGCCGCCGAGGGTGAGCGTGGAGGCCGCGAGCGCAGCGGCGATCAGGATGTTCTTCATGGCGGGTTCCTCAAGACTGGCGGCGCAGGGCCGTTTGCCGGCTCGTGGCGCCACGCTCCCAACGGCCCAGCTCGCGAAAGGTGGCAGCTCCACGGTCCGCATTCCTGTGGACCGCGCGGGGGCGGCAGCGGTCTGGCGCCGCGGCCCGGCCGCTGTTAGAAGCCGGCCGATGCATCTGCGCGCTGCCTTCTCCTGCGGCCGTCCGGCCACGCGAATTACGGGCCCGGCCTCCGCCTGAGCGCCGTCCTCGGCGCTGCGCGGCGGACGCCGGGACGCGGTTCCCCGCACCCTGCCGGCCGAGAGCTCGCCGGCCCCGCCAGCCGAGAAGCCCGCACGGCCTGAGGGATCGGGCCGCACCTGTCCAGGACGTTCGAACCGATGAGCGAGCCGACCTCCGAGACCGCCGCCGAGACCGCCGGCCGCGACTACTCGAAGACCCTCTACCTGCCGAGCACCGAGTTCCCGATGCGGGCCGGGCTGCCGACCCGCGAGCCGCTGCTGATCGAGCGCTGGGAGCGCACGGACCTCTACGGGAAGCTGCGCGCCCAAGGGCGCGGCCGGCCGAAATTCGTGCTGCACGACGGCCCGCCCTATGCCAACGGCAACATCCACATCGGCACGGCCCTCAACAAGATCCTGAAGGACGTGGTCGTCCGCGCCATGGGGGCGCTCGGCTACGAGGCCAATTACGTGCCGGGCTGGGATTGCCACGGCCTGCCGATCGAGTGGAAGGTCGAGGAGCAGTACCGCGCCAAGGGCCGCAACAAGGATGCGGTGCCGGTCGTCGAGTTCCGCCAGGAATGCCGCGCCTTCGCCGCGCAGTGGCTCGACGTGCAGCGGGCCGAGTTCAAGCGGCTCGGCGTCACCGGCGACTGGTCGCATCCCTACTCGACCATGGCCTTCCCCGCCGAGGCGACCATCGCCGGCGAGCTGATGACCTTCGCCATGAGCGGCCAGCTCTACCGCGGCTCGAAGCCGGTGATGTGGTCGGTGGTCGAGAAGACCGCGCTGGCCGAGGCCGAGATCGAGTACGAGGAGCATGTCAGCGACACGATCTTCGTGGCGTTCCCGATCCGCACGGGCGCCGAGGGCGCGCTCGCCGACGCGCGCGTCGTCATCTGGACCACCACGCCCTGGACGATCCCCGGCAACCGCGCCGTCGCCTATTCGCGCAAGATCGCCTACGGCCTCTACCGCGTCACGGCGGCGCCGGCGGAGAACTGGGCGAAGCCCGGCGAGACCTACATCCTCGCCGACTCCCTCGCCGCGACCGTGTTCAAGGCCGCCCGCGTCGAGGGCTTCGAGCGCGTCGCCGACGTGGAGGCCGCCGCGCTCGCCAGCCTCACGCTCGCCCATCCGCTCGCCGAGCGCGGCTACGGCTTCGACGTGCCGCTCCTCGACGGCGACCACGTCACCGAGGAATCCGGCACGGGCTTCGTCCACACCGCGCCGAGCCACGGCCGCGAGGATTTCGAGCTCTGGATGGCGAACGGCCGGCTCCTGCGGGAGCGCGGCATCGACACCGCGATCCCCTACACGGTCGATGCCGACGGCGTGCTGACGGAGGCCGCGCCGGGCTTCACCGGCACCCGCGTGCTGACGCCGAAGGGCGAGAAGGGCGACGCCAACAAGGCCGTCATGGCCGCGCTCACCGAGGCGGGCGCGCTGATCGCCCGCGGCGTGCTGCGGCACCAGTACCCGCATTCCTGGCGCTCGAAGAAGCCGGTGATCTTCCGCAACACGCCGCAATGGTTCATCGCGATGGACCGGCCGGTGCAGAGCCTCGGCGACCGCACCCTGCGCGAGGTGGCGCTGCAGGGCATCGCGGACACCCAGTGGGTGCCCCCGCAGGGGCGCAACCGCATCAACGGCATGGTGGCGAACCGGCCCGACTGGGTGGTCTCGCGCCAGCGCGCCTGGGGCGTGCCGATCAGCGTCTTCGTCCACCGCGAGACCGGCGAGATCCTGCGCGACGCGGCCGTCAATGCCCGCATCCTCGCGGCCTTCCGCGCGGAGGGGGCCGACGCCTGGTTCACCGATGCCGACGGCGCGCGCTTCCTGCAGCCCGACCATGACCCGGCCGCCTACGAGAAGGTGACGGACGTGCTCGACGTCTGGTTCGATTCGGGCTCGACCCACGCCTTCGTGCTGGACGATCCGGAGCAGTTCCCGGGCCTTTCGGGCGTGACGCGCCGCCGCGACGGCGGTGAGGACCGGGTGATGTACCTGGAAGGCTCCGACCAGCATCGCGGCTGGTTCCAGTCCTCCCTGCTCGAATCCGCCGGCACGCGCGGGCGGGCGCCCTACGACATCGTCCTGACCCACGGCTTCGTGCTCGACGGCAAGGGCCTGAAGATGTCGAAGTCGAAAGGCAACGTCGTCGCGCCGCAGAGCGTGATCAAGGATTCGGGCGCCGACATCCTGCGCCTGTGGGTTGCGGCCTCCGACTACACCGACGACCTGCGCATCGGTCCGGAGATCATCAAGACCTTCGCCGAGACCTACCGCAAGCTGCGCAACTCCCTGCGCTGGATGCTCGGCTCGCTGGCCCACCGCGTCGCGGGCGACGACGTCGCGCTCTCCGAGATGCCGGAGCTGGAGCGCCTGATCCTGCACCGGCTCGCCGAGCTCGATGCCGAGATCCGCGAGGCCTACGCGGCCTTCGACACCAAGCGCGTGGTCGCCCTGCTCAACGGCTTCATGACGGGGGACCTGTCGTCCTTCTACTTCGACGTGCGCAAGGACGCGCTCTATTGCGACCCGGCCTCGTCGGTGCGCCGCCGCGCCGCCCTGCAGGTGATCGACGAGGCCTTCCGCCGGGTCACGATCTGGCTCGGGCCGGTGCTCGCCTTCACGGCCGAGGAGGCGTGGCTCGACCGCTACCCCTCCGAGGACGGCTCGGTTCACCTCCAGACCCTGCCGGACACGCCCGCCGCGTGGCGCGACGACGCCCTGGCCGAGCGCTGGCAGAAGATCCGGCGGGTGCGGCGCGTGGTGACGGGCGCCCTCGAGATCGAGCGCGCGGCCAAGCGAATCGGCGCGAGCCTGGAGGCCGCGCCGGTCGTGCACGTGACCGATCCCGACCTGCTGGCCGCGCTGGACGGCGTCGCGTTCGCCGATATCTGCATCACCTCGGACATCGCCGTGGTTGCGGAGGAGGGACCGTCCGACGCCTTCCGCCTCGACGACGTCCGCGGCGTCGCCGTGGTGCCGCAGCCGGCGAAGGGCCGCAAATGCGCCCGCTCCTGGCGGGTCACGCCCGAGGTCGGGCAGGATCCGGATTATCCGGACGTGACCCCGCGCGACGCCCAGGCCCTGCGCGAGTGGGACGCTGCGCACCCGGCCGCGAGCGCCGCGTGATCTCGGCGGACCGGACCTGCGGGGCGGAATGGTGACCCCCTTCCGCCTCGGCCTCGCCGCGCTCGTCGCCACCTTCGTGCTCGATCAGGCCTCGAAGCTCTGGCTCTATCTCGGCACCGACCTCGTGCTGAGCCAGCCCTGGCGCCTGGGTCCGTTCGTCGACTTCGTGGTCGTCTGGAATCGTGGCGTCTCCTACGGGCTGTTCCAGCAGGAGGGCGGGCTCGGGCGCTGGTTCCTGGTGATCCTCTCCCTCGTGGCGGCGGCGGCCCTCTCGGTCTGGATGAGCCGGGCCGGCTCGCGGCTCCTGGGGGTGGCGCTCGGCCTCATCGCGGGGGGCGCCCTCGGCAACGCGGTCGACCGGGCCGCCTACGGCGCGGTGTTCGACTTCGTGCACCTGCACGCCGGATCCTGGTCCTGGTACGTCTTCAACATCGCGGATGCGGCGATCGTGGCCGGGGTCGTCGGGCTGATCCTCGACAGCCTGCGGCCCGCCGGCCGGTCCCGCCCGTCGGAAGACGCCGCGCCGCCGCTGTGATGGGCGCACCACATCCCACAGCAACCCACAGGCCGCGGACGCGGGCTCTGGTGCAGCGCAGTCAAGGCGCCATACGATCGCCGGAAACCGGGATCAGGCCGAAGCAGCCGGATCGAGCCGCGTCGTTGCGGCGGCGTGGGGCCCCGTGGGGGTCGCGCGGATCCCGGCCAACCTGTGGGGCAACATGACCGGGTATCGCAGGAACGTTCATCTCGCCGCCGCCTTCGCGGGGATCCTCTCCGCGACCGCGGCCGGCGCCCAGGAGAGCGGGTCCGTGATGCGGGACACGCTCAGCACCCTCGGTCTGGTCGAGAAGGAACAGGCGCCGATCGACTACCGGGAGCGCGCACCCCTGGTGATGCCGCCGAAGGTCGACGGCAAGGCGCTGCCCGCCCCGCGGGCGAAGGTCGCCAACCCGTCCTGGCCGAAGGAGCCCGAGGTCGTCGCCCGCGAGCGCGAGCTGGCCGAGCGTCGCACGCCGCGCGGCAACCAGGTCCAGGGACGCTACAGCGACAACAACGCGACGCTGACGCCGGACGAGATCCGCGGCGGCCGCCGTGCCGACGCGCAGATCCCCCGCAGCAACGAGTACAAGCCGGGCGACAGCAATCGCGATTCGTTCTGGGTCAACCCGTTCGATCTGATGAAGAATGCCACCGACGAGCGCAGCGAGCCCTCCGAGGTCGAGCCGGCGCGCGACACCCTGACCGAGCCGCCGACCGGCTACCGCAAGCCGCCGCGCAAGGTGGTGCGCAATGCCAGCGACCCGATCAACAACCCCAGCCGCGAGCGCGAGGAGGCCGATCCCGGCACCTACCTGCGCGAGCAGCAGCGCCGGTAAAGGGTCGCGGGTCGCTGTGGCCCGGTTGCGACAGGGCCACAGCGTCGCGACATGAGACAGGGGCTCCGGTACGGGAATTGCCGGACCGGTATGCCCGCAACGGTTGCCGATGGGCCCCGAGGCCAGACGCGGCGGCCGCGATGAGGAAGAGCGTATGCATCTGTTCAGGCACGGGACGCCCACCCTGTTTCCGCAAGGCCCGCGGGCCAGCGCCGGCCGCGCGGATGCCGCGCCTCACGGACGCTCGGAGGCGGGCGGCCCGGCGGTGACGGCCTTCAGCCTGGACAACGGCCTCGACGTGATCGTGGTCCCCGACCACCGGGCCCCGGTGGTCACCCACATGATCTGGTACCGAAACGGCTCGGCCGACGATCCGCTCGGTCAATCCGGCATCGCCCACTTCCTCGAGCACCTGATGTTCAAGGGCACCGAGACCCATCCGGTCGGCGCCTTCTCGAAGACGGTCTCGGGGCTGGGCGGCCAGGAGAACGCCTTCACCAGCTACGACTACACCGCCTATTTCCAGCGCGTCGCCCGCGACCATCTCGGCACGATGATGGAGTTCGAGGCCGACCGCATGAGCGGGCTCGTCCTCGACGAGGCCGTGGTGGCGCCCGAGCGCGACGTGGTGCTGGAGGAGCGGCGCATGCGGGTCGAGACCGACCCCTCCGCCCAGCTCTCCGAGGCGATGGCGGCCTCGCTCTTCGTGCACCATCCCTACGGCATCCCGATCATCGGCTGGATGCACGAGATCGAGTCCCTGAGCCGCGAGCACGCGCTCGCCTACTACAAGCGCTTCTACACGCCGGAGAACGCCATCCTCGTGGTGGCCGGCGACGTCGCCCCCGACGCGGTGCGCCGCCTCGCCGAGGCCACCTATGGCCGCGTCGCGCCGCAGGGCGCCCGCCCGGTGCGCGTGCGTCCCCGCGAGCCGGAGCCGCGTGCGCTCCGCCGCGTGGCGGTCGCCGACCCGAAGGTCGAGCAGCCGACCCTGCAGCGCCTCTACCTCACGCCCTCCTGCATCACCGCCCGCGACGGCGGCTGCCACGATCTGGAGCTTCTGGCCGAGGTGCTCGGCGGCGGCTCGACCTCCTACCTCTACCGCAAGCTGGTCCTGGAGCAGGGCATCGCGGTCAATGCCGGTGCCTGGTACATGGGCTCGGCGATCGACGACACCCGCTTCTCCGTCTACGCGGTGCCCGCCGAGGGCATCTCGCTGGAGCAGCTTGAGGATGCGGTCGACACGGTCCTGCGCCGCGCGCCCGCCGAGGCCCTGGGCGCCGAGGCGATCGAGCGCGCCAAGACCCGCCTCGTGGCCGAGACGGTCTATTCGTCGGACAGCCAATCCTCGCTCGCGCGCATCTACGGCTCGGCGCTCGCCATCGGCGAGACCGTCGAGGAGGTCCGGCGCTGGCCGACCGACATCGAGGCGGTGACGCGCGACCGTCTCTCCACCGCGGCGGAGCGCTGGCTCGCCCCCGCCCGCTCCGTCACCGGCTACCTGACGAAGGCGAAGGACGCCGACGCGCCGGTCGCGATCGCCGCCGAGTAAGGCGCCCGACGATCCGCGACCGCACCGGCTGCCCGCGCGGCCGAACGAGAACAACGAGGTTCCCATGAACTTGGCCGAGACCGACACGCGCACCGCCACCTCGCCGACCAAGGCGCTCCCCGTCCAGAGCGCCGCGGGCGTCGAGGCGTGGCACGTGGAGTCGCCGGTCGTGCCGATGATCGCGCTCGCCTTCACCTTCGAGGGTGGCGCGGCGCAGGACCCCGAGGGCAAGGCGGGCTGCGCGCAGATGCTCGCGCGTCTCCTCGACGAAGGCGCGGCCGACCTGACCTCCGACGCCTTCCAGGAGCGCCTGGCGGCGCGGGCCATCGAGCTGTCGTTCCATGCCGGTCCCGACGCCATCGGCGGCTCGCTCAAGATGCTCGTGAAGCATGCCGACGAGGCGATCGACCTCCTCGCCCTGGCGCTCGCCAAGCCGCGCTTCGACCCGGACGCGATCGAGCGCGTGCGTGCCCAGATGATGGCGGGGCTGCGCTACCAGCAGAACGATCCGGGCGTGCTCGCCTCCCGCCGCTTCTTCCGGGAGGGCTTCGCCGGCCATCCCTACGGCCGGCCCTCCTCGGGTACGATCGAGAGCGTCGCGGCGATCACCCGCGACGATCTCCTCGCCATGCACGCCCTGATCGTCGGCCGCGGCAAGGTGAAGGTCGCCGCGGTCGGCGCGATCAGCGCCGCCCAGCTCGCCGAGGGGCTGAACCGGGCCTTCGGTGCGCTGCCCGAGGCCGGGGCGCTGCGCGCCGTGCCGCAGACCGTCGTGAAGGATCTCGGGCGCCGCGTGCTGGTCGATCTCGACGTGCCGCAATCGGTGATCCGCTTCGGCCTCGCCGGGGTGCCCTGGCGCGACCCGGACTTCATCCCCGCCTACGTTCTGAACCACATCCTCGGCGGCGGCGCCTTCACCTCGCGCCTGTTCCAAGAGGTGCGCGAGAAGCGCGGTCTCGCCTACTCGGTCGGCACGTCGCTGGTCAGCCACCGCGCGACCGCGATGATCTGGGGCTACACCGCCACCAAGAACGAGCGCGTCGGCGAGGCCCTGTCGGTAATCGGCGACGAGATCAACCGCCTCGTCGCGGACGGCCCCTCGGACGAGGAGCTGCAGAAGGCGAAGGACTACCTGACCGGCTCCTACGCGCTCGGCTTCGACACCTCGACCAAGATCGCGCACCAGCTCGTGCAGATCGCCTTCGAGAATCTCGGCATGGACTACATCGCGCGCCGCAACGACATGGTCGCGGGCGTGACCCAGGCCGATATCCGGCGCGCCGCCGCCCGCACCTACGCGGACGGCAAGATGCTCGTCGTCGCGGCGGGCCGTCCGACCGACTTCTGACGGAATGCGCCCGCGCCCCCATATCGGGACGGCGCGGGTGTCCCGGTGACCCGGGATCGGCGCGCAGGCGCCCTCCCGTCCCGGTCACCGAAAGCGCGAGACCCATGCAGCTCAGCGGCATCCACCATCTCACCGCGATCACGGCGCGGGCGGCGGACAATTTCGCCTTCTACACCCGCATCCTCGGCATGCGGCTGGTGAAGAAGACGGTAAACCAGGACGACGTCTCGGCCTATCACCTGTTCTACGCGGACGGGATCGCCGCGCCGGGCAGCGACCTCACCTTCTTCGATTGGCCGGCCGCGCCCGAGCGCCGGGGCAGCAACAGCATCGTGCGCACGCATCTGCGCGTGCCGGCGGCCTCCCTCGACTGGTGGCGCGAGCACCTGGCGCGCCAGGGCGTGGACCATGCCGGCCCGATCGCGCGCGACGGCCGCCTCACTCTCGACTTCGAGGACGGCGAGGGCCAACGCCTCGCCCTCGTGGCCGATGACGGCGATGGCAATCCCTGGGCGGAGAGCCCGGTGCCGGCCGAGCACCAGATCCTGGGCCTCGGCCCGATCCGCCTCGCGGTGCCCGCGCCCGAGCGCACCGCCGCCGTGCTCACGGACGTGCTCGGCATGCGCCACGTCCGGGACTTCGCGTTGCCCGAGGGCCCCGTTCACGTCTTCGCGATGGGGCCGGGCGGCGCGGCGGCCGAGATCCAGCTTCTGCAGGACGACGCGGCCCCGGCTCGTCAGGGTGCCGGCGCCGTGCACCATGTGGCCTTCCGCATCCCCGATGCGGATTACGCAGCCTGGGCCGACCGCCTGAAGACGCGGCGCATGCCGTCGAGCGGGCCGATCGACCGCTACTATTTCCGCTCTCTCTATTTCCGCGAGCCGAACGGCATCCTGTTCGAGATCGCCACGGACGGGCCCGGCTTCACCGCCGACGAGCCGCTGGAGACGCTGGGCGAGCGCCTCGCGCTGCCGCCCTTCCTCGAGGAACGCCGCGCCGAGATCGAGGCCGGCCTCAAGCCGCTGTGAGGCGCGGATCGGCGGACTAAGATTTCAGAGCGATTCCAAGTAGAAGAACCGCGATTCGATTGCAGCCCCGTCATGCCTTGACGGGGCTGGCGCACGTGCGAGAAGAGCCGCCGATCAGGGGCTCGCAGGGATTCGAGGACCGAACCGGCCATGAGCAAGTATTTCGAGGAGCGTGTGCTGTCGGTGCATCACTGGACGGACACGCTGTTCTCGTTCCGCACCACGCGCGACCCGGGCTTCCGCTTCCGCAACGGCGAGTTCACCATGATCGGCCTCGAGGTCGAGGGCCGGCCGCTGCTGCGCGCCTACTCGGTGGTGTCGGCCAACTACGAGGAGGAGCTGGAGTTCTTCTCCATCAAGGTCGCCAACGGCCCCCTCACCAGCAAGCTCCAGCACCTCAAGGTCGGCGATCCGATCATCGTCGGCAAGAAGCCCACCGGCACGCTCGTGCTCGACAACCTCGAGCCCGGCCGCCACCTCTACCTGCTCGGCACCGGCACGGGTTTGGCCCCCTTCCTGTCGATCATCAAGGATCCCGAGACCTACGACCGTTTCGAGAAGGTCGTGCTGGTCCATGGCTGCCGCCGGGTGGAGGAGCTGGCCTATGGCGAGACCATCACCGAGACGCTGCCGCGCCACGAGTTCCTTGGCGAGATGATCTCGCGCCAGCTGATCTACTATCCGACCGTGACGCGCGAGCCGTTCCGCAACAGCGGGCGGATCACCGACCTGATGGTCTCGGGCAAGCTGTTCTCCGACATCGGCCTGCCGATGATGAGCCGCGAGGCCGACCGCTTCATGCTCTGCGGCTCGCCGGAGATGATCCGCGACACCCGCCAGCTCCTGGTCGAGGGCGGCTACGAGGAGGGCAATCACGGCGAGGCCGGACATTTCGTCATCGAGAAGGCCTTCGTCGAGAAGTGACCGCCGGGACTGCCCGTGCCCGGCTCACGCCTCCGCGTGATCGGGCACGAGCTCCCGCACCGTCCGGGCGAGGTCGGCGAGGCTGACGCTGCCCTTGGCGAGCACCCGGTCGGCCTGACCGGCGAGGCGGCGCCGGTCCTCCGCCGTCACGTCCTTGGCGGTCAGCACCACGACCGGAATGTCGGCCCAGTCCGCCCGGGCTCGCAGGGTCCGCAGAAAGCCGAACCCGTCGAGTTCCGGCATCATCAGGTCGAGCAGCACGAGGCTCGGCCTCTCGCGCTCCACCGCCTCCAGGCCGAGCCCGCCATGGGCCGCCTCGCGCACCGGCAGCCCCTCGCGCGAGAGGGCCGTGACCAGCCGCTCGCGCGCATCCGCATCGTCGTCCACCACGAGGACTGGGCCGTCCCCGGCATTCGGACGGAAGCGGTCGGTCACCGCCTTCAGGCTGAGCCAGTCGATCGGCTTCTGGAGATAGTCGCTCGCGCCGAGCGAGAAGGCGAGGTTCTGCTCGTCGAGGACCGTGACCATCACGATCGGCGTCGCCCCGAGATCGGGATCCGCGCGCAGGGCCCGCAGCACCGCCCAGCCGTCCATGCGCGGCATGGTGACGTCGAGCAGGATGGCGCGGGGGCGTAAGGCACGTGCCCGTTCCAGCCCCTGGCGGCCGTCCTCGGCAACCGCCACGCGGAAGCCCTCGCGCTCCAGGAAGCGGGCCAGGAGATCGCGCGTCGCCGCGTCGTCGTCGATCACCAGGATCGTGCAGCCGTCCGACACCGCCTCCACCGGCGGGGCGACCGCGGCTTCCGGCGCCTGCAGCGTCGCCGGAAGCGCCAGGGGGAAGGTCGTGCCACGGCCTTCCTGGCTCTCGACGGTGATCCGCCCGCCCAGCATCTCGGCGAAGGCGCGGGTGATAGAAAGGCCGAGCCCGGTGCCGCCGAACCGGCGCGTCGTCGAGGCGTCGGCCTGGATGAAGCGCTCGAACAGGCGCTCGACCTGCTCGGGCGTCATGCCGATGCCGGTATCCGACACCGCGAAGCGGAGCTCTCCGTCCTCGCGCGTCACGGCGAGGTCGATGCGGCCGTTCTCGGTGAACTTGGCGGCGTTGCTGAGCAGGTTGATCAGGCACTGCCTGAGCTTGGTCACGTCGGTGAAGGCCTGGCCCGCCTCCTCGGCGACGGTGACCTGCAGCGCATTGCCCTTCTTGGCGACGAGCCCCTCGACGGTGACGGCCACGTCGCGGACGACCTCGGCCACGTCGAAGGGCTCCGCGTAGATCTCGACGCGGTCGGCCTCGATCTTCGAGAGGTCGAGAACGTCGTTGATCAGGCCGAGCAGATGGCGCGCATTCGCCTCGATCTTGCGCATGTCGGCGATGAGCGAGGCCTCGCCGAGATCCTCCAGCTCCTCCTGAATCATCTCGGAATAGCCGATCACCGCCGAGAGCGGCGTGCGCAGTTCGTGGCTCATGTTGGCCAGGAACTGGCTCTTGGCGCGGTTCGCCTCCTCGGCGGCCTCGCGCGCGGCGAGGATCGCCGCCTCCGCCTCCTTGGCCTCGGTGATGTCGGTATGGGTGCCGACCCATTCCCGCAGGCCGCCGCCCTCTTCGAGGATCGGCACGGCGCGCACGGCCATCGCGCGATAGCTGCCATCGGCCCGGCGCAGGCGGTGCTCGACCTCGTAGGGTGTCAGCGCCGAAACGGCCTGCGTCCAGGTGGCGCGCGTCGCCTCGCGGTCGTCGGGGTGGACGGCGTCGAGGAAGCCGAGGCCGGCATAGGCGGTCTCGTCCTGGCCGGTGAAGCGGGTCCAACCGGTCTGACGCGGATGCAGGGCCCCGTCCGGCGTGGCCGTCCAGACGATCGACGCGCTCGCCTCGATGAGCGAGCGGAAGCGCTCCTCGCTGTGCCGGGTGCGGGCTTCGGCGAGGCGGCGCACGGTCTCGTCGAGGACGACGAGGCCGACGCCCTCCACCGCGCCGTCCGCCTCGGCGGAGGCACGCAGCGGGTAGAAGCTCATGGAGAAATGGCGCACGCCGCCCGGCGCGCTCGGCGTCGGCACGGCCACCGGCACGTCCGGGGTGACGAGGCCGGCCTCGAGGGCGGCGGCGAGCTTCGGGGCGAGCTGATCGCGCAGCGTCGGCAGCATCGCCCAGATCGGCGCGCCGAGATCGGCGCCGAAGCCGCGCTCGCTCATCACGGCGAGTGCCCGGTTCATGTGGCGGATCTTGAGATCGCGGTCGAGGAAGCCGAGGCCGACCGGCGCGTTGGCGAGCACCCCGTCGAGGAGCGCCGACATCCGCAGCGATTCCCGCCGCCGCACCAGGGCGAGCCGTGCGAGCAGGGTGATGGCGCCGAGGGCGCAGAGGCCGGAGAGCAGCGACAGGACGAGGGACCGCCAGGATTCGCTCGTGCGCAGGTCCGCGAGCCGACGCTCGGTCACCGCGACGATGCCGGCGCCCTCGGCCCGGATCGCGTCCATCAGCCTCTTGCCCTCGCCGGTCCGGACCAGAGCGGTGGCCGGCTCGAAGCCGCCGCTCCGCCGCTCGGCGACGACACGGGCGGCGAAGGCGCGCTTCTCGGCGACGAGCTTGGCCAGCGCGGGACTTCCGGCCCGCAGCGGCTCCTGTGCCGCTCCACCGAGCACCGCGAGCCCGGCATCGATCGCCTGCAGCGCACCCGCATAGGGCTCGAGATAATCCTCGCTGCCCACCAGCACGTAGCCGCGCTCGCCGGTCTCCAGATCCTTCACCGCCGAGAGGACCCGCTCCACCCCGGCGATCACCGCATTGCCCCGTGCCGTCGCGGCCCTGTTCGCCTCGCCAGCGGCATAGTTCCAGGCGCCGGCCGCGAGCGCGGCCACGAGCAGGACGAAGGCGGCGGGTGAACCGAGCAGGGCGGCGAACGGCCCCGCACCGCGCCAACGGCGCAGGCGGAAGATCGACGAGGTCATGGGAAGCTTCGCGGGCGGTCTCAGGGCCCGCGGGAAGATAGATCGCGCGCAGGCGAGATCGACTCTCCCCCGTGCCTTCCGCTCAGGTCTCGACGAGGCCGGTGCTGGCGCCGCTCGGCTCCCCCTTGCCATGCGGCAGGGCGAGGTATTCCGAGGAGCGCATCTCGATCAGCCGCGAAACAGTGCGGTCGAACTCGAAGGCCTCACGGCCCTCACGGGCGGTGTAGAGGTCCTGCGCCTCGGCCTCGGCGGAGGCCACGAGCTTCACCTGCGCATCGTAGAGGGTGTCGATCAGCGTGATGAAGCGCTTGGCCTCGTTGCGCTGAGCCTCGCCCATCACCGGGATGTCCGAGACGATCAGCGTATGGAAGCGCCGGGCCAGCGCCATGTAGTCGGAGGCGCCGAGCGGCTGCGCGCAGAGGTCGCGGAAGCCGAAGCGGGCGACGCCCATCGCCTCTTCCGGCACCGGCACGTCGCGGCCCTGCACGCGCACGCTGGTCGGCGCCCCCTTGGCCTTGCCGGTCAGGCTGCGGAAGGCGGCATCCAGCGCCTCCTTCGCCGCCGCATCGGCCGGGACATGGTAGACCGGCGCGCCGCCGAGCTTCTCCAGGCGGAAATCGGTGCGGGAATCGAGGCGCATCACCGTCACCCGCTCCTGCAGTTCCGCGATGAAGGGCAGGAACAGCGCACGGTTCAGGCCGCCCTCGTAGAGCCGGTCCGGCTCGACGTTCGAGGTCGCCACCACCGTGACGCCCCGGGCGAACAGCGCCTTGAACAGACGCCCCAGGATCATCGCGTCGGCGATGTCGGTGACGGTGAACTCG
Source organism: Methylobacterium symbioticum (assembly GCF_902141845.1). Classification (GTDB taxonomy): domain Bacteria; phylum Pseudomonadota; class Alphaproteobacteria; order Rhizobiales; family Beijerinckiaceae; genus Methylobacterium; species Methylobacterium symbioticum. The sequence goes on along the minus strand of NZ_CABFPH010000032.1, from coordinate 41,716 downwards.
TCGAAGCAGAGGAGCTTCGCCTCGGCGGCGAGCGCCTCGGCCACGGGGCCGATCGGATCGTCGCCCTTCACCTCGCCGCGCTTCAGCGCCTGGCGGTAGGCGTGGATGCGCTCGTGCGCGTCGGCGAGGAAGCCGTGAAAATGGACGCGCCGCTTCGCGCCCGGGGCGGCCTCATGGAACAGGTCCATCAGCATGGTCTTGCCGCGGCCCACGGAGCCCCAGAGGTAGAGCCCCTTGGGCGGCGGCCCGGTCTCCTTGCGGCCGAACAGCCAGCCCAGCGCGCTGCCCTTGCTGGCCCGCTGACGCCGCTGCAGCGCCTGGATCAGCCCATCGAGGGCGCGCACCACCGTGACCTGGGCGGGGTCCCGCTCGATCGCCCCGGAGGCGACCAGGGCCTCGTAGCGCTGCTGGACCGGGCCCGAGGCCGCGATGCCGGCCGATGGCGCGGAGGTCTGGACCTGTGGGCTGACTGTCACGGTTCTGCTCTCCGGGCCGCGCCGCACGCTTCGGGCCGACCCTCGCGGCGATCTGCCGTGATGCCGCCTGCGGATCAACCGGCACGGGGGCCGCAGCGTTGACAGAAGGCCACGGCCGGCACTGAGTGCGCTCACGAAACGCCCGGCGGCCAGGCGATCTCCTTCTGGGCACGACGGCGCAGCTGGCGTTTCGTGAGTGTCTCCGCGGCGACCGTGCGACGCACGGGCATCGGCATTTCCGCTGCATTGCACAAAATTGGCAGCGGTGCCACAGTGCGCCGGCCTTGGGAGGGGACGTCCGGACCCGCGTGCCGCGTGCGCGTCGCAGACCGGAGACCCGATTTGGCAACGCCAGCAACCACCTTCTCGCCGGGCCCTGCCGTCCGGCGTCTGTGGCCGAGCGATCAGCCGGCCATCCTGGACTATTTCCTGCGCCTCGACCCCGAGACGCGTGCCAACCGCTTCCTGGGCGGCGTCGGCGAGGCCGGCGTGCGCGCCTATGCGGAGCGCGTCGTCGCGGCGGAGGGCCTCGCCTTCGGCGCCTTCGTGGACGGGGCCCTGCGCGGCCTCGGCGAGTTGCGGCCGGCGGGGCCCCACGCCTCCGCCTTCAGCCTCGGGGCGCAGGCCGAGGCTGCCTTCGCGGTGGAGCGGGCCTATCGCCGCCGCGGTCTCGGCACCGCCCTGTTCGCGCGCATCGCGCGGGCCGCCCGCAACCGCGGGGTCGGCAGCCTGCACGTGCGCTGCCTCGCACGGAACCGTCCGATGATCCGGCTCGCGGCAAAGCTCGGGGCCGAGTTGCGCACCGGCGCCTTCGAGGCCGAGGGCGACGTGTCCCTCGCCCAGCCGACGCCGTTCTCGCTCTGGTACGAGACCATCGCCGAAGCCTACGACTTCACCCTCGCCGTGGTGCGGCCGCCCCTGCGGACGGACGAGGCCGCCTGATCCGGGGTTCCGGTTGATCCCAGTGGAACCCGTATCGGCAAGCCCGCGCGCCGATTGAGCGCCATCGCCATCCGCCCTCCCGAAGGGATCGATCGCGGATCGTCGGAGGCGTCACCCCAGCGGCTCGGCCACCAGGGCGAAGGTGAGAAGATCGACGCGCGCCGCGCCGCCCCGCAGCAGCGCGCGCGCGGCGGCGTTGGCGGTGGCCCCCGTCGTGGTCACGTCATCGACGAGCAGGACATGCCGGCCCTGCAGCCGCGGGCGCGCGGACCGCGGCACCGTGAAGGCACCCTGAAGGTTCTCGGCGCGGGCCGCCCGCGACAGACCGACCTGCGAGCGCGTGGCCTTGGCGCGCGCGAGCAGCCCCGGCTCGAAGGGCAGCCCGGCCGTCTGGGCGATCGGCCGGGCGAGGAGCGCCGCCTGATTGAAGCGCCGCCGCCACAGGCGCCAGCGGTGGAGCGGCACCGGCACCACGCAATCGGCCTCGGCGAGCAGTTCGGCGCCACTCGCCGCCATCATGCGGGCCATCGCCCCGGCGAGATCGTGACGATCCTCGTATTTCAGCCGGTGGACGAGGCGGCGCGCCACGGCGTCGTAGAGGGCCACGGCCCGGGCCCGCGCGAAGACCGGCGGCTCGCTGATCGCGCGCGGGGAGAGCAGGGGCGGGCCACCGAAGTCCACGGCGAAGGGCGTGCCGTAACGCGGGCAGAGGGGCGGCGCGATCAGGCGCAGGGATGACCAACAGGCCGGGCAGAGCGCACCGGCATCCATGGTGGCGCCGCCGCAGCCGGCGCAGGTCGGCGGGAAGACCAGGGCGAGGGCGAGACGGGCGAGGCCGCGCGCGGCGCGGCGGCCCTCCGCCAACACGGCACCGGGCCGGACCTTGCCGATCCTCGGTCGCCCGGCGATCGTGCCGGCTTCGTCGCGCAGGTCAGGACAGGGAGAGACAGGCCGGTGCATGCGAACCATCACCATCCCGCGCTGCGGTTGCGCGCCAACGCAGCACGGCGGCGGCCCTGCCGCAAGCGCGCGGCCATCCTCGTCCCCCTGATCCTGGCGGGCCCCGCATGGGCCGGCCCCAACCTCGTCGATGCGAGCCGGATCGTGCCGGGGCTCGCCACGGAGATCCGCTATGCGACCGGCCACAACTTCGTCGGGCGGCCCATCGACGGCTACGAGGCACCGCTCTGCCTGCTGACGCCGGAGGCGGCGCGGGCGCTTGCCCGGGCCCAGGACGCGCTGGCGCGGAACGGCCTCGGCCTCAAGGTCTTCGACTGCTATCGGCCGCTCAGGGCGGTCGCCCATTTCGTGCGCTGGGCGCGCGACCTCGACGATCGCGTCGGCGAGGCCGAGTTCTATCCGGAGATCGACAAGCGCGACCTGTTCCGCCTCGGCTACATCGCCGAGCGATCGAGCCATGCGCGCGGCTCGACCGTGGACATCACGCTGATCGACCGGGCAAGTGGGGCGGAATTGCCGATGGGCACGCCCTTCGACCTGTTCAGCCCGCGCTCGGGGGAGGGGGCCGAACTCCCGTCGGCGGAGCGGGCCAATCGGGCCCGGCTCCGGGCGGCCCTGGAGGCGGCGGGCTTCGCGCCCTATCCGCAGGAATGGTGGCACTTCACCCTGCGCGACGAGCCGCATCGCGGCCCGGGCTTCGATGTGCCGGTGACGGCGCGCTGAGCGGCAGACGAGACGGGCCGCGGACGCCCTGTGGCATCCGCGGCCCGGATCGGTCGCGCCGGCCACCCCGCGGGCGGCCGGCGGACTCGGGCGTCACTCGGCCGGCTGAAGAACCGGGGCGGAGGTCTCCGCCGGTACCGACTTGCCGCCCAGGGCTGCGGCGAGCTTGGCCTCGTCGCACTCGCCTTCCCAGCGGGCGACGACGATGCAGGCCACTGCGTTGCCGATGAAGTTCGTCAGAGCGCGGCACTCCGACATGAACCGGTCGATGCCGAGGATCAGCGCCATGCCGACCACCGGGACCGAGGGCACCACCGCGAGCGTCGCCGCCAGCGTGATGAAGCCCGAGCCGGTGACGCCGGCCGCGCCCTTCGACGAGAGCATCGCCACGAGGAGGAGCAGCGCCTGCTCGCCCAGCGACAGCGGCGTGTCGGTGGCCTGGGCGATGAAGAGCGCCGCCATCGTCATGTAGATGTTGGTGCCGTCGAGGTTGAACGAGTAGCCGGTCGGGACCACGAGGCCGACGACCGGCTTCGAGCAGCCGGCGCGCTCCATCTTCTCGAGCAGCGAGGGCAGGGCCGACTCGGAGGACGAGGTCCCGAGCACCAGCATCAGCTCTTCCTTAATGTAGCGGATGAGCTTGACGATCGAGAAGCCGTTGTAGCGGGCGACGGCGCCGAGGACGAGGAAGACGAAGATCGCCGAGGTCAGGTAGAAGGCGCCGACGAGGTAGGCGAGGTTGGCGAGCGAGCTGATGCCGTACTTGCCGATCGTGAAGGCCATCGCGCCGAAGGCGCCGAGCGGGGCGACCTTCATGATGATGTTCACGACGCCGAAGATCGCCTCGGACAGCACCTTGATGATGTCGAGGACCGGCTTGCCGCGATCGCCGAGGAAGGCGAGGCCGAAGCCGAACAGGATCGAGAAGAACAGGACCTGCAGGATCTCGCCGCCCGAGAACGCGCCGACGGCCGTCGTCGGGATGATGTTCATCAGGAAGTCGGTGATCGACTGCGTCTTCGCCTTCTCGGCGTACATCGCGATCTGCTTCGCATCGAGCGACTTCGGATCGATGTGCATCCCCGCGCCCGGCTGGACGAGGTTCGCGACGATCAGGCCGACGATCAGGGCCAGCGTCGAGAAGGTGAGGAAGTAGATCAGCGCCTTGCCGCCGACGCGGCCGACCTTCTCGAGGTTGGTCATGCCGGCGATGCCGGAGACGACGGTGAGGAAGATCACCGGCGCGATGATCATCTTGACGAGCTTGATGAAGGCATCGCCGAGCGGCTTCATGTCCGCGCCGAGTTGCGGATAGAAGTGGCCGAGCGCGATACCGATCGCGACGGCGACCAGCACCTGAAAATACAGGGTCTTGTAGAGCGGCTTCGGGGCCGGCGGCGCATGCGGCGCGGTGAGCGGGGACGGTACGGCAGCCATGGCGGCATCTCCTCGTGATCCAGGTCGGTTCGACGCCTCGGGCTCCGTCGCGGACGGGCTTCGGTCGCTCTTGCTTTTGGCCTGCAGGCTTGCAGTCATGCGCGGGTGGCAGGGCTGCGTTACGGATCGGGAATGGCAACCCCCGTGCCAGCCGGCAGCCGCCGGAAATATTTTGTTAACGCCCTGATCTGACAGTGTTTTTCTGCAACCTTTTCCGCCCGGTCCGCGGCGCCCTTCCGAGATCCCGCACGCGGGTCCGCATTCCGTTCCGGAATCCCGGAACGGCGGGCAGCGCGCCATGACGGCGCCGCGATCCGGTTCGCGCCGGCTGCGCACGCTGCTGATCGGGCTCGGGCTGCTCGCCATGGCGTCCTCCGCCTGGCTCGCCGGAGCGATCGCGGAACGCCGCGCCCTCGCGGATCTGCGGCGCGCGGCCCAGTCGACCCTGGTCATCCAGGTGGGCGCGCTGCACACGGAGATGCGCCGCCAGAGCGCCCTGCCGCTGGCGCTCGCCGCCGACCCGGAGATCGTCGCCGCGGTCGGGCCGGATCCGGCCCCCGGCCTCGCCGACAGGCTGAGCGCGCGGCTCGCCGAGATCGTCGAGGCGACGGGCTCGGCGGTGATCTACGTGATCCGCGCGGACGGGCTGACGGTGGCCGCCAGCAACGCCGCGATGGAGCGCAGCTTCGTCGGACGCAACTACGCCTTCCGGCCCTATTTCCAGGAGGCCATGGCGCGCGGGGCCGGCGCGCAATTCGCCCTCGGCACCGTGAGCGGCCGGCCCGGCCTCTACCTGTCCCGCCGCATCGGCGACGGGGCGGGCGTGGTCGTGGTCAAGACCGAGTTCGACGGGGTCGAGGCGGCGTGGCAGGCCGCCCGCGAGCTGGTCTTCGTTGCCGATCCCCGCGGGATCGTGCTGGTGGCGAGCGACCCCGCCTGGCAGTTCCGGACCCTGCGGCCGATCGAGCCGGGGGCGCAGGCCCGGATCCGCGAAGCGCTGGAATTCGGAGAGGCCGCCCTCGCGCCGATGCCGCTTCATCCGGCTGCGGACGGACTGGTCAGGGTCGGCCGCGGCGCGCAGCCGGCCCAGCTCGCCCTAATGCTCGACGCGCCCGTGCCCGAGACCGAGTGGCGCCTCCACACCCTGACGCCGGTCGGTGGCGCCGTGGCCCGCGAGCGCAATCAGGCGCGGGCCATCGCGGTCCTCGCCACCGGCCTCGCCTGTTTCGGACTCGGCACCCTGCTTGCCCGACGCGCCCGCGTGCGGGCCCGGCTCGCGGAGGCGGCAACCCGCCGCGCGGAGCTCGAGGCCCGCGTCGCCGAGCGGACCCAGGCGCTCAGTGAGGCGAACGCGCAGCTGCGCGACGAGATCGAGGAGCGCCGCCGCTCGGAGATCGAGCGCGAGCGGCTCGGCCGCGAGCTCGCCCAGGCCGGACGCCTCGCAGCCCTCGGCCAATTCGCTGCGAGCATGGCCCACGAGATCAATCAGCCCCTCGCCGCGATCCGTTCCTATGCCGACAATACCGGCATCCTGGTCCGGCGCGGGCGGTCCGACGATGCCGTGGAGAACGTCGCCGCGATCGGCCGGCTGGTGGATCGGATCGGCGGCCTGACCCGCCAGCTCAAGGGCTTCGCCCGGCGCGCCTCGGGCCGACGCGAGCCGGTCTCCGTCGAGGCGATCCTCCGGGGCAGCCTGGAGGTCGTCGCCAGCCGCGCGCAGAGCCAGGGCGTGCTCCTGAACGTGGAGAGCGCGCCGGACCTGTCCGTGATCGGCGACGGGCCGCGCCTGGAGCAGGTGCTGATCAACCTGCTCCAGAACGCCCTCGACGCCGTGGCCAAGCGGCCCGATCCGGAGGTGTCGGTGACGGTCTCGACGGTCGTCCCACGGCGCGCGGCCATCGCGGTGCGCGACAACGGCACCGGCATCCCGGACGCCGAGCGCGCCCAGATCTTCGATGCCTTCTTCACCACCAAGCCGGACGGGCTGGGGCTGGGCCTCGCGATCAGTCGCGGCATCGTCGAGGAATGCGGCGGCACCCTGAGCGTTCAGGATGCAGAGGGCGGCGGCACCGTGTTCCGGATGGAACTCGACCGGGCCGTCCCCGCTGAACCGGCATCCGCCCTGCAGACCGAGGCGACATGAGCGAGACCGATCCCGCCGAGCGCATCGTCTTCGTCGACGACGAGGAGGATGTGCGCCGCGCCAACCGCCAGAGCCTGGAACTCGACGGCCTCGCGGTCGAGGCGTTCGGCGATGCGGAGAGCGCGCTCGCGGCGATCGAGGCCGCGCCGCCGGGGGTCGTCGTCAGCGATATCCGCCTGCCGGGCCTGGACGGGCGCGCCCTGTTCGAGCGCCTGCACGCCGCCGATCCGGATCTGCCCGTGATCCTGATCACCGGCCACGGCGACATCCCGATGGCGGTGCGCTCGCTGCGGGCCGGCGTCTACGACTTCCTGGCCAAGCCGTATGCGGCGGAGGCGCTCATCGGCTCGGTGCGCCGCGCCCTGGAGCGGCGCCGTCTCGTGCTGGAGAACCGCCGCCTGCGGGCGCGGCTGGAGGAAGCGGTGGACGAGGACCCGGCCTTCCTCGGGATCTCGCCCGAGATCGTCCGCTTGCGCCGCCTCGTGCGCGACGTGGCCCAGGCCGATGTCGACGTGCTGGTGCTGGGCGAGACCGGCTCCGGCAAGGAGGTGGTGGCGAGCGCCCTGCACCGCTGGAGCCGGCGCGCCTCCCGCAACTTCGTGGCGATGAATTGCGGGGCGCTGCCCGACAGCGTGGTCGAGAGCGAGCTGTTCGGCCACGAGGCGGGTGCCTTCACCGGGGCGGTGAAGCGCCGCGTCGGCCGGGTCGAGCACGCCCAGGGCGGCACCCTCTTCCTCGACGAGATCGAGAGCATGCCGCTGCCGATCCAGGTGAAGTTCCTGCGCGTGCTGCAGGAGCGCACCGTCGAGCCGCTCGGCTCGAACGAGATCCGCCCGATCGACATGCGCGTGGTGGCCGCCACCAAGGTCGATCTCGGCCAGGCCTCCGTGCAAGGCACCTTCCGGGACGACCTCTTCCACCGTCTCAACGTGATCACCGTGTCGATCCCTCCCCTGCGGGAGCGGCGGGAGGACGTGATGCTGCTGTTCCAGCACTTCCTCACCCGTGCGGCCGACCGCTTCGGACGGGAGGCGCCGCCGGTGACACCGGCGATCCGCGACCATCTCGCGCGCCATGCCTGGCCCGGCAACGTGCGCGAACTCGGCCATTTCGCCGAGCGCTGCGCCCTCGGCTTCGGACCGGAGGAGCGTGCCGCCCCGGCTCCGGGTCCGGCCCCGAGCCTTGCCGAGCAGGTCGACCGTTTCGAGCGCGACCTGATCCGGGACGAGCTGATCGTGGCGGGCGGCGACGTGAAGCTCGCGGCCGAGGCCTTGGGCCTCCCGCGCAAGACCCTCTACGACAAGCTCGGTCGCCACGGCCTCGTGGCGACGGATTTTCGATAGAGCACGATGCGGAAACGCGGAATCCGGCTCTCCGAAATCATCGTGCGATCACAACAGGATAAAGCATGCTGCTCTTTCACAGAAGCAGCAGCATGCTTTAGGGGTCGCGGCGCGACGGGATTTGCGTTGCGCCGCGCGAGCGGCTACGCCCGGTTGCGATGGGGATGGAGTTCCCCGACAACCGCCCGCGTGGGCTGATGACTCCTACCGCGAAGCCAGCGGTAGGCGTGTGCCCGGAGCCACCCGCCGCGACGGCGGGTTTTTTCATGCCCGCCGCAGAAGCCTGGAGCGCGCATGTCCTTCACCACCTGCCTTTGGGTCATGATCGGCGGTGCCCTCGGCACCCTGGCCCGCTACCTCGTCTCGGTGCTCGCGCTGCCGATCAGCCGCGACCTGCCGTGGGGCACGATCATCATCAACGTCACGGGCTCCTTCGTCATCGGACTGTTCGGCACGCTGACGCTCGCCCATGGGCGCTTTCCCGCCTCCGAGAACCTGCGCCTCTTCGTGATGATCGGGTTGTGCGGCGGCTACACCACCTTCTCGTCCTTCAGCCTCCAGACCCTCGATCTCATGCGGAACGGCGCGACCGTGCGGGCCCTCGTCAACGTGGCGGCCTCCGTGGTGCTCTGCATCGGCGCGGTCGCCCTCGGTCACGGCATCGCGGCCCGCATCAACGGGAACGCCGTGCAGATCGCTCAGGCCGTGATCGAGGAGGAGGGCTGAAGACCGGGGCCGCCCTGCAGGGCACCCCTGCAGCGGCCGGGGGCGGCCGAAGCGGAATGCCGCGCTAGATCGATCAGGCGCTCCCGCGACGCCAGATCCCATGCGAGGACCCGATGGAATACAGGCAGTTCGGACGCTCCGGCCTGATGGTGCCGGTGCTCAGCTTCGGGACCGCCACGTTCGGCGGCACCAACGAGTTCTTTCAGCGATGGGGCCAGACCGACGTCGCCGAGGCGACGCGGATGGTCGATCTCTGCCTCGATTCGGGGGTGAACTTCTTCGACACCGCCGACATCTACTCGCAGGGCGCCTCGGAGGAGGTCCTGGGTCAGGCGCTCAAGGGCAAGCGGGACCGGGCGATCCTCTCGACCAAGGCGACGTTCCGTTTCAACGACGACCTCAACCAGGTCGGCTCGTCGCGCTACCACCTGATCCGCGCCTGCGAGGCCAGCCTGAAGCGGCTCGGCACCGACCATATCGACGTCTACTTTATGCACGGCTTCGACGCGCTCACCCCGGTGGACGAGACGCTGCGGGCCCTCGACGACCTCACCCGGTCGGGCAAGATCGGCTATATCGGCGCCTCGAACTTCTCCGGCTGGCAGCTCATGAAGGCGCTCGCGACGTCCGAGCGCCACGGGCTCGCCCGCTACGTCGCCTATCAGGGCTACTATTCCCTGATCGGCCGCCACTACGAGTGGGAGCTGATGCCGCTTGGCCTCGACCAGGGCGTCGGGCTGATGGTCTGGAGCCCGCTGGGCTGGGGCCGGCTCACCGGCAAGATCCGGCGCGGACAGGCGAACCAGGGCGGCCGGATCGCCGCCGGAGGCGCCGAGGGCGGCCCGCCGGTCTCCGACGACTACCTCTACGGCGTGGTCGATGCCCTCGACGCGGTCGCGGCCGAGACCGGCAAGACCGTGCCGCAGGTGGCGCTGAACTGGCTCCTGTCGCGGCCGACCGTGTGCAACATCGTGGTCGGCGCGCGCACCGAGGAGCAGCTCAAGCAGAATCTCGGCGCCGTCGGCTGGTCCCTCACGCCCGAGCAGGGCGCGCGGCTCGACGCGGCGAGCCGCGAGACGCCGATCTATCCCTATTGGCACCAAATGGGGTTCGACGAGCGCAACCCGAAGCCGACCTCCTGGTAGGGCCCGTCCCCCGCATGCGCGACAATGCCGAGCGCCAGCGCTTCGAGCTCGATGTCGACGGTCAGATCGTGTTCGCCGATTACGAGCGGCAGCCGGGCCTGCTCGTGATCCGTTACGTCTACGCTCCGCCCGCCCTGCGCGGCACCGGCGCGGCCAGCCGCCTGATGGGATTGGTCGCGGGCCGGGCCCGCGAGGAAGAGCGTCGGATCGTGGCGCTCTGCGGCTACGCTCGGGGTTGGCTCGCCAGGAGCCGAACCCACCGCGACCTGCTGGCCTGAGGCGCACCCTCGCTCAGTAGCGGTCGGGCGCGATCATCGTGTCCGGCACCGGGGCCCGGATGTAGTCCGCGTGGCGCACCCGGTCCGGCAGGTGGACCGGCGGGTGGTCGACATGACCGTAGGGCACCTGCTCGAGGAGATGCGCGATGCAGTTGAGCCGGGCGCGACGCTTGTCCACCGCCTCGACGACCCACCAGGGCGCCTCGGGAATGTGGGTGCGGGCCAGCATGTCCTCCTTGGCGCGGGTGTAGTCCTCCCAGCGGCGCCGGGATTCCACGTCCATGGGCGACAGCTTCCACTGCTTCAGGGGATCCTCGATCCGCATGCGGAAGCGGAAGGCCTGCTCGGCATCGGTGATCGAGAACCAGTACTTCACCAGCACGATGCCGGAGCGGACCAGCATGCGCTCAAATTCGGGGACCGAGCGGAAGAACTCCTCGACGTCGGCCTCCGCGCAGAAGCCCATCACCCGCTCGACGCCGGCGCGGTTGTACCAGGAGCGGTCGAACAGCACGATCTCGCCCGCCGCCGGCAGATGGGCGACGTAGCGCTGGAAGTACCATTGCGTGCGCTCGCGCTCGTTCGGAGCGGGCAGGGCGGCGACACGGCAGACGCGGGGGTTCAGGCGTTGCGTGATCCGCTTGATCACGCCACCCTTCCCGGCGGAATCGCGGCCTTCGAACAGCACGACGATGCGCAGCTTCTCGTGCTGCACCCAGTCCTGCAGCCGCACCAGCTCGTGCTGCAGACGCAGCAGCTCGCGGAAATACAGCCCGCGGCTCAGGGCCGGCTCACGCCCCTCCAGCGGCACGCCATCGAGCCGGTCGAGCCGGTCCTCCTCCATCTCCTGCTCGAGCTCCTCGTCGTAGCTGTCAATCAGCTCGGCGCGGATGGCGGCCAGGGTCGCGGCGTCGGCCACGCTCGAATCTTCGGACATCGGTCTGCTTGTCGTGAGATCGCGGTCACGCGTTCGGTAGCAGGCGCCCATGACACCTCCGAGACGCCGAGGCCGAGGTTCCCGGCCTGAGGCGGCGCGCGACGGGACACGGCGCCTCCGCGCCGAACCGGATCGCCCGCGGCCGGGTTGGCGCAAGGGGGTCCAGCCGGACCGGGGGGGGCCGGCGCCACGACGAGGAGCGTGCCATGCCAACCCAGAGCCGCGATCCGGCGGCAAACAAGGCGAGGCCCGAGCCGCGCAAGCCTGTTCGCGACACGTCGGAGCGCGACAAGGAAGCCGCAGACCGTTGCCGCACCACGCCGAGCGGTCGGCTCGACCCGAGTCCGCACCGGACCGGCAGCGCGCGCTGAGCCCGTCGCGGCCGGCGGGCGGGCTCAACGCGGTCCGCCTCCAGCGTGCGGCAGCGCACCGAAGCAGAGCCACCAACCTGTGTGATTGCGAGAGCGGCGTGGCTGCGGACCATCAGCACCCAGGCCACAGGGAGTGACGCGATGGTCGATCGATCCAGCAGGACGGCGGAATTCTGGGCGTCGGTGACGGATCTCGTCACCACCAAGGTCGAACCCGTGCTCGGCGCCGATGCGACGGCCCGCGCCCCGGTCCGCGCTTATCTCCGCGACCTCGAAGCCGTGGCGCGCTCCGAGGGCGGCAGCCGTGAGGCGCTGCAGGTGATCGCCTCCGGACGCCGCCTGCTCGGCGACCGCAGCGACATCACCGAGGCGGACCGGCGCCGTCTCAGCTAGCACGCCCTTCCGCCGAGGCGGATGCCGGCTCGGCAGGCGAGGACGCGCCAACCCAACGGCTTGGAGCCGTCGAGGCGGCCGTGGGACCGGCCCTCCGATCCGCGGATGTCGCGCTCTACCGGACCGGCTCGATCTGGAGGCCGACGGGCAGGACGATCCGGCAGGCCAACCCCTCCGGGTTGAAGCGCACCGCGGTGTCGGCCTTGAGGTCGTGGACGAGCATCCGCTCCAGTACGTCCATGCCGAAGCCGCTGCGGCGCGGCGGGCGTACCGCGAGCGGCACGCCGCTCTCCGTCCAGTCGAGAACCAGATGCTCGGCGCCGTCGATCTGCTCCAGGCGCCACGCAACGTCGATCCGGCCGGCGGGCTGCGCCAGGGCCCCGAACTTCAGGGCGTTGGTCGCGAGTTCGTGCAGGGCGAGTCCCATCCGTTCGGCCGCCCGGGCGCGCAGGAGCACGAGCGGCCCAGCGATCCGCACCTGCCGGTCCTCGTTGGCACAACAGGCATCGAGCTCATCCGCGGCGAGCATGGCGAGGCTGATCCCGGCCGACGGGTTGCGGATCACCGCGCTCTGCACCCGCGAGAGGGCGTCGAGGCGCCCGTCGAGATGCATCGCATAGGTCTCGACGCTGTCGCTGGTCTCGGCGGAGCGGCGCGCGATCACCCGCACGGCGGCCAGCGTGTTGCGCACCCGGTGCTGCAGCTCGAACAGCATCTGGATCTGCTGCTCCTGCAGCGATTTCATGTCGTGGATGTCGGTGGCGGTGCCGCACCATTCCGTCACCCGCCCGCCCGCATCGCGCACGGGCAGCGCGCGGCACTCGAACCAGCGGTAGGTGCCGTCCGCGGCGCTGCGCAGCCGGTGCTCGACCTCGAGGCGCCCCCCGGCCTCGGCCCCCTGCCAGGCCAGGGCCGTCCGCGCCCGGTCGTCCGGATGCACGGCAGCGAGCCAGCCCTGACCCTCGAACTGTCCTCCGGTCTGGCCGGTATACGCGGCCCATTGCCCGCTCGCCCAGATCCAGTCGCCGCCGGGCAGCGCGCGCCAGACGAGCTGCGGCAAGGTTTCCACCAGCAGGCGCAACGCCTCGGGCCCATCCTGCCCCAGGGCCGGATGAGTCCCGGGAAGGTCTTCGCGCCGCTCTGTCATGCGTCGGCACCCTTCGGCTGCCTCAGAATCGGATCGAGCCTGCCGCTGCCCGGTCTTCGGGCCGCGACAACCTGTGCAATCGAGAGCAGCCGCACACGGATCCCGATCGCGCGGGATGCGGGCTGCCCATCCAAGAAGATCCTGCCCTGCGCCCCGCGCTCCGCCCCCCAGCGCCTCGCGCTCATGATTCGGCGACCGCGCCCGCGTCGAGATGCCGGCCGACATGGTCGAGATGCAGGTAGTTCGGATTGAACAGCGAGGCGACCTGCAGCGCCTTCAGATCCGGGACCGTCAGGTGCCGGCCCTTCAGCACGATCAGCCCGGCGCCGCGCAGCTCCTGCAGCGTGCGGTTGATGTGCACGGTCGAGAGGCCCATGGCATCGGCGAGATCCGCCTGCGTCACCGGCAGCAGGCAGCCATCGCCCTCGGTCAGCCCGACGGTGCGCAGGCGCACGAACAGCTCGCAGAGGAGGTGGCCGACCCGCTCGGTGGCCGACCGCTGGCCGAGATTGACCGTCCATTCCCGCTGGATCGAGGCCGAGACCAGCGTGTCCCACCACAGCGCCTGCATGATGCGCGGCTGCCGGTTCGTGATCTGGATCAGGCTCTCGCGCGACATCTCCGCGAAGGTGACGGGCGTCAGCGTGCCGATCGAGTGATCCATCGCCTGCAGCACGTAGACATGCGAGTCGCAGAGGTCGCCCGGCAGGAAGAACGAGATGATCTGGCGACGCCCGTCCTCCAACTGCTTGTAGCGGCAGGCCCACCCGTCGAGGATCAGGTTGATGTGGCTCGGACGGTCGCCCTCGCAGATGATGTCCTCACGCGCGCCGAGCCGCCGCTGCTTCTCGACCGTGATCGACTCCAGCGCCTGCCGGTCGAGGACCGAGAGACGGGTGAAGGATTCCAGCTTGCGGATGAGGTGCAGCGGCATCCCGTTCCCCGACCGTCCCGGCGCCGGAAACTAAGCCTGCTCGCAGTGGTAGAAATTCAACTGCGTTAATTTTCTAGTAGCATCCGGGGGAGGGACAAATCCTCAACCCATGGAGCGCTCCCGCGGCGCTGTCCTGGCGTGGCCGACCGGGTCAGAGACCGAGGCCGAGCTGCGTCGGCGCCGTGTCCTGCTGCGTGCTCAGGCCCGACAGGCTGACGCCGATCAGGCGCGCGCTGCGCCGCAGGGGGAAGAGGTCGCGCAGCAGGCTCAGGGCGACCGCCTCGAAGGCCGTGCAATCGGCCAGGAAGGCGGCACCGGAGCGGGCTCGGGTCAGGATCGCGAAATCGGAGAACTTGAGCTTCAGCGTCACCGTCCGTGCACGGACGCCCTTGGCGAGACTCGCTCCCCAGACCCGCTCGACCAGCGGGCGCAGGCGCTCGGCCAGGGCGTCGTAGGCCTCGACATCCGTGAAGAAGGTAGTCTCCGCGCCGATCGACTTGCGGATCCTGTGCGCCCGAACCGGCCGCTCGTCGATGCCGCGGGCGACGGCGTGGTAATAGGCGCCCGATGAGCCGAACCGGGCGACGAGTTCTTCGAGCGGACGCGCCTTCAGGTCGCGCCCGGTCTCGATGCCGAGGCCGCGCATGCGCGCCTCGGTCTTCGGCCCGACGCCGTGGAAGCGCCCGATCGGCAGGTCCTCGATGAAGCGTGTCCCCATCTCCGGCGTGATCACGAAGAGGGCGTCCGGCTTGCGGTGGTCCGAGGCCACCTTGGCCAGGAACTTGTTGTAGGAGACGCCCGCCGAGGCCACGAGGCCGGTGCGTGCGAGGATCGTCGCCCGGATGGCGCGCGCCACCGCGGTGGCGGTCGGCAGGCCCTGGAGGTTCTCGGTGACGTCGAGATAGGCCTCGTCGAGGGAGACCGGCTCGATGATCGCCGTATGCTCGGCGAAGATCGCCCGGATCTCCTGCGAGATCGCGGCATACACGTCGAAGCGCGGCTTCACGAAGATCAGGTCGGGACAGCGCCGCCGTGCGGTGACCGCCGGCATGGCCGAGCGCACGCCGAAGGCGCGGGCCTCATAGCTCGCCGCGGCGACCACGCCGCGCTCGCGCGCGCCGCCCACCGCGACGGGGCGCCCGCGCAGGGCCGGATCGTCCCGCTGCTCGACGGAGGCATAGAACGCATCCATGTCGATATGGATGATCTTGCGGGCTCGCGCGCCGTCGCGCCCGGCCTCGCCGGCCGAGACCACGCTTCCGAGCGCCGCTTCCCCCAAGTTCGACATATGTTCTGGATGGCTCCGGCAGGTCCGACGGGTCAAGCGGCTCTCCGTCGGCCATCCACCGCGATCTCGGCCACCGGCGGCGGCGCCGGGCTTGGCGGCGCGGCGGGACGCCCTATCACCATTGGAGGGGATGGACCGTGTAGGGATCGCGTAAGGCCATGACGTATCGGAGACATCGCGCCCGCCTCGCGGTCGCCACCCTCACCGTCGCTGTGAGCTGGGGCGCGGCCTGGAGCACGGCAGCCGAAGCCGGCTGCCTGCGCCGGGTCTACAACCGCTCGGCCTATGTCCTGGTGGCGAGCCGGGACGGCGGCCCGCCGGTGACCCTGTTGCCAGGGCGTTCCGTCCCGCTCCGGCTCGAGCGTCCGGGCCGGCTCAGCCTCTCGGCCTATTGCGCCGTCCCGGGTTCGGGCAGCCGCCCGGTCGCGGAGGCGAGCTTCGACTACGAGGCGGTGCTCGACCGCTGCTTCATGCGCTTCGGCGAGCGCCACCTCCGACCGGAATTCGGTGGCGGCTTCCTCGGCCGGCAGGGCACCGCGCCCTTCACCGTCAACAATCCGGCTCAGGGCGACGTCGTCCTGGGCCCCTTCACCGCCGATTGCCCGGTGCTCAGCCGCGGCGGCTGAGGCCGGCCGTCAGAGGGCGTGCCGGAGCATGACGCCCGACGGGATGATCGGCAAAGGCTCGGACGCGGCGAGATCGGCAGCGCCGCGCCAAGCGACGAGCACACCGCCGAGGATCAGGCTGAGCGAGACGAGAAGCGGGCTCGCCAGGGGCACGACGACGAGCGCCAGCGCAGCGAAGACGAGGCTCAGGAAACGGGTCGATCGGGAGAGAGTCATCGGGCCGCCTCCGCTGCGACGGCGCAACCCTTGACGTACGGCCGTTTCGCTCCCGTTTCCTGCGCTCGTTCCATCCGCGGCGAGGTGCGCCGCCGCACACGAACACGTCCGGGCGCGATCGGTGCCGTCAGAGCCCGACGCGGCCGACCCCTGGCAGTTTGAGGGCTGGACGCCGCAGATCGAGCCCGGCCACCGCACCCAGCAGGTTCAGCTCGACCCCTTCGACCCAGCCAATGGTCAGCCCGAGATAACCGCCGAGGTTGAGACGCAGACCCGTTCCGGACGGGGTCCGGCCGAACCAGCGCCCGTCATAGGGAAAGTCCTTGCCGATGGCGGTGGCCGGCAGGCTCGCGCCCATCGCGGGCACTGCGGCCATGATCGCGGCAACGAAGGTGTTCGAGTTCGGCCCCGGCCAGACCGTGTAGTCGCCGGGCTGCGCATAGCGGTAAGACGCGATCACCGCACGGATGTCGGGGATCATGGCGGCGGCCTCGTCCCCATCAGCCGCGAACACGACCTCCGGCGTGCTGCCGAACCAGCGTCCGTCCGGCACGAACCGGTCGACCCAGATCGGCCGGCCCCAGGCCGTGTAGTCGAAGCGACTGTAGGTGCGCCCCCCCGCCTCCTTGACGACCACCCAGGCATGGGTCGCGAAGATGCCGCGCCAACTCACCGTACGCGCGGACAGGATCCGCACGACGGCTGCCGGATGGCGAGCCGGATCGGGCAGCAGGCCGGCGCTGGAGCGGTCGGCCAGGCGCCAGTCGCCGCGCTCGCGCACTGCGTAGAGCAGGGCGGAGACGGCGATGGGGGCGATGAAGGCGAGGACGAGCGCGAGGACGGTGATCCGGAGAACGACCACGGAGAAGACCGGTTCGGGAGGGGACGACGGCCATATGGGTATGGCCAGGCCGGCCGACGAGAGCCGTGAATGCGCACGCGTTGTTCATTGGACGCGGGGGAGGGCGTACTTTTCGTCAACCCGCAAAAGCCGTTATGAGGCGCGGACCCGAACGGGCCCGGCGGCGGGCCTGGCGGATCCGGCGAGGTTCGCGGCTCTGCCGTTTCTGGGGCCAAAGGGAACGAGCAGGCATTGGATCTCCTGAAGTACCTGAGGCGCCTGTCCCTCGGCGGCCAGCGCTGGCTGCCGATGCAGAGCGGCCCGGTCGCGTGGTTCGCGGTCTTCAACGGCGGCGTCGTGGTCGCGGTGAGCGCAGACGTGCGGCCGGAGGAGGTCCGTGTCGCGGCGCGCGCGGGCCGAGGTCCGGATCGGGTCCTGCCCATCGCGCGGATCACGCGGACCGAGAGCGAGGCTCTCGTCACCGCAGCCCTCGACCCAGCGCTCTTCGGGACCGCCTCGGCCGTCACCGTCAGCGTGACCGTCCGCGGACGCACGCGCCGCCGCCGCTTCACCACCGGTCCCGGCCTCTATGCGGGGCATCTCGACGGGGTGCGCAATTACGGCCTCGAAGGCTGGATCTCTCCGCTCTTCTCGGACCCGGCTCCCCAGGTGCAGTTGCTCGTGGACGGGGTTGCGGGCGAGCCGGTCGGGCTCGACCGCTTCCGCCGGGAGCTCATGCTGCCCGGAGGCCAGGGCGGCTGGAACGGCTTTCGCCTGCTGCTCCCGCACCACGTCCTCGATGGATCGGCGCACCGGCTCGGCGTGCGGGCGGGGGACACCGTGCTCGATCTCGGCCATTGGAGCGCGCGGCCGAAATTCCACATCGAGGCGGCCAACGCCCTGCGCCTGTCCGGCTGGTATTTCGACCGCTCGACCGGAGACGTGCCCACCACGATCCGGATCGTCAGTGACGGCATCACACGGGCCGAGGTGAAGACCCACGCCCGCCCGGACATCAAGGCGACGTTCGGCCGGAACTGGGCGAGCTTCTCGTTCGACGACGTCGCGTTCACCGAGGGCAGCACCCTCGTCGCGGGGCCGGAGGGCACCGGCGTCGTGGTCGGCCAGATCGGCGATGCGGTGCTGGCCCGGGTCGCGGCCCGCCGGGGCGAGGCCCGCGCGCTGCTGCTCGGCGGCGAGGGCCGGCCGAGCGAGCCGACCGCGACCCTGCCCGAACGCAGTGCCCTGCGCCGGCGCATCCGCGAGGAGGACCGCGTCTGCGACGCACGCATCGCCTTCCGCCCCTCGACGCGCGCCTCGATACAAGCCGCGCCCGTTGCGCCGCGCGCGCATGCGCTGCGCGTCAATCCCGGTCCGCTGCCGCCGGTCTGCGCGATCGTCCCTGTCTATAACGGCCTGGACGACCTCAAACTCTGCCTCGCCTCGCTGATCCCGCAGCTGCGCGTGGGACGGATCCGGGCGCTGGTCATCAATGACGGTTCGCCCGATCCGGCAGTCGCCACCGTCCTGGCCGACCTCGCCGCGCGTGGGGTGCCCGGGCTCACGATCCTCCACAATCCGGAGAATCTCGGCTTCATCGGCACCGTCAACCGGGGTCTCAGCCTGCTCGAGCCCGGCGAGGACGCCCTTCTCGTCAACGCCGACACGATCCTGCCGCCCGGCGCCGTGGAGCGCCTGAGCCGCCATTGCCACGGCCGGCGCGGCATCGCGTCGGTCACGCCGATGTCCAACACGGCGACCCTGCTGAGCTTCCCCAGCCTGACGCTGCGGAACCGGCCCGCCCTCGGACTCGACGTGGAGGCGCTCGACCGCGCCTTCCAGGCCGAGGGGGCCGAGCCGGCGGAGATCCCCACCGGCGTCGGCTTCTGCATGCACATGAACCGGGCGGCCCTCGACGAGGTCGGCCCGCTCTCTCCCGATTGGGGCCGGGGCTATTGCGAGGAGGTCGATTGGTGCCTGTCGGCGCGCGATCTCGGCTGGATCCACCTGGCGGCGACGGACACCTTCGTGATGCACGAGGGCTCGGTCTCCTTCACCAATACCACCCGGCTCGAACTGCTCGCGACGAACCACGCCCGGCTCGAGGCGCTCTACCCCGAATACAATGAGGAGCTGACCGCCCTCACGCGGTCCGACCCCTTCGAGCGCCTGCGCATCGCGGTCCTGCTGCGCCTGCTCGCCGGACGGTTCCGCAGGTTCACCCTCCACCTGACGCACGGGCTCGGCGGCGGCACCAAGCGCTACGTCAACGACCTGCGGATGCTGCCGCGCGAGCAGGACCACGAGGTGGCGATCCTCGCCCCCGTCGACGATACGGGCGAGGACACACGCCTCGAACTCGCCTTCGACGGGGCTGAGACGACGCTCACCCTGTCACCGGATCGCGTCCCGGATCTGCTCTCCGCGCTCGAAGCATCGGGCGTCTCGGTGAGCCTCCACGTGAATTCGCGCCTGACCTACGGGAGCGGCCTTCTGGAGCGGCTCCTCTCGGGCGACCGCCCCTATGTCGTGATGCTGCACGACTTCCAATGGTACTGCCCGCGCGTGAATCTGACCGACGGGCGCAAGTTCTATTGCGGCGAGCCGCCGCCGGACGTCTGCCAGCTCTGCGTCGGTGGCGGGGTGGACTACAACTTCGCCGATCAGGCGGCGCTGATCGAGACCGATCTCGACGCCTTCCTCGGCTTCAACACGCGGATCCTGCGCGGCGCGCAGCGGCTGCTGGCGCCCTCACAGGACACGGCCGACCGCTACCGGGCACGGCTCGGCCTCGACGACATCGTCGTGGTGCCCCATCCCGAGCCGCATGCGGGCCAGGGGCCGCAGCCGTCCGGCCGGGTCGCTCCTGTTCCGGCCGCGCCACCTGCCGCCGGACCGCTGCGGATCGCGGTCGTCGGCGCGATCGGCGCCCATAAGGGGTTCGAGCTCCTGCTGCGCATGGCCGAGCGGGCTGCGCGCGACCGGATCCCGTTCTTCCTCACGGTGATCGGCTACACGCCCGACACGCCGAGCCTCGTGCGCTACGGCAATGTCGAGGTCACGGGCGCCTACGCGCCCGCCGAGCTGGGCGCCCGGCTCGCCGCCGCCGAACCCGACTTCGTGCTCCTGCCGAGCGTCTGGCCCGAGACCTATTCCTATGTCCTGTCCGAGATCTGGGACGCGGGCTTTCCGGTCGTGGCCTTCGATTTCGGCGCACCGGCCGAGCGCATCCGGAGCGCGGGCGGCGGCGTTCTGATCCCGCCGACCCGCGACCCGCGGGCGCTCCTCGACACGCTGTTCGCCTTGCGCGACGGGCCGATCCCCGCGGAGGTCCCAGCCCTGGACCCCACCCGCTATGCCAGTCTCGATGCCTATGCCCGGGCCGGCGGCATCGGCCCGGACGGGTTCGCCCTGGAACCGGGCTGACGGCCGGATCGCCTCAGTCCGGCCGGGGCCCGCTCTCGGCCCGCAGCTCCGGGAAATCCGACTGGGTGAAGGCACGGCCGCGATAGGGATCGTCGGTGCGGCCCTCATGCTCCAGCCGCCGGAGCTGGACGCGCCGGATCTTGCCCGAGATCGTCTTCGGCAACTCGCCCACGAATTCCAGAGCCCGCAGGCGCTTGAACGGGGCGAGTCGGCTGTTGGTGAAGCGGAAGATCTCGAGCGCCGTCTCGGGTGTCGGCTCCGCGGAGCCGACGAGGGCGAGATAGGCCTTCGGCACGGTATGGCGGATCGCATCGGGGGCCGGCACCACGGCCGCCTCCGCGACGGCCGGGTGCTCGATCAGCACGCTCTCCAGTTCGAACGGGCTGATCCGGTAGCCCGACGACTTGAAGACGTCGTCGGCGCGGCCGACGAAGGTGAGCCGTCCCGCCTCGTCCAGGAACGCGACGTCGCCGGTGCGGTAGAGCGCCCCCTCCGCGCCCGAGAGCCGGCCCGCGCCGTCGTCGTAGCCCTGCATCAGGCCCGCCGGCCGCTCCCCATCGAGGGGCAGGCAGACCTCGCCCTCGCTCGCCGGGTTGCCGTCGATATCGAGTACGCGCACCCGGTAGCCCGGCAGCGGGCGGCCCATCGAGCCGGGGCTCACGGCCTGCCCCGGCGTGTTGGCGACGATGGCCGTGGTCTCGGTCTGGCCGTAGCCGTCGCGGATGGTGAGGCCCCAGGCCTCGGCCACGCGCTCGATCACCTCCGGGTTCAGCGGCTCGCCCGCCGCGCAGACCTCGCGCAGAGCGAGCCTGTAGGCGGTGAGATCCTCCTGGATGACGAGGCGCCACACGGTCGGCGGCGCGCAGAGCGTCGTGGCGCCGCAGCGTTCCAGAACGCCGAGCAGCGCCTTGGCGCTGAAGGGCGCCTGATTGACCACGAAGATCGTGGCACCCGCGTTCCAGGGCGCGAAGAACGAGGACCAGGCGTGCTTCGCCCAGCCCGGCGAGGACACGTTGCAATGGATGTCGCCGGGCTGAAGCCCGAGCCAGTACATGGTCGAGAGCGCGCCTGCCGGATAGGAGCGGTGGCTGTGGCGCACCAGCTTCGGCTTCGCCGTGGTCCCGGAGGTGAAGTAGAGCAGGAACGGATCGTCGGCCTGCGTCGGCGCATCGGGCGCGAAGGCTTCGGATTCGGAGAAGGCCGCGTCGTAGGGCTGCCAGCCCGGGACGGCCGGGCCCGTCACCACCTTGGTGATGCCGCCCGTCTCCACGCCCTCGAAGCGCGCGACCTGCTCGGGACCGGCCACGATCATCCGCGCCCGGCCGCGCTCCAGCCGGTCGGCGAGCTCGTCCGCCGTCAGCAGTGTCGTCGCCGGGATGACCACGGCGCCGAGCTTCATCGCGGCCAGCATGGTCTCCCACAGGGCCGGCACGTTGCCGAGGAGCAGGAGGAGGTGATCGCCGCGCCGCAATCCGAGCCCGCGCAGGTGGTTGGCCACCTGATTCGAGCGCCGGCTCAATGCGGCGAAGGTGAGCCGGATCTCGGCGCCGCTCGCCGCGTCGACGATCCAGAGCGCGGTGCGCTCGCGGCTCTCGGGGGATCCGGCAAGATCGGCGTCGAACCAGTCGAGCGCCCAGTTGAACGGAACCGGATCCGGCCAGCGGAAGGCCGCCACCGCGGCCTCGTGGTCGGTGCGGTGGGCGAGGAGCAGGTCCCTCGCCTCGCGGAAGCTCGGCATCGGCGTTCTCCCAAGGGTACTTCGCGGCTTCTTGTTGTGCCTGTCCTAATCCGTCTCGCGGCTCGCTTCCTCCCCCCTCATGGGAGGAGCGCGGCGTCATTCATGCGTGAACCTCGCCGGCCGCTTCTCCACGAAGGCGGCCATCCCTTCCTTCTGGTCCCGCGTCGCGAACATGGCGTGGAAGACGCGCCGCTCGAAGCGCACGCCCTCGGTCAGCGTGGTCTCGTAAGCGCGGTTGACCGCCTCCTTGGTCATCATGGCGATCGGCAGCGACATCGCGGCGATCGTCTCGGCCGCCTTCATCGCCTCGTCGAGGAGCTGGTCGGCCGGCACCACACGCGAGACGAGGCCGGAGCGCTCGGCCTCGGCCGCGTCCATGTTGCGCCCGGTCAGGCACATCTCCATCGCCTTCGACTTGCCGACGAAGCGGGTGAGGCGCTGGCTGCCGCCGATGCCCGGCATCACGCCGAGCTTGATCTCGGGCTGGCCGAACACGGCGGTATCGGCGGCCAGGATGAAGTCGCACATCATCGCGAGCTCGCAGCCGCCGCCCAGTGCGTAGCCCGCCACCGCCGCGACGATCGGCGTGCGCACGGCGGTGAAGCGCTCCCAGTCGGCGAAGCGGTCGCCGCCATACATCTCGGCATAGGTCGCCGCCTGCATCTCCTTGATGTCGGCGCCCGCCGCGAAGGCCCTGGCCGAGCCGGTCAGCACGATGCAGCCGATCTCGGGATCCGCGTCGGCCCGCGTCGCGGCGTCGATCACCTCGGCGGTGAGCTGCCGGTTGATGGCGTTGAGTGCCTTCGGCCGGTTCAGGGTGATCAGCAGGACGCGCCCGCGCGTCTCCGTGAGAATCGTCTCGTAATCCATCAGGCCGCGTCCCCCGCCTCGCTGCCGCGCAGCATACGGATGATGCCGGAAAAGTCCTCGGCTCCGTGCCCGAGGGCGTTGAAAAGGGCGTAGAGTTGTGCGGCCTCGGCCCCGAGCGGCGTCGCGGCGCCCGCGCTCGCCGCAGCGGCCTGGGCGAGGCGGAGGTCCTTCAGCATCAGTCCGGCGGCGAAGCCGGGGCGGTAATCGGTGTTGGCGGGCGAGGTCGGCACGGGCCCCGGAACGGGACAATAGGTGGTCAGCGACCAGCACTGGCCGGAGGAGACCGAGGCCACGTCGAACAAGGCCTGGCGCGACAGGCCGAGCTTCTCGCCGAGCGCGAAGGCCTCGCAGACCCCGATCATCGAGATGCCGAGGATCATGTTGTTGCAGATCTTGGCCGCCTGACCGGCGCCGGCCGCGCCGCAATGGAACACCGACCTGCCCATCGCCTTGAGCACCGGTTCGGCCCGCGCGAAGGCCTCGGCCGAGCCGCCGGCCATGAAGGTGAGGGTGGCGGCCTTGGCGCCGCCCGTTCCGCCCGAGACCGGCGCGTCGATCGACGGGCAGCCGCGCGCCTCGGCCAGCGCGTGGGCCCTGCGCGCGCTCTCCACGTCGACGGTCGAGGAATCGATGAGCAGCGTGCCGGCCGGAACGGCTCCGGTGAGCTGCGTCCAGACCTCGACCACGTGCTGGCCCGCCGGCAGCATGGTCACCACGATATCGGCGCCTTCGGCCGCCTCCAGGGCGGATCCCGCGACCGCGACGCCGGCCGCGCGCGCTGCATCGAGGGAGGCCGGGACGAGGTCGAAGCCCCGCACCGCGTGGCCGGCCCCGACGAGATTGGCCGCCATGGGGCCGCCCATATTGCCGAGCCCGATGAACCCGATGGTCTGCGCCACGCGCGCCTCCCTGTGTTGGGCGGGATGATCCCGCTCGTTCCGCTTCGAGATTTCCGGGCACCGACCTCATTCTGAGGTGCCCGCGTCAGCGGGCCTCGAAGGAGGCCTCCAGAAATCCCGGCGTCTCATGGAGGCCTCTTCGAGGCCTCCGCTTCGCGTTGCACCTCAGGCTGAAGTGGTCGAGGGGACATGCCGATCGGGCTGGCCGGGGAAGACCGGCGCCGCGCGCGGCTCCAGCCAGCGCGCGATCCGGGCCGGATCGACCTGATCCAGCCTCGGCGGCGACCAGCGCGGGTTGCGGTCCTTGTCGATCACCGCAGCGCGCACGCCCTCGCGAAAATCACCCTCGGCGAGCATGGCGAGGGAGGCGTGGAACTCGCGCTCGAGACAATCCTCGAGGCTCGGGGCGGTGCGTCCGCGGCGCAGCAGGCAGAGCGTCAGCACGAGGCTCGCGGGCGCCTTCTCGGCGAGGGTCGCGCGCGTCGCCGTCGCGAATGCGGACCCATCCGCCTCCAGCGCCGCGAGGATCTCGTCCATCATGTCGAAGGCGAAGCAGCGGTCGATCACCGCGCGATGCGCCTCCAGCGGGGCGGGGCCGGGATCGCGCGCCAGGGCCCGGATCGTCACCGCGGCATCCTCATGGTCCGATTCGGCCGGCAAGTCCGCCAGGGCCGCGATCAGGCGGGGGAGGGCGGTCGTCGGGACCAGGGCGTCGGCGAAGCCGGCATGGATCGCGTCGGCCGCCTCCATCGGCGCGCCGGTCAGGCCGAGATAGGTGCCGATCTCGCCGGGCGCCCGCGGCAGCAGCCAGGTGGCCCCCACATCGGGCAGGTAGCCGATCCCGGTCTCCGGCATCGCGACGCGGGAGCGCTCGGTGACGACGCGGTGTCGGGCATGGGCCGAGAGCCCGACACCGCCGCCCATGGTGATCCCGTCCATCACGGCGACGAAGGGCTTCTCGAAATGGGCGATGCGCGCGTCGAGGCGGTACTCGTCGCGCCAGAAGCGTTCCGCGAAGGCGGTCCCCTCGCTCTCGTAGAGCGAGCGCACGTCGCCCCCGGCGCAGAGGCCGCGCTCGCCCTCGCCGGTCAGCAGCACGCAGGCGATGTCCGGATCCTCGGCGAACCGGTCGAGCGCCCGATCGATCAGGCCGACCATGCGGTGGGTCAAGGCATTCAGCGCCTTCGGCCGGTTGAGGCGGAGCCGTCCCAGCCTGCCGACGGTCTCGACGATGACCTCGTCCATCAGCGCCCCCCGATCAGGTGGCGCGCCACGATCACCCGCATGATCTCGTTCGTGCCTTCCAGGATCTGGTGCACGCGCAGGTCGCGGACAATCTTCTCGATGCCGTACTCGGCGAGATAGCCGTAGCCCCCATGCAGTTGCAGCGCGTCGTTGGCGACGCGGAAGGCGGCATCCGTCACGTGGCGCTTGGCCATGGCGCAGAGCGCGGTCGCCTCCGGTGCGCCGGCATCGAGAGCCGAGGCCGCGTGGCGCAGGAAGGCGCGCGAGGCCTCGAGATCGGTCGCCATGTCGGCGAGGCGGAACTGCAGGGCCTGGAAGTCGGTGAGCACGCGGCCGAAGGCCCGCCGGTCGGCCATGTAGGCCAGCGTCCGGTCAAGGGCCCCTTGCGCGCCCCCGAGGGAGCAGGCGGCGATGTTGAGCCGGCCGCCATCGAGTCCGGCCATGGCGATGCGGAAGCCCTGGCCCTCGGCGCCGACCCGGTTCGCCACCGGCACCCGCAGGCTGTCGAAGCGCACGGACCGGGTCGGCTGCGCGTTCCAGCCCATCTTGCGCTCGTTGGCCCCGAAGCTGAGGCCGGGCGTATCCTTCTCCACCAGGATCGCCGAGACGCCATCCGGCCCCGGGCCACCGGTCCGCGCCATGACGAGGTAGAGGTCGCTGGCACCGGCACCCGAGATGAACTGCTTCTCGCCGTCGAGCACGTAATGGTCGCCGTCGCGCTCGGCCCGGGTGCGGAGCGCCGCCGCGTCGGAGCCGGAGCCGGGCTCGGTCAGGCAGTAGCTCGCGATCCGATCCATGCGCGCCAGGGCCGGGAGCCAAGCGCGGCGCTGCTCCTCGGAGCCGAAGCGGTCGAGGATCCAGGCGGTGAGGTTGTGAATCGAGAGGAAGGCCGCCACCGTCGGGCAGGCGGTGCTGAGCGCCTCGAAGATGAGGCTCGAATCGACACGGCTCAGCCCTGAGCCGCCGACATCCTCGCGCACCGTGATTGCGGCCATGCCGAGGCCCGCCGCGGCGCGCAGGGTCTCGACGGGGAAATGCTTGCGCTCGTCCCAGTCGAGAGCGTGCGGCGCGATCTGCTCGGCCGCGAAGCCCGCCGCCATGTCCCGGATCGCGACCTGATCCTCGCTGAGGCCGAAGCTCATGGCGTGTCCTCCATAGTCTCCGTCGCTCCTCTGCGGGGGCGGGTAGCGCCCGAACGGCGTCGGGAGAGGGGGCGACGCGACCGGATCGAGCGCGGCATCGCCGCTTCGCCCTCTCCAGAGGCGGGGCTCCCCTCGCCCGCCCCGCCTCCGCCCTCTCCCGCAGAGGGGGGAGGGCCGACCGTCAGCGCATGGTCGGGATCGAGAACTCGGCGCCGCTCTTGATGCCCGAGGGCCAGCGCTGCGTCACCGTCTTGGTCTTGGTGTAGAAGCGGATCGCATCCGGGCCGTGCTGGTTGAGATCGCCGAAGCCCGAGCGCTTCCAGCCGCCGAAGGTGTGATAGGCGATCGGCACCGGGATCGGCACGTTCACGCCGACCATGCCGACATTGACCCGCGCCGTGAAGTCGCGCGCCGCGTCGCCGTCCTGGGTGAAGATGGCGACGCCGTTGCCGTACTGGTGCGTCGAGGGCAGCGCCAGCGCCTCCTCGTACGTGTTGGCGCGGACCACCGAGAGCACGGGGCCGAAGATCTCCTCCTTGTAGATCGTCATCTCGGGCGTCACGCGGTCGAACAGCGAGCCGCCCATGTAGAAGCCGTTCTCGTAGCCCTGGAGCTTGAAGCCGCGTCCGTCGACGGCGAGATGCGCGCCCTCGCGCACGCCGGTATCGATGTAGCCCTTCACGCGCGCCACGGCCTCGGCGGTGACGAGGGGCCCGTAATCGGCGCTCTCGTCGTGGGAGGGGCCGATCCGGAGCGACTCGACGCGGGGAATCAGCCGCTCCATCAGGGCGTCGGCGGTCTTCTCGCCCACCGGCACGGCCACCGAGATCGCCATGCAGCGCTCGCCCGCGGAGCCGTAGCCCGCACCGATCAGCGCATCGACGGCCTGATCCATATTGGCATCGGGCATCACGATCATGTGGTTCTTGGCGCCGCCGAAGCACTGCGCGCGCTTCCCCGTCTGGGCGGAGCGCACGTAGATGTACTCGGCGATGGACGAGGAGCCGACGAAGCCGACCGCCCGGATGTCCTCGTCGTCGAGGATGGCGTCCACCGCCTCCTTGTCGCCGTTGACCACGTTGAGCACGCCCGGCGGCAGACCGGCCTCGAGGAACAGCTCGGCGATGCGCATCGGCACGCTCGGGTCGCGCTCCGACGGCTTCAGGATGAAGCTGTTGCCGCAGGCGATGGCCGGCGCGCATTTCCACAGCGGGATCATCGCCGGGAAGTTGAAGGGCGTGATGCCCGCGACCACGCCGAGCGGCTGGCGCATCGAGTAGACGTCGATGCCGGTGCCGGCGGCCTCGGTGTACTCGCCCTTGAGCAGGTGCGGGATGCCGCAGGCGAACTCCACCACCTCGACGCCGCGCTGGATGTCGCCCTTGGCGTCCGGCACCGTCTTGCCGTGCTCGGACGCTAGAAGCTCGGCGAGGCCCTGCATCTCGCCGCGGATCAGCTCAAGGAAGCGCATCATCACGCGGGCGCGCTTCTGCGGGTTCTGTGCGGCCCAGCCGGGCTGCGCGTCGCGCGCGTTCTCGACCGCCCGGCGCAGCTCGGCCCGGCTCGCCAGAGCCACCCGCGCCTGGACCTCACCGGTCGAGGGATGGAACACGTCGGCGAAGCGCCCGCTCGTGCCCTCGACGACCTTGCCGTCGATGAAATGACCCACGCTGCGCATGCGGCGCCTCCTGGTGCTTCCTCGTGATTTTGGCGCGAGCCTACCAGCCTTTGATGGGCGATAAAGTTGGACGGGCTCGCATCCGTTGTGCATCAATGCACATTGCAGCGGGGGTCGGCATGGTCGCGCGGAAGAGGTCCGGGCAGAGCTGGGACGACCTGCGCTTCTTCCTGGCGGTGGCCCGCTCCGGCACGCTCACGGCCGCCGCGCGCCAGACCGCGACCGAGCACACGACGGTCGCCCGGCGCATCCTGGCCCTGGAGGAGGCGCTCGGCCGCAGCCTGTTCCACCGGAGCCATGTCGGCTACGCGCTGACCGAGGCAGGGGAGGCGCTGCTCGGCGTCGCCGAGGCGATGGAGAGCGCGTTTCTCGGCGCACGAACCGGGCCGGCCGGGGAGGGGCACGGCGTCTCCGGCACGGTGCGGATCGGCGCGCCGGACGGTTTCGGCAGCCTGTTCCTGGCCCCGCGGATGCACCGTCTCACCGGACGGCATCCGGGGCTCGAGATCGAGATCCTGGCGACCGCCCGCATCTTCAGCCTCTCGAAGCGCGAGGCCGACATCGTCATCAGCCTGTCGGCCCCGCAGCAGGCGCGGGTGGTGGCGCGGCGCCTGACCGATTACCGCCTCTGCGTCTACGGATCGTCGGCCTATCTGGAGGCCGCCGCACCGATCCGCAGCGCGGCCGACTTCGTCCGGCATCCCTTCGTCGGCTATATCGAGGACATGCTGTTCGCGCGGGAGCTGAACTACCTCAACGAGGTCGATCCGCCGCCGCTCGCCCGCCTCCGCAGCACCAACCTGCTGGCCCAGGTCCACGCGACGCTCGCGGGGGCGGGCCTGTGTATCCTGCCGGCCTTCATCGCCGCGGGCCATCCGGGGCTGGTGCCGGTGCTGCCGGAGCGCCTGTCGCTGACGCGCACCTTCCACATGCACATCCACGAGGATTACCGGAAGGCTGCGCATGTCCGGGCGGTCGCCGGCTTCATCGCGGCCGAGGTGCGGGCGGCGCAGGGGCTGTTCGCGGGAGCCGGGCTGTAACGCGGATGGGTTTTCGCGGCCTTCGGCACCCTCTAGCCTTCCCGAAAGCCAGCAGAGACAACACGGGAGGACCCCATGGTGAGCGCGATCGCCCTGCCGCGCCTGATGCGGATCGGGGCCGGTGCCTCGGCCCTGCTGCCGGAGGTGCTGGGACAATTGGGCCTGTCGCGCCCCTTCGTCGTCACCGATCCGTTCCTCGCCGGCAGCGGGCGCGTCGAGAGCCTGATCGCGGGCCTGCGCGCGGCGGGCCTGTCGGCTGCCGTGTTCAGCGAGACGGTGCCGGACCCGACCGTCGCCTCGGTGGAGGCCGCGCTCGCGGCGCTCAAGGCGGGCGATCACGACTGCGTCGTCGGCTTCGGCGGCGGCAGCCCGATGGACACGGCCAAGGCCGTCGCGGTACTCGCCCGGTTCGGCGGGCCGATGCGCGCCTTCAAGGCCCCGCACCTGCAGGACGAAGCAGGGCTGCCGATCGTGGCGATCCCGACCACGGCCGGCACCGGATCGGAGGCGACGCGCTTCACCATCGTCACCGACGCGGCGACCGACGAGAAGATGCTCTGCATCGGGCTCGCCTATCTGCCGGTCGCGGCGCTCGTCGATTACGAGCTGACGCTCACCAAGCCGCGCCGCCTCACCGCCGATACCGGCATCGACGCGCTGACCCATGCCATCGAGGCCTATGTCTCGAAGCGGGCGAACCCGTTCTCGGACGGATTGGCGCTCTCGGCCATGCGCCTCATCGCGCCGAACCTGCGCCGGGTCTGGGCGGATGCCGGCGATCGCCGTGCCCGCGAGGCGATGATGATCGGCGCGACGCAGGCGGGGATCGCCTTCTCGAACAGCTCGGTGGCGCTCGTCCACGGCATGAGCCGGCCGATCGGCGCGCATTTCCACGTGGCGCACGGCCTCTCGAACGCGATGCTGCTGCCCGCCGTCACCGCCTTCTCGGCGCCGGCCGCGACGGCGCGCTACGCCGATTGCGCCCGTGCCATGGGCGTGGCGGAGGAGGGCGAGGCGGACGACCGTGCGGTCGAGCGGCTGATCGCGGCGCTCCGTGCCCTCAATGCCGATCTCGAGGTGCCGGGGCCGCGCGCCTACGGCATCGATGCGGGCCGCTGGTCGGACCTGCTGCCGACCATGGCCCGTCAGGCGCTCGCCTCCGGTTCGCCGGCCAACAATCCCCGGGAGCCCTCGGCCGAGGAGATCGAGGCGCTCTACCGCGCGGTGTGGGCAGGCTGATTCCGCGTCCGGTTGCTCGGGCCGGAGGCGGGATCAGCCAAGCCCCGGCGGCGTCAGAGCGAGGACGCCATCCGACATCCGAACGGATCAACGGGATGCCGGATGAACCCTCACTTCACCCGCTTCCAGGTCTGGCGCTTGCAGAACACGCTCATCACGCAGCCGGACACCACCACGGTGTCCGGTCCCGTCATCTTGAGCGAGCCGGAATAGGTCTTGCCGTCCTTCGGGTTGTAGAGCGTGCCCTCGTAGCCGTCCGAGGTTGCGCTCGCGGCGTTGACGATCTGCACGCCGACCACGCTGCGCGTGCGGAGCGCGGGGTCGGGATTGTTGGCGTCGAGCCCCTTGCCGGTCACGCTGACCAGCGTGCCGCAGAATCCGGCGCCGCAGCGGGCGAGGCGCACCTTCGAATCGCCCGTCTCGGTGAGCCAGATGCCGCTCGGGTCGCCGCCCGCGGCCTGGGCGATGCCGCCCGCGAGCAGGCTTGCGACGAGCGCGGAGGCGTGGATCAGGGGTCGCAGATGCATGAGGTCCTCCCTTGCCCGTGCTTCGGCGCGGGCCGGAGGGATTAGCCGGGGGGGCGCGGCCGGAGCAAGGGCCGCGGGCGCCTCAGCGCAGCCGGGACCCGAGCACGGCGCCGAGATAGATCTCGGCCACCTCGCAGAAGGGCAGGCCCGCGCCGGTGGCGAGCACCGCGTCCACCTCGAAGAGCGGCGTGTCGCGGCCCGGCCGGGGACCCGGATCGGCGGCCGGCCGCAGCGCGATGTTGCGCCGGCTGGGACCGAGCGGCCGAACCACACGGCCGAAGGGCGCGTCCGTGCCGTCGAGGGCGGCGTTCATGGCCGGCGTCAGCCGGGCCGGAACGTACCAGTTGTCGGCCTCCGACAGGACATGCTCGCCGCAGGCGAGGCGCACGCGGCGATAGCGCACCGGCTCGTCGGGCGCGATGGCGAGGCGCTGGCGCTGCTCGGCCGAGAGCGGCTTGTCCGGCGCGGCGACGCGGCGCGCGACGAGGCGCGGCTCGGCTGCCAGGCCCCGCTCGGCGCACCACGCCTCCAGCACGGCCGTGGCGCTCGGCGCGGCGAGGATGCGCGCGCGGAGATCCGCCACGAGCCCGGCCGCGTCGTCGGCGCGCGGCGCCGTGAGCGGTTCGGCCGAAGCGAGGGACAGGGACATCACCAGCGCACCGCAGAAGGACAGGAGGGCGGCAAGCCGCGTCCGCGCAGCCTCCGCACGCCATAAGGGGCGGGCGACGCGGCGTCCATGCAGTCTCTGTTGTTTCGAAAGGGGAAAGATGGTGGAGCCTAACGGGATCGAACCGATGACCTCTTCCATGCCATGGAAGCGCTCTCCCAGCTGAGCTAAGGCCCCACTTTCATCAGCCGCCGCGCTCTGGTCGCTCGCGGTGGCGTCTCGCCGGCGGCGCTGTCGTCCGTCGGCGAGGCGGTGTTTAGGCGGGTCTCGACCCGGACTCAACCCCCTTTTTGCACCGGCCGATCATTTTTTGGATCGGCGGCCGCCGCTCATACGCGGACGGCCCGGCAGGGTCGCGTCAGTTCTCCTCGTCGCTCTCGATGTCGCCGTCGATCAGGTCGGACACGTCGTCGTCGCCGGCATCCTCCTCCTCGAGGAAGGTGTCGGCATCGTCGTCGCCGCCCGCATCGTCGCCGGCCTCGTCGTCGGTCGAGGTATCCGCATCGTCCTCGGCAGCCTCGACCTCGTCGAGGGAGACCATCTCCGGGCCCTTCTCGTCCGTCTCGTCCTCGTCCTCATCGGTGCTGCGCGAGAGCGCGGGAGCCGCGACACGGCTCGGGGCGGCGCCCTGATAGACCGAGCCGCATTTCGGGCAGGTCGCGGGATCGCGGGCGAGATCGTAGAATTTCGCGCCGCAGTTCATGCACTGGCGCTTCAATCCGAGTTCCGGTCGGGCCACGGGGAAAACCTCGTCACGGTGCTGTCTGGGGAGGGGCCCCGTTAGTCGCGGCGCACGGACCTGTCAAATGGAACGGATTCCGGCCCAATCCTCAGCGGGTTCGGCCCGGATGACCATCCGCGGGAGCAGGCCTCCACCCGGTCCAGGATGACGGCGGACGGCATTGGTGCTAACCGGCCCCGCGCTCCTGCTCCACAGCACGTCCGCGCGCCCGCCGCGCACCGGACGACATCGAGATTCGCGCCGAGATTCGCCCCGTGCCCCACGCCTCCGACGATCCGCAGCCGCTCACCGCCTCGCCCGGCGCGCCCTTGCGCGGCGCCCTGAAGCCGCCGGGCGACAAGTCGATCTCGCACCGGGCGATGATCCTCGGGCTGCTCGCCATCGGCGAGACCCGCGTCGAGGGCCTGCTCGAAGGCGACGACGTGCTGCGCACCGCCGCCGCGGCCAAGGCGCTCGGCGCCGGGGTCGAGCGGCTCGGCGAGGGGCGCTGGGTGGTCCGCGGCGTCGGCATCGGCGGGATGAGCGACCCGGCCGAGACCCTCGATTTCGGCAATGCCGGGACCGGCTCGCGCCTGATGATGGGCGTGGTCGGCGGCCAGCCCGTCACCGCGACCTTCGACGGCGACGCGTCGCTGCGCAGCCGGCCGATGCGACGCATCCTCGATCCCCTGGTGAAAATGGGCACCGAGGTCGTCTCGGAGGCGGCGGGCGGACGCGTGCCGCTGACGCTGCGCGGCCCCCGCGAGGCGATCCCGATCACCTATGAGACGCCGGCCGCCTCGGCGCAGATCAAGTCCGCCGTGCTGCTGGCTGGCCTCAACGCGCCCGGCACCACCACGGTGATCGAGGCCGCCGCGACGCGCGATCATACCGAGCGCATGCTGCGCCTGTTCGGCGCCGAGGTCGCCGTCACGCCGCACGGCCCCGGTGGGCATGGCCGCGCGGTGGCGCTCACCGGCCAGCCGACCCTGCGCGGCACCGACGTCATCGTGCCCGCCGACCCGTCCTCGGCCGCCTTCCCGCTGGTGGCGGCGCTGATCGTGCCGGGTTCCGAGGTGACGCTGCGCGGCGTCATGATGAACCCGCTTCGCATCGGCCTGATCACGACGCTTCTGGAGATGGGCGCCGAGATCGAGCGGATGGACGAGCGCGAGGAGGGCGGCGAGACCGTCGCCGACCTGCGCGTGCGGGCGAGCCGGCTCAAGGGGGTCGCCGTGCCGCCGGAGCGTGCGCCGAGCATGATCGACGAGTACCCCGTCCTCGCCGTCGCCGCCGCCTTCGCCGAGGGCACCACGCGGATGGCTGGCCTGCACGAGCTGCGCGTCAAGGAATCCGACCGCCTCGAAGCGGTCGCGGCGGGGCTCAAGGCGAACGGAGTCCGCTTCGAGGTGCAGGGCGATGACCTCGTCGTGCACGGCGACGGCGCCGCCCCGCAGGGCGGCGGCACCGTCGCCACCCATCTCGACCACCGTATCGCCATGGCCTTCCTGGTGATGGGCCTCGCCACCCGCGAGCCCGTCACCGTGGATGACGGCGCGATGATCGCCACCAGCTTCCCGAGCTTCCTGCCGACGATGCGGGACCTCGGCGGACGGATCGAGGCCTGACGCACGATGCCGATGGTCATCGCGATCGACGGGCCGGCGGCGTCCGGCAAGGGCACGCTCGCCCGGCGGCTGGCCGATCATTACGGCCTGCCGCACCTCGACACGGGGCTGCTCTACCGCGCCGTGGCGCTGACGCTGATCGATGCAGGCGCCTCCCTTGACGACGAGCAGGCGGCGGCCCAGGCCGCGGCGTCGCTCATCGCCGACCGGCTCGCCGATCCGCGCCTGCGCGAGCGGGCCATGGGCGAGGCGGCCTCGCGCATCTCCGGCATCCCGGCCGTGCGCGCCGCGCTGCTGGCCTGGCAGCAGCGCTTCGCCGGCACGCCGCAGGGCGCCGTCCTCGACGGCCGCGACATCGGCACCGTGATCTGCCCGGAGGCGCGGGTGAAGCTCTTCATCACCGCGAGCGCCGGAGAGCGTGCCCGGCGCCGCCACCGCGAGCTGACGGGACGGGGCGAGAGCGTGACCCTCGCGGCGATCCTGGCCGACATCGAGGCCCGCGACGCCCGAGACGCCTCGCGCAGCACGGCCCCGCTGAAGGCGGCCGCGGACGCGGTGGTGCTCGACACCACCGAGCTCGACGCGGACGAGGCCTTCGCGGCGGCGCGGGCCGTCGTGGACCGCGCACGCACGCAGTGAGGATCGCGCCGCGGGCCGCCTGATGTCGGATCGACAACCGGAGGCGGCCCCGCGCCGCGCCTCGTTCCCGCTCCTCGTCGCGGTGACCATGACCGGCACCGTGGCCCTGCACATCTTCGTGCCGGCGCTCGCCGCCGCCGCGGGGGATCTCGGCACCACGCCGACCGCCGCGCAGCTCACCATCACCCTCTACATCGTGGGCCTGGCGGGCGGCCAGCTCGTCTACGGCCCGCTCTCCGACCGCTACGGCCGGCGCCCGGTGCTCATCGTCGGGCTCGCCCTCTACCTCGCCGGGCTGCTCCTCGCGATCCCGGCGCCCAACATCGCCACCCTCGTGGTGGCTCGGGTGCTGCAGTCGCTGGGCGCCTGCAGCGCCCTCGTGATCGGGCGGGCCATGGTGCGCGACGTCTCCGGCGCGGCGGATGCGGCACGCAAGCTCGCCCTCCTCACCATGGCGATGACGCTGACCCCGGCGCTGGCACCGGCCATCGGCGGCCTCGTCAACGAGGCCTTCGGCTGGCGCGCGGTGTTCGGCGTGCTCGCGGCTTTGGTGGCGGTTCTCGGCACGCTCGTGGTGCTGACCTTGCCGGAGACCAACCGGCACAAGGTGGCGTTGCCGGGGCTCACCGCCATGGCCGCCGCCTATCTGCGCCTGCTGCGCCATCCCGTCTTCCGGGCCTATCTCGTCGCCGGAGCCTGCGCCGGGACCAGCCTCTACGCCTTCCTGGCGGTGGCGCCGTTCCTGCTCGTCGACCGGCTCGGCCGCTCGTCGCAGGAGGTGGGGCTCGATTGCCTGCTCGTGGTCTTCGGCATGGTGGCCGGCGCGGTGCTGGCGAGCCGGCTGGCCCTGCGCGTGCCGATCCGCCGGGTGGCCCGAGCGGGCAACATCCTCTGTCTCGCCGGCGCGGCGACGTTGCTCGCGATCGATCAGGCCGGCTATCTCACGGTGGTGAGCCTGATCCTGCCGCTTCTCGTCTACGCGATCGGGGTCGGGCTCGTGGGTCCGAACGCGGTGGCGGGCCTGATGAACGTCGATCCGCGCGCCTCGGGCTCCGCCTCCAGCCTCTACGGCTTCACGCAGATGACCTTCGGCGCCGGCTTCACCGTGGCGGTCGCCCTCTGGCACGCCGATTCGGCGACGCCCGTCGCGGCGACGCTTCTCGGCGCGGCGCTGATCGCGGCCGTGGCATTGCGGAAGGCTTAGACCGATCCGGCGGTCGATCCGTTTCACCCACCGCCTCGTCCTGATGTGATGGGACGAAGGCCATGCGGCTTGCGGCCCGGACCGCCGGGATCACCCCCCCGTCATGGGCGGGAAGAACGCGATCTCCGCGGCACCGCGGATCGAGGCGTCGTGCTTGGCGTGGACCCGGTCGATGGCCGCGCGGACGACGCCCGGATTCTCGAAGGCGTAGGCGTATTCCTCCCCGCGCCCGCGCAGCCAGCCGACGAGGTCGGCCACGGTCGCCACCTCGTCCGGAGGCGCCACGACCTCCTCGGGGCGGCCGACGCGCTCGCGGACCCAGGCGAAATAGACGAGCTTCATCGGCGTCCTCGGGTCCTGCGGCGGCCCGCTCAGCGCGGGTCCTCGATGGCGTGCTTCACGCCCGCCCTCATGTAGTCCCAGCCGGTCCAGAGCGTCAGGGCGGCAGCGAGCCACAGCAAGATGATGCCGATCCGCTCGGTGCCCGGCAGGATGGTCTCGCCCGCGGGCCCGGCGACGAGGAAGCCGAGCGCCAGGAGCTGCACCGTGGTCTTCCATTTGGCCACCCGGCTCACCGGCAGGCCGACCTTCAGCTCGGCGAGGTACTCGCGCAGCCCCGAGACCAGCACCTCGCGGCACAGGATGACGATGGCGGCCCAGGTCGAGACGCCGCTGATGGTGCGGTCGGCCACCAGCATCAGAAGGCAGGCGGCGACGAGCAGCTTGTCGGCGATCGGGTCGAGCATCCGGCCGAGCGCCGAGGATTGCGCGTAGGTGCGGGCGACGTAGCCGTCGAGATAATCGGTGATGCCGGCAGCGGCGAAGACCGCGAAGGCACTGAAGCGCGCGGGGATCGACTCGGGCAAGAACAGCAGGCCGACCATGCCCGGAACCGCCACGAGGCGGCCGTAGGTGAGGCAGTTCGCGAGCGTCCAGGCCTGCGACCGGCGTCGGGGGAGGACGGCGTTCATCGGCGGGGTGAAATCACGGCTGCCCCCGAGCGTCAACGGGTCCGGCGTCTCGCTCACCTCAGGCTCCGGCATGGAAGAAGTCGTAGACGGCACGCGCGGTGGCGGCATTGACCCCCGGCGCCTTGGCGAGGTCCTCCAGCGCGGCGCGCTGGATCGCCTTCACGGTACCGAAATGGTGCAGGAGCGCCCGCTTGCGAGTCGGCCCGATCCCGGCGATCTCGTCGAGCGGGTTCCGGACCATCTCGCGCTTGCGCTTGGCCCGATGCGTGCCGATGGCGAAGCGGTGCGCCTCGTCGCGCAGCCGCTGCACGAAGTAGAGCGTCGGGTCCCGCGGCGGCAGCTTGAACGGGCTGCGACCCGGCACGAAAAAGGTCTCGCGGCCGGCATCGCGGTCGCGGCCCTTGGCGACGCCGACCAGGGGCACGTCGGAGACGCCGACCGCCTCGAGCGCCGCACGCGCGGCGTCGAGCTGGCCCTTGCCGCCGTCGATGAGGACAAGGTCGGGCCAGGCCGGAAAGGCGTCGGAATCCGCCTGCGGCTCCGGCACGGGCTCGGCCACGCCGCCTTCGAGCGCCGAGGCCGCGGCCTCGCCCGCGTTGCGCGGCGCCTCCTTCACCAGCCGCTTGAAGCGGCGCTGCAGCACCTCGCGCATCATCCCGTAATCGTCGCCCGGCGTCAGTTCCTCGGACTTGATGTTGAAGGTGCGGTAATGCGTCTTCATGAAGCCGGTGGGGCCCGCAACGATCATGCCGCCGACCGCATTCGTGCCCATGATGTGCGAGTTGTCGTAGACCTCGATCCGGCGCGGCGGTTGGGCGAGCCCGAAGGCCTGGCCCAGTGCGGCGAGCAGCTTGCCCTGCGAGGCCGTGTCGGCGAGGCGGCGCGCCAGCGCCTCCTTGGCGTTGCGCTGGGCATAGTCGACGAGATTCTTCCGCTCGCCGCGGCGCGGCCAATGGATCTCGACCCGGTGCTCGACGCGGCTCGACAGGGCTGCGGCCACGAGTTCCGCATCTTCCACCGCATGGCTTGTGAGGACCGTGCGCGGCGCCGGCTTGTCGTCGTAGAACTGGCCGATGAACGAGCCGAGCACCTCCTCGGGGGTCATGGTGCGGTCGGCCTTGGGGAAGTAGGCGCGGTTGCCCCAGTTCTGGAAGTTCCGGAAGAAGAACACCTCGATGCAGAACTGGCCGGCCTGCTCGTCGAGGGCGAACACGTCGGCCTCCTCGACGCCTTGGGTGTTCACGCCCTGCACGCCCTGGATGGCGGAGAGCGCGCTGATCCGGTCGCGGAAGCGGGCAGCCCGCTCGAACTCCATCGCATCGGAGGCGGCCTGCATCTCGTCGCGCATGCGGTCCTTCACGGCGTTCGACTTGCCGTCGAGGAAGGTCTTCGCGGAATCGGCGAGCGCACGATAATCGTCGCGGGCGATCTCGCCCGTGCAGGGCCCGGAGCAGCGCTTGATCTGGAACAGCAGGCAGGGCCGCGTGCGGTTCTCGTAGTAGCTGTCCGTGCAGGTGCGCAGGAGGAAGGCGCGCTGCAGGGCGTTCACGGTGCGATTCACGGCCCAAACGCTGGCGAAGGGTCCGTAATAGCTGCCCTTCCGCCGCCGCGCGCCGCGGTGCTTGACGATCTGCGGCGCCGCGCCGTCATCGGTGACGAGGATATAGGGGAAGGACTTGTCGTCCCGCATCAGCACGTTGAAGCGGGGCTTCAGCTGCTTGATGAGGTTCGCCTCGAGGAGCAGCGCCTCGGTCTCGGTCGCGGTGGTGACGAACTCCATCGCCGCCGTCTGCGAGATCATCCGCGCGATGCGGTTCGAATGCGCCTGGCCGCGGGCATAGGAGCCGACGCGGGCCTTCAGGTTCTTGGCCTTGCCGACGTAGAGGACGTCGCCCTTGGCGTCGAACATCCGGTAGACGCCGGGAGAGAGCGGCAGCGTCGACCAGAACCGGCGGATCACCTCCGTTCCGGCCTGGACCGCGCCGGGCTCGAAATCGAAGTCGATCTCGGGCCCGTCGTCGGGCAGGTCCGCGACCTCGTCGTCGCGGCCCTCCGGCAGGCCATCGTCGAAACTGTCGGGCGGAAGATCGGACGGGACGCGCCGGCTCATCCCGCTCACTTAAGCCGCCCGGAATCCGCCGGAAAGGGGCGGCGCCCGCATGGCGCCATGCGGGATCGCCCGAGGGTCAGTCGAACAGGGCGTCGATGTCCGACTGATCGACATGGCCCGGATCCTCGTCAAGCTTCGGCCCGTTGAGGAGCGACTTCTCGTCGTCCGGATCGACGGATTCGGATCCGACGCCCAGCACGTCGCGGAAGCTCTCGAGTCCGCTCCAGGCGGTGATGACCCGATCGAGATGATCCTCGACGAACTTCATCACGTTGACGATCTTGCTGATGCGCTGGCCGGTCAGATCCTGGAAGTTGCAGGCCTCGTAGGCGATCACGACGCGCTCCAGGATGGCGTCGACGTTCTCCTGGGCCGCTTTCGACAGGCGGGTGGCGCGCAGCATGTTCGCCTGTTGCTCGATATCCTCCATCGCGGTGAGGAGCGTCGAGGTGGCGTGCTCGGTCGATTCCACGACGGCGTCGAGCTCGTCGGCGGCGCGGCGCATGCCCTTGCCGTTGTGCTCGGAGCGGTAGAGCGCGGCGATCTCCGTCTTGGTGCGGGTGATCGCCTCCTTCATCAGATCGAGCTCGCCGCGCATCGCGAAGACCTCGTTCAGCTCGCGGCGGCAAGCCTCGACGGTCTCGCCCGCGCTCGCCTGGGTGATGCGGCGCAGGTCATGGATGGCATTCAGGATCTCGTCGAGCCGGGCACCACCCGCGGGCGCGGATTCAATCTGAGCAACGGGCTGCTGCGCAAGGCCGAAGCTGTCTTCGATACGGTAGCGTTTCTGGATCATCGCTTCGCGCGGCCGAATTCTCTCGAGTTCCGCCGCCAGGATGCCGCCAACTGGTTTCCAGACCTTCAACGGAAACGGCGCGGTGAGCGATTTAACCGCCGATTCACGCTGGTCGGTCCGCGCAGGGGGACGACAGTTCGATTCACCATGTTCCTTCACCGGATTCGCGAAGGATCCTGGGGATCGTTCCGTCAGCGGTGACCCGGGGCGTGACCGGGCCGCACCCTTCCGGAGAGCGGGAACGATGCGTGTGCGTGTGTGCGCGGCGGCGCTGGCCGCCGCAGCCTGGACCGGCGCGACCTGGGTCGACGCGGCCTGGCTCGGCGAGGCCCGGGCCCAGAGCCGGTATGCCGAGCCCGGCCAGTATGGCGGCGGCCTGATCGAGTACCTCGTCACTGGCGGCGCGCAGGATGCGCGCGGCCTCGCCCAGGCCCCCGGCCCGGTGCCGCGTCAGCCGCAGGCCGCCACCGTCGGCTACGCCTATCCGCCCGGCTCCGGCGACCCGCTGCAATCCTATTCCGGGGCGCCGCGGCGCCACGCGGCCCTGCCGCCGAGCGGACTCTACCCGCAGGGCAACGCCTATCCGCCCGGCGGCGGCTATCCCCAGGCCGGGCTCTATCCCCAGCCCGAGCCTCAGGGGGAGCCGCAATTTGCGATGCGCGAGCCGCCGGAGGAGCGGATCGGGCGCGGCCTCGATCCGCGCTACGCGCGCCAGGAGGTGGCCTATGACGGGCCGCAGCGGCCCGGCACCATCGTGGTCGATACGCCGAACAAGTATCTCTATCTCGTCCAACCGGGCGGCCGCGCGCTCCGCTACGGCATCGGCGTCGGACGTCCGGGCTTCACCTGGGCCGGCCTGAAGACGGTGAGCCGCAAGGCCGAATGGCCGGACTGGATCCCGCCGGCCGAGATGCTCGCCCGTCGCCCGGACCTGCCGCGGCACATGGCGGGCGGCCCGCAGAATCCACTCGGGGCCCGCGCGCTCTATCTCGGCTCGTCGCTCTACCGGATCCACGGCACCAACGAGCCGCACACAATCGGCCAGTCGGTCTCCTCGGGCTGCATCCGGATGATGAACGAGGATGTGACCGATCTCTACGACCGCGTGCCGATCGGCACCCGGGTCATCGTGCTGTAACGGGGAGGCCCGGCGCCACACGGCGCCGGGCCCCGGGCCGGATCAGGCCCAGTCGCTGTCGTCGCCGCCGCCGAGATCGCCGCCGAAATCGTCGCCGCCGTTATCGTAGGAGGCGTCCTGGAAATCGCCCCCGCCGAGCGGGGCGCCGAGATCCTCGGTATTGGCGCCATCCGAGCCGTAATAGTTGTTCACCACGGTCTCACCGCCGCCGAGGCCCGCCGAAGCGGCGCTGCCGAGCTGCGAGTGGCCGCCCGCGAAGGCGTTCGAGAGGGCACTGCCGAGGAGCATGCCGCCCGCCGCGCCGGCCGCCATCGGCAGGGCGGTGGCGAGGAAGCCGCCGCCGCGGGCCGGCGGCTGCTGCTGGCCGTAGCCCGGCTGGCCGCCCCAGGGGCCGCCCTGCTGCTGCGGATAGCCCTGCTGGGGTGCGGCCTGCTGACCGTAGCCCGGCTGCTGGCCACCCCAGGCCCCGCCAGGGCGCTGCTGCGGCGCGTATTGCGGCTGCGGCTCGGGTCGGGATCCGCCGCCGAAGATGCTCGACAGGAACCCGCCACCGCCCGAGCTCTGCGGCTGCGCCTGCTGGCGGCGCGCCTCCTCGAGTTGCTGGTTCAGGCTCTTGATCGCCTCTTCCTGCACGTAGATCAGCTGCGCCATCGCGTAGGGCGCGTAGGGCTGCTGCCGGATCCGGTCGGCGATGAAGCGCTCGGCATCCGCGTCCCGTGGCTGG
Organism: Methylobacterium symbioticum; assembly: GCF_902141845.1. Lineage (GTDB taxonomy): Bacteria > Pseudomonadota > Alphaproteobacteria > Rhizobiales > Beijerinckiaceae > Methylobacterium > Methylobacterium symbioticum. Next base: position 388 of record NZ_CABFPH010000032.1, on the reverse strand, counting down.
CCGGAGGCCTGTTCGAGGCGCTGGAAGATGCCGGAGATGACGTCGCGTTCTTCGCTGTTCATGGAGTCGTCCTCCTCGATCACGCCCCGCGGCGGTCACGGGCCGCGTGGTCGGCGGAGATGTGGGAAGGCCGTGGAAGCTTTGTGAGGGGCGCTCACGAAAACTTCGCCGTTGCATTGCGAAAGATTCGCGGGATTAAACGGCGCGCGACACGAAAAAAGCCCGGCCGAAGCCGGGCTTTCGCAAGGGGGCGACGCGGGCGCCGGGCGCCCGCACCGCCTGCTGGGATCTCAGTACGAGCCGAACTTGTAGTTGATGCCGGCGCGGACGACGGCGAACTCGGTGTCGTTGCGGCGGCTGGTGGCGCCGGAGATGACGGTGACGCCGG
>NZ_CABFPH010000031.1 GCF_902141845.1 Methylobacterium symbioticum | reverse complement strand
ACGAGGCCGGCCACACGCGGCCCCCTCGTCCGCGGGACGCCGGGGAACTCGGTATCCGTACGCACATGAGTTTGGGTTCCGCGGCGTCCCGCGTCTCCCGCTCCAGCCATGCCTCCGGCGTCAGGCGACGCGCGGAGCCGAAGGCGCGTGGGGTCCCGGGTGTCGAGAGGGGTCACCCCTCTCGCGGGACCGGGCGGAGCCCGGAACCGGGTCTGCGCGGACCGGCCGCCGGCTCACTGCCGGCTCACTTGCCGGTGCAAAGCCCCTGCCGGGTGAGGTGGCCGTGGTCGCGCGGATCGCAATCCGTCGAGAGGAAGGAGGCCCATTCGGAGGGCGTGCCGTAGAAGGCGTTGCGGTCCACGTCGCCGCGCACGCCGGGCACGCGGCCCGTGGAGGTGAACTGCCAGAGCATCCACTTGCGATTGGCGAAGCGCTGCTCGGGCTCGGCCGCGGTGGAGCGCAGCCAGTGCGGATAGTCCGGCAGTTCGCCCTCGAGCACGTCCTTGTGGAAGGTGATGTCGGTGTAGATGATCGGCCGCTTGCCCGTGTACCGCTCCATCTCCTCCAGCATGTACTGGGTCATGGCCAGCGCCTGCGCCTTGGGCAGCTTCTTCGGACAGGTCTGCGAGTGGCCGTTCCACTCCACGTCGAGCACCGGGGGCAGGGCGGTGGGGTCGTTCGGGACGTTGCGCTTGAACCAGTCCATCTGCTCCTTGGCGGAGCGGCACCAGAACACGAAATGGTAGGCGCCCCGCGGCACGCCCGCCCGGCCCGCGCCGTCCCAGTTCTCGCGGAAGCGCTCGTCCACGTGGTCGCCGCCCTCGGTCGCCTTGATGAAGGCGAACTGCGTGCCGGCGCCCTTGACCGAGGCCCAGTCGATCGGGCCCTGCCACTTGGAGATGTCGATGCCCTGGATCGGGTGCTGCTTGGCGCGCGCCACGCCGGGATGGGGCTTCACGTCGCCCTTGGTCGGGTAGAAGTCGTTGCCGCCGGCGCAGGCCGCGAGCGAGGCGACGAGGGCGCCGGCCAGGATCCGCTTCGCGAGGCCGCGCAGGCGGCCGGCGGGACGGTCAGACGGCGTCAGGGACAGCTCGTTCCTCAGCGACATCGTTGCCCGCCACCTGCGAAATGCGCCACACAGAGGGGTATTCGATGCCCGCTGCGCAGTTAACGGACCTTTGCGACCATTGCGGCGGAATTCCGGAACCCGTTGCCGCACGGGCACATACGCCCTGCGCGGAGCCTCCGCGCGTCGTTGCCGGCCCGGCTAAGTCACGTCCTCGCAACGCATCTTCGGACAGGAACCGTGCGCAAGACCTTGTTCACCATAGGCTACGAAGGGCTGGAATCGCGGCAGCTCACCGACGCGCTCAAGGATGCGGGCGTGGGGCTGCTCGCCGACGTCCGGGCGGTGGCGAACTCGCGCAAGCGGGGTTTCTCGAAGGGGGCGCTGAAGGCCGGGATCGAGGAGGCGGGTCTCGCCTACGCGCATCTGCGCGCGCTCGGAACACCCAAGGCCGGGCGCGAGGCGGCGCGCGGCCACGACGCCGCGCTGATGCGCCGGATCTACTGCGAGGCGGTGCTCGACACCGCCGACGGGGGCCTCGCCCTCGACGAACTCGCCGCCCTGGCGGAGGCCGCACCGACCTGCCTGCTCTGCTTCGAGCGCGATCCGGAGCGCTGCCATCGGCGCGTGCTCGCCGAGCGCCTGGCGGCGCGCGGCTTCACCACGGTGGATCTGTTCGGCTGAATCAGGGCCTTGAGCCGGAAGGCGCCAGGGCTCCGCCCCGGCACCCCGCCAAAGGGATGATCCCTTTGGAAACCCGGATCAGGCGTTCGGCTCGAAGCCGAGGCGGAAGCGGGCGTTGGGCTCGCGGCGCCGCAGCAGGGCGACGAGCCGGGCCACGCCCACGAGGAGGTCGGCGGATTGCGCGAGGATCTCGGCCCGGAGCGGCGCCAGGGCGGCGCGCAGGCGCGCGAGGCGGGCCCGCGGCCGGACCGCCTCGGCCCGGCGCAGCGGCTGCGCCTCGGCGTCCGGCGGAGCGACGGGCACGTAGAGCGCCTCGAAGAAGGAGAGGTCGAAGAGCGGCGCCCCGCCCTCCACGGTCACCGCCAGCTCGGCGTTGAGCAGGCGCTGCTCGCTGCCATGCGCGGCCACGAGCCGGCGGACGACGACGCGCGCGAGGTCGCGGGCCTCGGCCTCGTCCTCGACCCACTGGCCCGTGCGCTCGGGGAGGTAGGTCTCGTCGAGGCGGATGTTGAAGAAGACGCGGATCATGATCAGGCACTCCCTGTTCATGCCGGCGGGACGGACGACCGCTCCCGCCCTGCGGAGAGGATGCGCGGCGCCGGTGCGCCGCTGCGTTCACTGGATGCGCGCTCTCAGGCGGCGCGCGGCGCGGACAGGTCGGCCTCGGCGGGTTCGGGGCTGGCCTCGGGCGCGCGGGGGTGGAAGGCATCGGCGAGCAGGGTCAGGCGGCGGCCCATGTCGCGCACCTCGTTGAGGGCGATGGACTTCTGCCCTTCCTTCACCGCCCGGGTGATGTCGCTGATCTGCGACGTGGCGATGCGCTTCAGCTCGGCGGCGAGCTGGTCCTTGGTCATCATCGGCTCGGGTTCCGGCTGTCCTGTCGGAACTCACCCTCGCGCGTTCACCGTTACCAGACGGTTTAAGGGCGGCACCCCGTCGCGGGGGTACCGCCCTAAAGCCTTGACGACGCTCTCTGTTTTTTCGGCGCTCGTCAGTCCGCGTGCCCGCCGCGCTCCGCGAGCTGGTCGGCGACGCGGCGCAGGAGATCCTCCAGCAACGCGCGCATCTCCGGCGATCCCTCGCGCGCGACGATCCTGTGCGCCTCGATGCAGATCTCGGCGAGGCGCTGCAGCCCGCGCTCGGCCTCCTCCGCATCCGTGACGGAGAGCAGCGTGCCCGACCAGGGACGTGGCGTACCCATGGCGCTCCCCCTCAGCTCGCGAGGCGGCGGCGGGCGGCGGGACGGGCGGTCAGCACGCTGGCCGCGTCGCCCCGGGTCTCACGCAGGCGCTTGAGGGTGCGGTGATCGAAGGCGGCACTCACGGCGACCGTGTCCTCGCCGGAGATCGGCTGCGGCAGGCCGAGCGGCGTCACGCGGAAATGCAGCTGCACGAGGCGCAGCAGCCAGAGCGGGTTCATCTCGATGACGATGGCTTCCACCCCCGATTCGAGTCCCCATTCCACGATCCCCGTCAGCAGGGCGCTCCCCACCGGGCTGAGGATGCGCCCGCGGTCGCGGTGGTTCCGGTCGACGGCGTAGCGGGTCCATTCCCAGACACGGGGACTGCAGGGTGGCTCGACCTCGCAGAGATCCGGCAGCACCGCGGTCAGCAGGTAGGGCCGGGTGGTGGGCAGCATGCGCTGGTAGCCGACCACCCGGCCCTCGTGCAGGGCCAGCATGTGCAGGGCGTGGTCGTCATCGAAGGTATCGATCTCACGACCATCCGGCCGGGCGAGATCCGTCCAGCGCTTTTCCTCGACGAAGACCTGATGGCGCAAACGATAGGCCTGTTCCATGGCTTCTGAATACTGCGCAGCATTCTCCGGGGTGACGATATGGATCACAGCGATCTCCATCTGATGGATGATCGCCAGTATCGGCAACCTCACGGATAGGGCACAGTCCGCGATCGCGTACCATGCGTGAGATTGAATGCCTGCCGCAAAACGGATTTTACCGCTTGCGCGCCGCGCCTCAGGCCAATCGAACGCGCTTTCGAAACCTCAGGTTATCAGGCCGCGCCGCATGGCCTCGGCGACCGCATGGGCACGGCTGGCAGCTCCGAGCTTGCGATGGACGGAGCGCAGATGCTTCTCCGCCCCGTGCTCTGAGATCGCCATCATCTCGCCGATCTCCCACTCGGACTTGCCGGCCGCGGCCCATTGCAGGGCCTCGCGTTCCCGCGGCGTCAGCTCGACCGGACTGCGCACCGGTCCCTCGCTCAGCAACACGGAGCGGCCGAAGGCGTAGGCGGCCACGAGCTGAAGCATGCCGCGCAGTTCGGGCGAGAGGTCGAGGCGTTCGGCCCCGAAGCTGAACCCGGCCACCCGTCCGTCGAGGGTGACGAGCGGCACCGTGAACCCCTGGCGCAGGCGGAAGCTGCTCGCCTCATTCATCACGCGCGTCGCCGCCGGGTCGCGGCGGTAGAGCGGCTCGATCTCGGACCACAGGAACGGCGTCGGGTCCGTGGTGAGACGGCGGATCGTCGGGTCACGCTCCAGATGACCCGCCTTGAAGTAGTGCTCGGTCCAGCCCCGCGGCGTCGAGTCGATCAGCACGTGGGCGGCCTGGCGGACGCGGGGCGTGCCAGGCATCGGGATCACACCCGCAAAGGTGCTCTCGACACCGAGGCGCGCCACGGCCTGCAACAGGCAGGCGTTCAGCGCTTCGGCGGTGGGCGCCCGATCGAAGGAGCGGAACAGGTCGTAGGTCAGGTCGACGAGTCGAGGCAGCATGCAGGCGCCGAATACGGAGAGGACACGCCCCGCGTTTCACACTATTCTCATTGCGCACGACTCTAGATTGGGCCGGCTTGGCCTGCAACGGCGTAAGCCGCCCCGCGTGGCGTTCGGAGGAGTTTTACAGGTGGAAGACGGCCCGGACTTCGACCTCGATCTCGGGCAGACCCTCCCGCGGACAGCCGATCTTCTGGGACGGATCGCCGCAATCCTGAGGCTCGAACTGTCGTACTTTCTCGGGGATCCGGACAACCCGGCTCCGCAGCCCGTATCACCACCGACCGACGAGCTTCGCGAGCTGCTGCGCCTGTTCCATGCAATCGAGGACGCGGATACCCGGCGCGCGGCCATCAACCTCGTCCGTCTTCTTCAGGCGCGCGATGGCGAGGCCTGATCGACGAACTGGCGCGACGAATCTGCGCAGACCAAGCGTCAGACCTTCTGTACCGTCGGCGAGCACCCATATAACGTGGGATAATTTCCCACGATCACGTGATTCGGACGGATGCCGCGCTATTTCATCGACCTGCACGACGGCGCGACCTTTGTGCGCGACACAGTCGGCTTCGATCTGACCAACGAGGCGGAGGCGCGCGAGCGGCTCGTGCGGATCATGACCAAGATCGCGCAGGGCCTCACGCCCGCCCCGGATCGGCAGGATTTCCTGGCCGTGGTCCGAGACGACACACGGCAGGTCATCCTGCGCGCGCATCTCTCCCTCGACATCGAGCGTGTCGCGGTGCCCTGAGCTACCAGCAGACGCGCGGCAGGCGCCGCTTCCAGCGCTCGCCGAGGCGGAGATCTTCGCCCTCTCGTCGCGAGCGGCGCGATGCCCGCTCTGCCGTCTCGGGCTGAGACGGCAGAGCGGGCTGGACGCTGGCGACGGGCGTCGCCGGCGGAACCTCGATCACGGCAGCCGGCTTCACCTTGGCGGAGCGGGATGGCGCCTTGGGTGCGGCCTCGGCCTTTGGCGCGGCTTGGCGCACCGCGACGCGCCGAACCCGCGGCAAGGGTGCCTCGGCCGACTCGACAGCCACGGGCTCCGGCTCGGCGACCGGCGGCGGAACCAAGCTCGGCAAGATCCGCCGCGGCTCCGGCCGCTCGGCCCCGGAGGCCGGGGCCGCCTCGAACAAGCGAGCCGCCGACCGCTCGGACTTGTTCTCAAGAAGCGCGGCGCGAACGGGAAGAAAGGCGGGTGCTTGGCGCCCGCGGGCCTTGGTCTCGACGGTGAACGACCGCCGCACGCGATTGCGTGACATCGTCGGGTCAGATCTCTCGATTGGAAAGACGCGCGTGCGCGCTGCAAACGACATGGAACGCAACGGACAGAATGTCGAGGACTTCTTGACAGATCATCTACAAAAAAGTGGTTTCGATGCCGAGGAGCGGCTTTTTTCGCGCCCGTGATCGCGTCAATGCAAGGTCGTGTCCTTCCGAGGCGGCAGCGTCACGGCCTCGGAGAAGGGGAACTCAAGCACGATCTCACCCGCCTCGTCGGTCACGATGAGGCACGCGCTCATCAGCCGCGCCTGACTCGCCCGGTCGCGGGCCATGACGGATCGAGCGGTAGCGCGCGCCTTTTCCCAGGCTGCGTCGGCATCGGGCAGCTCGATGCCTTCTGGATCGGTCACCCGGTCCTGTCCGATCTCGGTGTGGAAAAAGTAGCGCGGCATGCTCGTCACCCTGCGGCTCTGAAGCCCAGATGTGGTGACAGCGCCGGCAGGGTGCGAGGCGGCAGGGTCCTAGGTCTCGCGCGCCCTCCGCGCGCTCTGAGGATCGCTCGACCACTCGGGGGGATGCGGGCAGGGACCGCAGGCGTCTGCGCGCCGAGCTACCGTTTGGGGCTGGGAGCCGGTCATGCCGGCCGCGATCTCGGCTTGGTCTTCGCGACCGCCTCGCACCCGCGAAGGCAATCTGCCGCATGGCACCGGGTCAGGCCTCGATCGATTGACCTCCTGCCACGGCCTGATCGTCCGAGGCAGGAGGTCCGCGCCATGTCTCTGGCCCTCATCGTCATGCTGTCCGGTGCATTGGGCGCCATTCTGATCACCCTGGCTGCTCGCCCCGCCGCAGACCGCTTTCTGCACTGGTGAGGCCGCGCGGATCCGCCGCCCTGCAACCTTGCCGCATCCACCGGGTTGGACCGTCGACCCGTCAGAGGATTTCACCATGGAAGCAGCGGTGATGATCGCCGGCGCCGTGGGCGCCGCGATGACCCTGGTTTACCTGATGCCCGGGCTCGATTCGTATTTCGATTGGGAATGATCGCAGTGGCGCCGTTCCGGGCGCCCTCGGCTGCAGACCGGTCTCAGGCCGGACCGGTGTGCGGGATCTGATGGAGGGACGCGAGGGCACGCGCGGCGGCCACCTCAAGGTCGCGGACCTCGCGGTCGGGTGCCTCCGACCGGTCGTGCTCCATCAGCCGGCGGCTCGCGCCGGAAAGATCGGTAAAGCCGAGCATGCCGGCCATGGCGACGAGCCCATGCGCCTCCCGGGCCAGCCGTTCGCCATCCGCCGGAACCGTCCGGACCAGAGCGAGACCGGCCCGGAGATGGGCTTCGAACAGGCCGAGAGCCTCACCGGTCCGTACGGGCCCGAGCAAATCGACAACTTCGCCGTAGACCGACCGATCCCAGACCGGATCCGTTCCGTCAGTTTCTTCCGGCATGACCGCCTTCCGCCTTCCCGGCGTCGAATCGAGCCGCTCGAACACGTGGCGGCTTCGTTCGGGACGACATGCACGCAGGGGATGCTTAACGGACCGTTAAACAGTCGAAGGAGGGGGCTGGAAAACCAGCCCCCTCGCCTTCGCGTGCCACAACAGGGGAACACGGCCGGCTCCGACTTCCGTCACGGCAACGCGGAGGCTCATTCGGGAAGCGATGCGAGGTAGGCGGTCCGGCCCTGCAGCGCCATCCCGTAGCGGACGAGCCTGCGCGCCGAACCGGGCCCAAGATCCGTCATCAGGCGATGTGCGGCCACGAGGATGTCGAGGGGGATCGCATCGCGGAAGCGGGCGTTCAGCAAGGCCTTGAGGGTCGACCAGGGATAGTCAAGGCCGCGCAGGATGACGGAGAGTGCGGCGACGTCCTCGGCATCGTAGGCGGCGACGAGCGGGGCGATCTCCAGTTCTGCCCCCTGGGCGAGGGCGGCGAGCACATCCTCGATGCGCCGCAGCTCGAGCCACCGCTCCAGGCGCGCGGGCGCGGCGGCGGCTGCGAGAAGATCTGCCGCATCCGCCATCGACGCATCGAACCGGGCGCGCCGAGCGTCCTGAACGGGCATGGCGAGAAGGGCGGCGATCCGAGCGGGCAGGGCACCCGCGACGTCGGGCTCAAGATCGGTATCGCCCGCGAGCGCCGTCTCGGCCCGCCTGAGCGCGAGCTTGGCAAGGTCCGCACGGTACGAACCGGGCAGATCGCTGCGCGCGCCCAGACGCACCGCGACCTCTTCCGACACGGCGGCGTGGCGCATCAGAAGCGGCAGGTTTCCTGGCGCCACCATCGCGGACGGATTGGCGAGCAGCGCAGCGGCGACGCCGGCATCCCCGAGTCGGATGAGGACGTCGCAGAGCGGAGCGCCGAGACCGGTGCGCCGGGCGATCGCCGCCCGGTGCAGGTCGCCGCAGGCGGTGGCGACGGTCTGGAACCAGCCGTCGTCGAAGCTGCGGCTCTGCGTGAGCACCGGCCCTGCGACGTCGATCGAGCCATCCTGCGCCAGAAGACCCGCGGTCCGCGGCGGCGCCCGCCGCAGCTCGGAGACCCTGATCGCGAAGGCGCGGCGGGCCGGCTCGTCCGCTTGGGATAAGAGCCCGGTGAGGAGGAGGTCGTAGTCAGGCTTGTCCGCGGCAGGCAGCCGCGACCAGCGTTTGGTCAGCAGGTCGGCCGAGCGGCGCACGAGCTGCGACTGTCGGGTCCGGTCACCGCTCTCGATCGCGGCCTGGATGTCGCTGACCAGCGAGTCGATGTGCGGCTCTCGCTCGGCGAGACGCATCGGCCTCATGCGCCGAGGGCCTGTGTGCCGGCCGCCTCGGCCTGCAGCGCCTTGACGAGATAGGGATGCCACAACCCGAAGGCGTCGTGAATCGTCCGGTCGATGTCGGCAAAGGTGAAGGGCTTTCGCAGGTAGCCGCAGGCGCCGAACGTATCGAGCTGTCGGGCCGGCACGGCAGCGGCCGAAAGGCCCATGAGCAGGATCTTCGCCTGCCTGTGGCGATCGCTGACCTGGCAGGCGACCTCGAGCGCCGGCATATCGGGCAGATCGGCCTCGATCAGGGCCACGTCGAAGCTGCCGAGCCGGGCGGCGCGTAGAGCCACGCTGCCGCGCTCGGCATCGACGATCTCGAACGTGAAGTGGCTGTCGCGCAGGAGCCTCCGGATCAGCGTCCGGACCGCCGCGCGGGGCTCGACGACGAGGAGGCGTAGTTCCCGGCGGATCACGTTGCTCGCTGCGAGAACGCGAGCGACATGGCGCTCGTTCAGCGGCTTCAGGAGAACGTCGTAGGCACCCACCAGACGCGCGACCGCGGGCCAGCGCGGAGCGAGCACGTCGGACAGCAGGACAATCATGGCGCCGCGCCCGCGCCGCTCGCGCCAGGCAGCGAGGGAGGTAACGTCTGTCCCAGGCAGGGTCACATCGACGAAGACGAGATCGACGGCCTCTTTCTCAAGGGCTGCAGCGAGTTCCCGCCCATTGCAGGCCTCGACGATCTGCACGTTCAGGTTGCTCGCGGCGATCGCTTCGACCAGATCGAGCCGTGCTTCCTCGTCGGAATCAGCGATCAGGACAGTCAAACCGGCCTTCATGGCCAAAAATTCCCGCGGTGAAATTGCTCGATCGGTCGACGATTACTGGGCCAGGCTTAATGCGGCGTAACCCGCCCTTGCGGCCGGGTAACCAAAAGAGCGAATTCCGTCCACGCGGAGGACAGGGGAGGAGGCGGACGAACCGCGGGGCGGCCTGTTGCATGAACGCTCCGCCTGCTGGCACAACTCCCGCATCCGGGCGCCGGCCCCGATCGGGGGCGCCAGCACGATGCAGAGGCGGTGTGACGCTGTGACGAGTTCCCTGAAGAATGCCCTGCTCGCCCTCGGCCTGATGGTCGGCCTCGGCGCCGCTCCGGCCGAGGCACAGAATGTCTTCCGCTTCGCCTTTCAGGGCGACATCAAGTCCCTCGATCCCTACTCGCTGAAGGAAAGCTTCACGATCGGGATGCACGGCGCCGTCTACGAGTCGCTGATCACCCGCGACAAGAACCTGAAATACGCGCCCCAGCTCGCGGAATCCTGGGAGACGCCCGAGCCCACCCGCTGGCGCTTCCATCTGCGCAAGGGCGTCAAGTTCCACGACGGCTCACCCTTCACCGCCGACGACGTGATCTTCTCGGCCAATCGCGTGCGGGCGCCGGGCTCGAACTTTCAGACCAACGTGCCCAGCGACGCCGAGTTCGTGAAGGTCGACGACTACACCGTCGACATGAAGCTCAAGACCCCGAATCCGATCGCGATTGCTCAGTTCTCGACCTGGTATATCATGTCGAAGGCTTGGGCGGAGAAGAACAACGCCGTCCAGCCCTCGCCGCCGACCGCGACCTCGCCGAGCTATGCCGCGCTCCACGAGAACGGCACCGGTCCCTTCGTCATCGCCGAGCACCAACCCGGCGTGCGCACGGTGTTCAAGAAATTCCCCGGCTACTGGGACAAGGTCGAGTCGAACATCGACGAGGCGGTCTTCACCACCATCGGCAACTCGGCGACGCGGGTGGCCGCGCTCCTCTCCGGCGAGGTCGACTGGATCGATCCGGTGCCCCTGCAGGACCAGCCGCGCGTGGAATCGAGCGGCAACGCCGTCGTCATGGCCGGCCCCGAGCTGCGCACGATCTTCCTCGGGATGGATCAGAGCCGCGACGAGTTGAAGGATTCGAGCGTCAAGGGCAAGAACCCGTTCAAGGACAAGCGCGTGCGCGAGGCCTTCTACCTCGCCATCGACGAGGACACGATCGCCAAGCGCGTGATGCGCGGCCAGGCGACGCCGTCGGCGATCCTGATCGCGCCCTCGCTCTACGACCGCTCGGGCGAGATCAAGCGCCCCGCCTACGACCCGAAAAAGGCCAAGGCGCTGCTGACGGAAGCGGGCTACCCGGACGGCTTCACGCTCACCATGGATTGCCCGAACGACCGCTACGTCAACGACGAGGCGATCTGCCAGGCGGTGGTCTCCATGCTCGCCCGCGTCGGCGTGAAGGTGAACCTCAACGCCCAGCCCAAGGCCAAGTACTTCGCCAAGGTCCTGGCGCCGGGCTACGACACCTCGTTCTACCTGGTCGGCTGGACGCCCTCCTCGCAGGACAGTCACAACATCCTCTACGAGATCGCCGGCTGCCGGAACGATCCCAAGTCGGGCCGCGGCGGCTGGAATCTCGGCAATTACTGCAACCCGAAGATCGACGAGATCGCCGACAAGGTGGAGCAGGAGACCGATGCCAAGACGCGCGACGCCTTGATCAAGGAGGGCTTCGACACCATCCAGGCGGATTGGGGCTACATCCCGCTCCACCAGCAGGCGCTCGCCTGGGGCGTTTCGAAGAAGGTCACGCTGGTGCAGCGGCCCGACAACATGCTGATGCTCTACTGGGTGTCGAAGCAGCCCTGAGGCGAGACGCGTGCTCGCGTTCCTGATCCGGCGGCTCGCCCAGGCCGCCGTGGTGCTGGCGGTGGTCGGGCTCATCGCCTTCGCGATGTTCCGGTTCGCGGGCGACCCCGTGAACCAGATCGTGGGGCCCGACACCCCGGTCTCCGAGCGGGCCGAGATTCGCAAGAGCCTCGGCCTCGACGATCCCGTGCTGCTGCAGTTCGGCCGCTACGCCGGCAACGTCCTGCGCGGCGATTTCGGCATCTCCTACCAATTCCGGCAGCCGGTGACGACGCTGCTGGCCGAGCGCATGCCGGCGACGCTGGAATTGGCCTTCTGCGCCACGCTGTTTGCGCTCTCGGTCGGCATCCTGATGGGCGTCTACTGCGCGCTCAGGCGGGAAACGTTCCTCGCCAAGCTGTTCCAGGCGATTTCCCTCGTCGGCGTCTCCCTGCCGACCTTCCTGATCGGCATCCTGCTGATCTTCCTGTTCTCGGTGACCCTCGGCTGGCTGCCGTCCTACGGGCGCGGCGATACCGTACGGATCGGGGGCTGGACCACGGGCTTCCTCACCGTCTCGGGGCTGAAGGCCCTGATCCTGCCCTCGATCACCCTCGGCCTGTTCCAGATGACGCTGATCATGCGCCTCGTCCGCGCCGAGATGCTGGAGGTGCTGCGCACCGACTACATCCGCTTCGCCCGCGCCCGGGGCCTGACCACCCGGGCGATCCATTTCGGCCATGCCCTGAAGAACACCCTCGTGCCCGTCATCACCATCGCCGGGCTCCAGCTCGGCTCGGTCATCGCCTTCTCGATCATCACCGAGACGGTGTTCCAGTGGCCGGGCATGGGCCTCCTGTTCGTCCAGGCGGTGCAGAACGTCGATATCCCGATCATGTCCGCCTACCTGCTGCTCGTCGCGGCGATCTTCGTAACCATCAACCTCGTGGTTGACTTGCTCTACACCGTCGTCGACCCGCGGCTGCGCACCAGCGTGGGGCGCACGGCATGAGCGCGCGGATGGACGATGCCGCCGAGGCGCCGGACGCGCCGAGAGCCACCCCGTCGCGGCTGGCGCGCTTCCTCGGCTCGGATCTCTGGCTGAACTTCCGCCGCTCGAAGCTCGCGATAGGCGCCTTCGCGGTGACCTTGCTGATGTTCGGCCTCGCCTTCGCCGCGCCCTGGATCTCGCCGCAGAACCCCTACGATCCAGCCCAGCTCGAGCTGCTCAACTCGAACCTGCCGCCGCTCTGGAATCCGGACGGGCAATCGCCCTTCCTGCTCGGCACCGATGACCAGGGCCGCGACGTGCTCTCGGCAGTCCTTTATGGGCTGCGCCTCTCGCTGATCGTCGGGATGCTCGGGGTCGTGGTCTCGGGCTTCCTCGGCATCGGGCTCGGCCTGGTGGCCGGCTATTTCGGCGGCGCGCTCGATACCGTGATCATGCGGGTCGCCGACGTGCAGCTCACCTTCCCGGCGATCCTGATCGCCCTCGTGGTCGACGGCGTCGCCAAGGCCTCCTTCGGGAGCGCGCTCGACACCAACGCCACGATCCTTCTCATCGTGGTCTCGATCGGGCTCTCGTTCTGGGTGCAGTATGCCCGCACCGTGCGCTCCTCCGTGATGGTCGAGCGCAGCAAGGACTACGTGCAGGCCGCCCGCCTCATCGGTCTCTCCTCGCCGGTCATCATGGTCCGCCACGTCCTGCCCAACGTGACCGGCCCGGTCTTCGTCATCGCGACCATCAACCTCGCGCTGGCCATCATCACCGAGGCGACCCTGTCCTTCCTGGGCACCGGCCTGCCCGAGACCATGCCCTCGCTCGGGACGCTCATCCGCACCGGCAACCGCTTCCTGTTCTCAGGAGAGTGGTGGGTGGTGGCCTTCCCCGGGATCGCGCTGGCCGGGCTGGTGCTGGCGATCAACCTGCTCGGCGACTGGCTGCGCGACGCGCTGAACCCCAAGCTGCAATGACAGAGACCGTTCTTTCCGTACGCGACCTGCGCGTCGCCTTCGAGACGCGCCGCGGCACGCTCACCGCCATCGACGGGGTCTCGCTGGAGATCGGCCGCGGCGAGATCCTCGGCGTCGTCGGCGAATCCGGGGCCGGCAAGTCGGTGACCGGCTCGGCCGTGATCGGGCTGATCGACCCGCCCGGCCGCATCGCCGGCGGCGAGATCCGGCTCGGATCGGAGCGCATCGACGACCTGCCGCCCGAGAAGATGCGTCGCATCCGGGGCCGCCGCATCGGCATGATCTTCCAGGATCCGCTCACCTCCCTCGACCCGCTCTACCGGGTCGGCGAGCAGATCGTGGAGACGATCCGCACCCATACCGACCTCTCGGCAAAGACCGCGCGGGCGCGCGCCATCGACCTCCTCACCGAGGTCGGCATCCCCGCGCCCGAACGGCGCATCGACGGCTACCCGCACGAATTCTCCGGCGGCATGCGCCAGCGTGTGGTGATCGCGCTGGCGCTCGCGGCCGAACCGGAGCTGATCATCGCCGATGAGCCGACGACGGCGCTCGACGTCTCGGTCCAGGCCCAGGTGATCACCCTGCTGAAGCGCCTCTGCCGCGAGCACGGCACCGCCGTGATGCTGGTGACCCACGACATGGGCGTGATCGCCGAGGCCGCCGACCGGGTGGCGGTGATGTATTCCGGCCGGATCGCCGAGATCGGCCCCGTCGCCGAGGTGGTGCGCGCCCCGCGCCACCCCTACGCGCGCGGCCTGATGGGCGCGATCCCGACGCTCTCCGACACCGCCGAGCGCCTGACCCAGATCCCGGGCTCCATGCCGCGGCTCACCGCGATCCCGCCGGGCTGCGCCTTCCATCCGCGTTGCCCGAACGTGTTCGGACGCTGCCGGGTCGAGCGGCCTGAGCCGATCCTTGTCGGCGGGACCCGCGTAGCCTGCCACCTCTACGACGCCCGCGGAGAGGCCGCATGAGAGCCGCCCGGACGAGTGCCGCCCCGGCGGGCGCCTATGTCGAGGTCGAGGACCTCCGCCGCGTCTTCGACGTGTCGAAACCCTGGCTCAACCGGTTGATCGAGCGCGAGCCCCGCCAGAGCCTGAAAGCGGTGGACGGGGTCGGCTTCGCGATCCCGCGCGGCGAGACCTTCGCGCTGGTGGGAGAATCGGGCTCGGGCAAGTCGACCGTGGCGCGGATGGTCGTCGGCTTGCTGCCGCCCTCCGCGGGCGAGGTCCGGATCTCCGGCGTCTCGATGACCGATCCGCGCCAGGAGGCGGCCCGCCGGCGCCTGCGCGCCCGGATCCAGATGATCTTCCAGGATCCCTACGCCTCGATGAACCCGCGCTGGCGGGTGGGCTCGATCATCGCGGAGCCGATCCGCGCCTTCAACCTGATCCAGGGGGAGGGGGCGATCCGCGCCCGCGTCGGCGAGTTGCTGCGCCTCGTCGGCCTGCACCCGGACGATGCCCGCAAGTACCCGCACGAGTTCTCCGGCGGCCAGCGCCAGCGCATCGCCATCGCGAGGGCGCTCGCGAGCCAGGCGGAGTTCCTCGTCGGCGACGAGCCGACCTCGGCGCTCGACGTCTCGGTCCAGGCCCAGATCCTCAACCTGATGCGCGACCTGCAGGACCGGTTCGGGCTCACCTACCTGTTCATCAGCCACAACCTCGCCGTGGTGCGGCACATGGCGACGCGGATCGGGGTGATGTATCTCGGCCGCCTCGTGGAAGTGGGCCCGAAGGCCGGCATCTTCGCGAGCCCCCGCCATCCCTATACGCGCATGCTGCTCGATGCGGTGCCGGACCTCGCCCATATCGGCCGCGCCCGCACCCCGGTCTCGGGCGAGATCCCGAATCCGATCGACCCGCCGCCAGGCTGCACCTTCAACCCCCGCTGCCCGCACGCGAACGACCGCTGCCGCAGCGAGGTGCCTGCCCTGCTCGACGGCGTCGCCTGCCACGCCGTGGAGGAGGGGCGCCTGCCAAGCTGAAGGCATGAAAAAGGGCCGCCCGCGAAGGCGGCCCGAGTCTTGGGAGGAAACGCACAGAGCGTACGGCACGCGGGGTGCCGCACCGGGTGAACCGGGCGGCCCGACCTCTGTTCCCCGAAAGTTTGGCGTCGACGATTCTGGATCCTTACCCCGCCGGATCCCTCCGCCGGCGACAGGCGGCCCGCGCCGCCAGGGCGCGTGACGATGCACTTTCCCGTCGACCGATCGCAACCGATCGCGGGTAGCCGCGTTGACGGCACATTGGAGTTCTTCTAATTAAGAACTGCGCGCTGCCGGCTCGGATGGTTCGGGGACGGCGGGACAACGATCAGCCTCAAGGAGAGTTCGAGATGGCCGGTACCACCAGCGCTGCCTGCGAGAGCTGCCGCTTCTTCGACGATCACAAGCTCAACGGCGCCACCGCTGCGGGCGACGAGGGCCTCTGCCGCTTCAACCCGCCGGTGAGCCAGCCGGCCCCCGAGTCGAAGGGCCTCTGGCCGGTCGTCGCCTCGAAGGATTGGTGCGGCCACTTCACGGCCGAGATGACCGCGGCCGAGTAAGCGGTCCTGCGAGACCAGATGCGAAAGGGCCGGCGCGGACGCGCCGGCCCTTTTTCGTGCGGCCGATTGCGTGGCCGTGGCGGCGCGGCGAGACTGAGCGGATGAGCCTCATCCTGCGCCCGGCCTCCGCCGCCGATGCCTCCGCCATCGCTCGGATCTACGCGCATGCCGTGCTGCATGGGACCGCGACCTTCGAGACGCTGCCGCCCTCGGAGGATGAGATGCGGGGGCGCCTCGCCGAGTTGCAGGCCGCGGGCCTGCCCTGGCTGGCGGCCGAGGGGCCGGACGGCCTTCTCGGCTACGCCTATGCCGGGCTGTACCGGATGCGGGCCGCCTACCGCTCGACGCTCGAGACCTCGATCTACGTGGCGCCCGAAGCGCAGGGACGGGGGGTCGGCGGGGCGCTGCTCGAAGCCCTCATCGCGGCCTGCGCGCGGCTCGACGCGCGCCAGCTCGTCGCGGTGATCGCGCATCCGGGCTCCGAGGCCTCGGTCGCGCTCCATGCCCGGTTCGGCTTCGTCCAGGCCGGCCGCCTCACGGCTGTGGGCTTCAAGCACGGGCGCTGGCTCGACACGCTGCTGATGCAGCGCGATCTCGGCCAGGGCGCGACCTCCGAGCCGACGCGGATTTGAACCCGTCCTCAGCGCAGCAGGTAGTCCTTGGGCTCCACCGGCTCCGGCAGCGGCTCGCCGAGGGCGTCGCAGACGATGCGCTCGACCACGCGCAGCATCGCATCGAGGGGCAGGTCGTTCGGCTCCAGGCCGAAGGGTTCCTCCAGCTCGTCGCCGAGCGCGTCGAGGCCGAAGAAGGTGTAGGCGACGAGCGCCACCGCCGGGGGCGTCGCCCAGCCGAGAGAGCCGGACAGGCCGATCGGCAGGAACAGGCAGTAGAGCCAGGCGGTGCGGTAGAGGAGCAGCGTGTAGGCGAAGGGGAGGGGCGTCGCCTGGATGCGCTCGCAGGTGGTGTGGATCGCCGAGAGATCGGCGATCTTGCGCTCCAGCAGGGCAAAGGTCACGTCGCTGAGCCGGCCGGCGCGCATCGCCTCGGCGAGATCCACCGTCAGGGCGGCGAGCACGCCGTCGGTGGGGCTGAAGGCCCGCGGTGTCTCGCCCGGCGGCTGCCACGGCGCGATCGCCGCCGCCTCGTCGCCGCCGCGCAGACGGGCATGCAGGCCGTTGGCGAAGCCTGCAACCCGGCGCAGGGATCGCCGGCGCAGGGTGGCATCCGCTTCGTCCGGCAGCAGGGCGCCGAGGGTGCGGGCAAGGCCGCGCGCTTCGACGACGAGGGCACCCCAGGCCTTGCGGCCCTCCCACCAGCGCTCGTAACAGGAATTGTTGCGAAAGCTCAGGAAGATCGACAGCGCGAGGCCGATGAGGGTGAAGGGCCCGATCCCCGCCGTGACCGGGAAGGCCTCCGGCCAGCGCTGCTCGGCGACCACGACGAGGCAGGCGAAGGCCGCGAGCCCCGTCACCGTCGGCGCCACCTGCGGCAGGATCGAGCCGCGCAGGGTGAACAGGATCGCGAGGAGATTCGGGCGGGGACGGACGATCATGCGGGCGGGGTGCGGCGGCTTGGGCGCACCGCCATAGCGGAAGGCGCCCGCTCCGTCAGGCTCACGATGCTGTGGCCGTCATGATGCGGTCAATATCGGAGAAGATTGCGGGGCCGAGAGGCAGCCGGAGCGCCGGGAGCGCCGGATGGCCCTGCACATTGCTGACGGGCGGCCGGCCAGAGGCCGCCTCGGAGCCGGGTGCGAGCCCGGCGCATGGGAGTGAAGGCATGACGTTTCGACTGATCGCGGCCGGTGCGCGGGTACGGTCCGTTGCCGCCCGCATGGCCCTGCCGCTGGTCGCCCTCGCGGGGTTTGCCGGCGCAGCGCAGGCGGCGACGCCGACCGATCCGAGCGGCACCTACCTGACCGAGGACGGGCGCGCCCGCATCCGTCTGGAGAAGTGCGGCCCCGCCGAGAAGAACCTCTGCGGCTACGTGGTCTGGCTGAAGGTTCCCCTCAACGACAAGAACCAGCCCCGGGTCGACTTCAAGAACCCGGATCCGAAGAAGCAGACCCGGCCCTCCCTCGGCCACCAGCTCATCCTCGGCCTCAAGCCGAACGCCGATGCCCGCTACGAGGGCAAGATCTACAATTCCGAGGACGGCAAGTCCTACGACGTGACGATCTGGACCGAGGAGCCGGGCGAGCTGACCGTGCGCGGCTGCCTGATCGCCTTCCTCTGCAAGTCGCAGACCTGGAACAAGGTCACGGACGTGCTGCCCGGCCAGCTCACCGCCGCCACGAACACCCCCGGCGGTCCGCGCTCGGATCCGGAATGGCTGCCGCAGAAGCCTGCCGCCACCGGCTCGGCCGGCCCGGCTGCCGCCGCAGCGCCGAAGCCCGCTCCCGCTCCGGCAAAGCCCGCCGCGCCGAAGCCCGCGGCCCAGTAAGGGAACCAAGACTGTGCCGGGGCTCTGCCCCGGCGCCCTGCCGAAGGGACACCTCCTTCGGGATGCCGCGACGCTCAGTCCACCAGCGCGGCGTAGGTCATCACCCGCAGCTCCTTGCGAATCGGCAGGGCCGAGGAGGGGATGAGCTGCGTCAGCAGCACCACTGAGAGATCCTCGGCGGGGTCGATCCAGAAGGCGGTCGAGGCGAGGCCGCCCCACGCAACCTCGCCGGGCGTCCCGATGATCTGGGCGCGCGCCGGATCCAGCATCACTGAGAAACCGAGGCCGAAGCCGATCCCGTCGTAGGAGGTCTCGGCGAAGCGCGGCGTGCCCATGGCGGCGAGGTCCCCGCGCAGATGGTTGGCGAGCATCAGCGCAACCGTCTTGCGCCCGAGGAGGCGCACCCCGTCGAGGACGCCCCCGTTCAGGATGAAGCGGCAGAAGCGCTGATAGTCGCGGGCCGTCGAGACGAGACCGCCGCCGCCCGACGCGATGGCGGGCGGACGCGCGAAGGCGGTCTCGGCCGAATCGTCGTAGAGCTTCAGCCGGCGCTCGGCGTCGTAGACGTAGCAGGCGGCGAAGCGGTCGAGGTTCTCGGGCCGAACGTGGAAATCGGTATCCACCATGCCCAGCGGCCGGATCACCCGCTCGCGGAGATAGTCGGCGAAGTCCATGCCGGAGACCGCCTCGACGAGGCGTCCGAGCACGTCGGTGGCCACACTGTAGTTCCAGGCCGTACCCGGCTGCGCCAGGAGCGGCAGGGAGGCCACCGTGCGCGTCACCTCGGCCAACGTCGCGTCGGGCCGGAGGTAATCCGCGCCCTTGAGCCGGTAGAGCGCGTCGACGAGCGTCGCTTCCATGAAGCCGTAGGTGAGCCCCGCCGTATGGGTGAGGAGGTCGCGCCATGTGATGGCCCGACGCGCCGGCTCGGTCTCGATCTTCGCCCGGTTGCCGCCGGTCGCCACCCGCATCTCGGCGAAGTCCGGCAGGAAGCGCGCGATCGGATCGTCGAGCTGGAAGCGGCCCTCCTCGTAGAGCTGCATGACCGCCACCGAGGTGAGCGGCTTCGTCATCGAGTAGATTCGCGTCACGGTCTCGGGCGTGAAGGGCTTGGCCCGCGCGAGGTCTGCGAGGCCGTGGGCGCGGGAGAAGGCCGTGCGTCCGCGCCGCGCAACCGTCACCGAGAGGCCGGCGAGCCGCCCCGTCTCCACGAGCCGGCGCATCCAGCCGTCGATGCGCTCCAGCCGCTCGGGGCAGAAACCCGAGGCCGCCGCGTCCGCGTGATCCTGCATCCCGTCCATCCCCGTAGCGTGACCCGCTCTATAGCGGAGGCGCGCCGCCTCGCCGAGGGCGGTTTGCCGGGTTCGGGCGCGCGTGCTAGCCCGGATCGATCCCGGGCGCGAACCCTGTTCGGAACGAGCATCGGGCCCTTCTGCCCGGAGTGCGCGCGGTGAGCATCGCCCTGTTCCTCGATTTCGACGGCACCCTCGTCGAGATCGCGCCGCGGCCGGACGCGGTGCAGGTCGATCCCGACCTCGTGCCGACGCTGGAGCGCCTGCGCAGCCGGCTCGGCGGAGCGCTCGCCATCGTCACGGGGCGGCCCGTCGGCGTCATCGACGATTTCCTGGCGCCCGCCCGGTTCGATGTCGCCGGCCTGCACGGGGTCGAGCGGCGCGTGGACGGAGCGCTCGCCGGGGGGCGCCCGGAGGACCATCCGGACCTGCGCGCCGAGGTGCCCCGGCTCCAGCACCG
This sequence comes from Methylobacterium symbioticum, assembly GCF_902141845.1. Classification (GTDB taxonomy): domain Bacteria; phylum Pseudomonadota; class Alphaproteobacteria; order Rhizobiales; family Beijerinckiaceae; genus Methylobacterium; species Methylobacterium symbioticum. The sequence continues at coordinate 35,812 of NZ_CABFPH010000031.1, read as the reverse complement.
CGTCGCCGATCTCGACGCCGTGCTGATCGAGGACAAGGGCGCCTCGGTCGCCGTGCATTGGCGCCTCGCGAGCGCGGAGGACGCCGCGCGGGCCGAGGAGGCCGTGAAGGCCTCCGCCGCCGCGCTCGGGCAGGCCTATCGTCTTCAACTCGGCAAGGCGGTCGGCGAGATCGTGCCGGCCTCGGCGACCAAGGGCCATGCCATCCGCGGCTTCCTGGAGGCCGCGCCCTATGCCGGCCTGCGTCCCGTCTTCCTCGGCGACGACCGCACCGACGAGATCGCCTTCGCCAGCGTGAACGCCGATGGCGGCGTCTCGGTCCGGGTGGGGCCAGGCGAGACGGCCGCGCCCCGCCGCCTCGCGGACCCGGAGGCCGTGCGCGCCCTTCTGCGCGCCTGGGCGGACGGCGCGCCGATCGAGCCCGACGCGCTGCCGCCGGCCTGACCGGCGGACCGGTCCGAGCAACCGGCTCGGCCTTGACGGGAGCCCCGGCGGCACCAGACCCTCCCCATCGATGAAGGAGAGCGCGCCCGCATGTTCGAATTCCCGGTTCTCGTCGGCGATATCGGCGGCACCAATGCCCGCTTCGCCCTGGTGATGGAGCGGGGTGCGCAGCCCCGACCCCTGTCGCACGAGCCGACCGGCGGCCATCCCGACCCGTCGAGCGCGATCCGGACGGCACTGGCCAAGGGGTTGGAGGCCATCGGCGCGCCGCCGCCCCGCTCGGCGGTGCTCGCCATCGCGGGACGGGTCGACGGCCCGGAGATCCAGCTCACCAACGCGCCCTGGCTGGTCTCTCCGAAGCGGATCGCCGCCGATTTCGGCCTCGTCAGCGCGGTCGTGGTGAACGACTACGTGCCGGTGGCGGCCGGCGCCGCCGGGATCCGCCCGACCGACCTGACCCCGGTCGGGCCGCGTCTCGATCCCCCGCCCGAGCCGCCGGCGGGCGCCCGCGTGGTGCTCGGGCCTGGCACCGGCTTCGGGGCGGCGGCCCTCATCCCCTACGGCGACCATTGCGCCATCGTCTCGACGGAGGCCGGCCACACCGATCTCGGTCCGGTCGGCCGCGACGAGGAGAGGATCTGGCGCGTGCTCGAGCGCTCGGAGGGGCGCATCACCGTCGAGACCATGCTGTCCGGACCCGGGCTGGCGCGCTTGCACGCGGCCCTGCGCCACCTCCGCACAGGTGAGGAGGCCGAGCGGATCGACCCGGCCGCGGTCACGGAAGCGGGTCTGAACGCCAGCGACCCGCACGCGGCCGAGGCGCTCGCGCTGTTCGGCCGCCTGCTCGGCCGGGTCTGCGGCAACCTCGCGCTGACCTTCCTGGCGACCGGCGGCGTCTATATCGGCGGCGGCATCGCCCCGCGGATCCTGAAGGTGCTGCAGGAGGGCGATTTCCGGGCCGCCTTCGAGGACAAGGATCCCTTCGCCGCCATGATGAAGGCGATCCCGACGAGCGTGATCACCGTGGAGGATCCGGCCTTCAACGGCCTCGCGGCGCTCGCCGGCGAGGGCGAGCGCTTCGTCTACCACGCCTCCGCCTGGCGGGCGGAGGGCGCTACTGGGTGAGCCGGAGCGTGCCGATGCTCGCGGCGATCTGGTTGAAGGCGTTGATCAGCCCGCTCGAATCGTTGGCCACGAAGAACTGGTTCGCGGCGGAGGCGCAGGCGCTGAGCAGGCTCAGCCCCTGCTGGTCGATCGGATCGTTCTGGATGCTGAACCCGATCGTGTAGATCGAGATGCCGGCAGCCTTCGCGTTGGTGCAGCCCTGCAGGGTGAGCGCGTCGAGGGCGGCGCGGGCGTTCGTCCCGTTGGAGACGTTCTGGTTGGTCGTCGGCAGGCGCGAGTTCGGGTCCGAGCCGTCGGCCGAATTCTTGAGGTAGCCCATCGCGAAGTATTGCGACTTGTTGGGGTTGCTCTGGCTCGAATCGAGCACGGGCCAAGAATTCTCACCGTCGGTCATCAGGATGATGATCTTGTTGACGGTGTTGGCGCTCGAACTGCTGCTGCTGCCGTAGGCCGAGGGCGGGGTGCTGTTCGGGTCGCTCGCGAAGACGCTGACCGGCGACAGGGTCCGCCAGCCCCACATGAAGCCTTCGTGGATATTCGTCGAGCCAAGCGGCGCCATGCTGGTGATCAGGGATTTGAGCGTGGTGACGCCGGTGGCCGTGCTGGTCGTGGTGAGCGTGAGGAGGGGCTTCGTCGTACAGCCGTAATTCGGGCCGTTCGGCACGCTGGTGCCGCTCCCCGCATAAGGGCTCGCGTCGCGGGGTGAGACATACTTGCAGGCACGGCTCTCGAGATTGGCGTAGGTGTCGGACTTCGCGGCGCAGCCGCCCGCGGTGTGATAATCGTCGATGTAGCTGTTGTAGGACGCGATCCGGTTCGAATAATCGTACCAGAACGCGTAGGCGGTGCCGTCCCCGGCCTCGTCCGGCGCAAAGAGCGGCACGTAGTAGGAATCCGGATTCGTGGCCACGGGGGCCATGTCCTGCACGTTGAGCGGGTAGGGCAGGGTCTCGAAACAGCCGGCCCAATCCCAGCCGGAATAGGCGAGCTTGAGCTTGTTGAAGATGCCGAAGCGGTTGGTGAAGCCCGCCGCCGTGGCGCCGGAGACGTTCGTCCAGTGGTAGCGCGACTTGGCCGCGAGATCGACGAAGGCGGCGGACGCGTACTTCGCGGGCGGCAGCGCGACCGCACCCGCGAACGGCACGATCGAGATCCGCGTCCCCGTCGCGAAGGAATCGCTCTTGGAGACGTAATCGACGAAGTTCGACGCGGCCGTCTTCAGGGCCTGCATCTTCGTTTGCGTGCCGTCCGAGATGTCCATCGAGCCGGTATTGTCGAGGACGAGGGCGATCTCGAACGTCTTCGGCAGGGGCGTCGCGCAGCGGGCGACCGCGTGCGGGCGGATCACGTTGACGCCCGTGAACTTGCCGACCAGGGCCACCGAGGGAATGTGCGTGGTCAGCGTGATCTGGCGCGGGTTCGTGGTGACGGCGAGGGGATCCACCGTGACCGTCGCGCCCATGTAGCCGGTCATCATGGCGACGGCCTGCGTCTGCAGCGCAGCCGTGGTGGTCGCGCTGGGGGTCTGGCACAGGGCGAGCGCCGTCGCGTCGGTGGCCGCCTGCAGCTTGGTCTCGAGCCGGGTCGCCATGCCGTAGTCGATCGCCGCGCCGGTGAGGCCCAGGATCGGCAGGAGCAGGAAGGCGAACAGGATCACCACGTTGCCGGACCGCGCGCCGCCGAAGCCGGCCCAGGCGGTGCGAACGCGGCGCGCGCCGAGGCGGAGCCGGCCGTGGACCGCCGCGCGGCGGAGGAGGGAGCTCAGCATGGCTTGGCGTTCTTCGCGTCGGGATCCGGCAGGATCACCTCGGTGTAGATGTTGGGCGCGACTTTCGCGCCGCCGCGGGTCGGCCAGGGAAAGCTGGCCTTCAGGGTGACCGTGCCGGCGGTGCTGCCGAAGATCTTGACGAGGGCGCTGCCGATCATCGGCCGGTAGGCCATGCTGACCTCGGTGAGCACGTAGCGCATGCCCGCCGTCTGGAAGCCGGCCGGTACGGTGAGGTCGTTCGGCAGGCCGACCGTGCGCTTCACCGCGTTCGCGTTGGCGACGCTAGAGCAGACCTTCGGGATGAGCGTGGCACCGGTCAGGGTCACGCCCATGGCGCTCACCACGATCTTCACCGTGCTAGCGTCGAGAGGCCGCATCACCGCCGTCGACGAGGCGAGGATGTCGCTCACCAAAGTCGTGCTGATCGGGTTCTGCGTGTCCCCCTGCGCGGTCATGTCCGACACCGTGCGCGCGAGCAGCGTCAGCTTGCGCCACGTGTCGATGGCGTGCGCGTATTCCGACAGCCCGACGAGGATCGTGAGCAGGATCGGCAGCACGATCGCGAACTCGACCGCCGCGATGCCGCCCTGGGCCGCGCGGAAGCGGCGAGCGGCGAGGATCGCCCGCATCCGGCCGGCGCCCGGCCGCGCCCGGCGCGCCATCAGGTGCCGCATGCCGAGGCTCCGCCGCCGGTCTCGTAGGGTTCCGTGCGGAACACCGCCGTGGACATCAGAAGATGGCTGCCGGAGCCGAAGGTCCGGAAATTCACGCTGAGCAGACCGAGGAAGGTCGGGAACTCCACGGCCGCGGTCACGGTTACGATCGTGCCCGGCTTCGGGCAGGTGTAGTTGCTGCCGAAGCTCGTGTTCCAGGTGCCGGTCTGCGGATTGAAGGGCGTGCCCGCGCTCGAGCCGGAGAAGCTGTCCGAGGTCGTGACGTCGATCTTCAGGTCGGCGCATTTGAACAGGGTCAGGATCCGTGCGCCGCTGGGACCGCAGATCTGGTCCCGCAGGGCGGTCTGCACGTTCGGCGGATTGGTCTGCGCCGCGCGTGCGAGCTGGAACTGACCGGTCAGCAGGCCGCGCACGCCGTTCTGCAGGGTCCGGTCGAAATTCTGCGTGGCCCAGATCAGGAAGGCGATCTGGATGATCGCGGCGCTGAGCCCGAGGAAGGGCACCGCCACGAGGGCGAATTCGACCGCGGCAGCCCCGTCGCGGTCGGACAGGAAGGCGGTGCCCGCGGAATGCCAGCGGCGCGGGCGTCTCGCGACTGACGGGCCCATGGGCTGCCTCACGACGATACAGCCCCGTGTCTAGGCGCCGCCGTCTTAAAAATTCGTAGGATCGATCTCAGACACGGCCCCTCGACCACACAGCAGGGAGGGCGACGGGATCCGAAAACGCCAAGCTGAATCCGGATCCGCGGCGATCCCCTGCCGGTCGCGCTTCGCTGCTGAGCGGCTGCCTCAGCGAGCGGATGCCGGGATTCGTCTTGTCCGGGCGGGCGGGATAGCCACGGACGGATAGGAGGCCCGCCTGCGGGCGCGCGGCGTATGCCTCTTTGTTGCGGCGCGGCCTTCCGCTAAGCTCCGCCGGCCCCCATCACATGCGCACCGGGCTGCCGGCTTCCCTTCCGACACGGTGCGCCAGCGCCGCGAGCCCCCATGCCCCTGCCGGAACCGGACGCCGTCACGACTCTCGGCGCGGTCGCACTCTCGGGCCTGATCCACCGGCGCGAACTCTCCTGTACCGAGGTGATGGGCGCCTATCTCGACCGGATCGCCGTGGCGAACCCGGCCGTGAACGCGATCGTGGCCCTGCAGCCGCGCGAGACGCTGATGGCGCAGGCCGCCCAGCGCGACGCCGAACTCGCCCGCGGGGAGAGCCGCGGCCCGCTCCACGGCTTCCCGCTGGCGGTGAAGGATCTCGACCCCGTCCGTGGCCTGCCCTTCACGCAAGGCTCGCCGATCTTCCGCGACCGCGTGGCCCAGACCGACTCGATCATGGTCGAGCGGCTGCGGGCGAGCGGCGCGGTTTTCATCGGCAAGACCAACACCCCGGAATTCGGCCTCGGCTCGCACAGCTTCAACCCGGTCTACGGCGCCACCGGCAATGCCTACGACCCGGCGCGCAGCGCCGGCGGCTCCAGCGGCGGGGCCGCGGTGGCGGTGGCCCTCCGGATGCAGCCCGTGGCCGACGGCAGCGACCATGCCGGCTCGCTGCGCAACCCGCCCGCCTTCAACAACCTGTTCGGCCTGCGCACCAGCTACGGCCGCATCCCCACCGAGGCCGCCGACCAGTTCAGCCCAGGCCTCTCGGTGGCCGGCGCCATCGGCCGCTCGCCCGCCGATATCGGCCTGATGCTCTCGGTCCAGGCCGGCTACGATCCGCGCGTGCCCTATTCCAACCGCCAGGATCCGGCCGTCTTCGCCGCGCCGCTGGAGCGGGATTTCCGCGGCACCCGCATCGCCTGGCTCGGCGACCTGAACGGGCATCTGCCCTTCGAGCCCGGCGTGCTGGAGCTCGGTCGCGCCGCCCTCGCGACCTTCACCGAGATCGGCTGCAGCGTGGAGGAGGCCTGCCCCCGCTTCGACTTCGAGGCCCTGTGGCGGGACTGGCTGGTGCTGAGGGCCTGGATGACGGCCTCCAGCCTGCGGCCGCTCTACGACGATCCGGCCAGGCGCGCCCTGCTGAAGCCGGAGGCCGCCTGGGAGGTGGAGCGCGGCCTTGCATTGAGCGCAGATCAGGTCACCGCGGCGCAGGAGGGCCGCACCCGCTGGTACCGCACCCTGCTCGCCTTCATGGAGGACCACCCCTTCCTCGTCGCGCCGAGCGCGCAGGTCTTCCCGTTCCCGATCGGCTGGCGCTACCCCGAGACGGTCGGCGGACGGAAGATGGACACCTATCACCGCTGGATGGAGACGGTGATCCCGGTGACCATGTCGGGCCTGCCGAGCCTGTCGGTCCCGGCCGGCTTCGGGGCCGCGGGCCTGCCCACGGGCGTGCAGATCGTGGCCGGCAACCACGACGAACGCGCCTGCCTTGAACTCGGCGCCGCCTACGACGCGGCGAGCGGCTGGGTCCGGCGCCATCCGCCGCGGCCCGGCGCGACATCCGAGCCCGGCACGACGTTTTCGTGACCAGCCGGTCATCAAGGCGTTGACCGGTCGTCCGCACTCCGCTATCACGCCGGCCACTTTCAGGCAGGTCCCGCGCGGTGCGGGCCGCCTTCGAGACGGTTCCGGATCACGCGTCGATGCGCACGGCCCTTATTGTAACGGAAGCGCCACTGACGGGGCGGCCCTAGTCGGGGTCGCGATCCGGCCGGTGGCGCATGCGGGGTCCCGATCGGGGCCCTTTTTTGTTGCCTGCGCCCGGCCACCACTGAACTCAACCGACGCGAGACGCGAGAACGAGGAGGAAGACGATGGGCGGCGAGGTCATGACCGGGGCCGAGATGGTCATCCGGGCTTTCCAGGATCAGGGTGTCGATACGCTGTTCGGCTATCCGGGCGGCGCGGTGCTGCCGATCTACGACGCGCTCTTCCACCAGAACGCGGTCAAGCACATCCTCGTGCGCCACGAGCAGGGCGCCGTCCACGCGGCCGAGGGCTACGCCCGCTCGTCCGGCAAGGTCGGCTGCGTCCTCGTCACCTCGGGTCCCGGCGCCACCAACATCGTCACCGGCCTGACCGACGCGATGCTGGACTCGATCCCGCTCGTCTGCATCACCGGCCAGGTCCCGACGCACCTGATCGGCACCGATGCCTTCCAGGAATGCGATACAGTCGGCATCACCCGCCACTGCACCAAGCACAACTATCTGGTGAAATCGATCGAGGACCTGCCGCGCATCCTGCACGAGGCGTTCTACGTCGCGAAGAATGGCCGGCCGGGCCCGGTCGTCATCGACCTGCCGAAGGACGTGCAGTTCGCCACCGGCCTCTATGAGAAGCCGTCCTCCGCGCGGCACAAGACCTACAAGCCGGCCGTCGAGGGCGATCCGGAGCGGATCCGCGCGGCCGTCGAGCTGATGGCCACGGCCCGCCGGCCGGTCTTCTACACCGGCGGCGGCGTCATCAATTCGGGTCCCGAGGCCTCGCGCCTGCTGCGCGCTCTGGTCGAGGAGACGGGCTTCCCGGTCACCTCGACGCTGATGGGTCTCGGCGCCTATCCGGCCTCCAGCGACAAGTTCCTCGGCATGCTCGGCATGCACGGGACCTACGAGGCCAACCTCGCGATGCACGAGTGCGACGTGATGATCTGCGTCGGCGCCCGCTTCGACGACCGCATCACCGGCCGCCTCGATGCCTTCTCGCCCTATTCGAAGAAGATCCACATCGACGTCGACGCCTCCTCGATCAACAAGGTCGTCAAGGCCGATATCGGCATCGTCGGCGATTGCGCCTCGGTGCTGGAGGACATGCTGGCGGGCTGGCGTGCCCTGAAGTCCCGGCCGGACGCGGCCACCCTGGAGCCGTGGTTCGCCAAGATCGCGACCTGGCGCGCGCGCGAATGCCTCGCCTACTGGCCGTCGGGGACGATCATCAAGCCGCAATACGCGGTGCAGCGTCTCTACGAGGCGTGCAAGGGCCGCGAGACCTACGTCACCACCGAGGTCGGCCAGCACCAGATGTGGGCGGCCCAGTACTTCAAGTTCGACGAGCCGAACCGCTGGATGACCTCCGGCGGCCTCGGCACCATGGGCTACGGCCTGCCCGCCGCCATCGGCACGCAGCTCGCCCATCCGGACGGGCTCGTCATCGACATCGCGGGCGAAGCCTCGATCCTGATGAACATGCAGGAGCTCTCGACGGCGGTTCAGTACCGGCTGCCGGTGAAGATCTTCATCCTGAACAACGAGTACATGGGCATGGTGCGCCAGTGGCAGGAGCTGCTGCACGGCTCGCGCTACTCGCAGAGCTACTCGGAGAGCCTGCCGGACTTCGTGAAGCTGGCCGAGGCCTACGGCGCCAAGGGCATCCGCTGCGACAAGCCGGCCGAGCTCGACGGGGCGATCGCCGAGATGCTGGCCTATGACGGGCCGGTGATCTTCGACTGCATCGTCGACAAGACCGAGAACTGCTTCCCGATGATCCCGTCGGGCAAGGCCCACAACGAGATGCTGCTGTCCGACTACCTCGGCGAGACCGGGGTCGAGCTCGGCGAGGTCATCTCGGACGAGGGCAAGATGCTGGTCTGACCGGCTGGGCGGGGGCTCAGCCGTGCCGTCCCGCCCCGGGCCCGCGGATGCTGCCGGTGCGCAGCATCCGGAAGCCCAGGCGCAGGGCCGCGGCGAGGCGCCGTCCCGCGCCGCGCACGGGCCCCTCGGGCAGTTCGTGGTGCGCGGCGTCGAGGCGCGGCGTCGCCGCGGCCCGCGCGGCGGGGTCCAGGCCCTCGCGCTTGCGCAGGGTGACGTAGAATTCGAGCGCGTTGCGCGGGGTCGGAACGATCTCGGCGATCTCGAAGGGGATCAGCCCGAGGGCGATCAGGTCGCGGAACACGGCGAGGAAGCTGACCGGCGTGTAGACCGTGCAATGCACGTCGAAATAGTAGCCGTGCTCGGCGACGCCCCGGGCATGGGTCAGGGCGCTGGCGAGCTGGCCGTCGAACATCGGCTCCGGCGTCCGGCCGCGGCCGGACCATACGGCGGGGACGTCGACGGCGGCGGCCCGCGCCACGTGCTCGAAGACCTGGGCGGGGGAGCCGACCGTCGCCCGGGTCAGGTGGGCGGCGACGAGGTCCCCGGTGGTCGAGGGGGTGCGGTAGAAGTCGAAGGTGAAGCGCTTGTCGGGCACCACGAGGAAGAGCACGCCGCCGTCGCGCAGGATCCCGGCGATCTCGGCGAGCCAGCCGACCGGGTCGGCGATGTGCTCCAGGACGTGGCTCGCCACGACGTAGTCGACCGGCGCGCGGGGGCCCAGGGCCTCGGGGAGGGACTGGTTCTCGAGGACGAGGTCCACCTCCACGATGGGACTCGCCTCGGCGCCGACCACCGTGTCGTGCTCCGCGTATTTGCGGCGCAGGTCCTCGGTGGAGCGGTGGTCGGCGTAGAGGATCTCGCCGTCCTCGCGCCGGATCAGCGGCTTGTTCAGGGGGCCCAGCTCGACGCCGATGCGTCCGCGCGGGGTCACGGCATGGAGGGCACGCTGTCGGGGATTCATGGGCGGCGCCGATATCACGCGGCCCCAGGACGGTCCAGGCGAGCGGCCGGGACCGGGACACGGTAGGGATCTGAGGACAGCCGGCCCGGGACAGGGCCGCGACGGTTGAGAGCGGGAGACGATCGAGGCCATGAACGCGATGAACACCCACTACCCCGAGCCGGTCCGGGTCGAGGCGGTCAACCGGCACACCCTGGCGGTGATCGTGGACAACGAGCCGGGTGTGCTCGCCCGAATCTCGGGGATGTTCTCGGGACGCGGGTACAACATCGAGAGCCTAACCGTCTCGGAGACCGAGGAGGCGCGCCATCTCTCGCGCATCACCATCGTGACGACGGGCACGAACGCCGTGATCGAACAGATCAAGGCGCAGCTCGACCGGCTCGTGCCCGTGCATCGGGTCGTGGATCTTACGCTCCAGGGCAACGCCATCGAGCGCGAGATCTGTCTCGTGAAGGTGGCCGGCCAGGGCGAGCACCGCAGCGAAGCTCTGCGGCTCGCCGCGGCCTTCGGCGCCAAGTCGATCGACGCGACGCTCAACTCCTTCGTCTTCGAGCTGACGGGCACCACCGAGGAAATCGACCGCTTCGTGCGCCTGATGTCGGTGATCGGCCTCGTCGAGATCTGCCGCACCGGCATCGCGGCCATGGGCCGAGGCGCCCAGCCGCTGTAGGTCGGATCGACACGCCGCTCGCGCTGATGCCAGGAGGAGCCGCCATGGCGACACCAACCCTCTACTATGCCCCCGGAGCCTGCTCGCTGGCCTCGCACATCGCCCTGGAGGAGACGGGCGCGCCCTACGAGACGGCGCGCCTGAACCTCCAGGCCGGTGATCAGCGCTCGGGTGCCTATCTCGCCGTGAACGAGCGCGGCCGGGTGCCGGCGCTCGTCACCGGCGACTGGGTGCTCACCGAGAACAGCGCCATCCTGCGCCACGTCGCCCGCGCCTATCCGGATGCGGGGCTGTGGCCGCAGGATCTGCGCGATCAGGCGGTGGCGGACGAGTGGCTGTGCTGGCTCTCCACCAGCCACCACCCGACCTATGCCCATATCCGCAGGCCCGAGCGCTACACGGCCGAGGAGAGTGCCTTCCCCGAGATCCAGGCCAAAGGGCTCGATACCTTCGGCGACCTCTGCACCATGACCGAGGTCCGTCTCTCGAACGGCGGCTGGGCGGTCGGCGGCCGTTACAGCGTCGTCGATCCCTACCTGCTGCTGTTCTGGACCTGGGGCCGGGGTCCGGCCTGCCGGTTCGACATGGCCGCGCGCTTCCCCGCCTGGACGGAGCATGCGCGCGCCATGGCCGAGCGACCGGCCGTGCAGGCGGTCTTCGCCCGCGAGGGACTCGACCTGCCGCGCTGATCGCCGTGCAACGGTCCGAGCCATCCCGCTCGGACCCCGGGGGCCCTTGCCGCCTATGCCGAATCGCTTTATCGGCACGTACCGTACGGTACGGTACTGATCGCGGGACGATGCCACCGAACTCCGCAGCCCAGCAGGACACAGCTTCCGAAGCGCCCTCGCTCCGCCAACAGGCGGTGCTGGACGCCGTGCTGGCGCTGATGGTCGAGGAGGGCGATCAGCTCACCATGGACGCGGTGGCGCGCCGGGCGAGCTGCTCGAAGGAATCGCTCTACAAGTGGTTCGGCGATCGCGACGGCCTGCTCACCGCGACGGTGCAGTGGCAGGCCTCGCGGGTCCATGCCGGCCGCTACGCGGTGCAGCCCCTCGACGTCGCGACGCTCCGCGAGAGCCTGCGGGACTTCGCGGCGACCTGGCTGGAGGTGATCGCGAGCAGCACCTCGGTCGCCCTCAACCGTATCGCCATCGGCCATGCCGCCTCGGGCAAGAGCAATCTCGGCGGCATCGTCCTGGCGAATGGCCGCTTTGCGATCGGTGAGCGGGTGAAGCCTGTTCTCGAGGCCGGCCGCGCGGCGGGGATCCTCGATTTCGAGGACGGCGAAACGGCTTTCCGGACCTTCTTCGGTCTGGTCGGCCGCGACATCCAGATCCGGCTCCTGCTCGGCGACCGGCTCGACCTCGACACGGCCGAGATCCGGCGCGACGCCGGCCGCGCCGTCGACCAGTTCCTGGCCCTGTACGGCCGGGATTGAAACCACGAACACCAACGACGAGAAAGGACGATTCCCATGCGTGTCTATTACGATCGCGACGCCGACCTGAACCTGATCAAGGGCAAGAAGGTCGTCATCGTCGGCTTCGGCAGCCAGGGCCATGCCCACGCGCTCAACCTGCGCGATTCCGGCGTGAAGGACATCGTCATCGCCCTGCGCGAGGGCTCCGCCACCGCCAAGAAGGCTGAGGGCCAGGGCTTCAAGGTGATGAACGTCGCCGACGCCGCCAAGTGGGGCGACGTGGTGATGATGCTCACCCCCGACGAGCTGCAGGGCGACATCTACAGGGAGTCGCTCGAGAAGAACATGAAGGAGGGCGCCGCGCTCCTGTTTGCGCACGGCCTCAACGTGCACTTCAACCTGATCGAGCCGCGCAAGGACCTCGACGTGCTGATGGTCGCCCCGAAGGGCCCCGGCCACACCGTGCGCGGCGAGTACCTGAAGGGCGGCGGCGTGCCGACCCTGATCGCCATCGCGCAGGACGCCTCGGGCAACGCCCATGACCTCGGCCTGTCCTACGCCTCGGCCAATGGCGGCGGCCGCGCCGGCATCATCGAGACCACCTTCAAGGAGGAGTGCGAGACCGACCTGTTCGGCGAGCAGGCCGTGCTCTGCGGCGGTCTCGTCGAGCTGATCAAGGCCGGCTTCGAGACGCTGGTCGAGGCCGGCTACGCCCCCGAGATGGCCTATTTCGAGTGCCTGCACGAGGTGAAGCTGATCGTCGACCTCATCTACGAGGGCGGCATCGCCAACATGAACTACTCGATCTCGAACACCGCCGAGTACGGCGAGTACGTCACCGGCCCGCGCATCGTCACGCCCGAGACCAAGGCCGAGATGAAGCGCGTCCTCAACGACATCCAGTCGGGCATCTTCACCCGCAACTGGATGCTGGAGAACAAGGTCGGCCAGACCTCGTTCAAGGCCACCCGCGCCAAGCTCGCCGCCCACCCGATCGAGGAGGTCGGCGCCAAGCTCCGCGGCATGATGCCGTGGATCTCGGAGAAGGCCCTGGTCGACAAGACCAAGAACTGATCCCTCGGGAGTGGCAGGCCGGGCTTCGCCCGGCCTGCGCCGAAGCGACGAGGCCGGTTCCGCCAGGCGGGACCGGCCTTTCTCATGGGGCGAGCTTGGCTTAGAACCGCGCCCAAGGGCCCATGGAACGAGGCTCCCGGAGGACACGCTGATGGGATCGCTCTACTCGGACGCGCACCGCGCGCTCCAGGAAGAATTCGGTACGGTCAAGCTCGCGAACCGTCTGGACACCGATTGGGTGCACGAGACGATCCAGCCGGACGAGGCCGCCTTCATCGGCAGCCGCGACATGTTCTTCCTCTCCACCGTCGATCCGGACGGGATGCCGACCGTGTCCTACAAGGGCGGCGGCACCGGCTTCGTGAAGGTGGTGGACGAGACGACCCTCGTCTTCCCCGGCTTCGACGGCAACGGCATGTTCTACTCGATGGGCAATATCGAGGGTCAGGCCAAGGTCGGCCTGCTCTTCATCGATTTCGAGACCCCGCACCGGATCCGGGTCCAGGGTCTGGCCAGCCTCCTGCGCGACGATCCGCTGATGGCCGAATACACCGAGGCCAAGTATCTCGTTCGCGTCGCCGTGACGAAGATCTGGATCAACTGCCCGCGCTACATCCACAAGTACAACAAGGTGGAGCAGAACAAGTATGTCCCGCGGGAAGGCCGCGAGACGCCACTCGCCGCCTGGAAGCGCCTCGATCTCGCCGGCGACGTGATCAGCGACGCGGACAAGGCCCGTGTCGCCAAGGAAGGCCGCCTGGAGGTGTCCGAGTATGAGGCGCTCGTCGCCCGCGGCGAGGCATAGAGCCGCTCTCTGTCACCGAACCGGCAACCACGTCAGCGGAGAGCGCTCTGAGGCCAAGGGGCGCGATCCGCTCGCGCCCCAGGATGGGCGACGGGGCGCGAAAACCCGCGCCCCGCGCGATGCGGGCTCAGCCCTCGATGATGCGCTCGTCGAGCTTGCGGTCCACGGTCTCGACGGTGCGGTCGATCTCGGCATCCGGCTCGCCGAGCTGGTGCGAGATCAGCTTCACCAGAAGGTCGACGCGCTCGATGAAGGGCGCCCCGTTCGCCACCGCGCGCGCCGCCGAGGACGGCTTGAGCAGGCTCTCGGCCGCCTTGGCATACTTCTCGAACGGGACCTGATCCTTCGGATCGGCGCCGAGCTTCCGGGCGAGCGCATCGACATGGTCGTAGATGGCGCGGGATTGCGCCAGGTCGGTGTGCACGGCGTCGCGGATCGAGCGCGGCTCGGTCGGCGTGATGCAGCGGTAATTGCCGGTCAGCAGCATCGACCACTTCGCGAGCGGCACGAACAGCGAATCGAACACCTTCAGCTTCACCGGCACGTCCTGTCCGTCCAGGCGCACGGCGTCGATATCGGCCTCGAGCTCCCGCAGAAGGCGGTTATGCGCCTCGTCCGCGAAGGTCGCCGCCTTGAAGTTCGTCGGCAGGCCGACATGGAGCACGTTCGCGCCCTCCTCCGGCGGCCGGAAGGCCTGCGGGTCGGGCGAGCAGAGCGAGACCAGCCCGGGCTCGAAACGGTCCCAGACGCCCGCATTGGTGTAGGCGTCCTCGAGATTCATCGCGGCGAGCGCCGGGATCCGCTTGAGATAGGGCAGGGGCGGCATGTTCATGATCGAGAGGCTGGGCAGCTTCGCCTCGGCGATCTTGATCATCAGCATGCGGATCGTGTGGTTGGTGTATTGCGGCTCCTGCATGGCGAGGCCGACGAGGTCGTAGCGGGAGACGTCCACATCCTCCGGCGGCATCGCGTCGAGCTTGCCCGGCAGGTCGCGCGAATGGATCGCCCGGTGCTCGGGCTCGTCGCGCAGCTTGATCCGGACTTCCGTGCCCTCGCGGTTGATCAGGTCCGCGGTCTTCTTCCGGCAGACCAGCGTCACGTTGTGACCGGCCATCAGAAGTTTCGTCCCGAGCAGGGAGCCGTAGGAGGCGCCCAGGATCAGGATGTTGCGTGCCATGCTGTCTCTCCCTTGATCGGTCTTGATCTTGTTATCGATCGCCGCCGCGCCGCGCGTTCGCGTGGCCCGCACGCATCGCCGGCGAGGTCGCCCCGTCAGGGCGCGGCCGTTCCCGCGCAAGCGGTTACAGCCTCGCCATGATGTATACCAAACACCCCTTAGCTTGGTTTGAGCCGCACCTGAAGAGCGCCCGAGCCGTCGGCGATCGCGGCGGGCGGAAAAATCAGCGGCCCGGCCCGGGCGCGCCGGTCAGGCCGGCGCGTAGCGCGCCTTGAGAAGGGCGTAGGCGAGGCGCGCGGTCTGGACCTCGCCACCCTCCGGTCGGCCCGGCTTGGTCGAGGGATTCCAGCCGTAGAGGTCGAAATGCGCGTGGGCCTTCGTCTTGGGGGCGAAGCGGCGCAGGAACAGGGCCGCGGTGATCGCGCCCGCGAAGGGACCGCCGGAGACGTTGTTGAGATCGGCGATCTTCGAATCGAGCAGGCTCGCGTAGGGCGCATGCAGCGGCATGCGCCAGACCGGATCGATCGCCGCCGCGCCCGAGGCGGCGATCTCCGCGGCGAGCCCCTCGTCCTCGGTGAAGACCGCCGGAAGGTCGGGTCCGAGCGCCACGCGGGCGGCGCCCGTCAGCGTCGCGAAATCGAGGATCAGGTCCGGCCCCTCGGCATCGGCGAGCGCCAGCGCATCGGCAAGGATCAGGCGGCCCTCGGCATCGGTGTTGCCGATCTCGACGGTGAGCCCGGCCCGGCTCCGGACCACGTCACCGGGCCGGAAGGCGTCGCCTGAGACGGAGTTCTCGACGGCTGGGATCAGCAGGCGCAGGCGGATCGGCAGCTCTGCGCCCATCACCATGTCGGCGGCGGCGAGCGCCGCGGCGGCCCCGCCCATGTCCTTCTTCATCAGGAGCATGGCGGCGGAGGGCTTGATGTCGAGCCCGCCCGTGTCGAAGGCGACGCCCTTGCCGACGAGGGTGATCCGCGGCGCGCCCGCGCGGCCCCAGGTCAGGTCGATCAGCCGTGGAGGCCGGGTCGCGCCGGCGCCGACCGCGTGGACGAGCGGGAACTCGGCCGCCAGGGACTCGCCCGCAGTCACCGTTACCGCGGCGCCGTGCCGCTCGGCCACCGCGCGCACGGCCGCCTCGATCTCGGCCGGGCCGAGGTCGTTGGCCGGCGTGTTGACGAGGTCGCGCCCCCTCGCCACAGCTGAGGCGATCTGCGCGATCTCGGCCGCATCGACGTCCTCCGGGGCCACCAGGCGGGCGGCCTCCGAGGCGGGCGCGCGGTAGCGGCGGAAGGCGTAGGCGCCGAGCGCCCAGGCCAGCGCCGCCTCGGCCGGCACCGGCGCGCCTTCGATCCGGTAGACGCCCGGCGGCAGCAGGCCCGGCAGCTTGCCGGCAAGCAGCCGGTCATAGGCGGGAGCGTCGGTCTCACCGAGGCCGAACAGGATGCGGGCGAGCTGGCCCTCCGCACCCGGCAGCAGGGCGAGCCGGCCGGCCTTCGGCGCGAAGCCGGTAGCCGCCGCGAAGGCGCGCTGCGCCGGATCCAATCCCGCCTCGACCTCAGGCCACCCGGCGGCGGTGACCAGAGTCACGGGGATCGCAACGGTGCCGGGAGCGAGGAAGACGTCTGAGTCGGGCATGTGCGGGGTGCTTAACCGGTGATTAGGGTTAACGCTCTACCACCGTGCCGACGAGGCCGTGAAGCGTCCGGTCCGTTGCGGTCCATTGCGTGCGGGAGCGTTCCATGATGACGGCCCATCGGCCTGCCCGGATGCGCGGCCTGCTCGCGGGCGCGATCGTCGCCCTCGGGATGGCCGGCTGCCAGTCGCGCGGGCCCGAGACCACCGGGTCGATCGGCAGCGCGGGCCCCGCGATCGAGCGGCAGCAGGTCGACAGCCTCGCCGCCCGCTACGCCGAGAACCCGAACGACCTCGCGACCGCCATGCGCTACGCCCAGGCGCTCCGCGCCAGCGACCAGAAGACTCAGGCGACGGCAGTGCTGCAGCAGGCGGCCCTACGCAACCCGCGCAACCAGGCGGTGCTCGGCGCCTACGGCAAGTCCCTCGTCGAAGTCGGCCGCTTCCAGGAGGCGCAGGAGGTGCTGCAGAACGCGCACACGCCCTCGCAGCCGGACTGGCGCATCCTCTCGGCCCAGGGCTCGGCCGCCGACCAGATGGGCGAGCACGCCCGGGCACAAGGTTTCTACGAGGCCGCCCTCAAGATCCGGCCGAACGAGCCGTCGATCCTGTCCAATCTCGGCCTGTCCTACATGCTCGCACGGCAGCTCGATCCGGCCGAAGCCGTGCTGCGCCGCGCCGCCGAGCAGCCGGGGGCCGACGCGCGGGTGCGGGCCAACCTCGCCATGGCTTTGGGGCTGAAGGGCCGCTTCCCCGAAGCCGAGGCGGTCCTGCGCAGGGACATGAGCCCCGCCGAGGCCGAGGCGAACATCGCCTCGCTGCGCGCCCTCGTGGCCCAGCCCAACCGCTGGAAGGCGATCGAGGCCGCAGACAAGGCCATCGCGAAACCGGGCAAGGCGGCGGGCGCGCCCCTGTCGCCGCCCCCACGGGGCTGAGCCCTCAGCGCGCGCGGGTCAGGGCCCGCAGCGCGCCGCGGACGGTGCGCACATCCTGCTCGGTCATCGCCATGCGGTGGAGCATGTCGCGCATGTTGCGGGCGATGATCTCGCGCTTCTCGGGCGGATAGAACCCGGCGCCGTCGAGCGCCGCCTCCAGGCTTCCGAACAGCGAGATCAGCGCCTCGCGAGTCGCTGGCGGGGAGAGCATCTCGCCGGAGAAGGGGATCGTGGCCCGACCGCTGGCGCGGCGCCATTCGTAGGCGACGAGCAGCACGCTCTGGGCGAGGTTGAGAGAGGGGAAGTCCGGCGAGACCGGGAAGGTGACGATGGCATCCGCCAGCGAGACCTCGTCGTTCGACAGGCCGACCCGCTCGCGCCCGAACATCACGCCGACCCGTTGCCCTGTGCGGGCCACGACCTGTGCCATCGCCTCGTCGGGTGCCAGCACGCGCTTCATCTGGCCGCGCTCGCGGGCGGTGGTGGCGAGCACGCAGTTCAGGTCGGCGATGGCCTCGGGGACGCTGGCATAGATCGTCGCCGCATCGAGCACGTGCGTGGCGCCAGACGCCGCCTCGCGCACGCCCTTCTTCGGCCAGCCGTTCTTCGGATTGACGAGACGGAGTTCGGACAGGCCGAAATTCGCCATGGCGCGGGCCGTCATGCCGATATTCTCGGCGAGCTGCGGCTCGACCAGGATGACGGCGGGGGCAATTCCGGGCGGGATCTCGAGGGTCTTCATGATGCCTCCCGTACTGCACCGGACCGCGCGCCCCAAGCGCCCTCGCATCGGGGATGCAATGGCAGGCGCGGCGGCCTATGGAGGGCCGGGCTCGGCCGTATCCGCCGGGCATCGGGGACCGACATGGCGCGCTGGCTCTTCAAATCCGAACCCTCGACCTGGTCGTGGGACCAGCAGGTCGCGGCGGGCGCGGAGGGCACGTTCTGGAACGGCGTGCGCAACCACCTCGCCAAGCAGCAGATGATGGCGATGCAGGTCGGCGAGCAGGGCTTCTTCTACCACTCGAACGAGGGCAAGGCCGTCGTCGGCATCGTCGAGGTCATCAAGCCCTATTATCCCGACCACACCGACGCGAGCGGACGCTTCGGCATGGTGGATGTGCGCGCCGTCGAGGCCCTGCGCACGCCTGTGACCCTCGACGCGATCAAGGCCGAGTCGGCGCTCAAGGACATGGTCCTCGTCAACAACTCGCGCCTCTCGGTGCAGCCGGTGAGCGAGGCCGAATGGACGCTGATCCGCCGGATGGGCGGCCTCGGCTGATCCGGGGATCTCGAACGGACGAATCCCCTCGGCGGGATGTCGGGGCGAAGCCGTGACCTGCATGCCCCAGGGCTCCGCCCTGGACCCGTGAGAGGGATGATCCCTCTCGACACCCGGATGTCAGGCCGCGCGGCGGGTGCGCGCCGGCCGCGCGACCGGCTCCTCGGGCGCCACGGAGACGGCCGGGAGCGTGTCCATCACGCGGGTCGCAGGCAGCGTCACGATCACCTCGGTGCCTTCGCGGGGCTTCGACTTGAGGGTGAAGTTGCCGCTGTGGAGGTCGACGAGCCCCTTCACGATGGGCAGGCCGAGGCCGGAGCCCTGCTCGGCATCCTTGATCGCCATCGAGCCGCGTCCGAAGGACGACATCACCGTGCCGATCTCCTCCTCGGGGATGCCGGGACCGTTGTCCTTCACCGCGACATACTGCCCGCCCGAACTCGTCCAGCCGACCTTGATGGTGATTTCGCCCCCCTGCGGCGTGAACTTCACCGCATTCGAGAGGATGTTCAGCACGATCTGGCGGATGGCGCGCTCGTCCGCCCAGATCCGCGGCAGCGAATCGTCCACGAAGTCGCGGAAGGTCTGATTCTTGGCCTTGGCGCGCAGGCCCATCATGTGCCGGCACTCCTCGACCACATGGGCGAGTTGCACCGCCTCCTCGTTCAGCTCGTAGCGGCCGGCCTCGATGCGCGAGAGGTCGAGGATCTCGTTGATCAGATTGAGGAGGTGCATCCCGCTGTCGTGGATGTCGGTCGAGTATTCCCGGTAGCTCGGGGCCGCATGGGCGCCGAAGACCTCGTTCTTCATCACCTCGGAGAAGCCGAGAATGGCGTTGAGCGGCGTGCGCAGCTCGTGGCTCATCGTGGCGAGGAAGCGGGATTTCGCGAGGTTCGCCTCCTCGGCCCGTCGCCGCGCCTCGTCGGAATTGGCCTTGGCCTGCTCCAATTCACCGAAGATCGCGTCTTTCTCGGCCCGCGATTCGAGGGCTCCCACCGTCGAGGTGTAGAGGCGCCGGGCGAGGCCGAGGAAGAAGACCTGCGCGCCGCAGGCCATCGCCACGATGAGGACCGCGTCCATCTCCCGCGAGAAGGCCAGCAGCGAGAGCGCCGCGAGCATGAGGGGCGCGAGCGCCGCCACCGCCGCGGCGGGCACGGTCGCCGCGATCATGGTGGCGACCGCCGAGGCGATGACGAGCCCGAACAGGCAGAAGGTCCAGCCGCCGGTGGTGCCGAGCCAGACCATGGCCGACCACACCACACCCTGCAGCGCCTCGCCGACGACGAAGCGGGTGCGCCAGCGCGGCAGTGCGATGGTTTCCGGATCCGCCCTGAGGAAGCGCAGGCTCAGACCTGAATTCAGCGCGATCAGCGCGAAGACGCCGAGAACCCAGAGGCTGGGCACCAGCGGCGGCAGCCAGAAGCTTGCCGCGGCCGCGAGCGCCACCGCGAAGAGTGCGAGCGGGAGACCGGCGCCCGTCCGGTACTGGGCGTAGAGGCGCAGCAGCTCGTAGTCGAAGGCGCGCTCCAGGCCGGTATTCGAGGTCAGCCGCTCGCGGGCGGAGCGCATCTCCCGGGCGATCTCGCGCCGCCGCGCCACCTCCTCCGTCGAGGGACCGCGCCTGCGCTGCACCATCTCGACGGTCAGGTCGGACATCGAACTCTTGGGTCAACGCACGCTGGGAGAGAGGGCCGCTGCGACGGCGGGACTCCTCCGTCAGAATGGGTCCGATATGTTAAGATCGGCCTGCTGAGACGCGTCGCATTTTGGTGAATGCGCACACCGTGGCGTGCCTGGCGGTGTGCGGCAGCGCACGCCGCCGGGCCTGAGACGCAGTTAACGGCTCGACGGTCGGGGCAGGGAGAAGCCGATGTTCAAGCTCACCGTCAACGGCACCACCCACGAGGTCGACGCCGACCCCGACATGCCCCTGCTCTGGGTGCTGCGCGACCGCCTCGACAAGACCGGCACCAAGTACGGCTGCGGCATCGCCCAGTGCGGCGCCTGCACGGTGCATCTCGACGGCCAGCCCGTGCGCTCCTGCCAGACCCGGATCGGCGACGTGGGCACGGGGGCGATCACCACCATCGAGGGCGTCTCGGGCCGTGTGGCCGAGGCCGTGCAGGGCGCGTGGCGCAAGCTCGACGTGGTGCAGTGCGGCTACTGCCAGTCCGGCCAGATCATGTCGGCGATCGGCCTGCTCTCCACCAACCCGAAGCCCAGCGACGCCGACATCGACGGCGCCCTGGACGGCAACATCTGCCGCTGCGGCACCTACCAGCGCATCCGCGCGGCGATCCACGAAGCCGCGCGCTCCCTCGCCTGATCCCGAACGTCCTGACCGGAGCATTGCCATGCTGAAGATCCGTCAGCCGACGCCCTCGCCGCGCGCCTCCCGCCGCGCCTTCCTCACCGGCTCGGCCGCCGCGGCCGGTGCCCTGGTGATCGGCTTCCGCCTCGACCTGCGCGGCGCCCGCGCTGAGGGGGCGCCCGCCCTGTCCGCCGTCAAGGCGAACCCGAACGCCTTCGTGCGCATCGCCGCCGACGACACCGTGACGGTGATGATCAAGCATCTCGACATGGGCCAGGGCAACACGACGGGCCTCGCCACGATCCTCGCCGACGAACTCGACGCCGACTGGTCGAAGGTCCGCACCGAGTTCGCGCCGGCGGATGCCGCCCTCTACAACAACCTGCTGATGGGCCCGATCCAGGGCACCGGCGGCTCGACGGCCATTGCCAATTCCTGGATGCAGCTGCGCAAGGCGGGCGCCGCCGCCCGCGAGATGCTGGTGGCCGCCGCCGCCCTGGACTGGAAGGTCCAGGCCTCGCAGATCACCGTCGAGAGCGGCGTGGTGCGCCATGCCGGCTCGGGCCGCGAGGCCCGCTTCGGCGAGCTCGCGGCCGCCGCCGCCGCCATGCCGGTGCCGCAGGAGCCGCGGCTCAAGGATCCGAGCCAGTGGCGGCTCATCGGCCAGAAGGCACTGCGCCTCGATTCGGTGGCCAAGACCAACGGCAGCGCAATCTATTCCCTCGACATCCGCCGCCCGAACCAAGTGACGGCGGTGGTTGCCCACCCGCCGCGCTTCGGCGCCACGGTGAAGGGCTTCGACGACAAGGCCGCGCGGCAGGTCGCGGGCGTGATCGACGTGGTCGCGATCCCGACGGGCGTCGCGGTGATCGCCCGCGACACCTGGGCTGCGATGAAGGGCCGCGAGGCGCTGAAGGTCACCTGGGACGAGAGCCTCGCCGAGACGCGCTCGTCCGACGTCATCCTCGCCGAGTACCGCGAGACGGCCAAGCGCCCCGGCATCGTCGCCTCGCAGCGCGGCGATGCCGAGGCCGGCATCAAGGGCGCCGCGAAGGTGCTGGAGGCGGAGTTCAGCTTCCCCTACCTCGCCCACGCGGCGATGGAGCCTCTCAACGCCACGATCGAGCGGGCGGCGGATGGCAGCTACGACATCTATGCGGGCCTCCAGTTCCAGACGATCGAGCAGGCCACCGCCGCCGCGATCCTGGGCACCACCCCCGACAAGGTCCGGCTGCACACCCTGTGGGCCGGCGGCTCCTTCGGGCGGCGCGCCACGCCCTCGGCCGACTACATCGCGGAGGCCGCCGCCATCCTGAAGGCGTGGGGCGCCAAGGCCCCCGTGCACCTCGTCTGGACCCGCGAGGACGACATGGCGGGCGGCTATTACCGGCCGACCGTCTATCACAAGATCCGCGCCGGCCTCGACGCCAAGGGATCGGTGACGGGCTGGCAGCACGTGATGGTCGGCAAGTCGATCATGATCGGCTCGCCCTTCGAGGCGATGCTGGTGAAGAACGGCGTCGACGGCACCACCGTCGAAGGTGCCTCGGACACGCCCTACGCGCTGCCCGCCTACCGGTTCGAGGTGCACAACGCCCGCGAAGGCGTGCCGGTGCTGTGGTGGCGCTCGGTCGGCCACACCCACACCGCCCAGGCTATGGAGGTCTTCGTCGACGAACTGGCCCATGCGGCGCAGGTCGATCCCGTCGCCTACCGCCTCGCCCTGCTCACCAACGCGCCGCGCCTCTCCGCAGCCCTCAAGCTCGCCGCCGAGAAGGCGGGCTGGGGCAAGGCGGCGCCCGAGAAGGGCCGGGCCATGGGCGTCGCGGCCCACGAATCCTTCGGCTCCTACGTGGCGATGGTGGCCGACGTGACCGCGGGTTCGGGCAGCCTGAAGGTGAACCGGATTGTCGCCGCGGTCGATGTCGGCATCGCGGTCAACCCGGACATCGTGCGTGCCCAGGTCGAGGGCGCGGTCGGCTTCGCGCTCTCCTCGGTCCTGCGCAACCGCGTGACGCTGAAGGACGGCGTGGTTCAAGAGACCAATTTCGACGCCTACGAGCCGACCCGGCTCACCGAGATGCCGGTGGTCGAGGTCCATATCGTGCCGAGCCAGGCGGCCCCGACGGGCATCGGCGAGCCGGGCGTACCGGTCCTGGCGCCCGCGATCTCGAACGCGGTCTTCGCCGCGACCGGCCAGCGCCTGCGTGCGCTGCCCCTCGACCTCTCGGGCCTGAAGGGCGTGTGACATTGCGCACAGCGCATGGCTCTGAGCCGGCTTAGATCACGGCTCAGCCTCCCAAGGCTTTCGAGACCCAAACGACTTCCCCACGGCGCGGCCCACGGCCGCGCCGTTTCTTTTGGGCTGGCTCGCGGTTCCGGGACCTCCCATCTCCCGCAGCCATGACCGCGATCTTGCACGAGACCTTCGAAGACACGGCCGCGCGCCTCCGGGCCTGCCGCATCTGCCGCGACAGCCCGCTCTACGGACCGCCCCTGCCGCACGAGCCGCGACCGATCGTGCAGGGCTCGTCCACGGCCCGCCTGTGCATCGCAAGCCAAGCCCCCGGCACCCGCGCCCACCGCTCCGGCAAGCCGTTCTCGGACCCGTCCGGGGTGCGCCTGCGCGCTTGGCTCGGCCTCGACGAGGCAGCCTTCTACGACGGCGCGCGCGTCGCCATCGTGCCGATGGGCTCGTGCTTCCCCGGCCTCGACGCGAAGGGCGGCGACCGGCCGCCGCGGCGGGAATGCGCCGAGCGCTGGCGCAAGGACCTGTTCGCCGGCCTGCCCGCGCTGGAGCTGATTCTCGTGATCGGCCAATACGCGCAGGGCTGGCATCTCGGCCGGCTCGACGGCGGACTGACCGGCACGGTGCGCAACTGGCGCGCGATCCTGGGCGAGACGCGGCGCCCGCGGATCCTGCCCCTGCCGCACCCCTCTTGGCGCAACAACGGCTGGCTGAAGCGCGAGCCCTGGTTCGAGGCCGAGCTGCTGCCCGTGCTCAGGGCCGAGGTGGCGCGGGTGCTGGCCTGAACGGTCCGACCCAAGGATCCACTCCAAGGATACGGCCGACGATACGGCCGACGATCCGGCCGACGATCCGGCATTGACTGGAACGGCGCTCCGCGCGATCCCTCCGCCGCCTCCGGAGCCCGCATGACACCCATCACAGACCCGCGCGACCGCCTGATCGTCGCCCTCGACCTGGCCGATGTGGACGCGGCCCGGGCGCTCGTCGACCGGATCGGCGACGCGGCGACCTTCTACAAGATCGGCTACCAGCTCGGGTACAATGGCGGCCTCGCCTTCGCCCGCGAGCTGGCGAAGCGCGGCCTCAAGACATTCCTCGACCTGAAGCTCCACGACATCGGCAACACGGTGGAGGAGGGCGTTCGGGCGGTGAGCGACCTCGGCGCCAGCTTCCTCACGGTCCACGCCTATCCCCAGACCATGCGCGCGGCGGTCCGCGGGCGAAGCGGCAACCTCAAGGTCCTGGCGGTCACCGTGCTGACCTCCTATGACGACGCGGACGCGGCCGAGGCCGGCTACGCGCTGCCCGTCAGCGCACTCGTCGCCAAGCGCGCGGGGCAGGCCCGCGACATCGGCATCGACGGCATCGTCTGCAGCGCGCTTGAGGCGGGTCCGGTGCGGACGGCGATCGGACCGGAGCGGCTGATCGTGACCCCCGGCATCCGCCCGGCCGGCGCCGAGCTCGGCGACCAGAAGCGGGTGCTGACGCCGGGTCAGGCGCGCGCGGCCGGGATCGACCACGTGGTCGTCGGCCGCCCGATCACCGGTGCCGCCGACCCGCGGGCGGTGGCACGGGCAATCGTCGCAGAGATGGGAGAGGCGTGATGGCCAAGGGCTACTGGATCGTGCGGGTCGATGTGCTCGACCCCGAGGCCTACAAGGCCTACGCGGCGGCGAACGGCGCGGCGCTCGCCAAATACGGCGCCCGCTTCCTGGTGCGCGGCGGCGGCTTCGAGGCGGTGGCGGGTCAGGCCCGCGCCCGCAACGTCGTGCTCGAATTCCCGAGCTACGAGATCGCCCTCGAATGCTGGCACTCGGAACTCTACCAGGAGGCCCGCGCCAAGCAGAAGGGCGCCGTCGAGTCCGAGATCATCGTGATCGAGGGCTATGACGGCCCGCAGCCCTACATCTCCGAGCCGTCGCCGCCCGCCAACACGCCGGCGTCGGAATAGCCGAGCCCGGCTCCGGACACGCCTGGGATCCGCGACATGCGCCCCTTTCTCGACCCAGAGAGGAGCGCGCCGCATCCAGTGCCGACGCTCCCCGATCCGACCCCGCCTGTCACAGCGGGGTGGGCGGCGCCTCAGCCCCGCGCGGGCTCCCGGGCCGGGCGCAGGCTGCGCAGCAGGAAGTCCACCAACTCGACGAGGCTCGGCTCCAGTTCCGGGTGCGTCTGGCTCACGAGGAGCGGGTGCGTGTGGCGCGTGATCGCCGCCTGGATGCAGCGGGCTGCCACCGCCGGATCGGCCGCCTCGAACTCGCCGGTCCGCACGCCGTCGCGCACGATGCGCTCGAACACCGCGCCGATCCGGTCCACGTGCTGACGGCAGACCTCCCAGCTCTCGCCCATCGCCGCCTCGATCATCTCGTGGATGCGCGGATAGCCGGCCCAGCGCCCGGTTGTGTCGCGGTGCAGGGCTGCGACCGCCTCACGCAGGCGGGCCTCGGCCGTCCGTCCCGGCGCGTCGGCGATGCCGGCGATCAGCGCCTCGATCTCGCCCGTGACGCGCTCCACCACCGCCTCGTTGATCGCCTTCTTCGACTCGAAGAAGCGGTACACGTTGGCCGGGCTCATCTTCAGGGTCTTGGCGATGTCGGCGACCGTGGTCTTCTGGTAGCCGATCTCGCGGAACGAGCGCTCGGCCACCGCCAGGATGCGGCAGCGCGTGGTGGGTGCGCTTTCCTCGGCGGGGTCGGGAATCGCGGTCGGGTAGGCCGAAGACATCGTGCTCGAAGGTTGGCGGCGTCGCTCTTCTGTCATGCGACGCCGACGACGAATTTTGGTTCCTGATTAGGCATCGCACTCCCGGCCGTCAAAGCGGCTGGCGCACCCGGCAAGGCCGCGCTCGCACCTCTCTCCGACAGGCGCCGGCCCCGAGGCAATGCGCCGCCGTGCCGGAACCGGGCCGACCCGCGCCGATTGCCCAGGCGATTGCTCGATCCGCCAGCGGGGACATTGATGACGTTCAAGGACAAGCGGGCCCTGATCACCGGTGCCGATTCCGGCATCGGCCGGGCCGCCGCCATCCACCTCGCCCGCGCGGGCGCCGACGTGGTGATCGCCTATCACAACGACCGGGACGGCATCGCCGAGACGGCCCGCCATGTCGAAGCGGAGGGACGCCGAGCCGTGGTGGCGCAGGTCGATGTCGGCGATCCGGCCTCGGTGAAGGCCCTCTACGAGACGGCAGCCCGCGACCTCGGCCCCCTCGACATCCTCGTCGCCAATGCCGGCCAGGCGATGAGCGGCATGGCGGTCGCCGAGATGGAGGACGAGCGGCTGGAGACGATCCTGCGCGTCAACCTGATGGGCGCATTGTTCACGGCGCGTCCCTTCATCCGCATGCGCCGCGAGGCGGGCGGGCGTGGCAAGATCGTGTTCGTCTCCTCCGTGGCGCAGCACCTGCCGACGCCCGAGAGCGCCCCCTACGGCATGTCGAAGGCCGGTCTCGGCTCGCTCTGCCGCAGCCTGTCGCGGGAGCTCGCCGAGGACCGCATCAACGTCAACAACGTGGCGCCCGGCCTGATCGAGACGCCGATGACCTCCGACCGCTTCGAGGATCCGGGCAAGCTGGAGACGTCCCTGGAGCGCATCCCGTGGCACCGGGCCGGCCAGCCCGAGGACATCGCGCACGCGATCCTCTACCTCGCCTCTGACGAGGCCGACTACGTGACCGGCCACACGCTCGTAGTCGATGGCGGCCTGACCATGCAGTGGGGCGGTGCCTGAGAGCGGACGGCGCCGCACAGGGCCGTGACGGCAGGCGGCTCAGGCGTCAATCCAGTCCAGAGGCGTCGGCGTCCGCAGGTGTACGGCCGGCGTTACTCACCGATTCCGGCCGTAACGGACGTTCGACCGCTGTCGAGCTGCGTTCGGGCGCAACCGCAATTGTCCTTTAACGTCCCGCTGATCGAATGCGGCCCATGCTTCGATCCTATCTCCGCAGCCGTGCGACCGCGCAGCCCGCCGTAGCGGAGCCCGGTCCGCCGGCTGTCGGCGCTGCCGCATCCGAAGCCGTCACGGCCGAGACCGAGGGCGGCTCCGGCAGCGCGGCCGTCCTCGACGTGATCGAGACGGACGTGCTCGCCGCGATCGGCGCCGTCGGCGGCTCGATCGCCTCGGCGCGCGGCGAGGTCGGCGCCGTCCAAGTCGGGCTCGCGGAGATGCGGGCCCGGATGGAAGGCCTTGCGGGCGCCGCGCGCGAGGCCGCTTCCGCCAGCGCGGCTCTGTCCGAGCGGACCCAGGCCCTCTCCCAGACCTCCGGCCGGATCGCCGGGGCGATGCGGCAGGCCGAGGCCCATCTCGACCAAGCCGACAGCCGCGGCGGCGAGGCGCGGGCGCAGATCGAGGCCCTGGCCCTCGCCGGCTCCGAGATCGCGGGCATCATCGATGCCATCGCCGCGGTGGCGCGGCAGACCAACCTGCTGGCGCTCAACGCCACCATCGAGGCGGCCCGTGCCGGCGATGCCGGCCGCGGCTTCGCGGTGGTCGCCGCCGAGGTGAAGGCCCTGTCGGTGGAGACGGGGCGGGCGGCCGAGGAGGTGCGCGCGCGGGTCACGCGGCTGCGCGACGGCGCGGCGGCCTCCGCCACGGCGGTGACGGCCCTTGCCGAGGCGATCGATGCGGCACGACCTGCCTTCGGCACGGTCCAGGCGATCTCGGGCGAGCAGGCGGCCATCGTCGCGCATGTGGTCGGCGAAGCCGCGCGGACGGGCAGCCTCGTCGCGGATGTGGATGGCGCGGCCCAGGCCATTGCTGCGGCGGGGATCGCGCTGGAGGCGCGCGCCGTCGCCACCGAGGCCTCGGCGCGGGAGGCGGCCGACCAAGCCGCCGGCCTCGGACGCCGCTTCGTCGCGGTGATCCGGCAGAGCGAGATCGGCGATCGCCGCCGGCACGACCGTTACCCCGTCGAACTGGCCGTGCGCCTCGGCGACGGGCGCCGCAGCCGCAGCGTCGATCTCAGCGCGGGCGGCGTCCTGGTCGAGGCGCCAGAGGGTGCGGCCGTGGCCGCGGGCAGCGCCCTCGGCCTCGACATCGACGGCATCGGCCCGGTGCGGGCCCTCGTTCGAGCCGTGAGCCCGATGGGCCTCCACTGCGCTTTCGCAGACCTGACCGCCGCCGCACGCTCAGGCCTCGACGCGCGTCTCTCCGCCGTCCAGGCCGAGTATGCGCCCCTCGCGGAGAAGGCGCAGGGCCTCGCAGGGCGCATCTCCGGGCTGATGGAAGAGGCGCTCGCCGCCGGCCGGCTCACCGAGGCCGACCTGTTCGACACCGACTACCTGCCGCTGCCGGGCAGCGACCCGCGCCAGTTCATGACGCGGGCGGTCAAGCCCCTCGTCGGCATGCTGCAGGAGGTGCTGGACCGGGAACTCGCCCTCGACAACCGGATGCTGTTCTGCATCGTGGCCGACCGCAACGGCTTCGTGCCGGTGCATAACGGCGCGGTCTCGCAGGCGCAGAGGCCCGGTGACCCGGTCTGGAACGCGGCCAACGCGCGCAACCTGCGCATCTTCGACGACCGCACCGGGATCACGGCAGCGCGCTCGCAGCGTCCTGCGACCGTGCAGGTCTACCGTCGCGAGCTCGGCGACCGGGTCGTGATGGTGCGGGAAGTGGACGCGCCGATTCGCGCGGCCGGGCGCCACTGGGGCGCCTGCCGCACGGCCTACCGATTCTGAGCCGGTCGGTCAGGAGCCGAACTGCGAGCCGAGCTGCTCAAGATACTCGGCGAGGTCGAGCCCGCCGACGCGCTTCCCGTAATCGAAACGCTGACCCTGGCGGATGTCGATGCTGGCATTGCGGGTCGTCAGAGTGAACGGACGCACGCAAACCCAGGCACCGTCGCTCCGATGCTCGAAGTAACCGAGTATGTCGTGCTTGGCCATGGTCGTCCCCGGGTCTGGAATCGCGGGGTTAACGGCCGAGCCGAGACTTGGTTCACCTCTATTCGGACACCGCAACGCACCATACGGCCAAGCCGATGCTGGCATTCGGGAGGCGGGCCGTGGCCGGCGCACGGGGCAGACACCAGCCTCACCCGCCTTTGTCGCGCGCATGCCGGGGCGCGGCAGCCGGATCATCGGGTTGCCTTTTCGGGCTGCCGGGTGTAAGCGCGCCCCGCGCCCTTCAGACACCCTTGGAGGCACGGGCGCGCTGGGGAACGGTCGGGCCGTCCGCTTCGGGCGGCCTTTGTCGTTTTCTCCAGGCCATCATCAGAACAGGATCACGCCATGAGCGCAGTCAAGACGCTTGAGGCCGTGGCACGCGACCGGGTCGGCAAGGGGGCCGCCCGGGCCGTTCGTCGCCAGGGCAAGATTCCCGCCGTCGTCTACGGCGCCGGCCAGCCGCCGGTCTCCATCGCGGTCGACCTCATCCGCACCCGCACGCTGATCTATGCCGGCGGCTTCAAGACCACGGTGTTCGAGATCACCACCGGCGGCAAGAAGGTCCGCGCGATCCCGCGCGACTTCCAGCTCGACCCGGTCACCGGCGCGCCGCTGCACGTCGACTTCCTGCGCGTCGTCTCCGGCCAGACCGTCGTGGTCGAGGTGCCGGTGCACTTCGTGAACGAGGACAAGGCCCCCGGCATCAAGCAGAAGGGCGGCACCCTCAACATCGCGCTGCACACGCTGCCGATCGACGTGGCCCCCGACCAGATCCCCGACGCGATCGAGGTGGACCTGACCGGCCGCCAGATCGGCGACGTGATCCACGCGTCCGACCTGAAGCTGCCCGCCGGCACCTACACGGGCGAGGGCACGGATCCGGTCGCCAACATCGTGCCGCCGACCGTGCTCGGCGCCGAGGTCGAGGCCGAGGAGGCCGCGATCGCCGAGGCGCAGGCCGCCGAGTCCGCCGAGGAGAAGGCCGAGACCGAGACCGCCTCCGAGGAGAAGACCGAGGAGTAATCCGGAGCGGGACCGCCGCGTCCCCGTCCGCCCTCGCGATGCCCCGGCCCAAAGCCGGGGCATTTTCACGTGCGTTCAAGGCAGGCCAAAGGAGCACGGCATGCGGCTCATCGTCGGCCTCGGGAATCCGGGCCAGCGCTACGCGCGCAACCGGCACAATATCGGCTTCATGGGCGTCGACGAGATCGCCCGCGTGCACCGGGCGAGCCCGTTCCGCCGCCGCTTCCAGGGCGAGGCCGCCGAGGTGGTCCTCGGCACTGAGCGCGCCATCCTGCTGAAGCCGCAGACCTTCATGAACGAGTCCGGCCGCTCGGTCGCCGAGGCGCAGCGCTTCTACAAGATCGCCTTGGCCGACGTGATCGTCCTGCACGACGAGCTCGATCTGGCTCCGGCCAAGCTCCGGGTGAAGCTCGGCGGCGGCAATGCCGGACATAACGGCCTGCGCTCGATCACCGCGCAATGCGGCAACGACTACCGCCGCGTGCGGCTCGGCATCGGGCATCCGGGCGACAAGGCCCTCGTCCATGCCTACGTGCTCAATGATTTCGCCAAGGCCGAGGAGCCCTGGGTCGAGGATCTCTGCCGGGCGGTGGCCGACCACGCCGCGCTGCTGGCGGCGGGCGACGATCCGGGCTTCCAGAACAAGGTCCATCTCGCCATGGCCGGCCGCGGCTGGGACGCGGTGAAGACGCCGGCCGAGGCCGGCAAGGCCAAGGGCCGGGCCGAGACGTAAATTGACACGAAAACACGAGGACACGATATCGGAGGCGATCTGGAGGCGGCGATGAAGAACGTGACCGTGACCATGGACGAGGCGCTGCTGCAGCGCGCCCGCGTGGCGGCGGCGCGGGACGGCAAGAGCTTGTCGAAGTTCATCGCCGAGACGGTGGAGCAGCGGGTCGGCCGGCCGATGACCCAGCGCGAGGCTCTCGAGCGCTTCCTGGCCGGTCCCCTCATGAACCTGACCGATGAGAAGGGCCGAGCGCCAACGCGTGACCAGATCTATGATGACTGACCGGGTCTTCATCGACACCAATGTGCTCGTTTACGCACGCGACGGACGCAACGCAGACAAGCGACATCGTGCCAGAGGTTGGCTCGCCGCGATCACCGATTCATACAGCGCCCGCACCAACCTTCAGGTCCTGAACGAACTGACCCGTTGGATCCTCAGAAACGAGAGCTCCCGGCCACTGGGCGAGATTCAGGATGAGATCGCGGCGCTTCGAGGCTGGGGCGACAGGCCCCTCGACGGAGAAGAGCTGGATCTCGCTTGGGCAGTCCGAGACAAGCTCGGCTACCAATGGTTCGACTGCCTCCTCGTCGCCGCGGCCCACGTCCAGGGCTGCCGCTACTTTCTGACCGAGGACATGGCCCATGGCGCGAGCTTCCAGGGCGTGACCCTCATCAATCCGTTCCGGCTCTCGCCGGATGAGCTGTTTCTGCGGAACTGACCGGAACCGATCCATGGGCTTCAAATGCGGCATCGTCGGCCTGCCGAACGTCGGCAAGTCGACCCTCTTCAACGTGCTGACGCAGACCGCGGCGGCCCAGGCGGCGAACTACCCGTTCTGCACCATCGAGCCGAATGTCGGCGAGGTGGCGGTGCCGGATGCGCGGCTCGACGCGCTCGCGACGATCGCCACCTCGAAGGAGATCATCCCGACGCGGCTGACCTTCGTGGACATCGCCGGCCTCGTGCGCGGCGCCTCGAAGGGGGAGGGGCTCGGCAACCAGTTCCTCGCCAACATCCGTGAGGTCGATGCCATCGCCCACGTGGTGCGCTGCTTCGAGGACGGCGACGTCACCCATGTCGAGGGCAAGGTCGACCCGGCCGCCGACATCGAGACCATCGAGACCGAGCTGATGCTGGCCGACCTCGACAGCCTGGAGCGGCGCGCCCAGGCCCTGGAGAAGAAGGCCAAGGGCTCCGACAAGGAGGCCAAGGAGGCCCTCGACCTCGTCAACCGGGCGCTCCCGCTCCTGCGCGACGGCAAGCCGGCCCGCCTCGTCGAGCGGAAGCCCGAGGAGGAGCGCCTGTTCCAGCAGCTCGGCCTGATGACCGCCAAGCCCGTCCTCTACGTCTGCAACGTGGACGAGGGCGACGCCGACAAGGGCAACGCCCATTCCGATGCGGTGATGGCCCGCGCCAAGGCGGAGGGCGCCAAGGCCGTGGTGGTCTCGGCCAAGATCGAGAGCGAGATCGCGGTGATGCCGCCGGCCGACCAGGCCGAGTTCCTGGAGGCGGTGGGCCTGACCGAGCCCGGCCTCAACCGGGTGATCCGGGCGGGCTACGAGCTGCTCGGACTCATCACCTACTTCACGGTCGGCCCGAAGGAAGCCCGCGCCTGGACGATCACCGACGGCACTCGCGCGCCCGCGGCGGCCGGCGTGATCCATTCCGATTTCGAGAAGGGCTTCATCCGGGCCGAGACCATCGCCTATGCCGACTACGTCGCGCTGAAGGGCGAGACCGGCGCGCGGGATGCCGGCAAGCTGCGGCTGGAGGGCAAGGAGTACCGCGTGCAGGACGGCGACGTGCTGCACTTCCGCTTCGCCAACTGAGGCGCCGATGCCCGGCCCCTGCTTCGAGGACTTCAAGCCCGGCGACCGCTTCGTCAGTGCGGCGATCACCGTGAGCCGGGACGAGATCGTCGCCTTCGCGCGGGACTTCGACCCGCAGCCCTTCCACCTCGACGAGGCGGCGGCGGAGGCGACCTTCGTCGGTCGGCTGATCGCCTCCGGCTGGCAGACGGCCGCGCTCGGCATGCGGCTCCTGCAGGCCGGGGTGTTCCGCGGCGGCTCGTCGCTCGGCTCGCCCGGCATTGAGGAGTTGCGCTGGCTGAAGCCCGTCCTGCCTGGCGACAGCCTGATTCTGACGGCCACCGTCGAGGATTGCCGCGGCTCGGGCTCGAAGCCCGGTCTCGGCTTCGTGCGCTTCTCCGCGGAGATGGCGAATGGCGCGGGCGACGCGGTGATGAGCCAGAGCTTCACGGTGATGTTCCCGCGGCGCGGCCAGGAGCCTCCACCGCCCCGGCCGGTGACGCTCGCCACGCCGGCACCGCGGCCCGAGCCGGACGATTCCGAGATCCTGCCCTTCCTGGGCGAGGCCGAGATCGGCTGCGCGCGCGATCTCGGGACCTACACCTTCACGGCGGACGACATCGTCGCCTTCGCGCGCCTCTATGACGCGCAAGTCTTCCATCTCGACCCGGAGGCCGCCGCCCGCTCGCATTTCGGCGGGCTCTGCGCCTCGGGCTGGCACACGGCCGCCGTCTATATGAAGCGGCTGATGGCGACCCGCGCCCGCGACCTCGCCTACACCGCGGCGCGCGGCCCGGTGCCGATGTTCGGCTCCTCGCCGGGCTTCCGGAAGATGCGCTGGCTCAAGCCCGTCTATGCGGGCGACACCATCGGCTACCGCACCGTGCTCACCGACCGCCGCGCCTCGGCCTCGCGTCCGGGCTGGGGCCTCGCCTTCGCGCGCAACACCGGCACGAACCAGCACGGCGAGGAGGTGTTCCGGTTCGATTCGACGGTGTTCTGCCAGTGGGAGCCCTGAGGGGCCCTGTGCCCGGGCGTCACGCCGCCCGGCGCCGCTCCGGGTAGAGGCCGAGCAGGCCCTCGGGCGAGGCCTCGCACACGCCGCGCTCGGTGATGATGCCGGTGACGAGCCGGGCCGGGGTCACGTCGAAGGCAGGGTTGGCCACGGGGCTCCCCGGCGAGACCACCTCGACGGTGGCGAAGCCGCCATCCGCCAGGCGCCCGGTCAGATGCGTGACCTCACGCCCGTCGCGCTCCTCGATCGGAATCTCGGCGACGCCGTCCGACAGCGTCCAGTCGATCGTGGAGAAGGGGAGGGCCGCGTAGAACGGCACCCGGTTGTCCGAGGCCGCGAGCGCCTTGAGGTAGGTGCCGATCTTGTTGCAGACGTCACCCGAGGCCGTGGTGCGGTCCGAGCCGACGATGCAGACGTCGATGCCGCCGTGCTGCATCAGGTGGCCGCCAGCATTGTCGGCAATCACCGTGTGGGGCACGCCGTGCCCGTTCAGCTCGAAGGCGGTGAGCGCCGCACCCTGGTTCCGCGGCCGGGTCTCGTCCACATAGACGTGGAGATCGACGCCCATCTCGTGCGCCATGTAGATCGGCGCCAGCGCCGTGCCCCAGTCGACGGTGGCGAGCCAGCCGGCATTGCAATGGGTCAGCACGTTGATGCGCCGGCCCTTCGCCTGCGCGATCTCGGCGAGCAGCCGGCCGCCATGCTCGCCGATCGCCTTGCAGCTCGCCACATCCTCCTCGGCGATGCGGCCGGCCTCCGCGAAGGCGGCCGCGAAGCGCTCCGCGGCGGGGAGGGGGCGCAGCTGCGTGGCGACATGGTCGAGCGCCCAGCGCAGGTTGATCGCGGTGGGGCGGGGGGCCGCCAGCGCCTCGACGGCGTGGGCGAGCCCGGCATCGGAGGGGTCCTCCCGCAGGCCGAGCGCCAGACCATAGGCGGCGGTGACGCCGATCAGCGGGGCGCCGCGCACGATCATGGTGCGGATCGCCACCGCCGCGTCGTCGAGGCTCGCGAGGCGTCGCATCTCGAAGGCGAAGGGCAGGCGGGTCTGGTCGATCACCTGCACGGAGACGCCGTCGGCATCCGGCACGATGGTACGGTGGTGGCGGCCGTCGATCTTCATGCCCACCGCTCTGCCACACGGGGCCGCGGATTGCACGCGCGCGGCGGACGCGGCGGTTTTGCAGCTGCCGGTTGAGCCTTCCTCAACCTTAGCCCCCCGTTAACGGCTCGCCCGTAGCGTTTCCGGCAGAGTACCCCTCACGCGTCCGGTTCCGCATGCGCTCGCTCCGCCGCTCCGCGTCGCCCTTCGACACCGTCGTGGACACGGTGCGCCCGTTCCTGGCGCGCCGGCTGACGGAGTTCGGCGGCCTCGTCCTGTTCACCGGCGCCATCGCGCTCACCGTGGCGCTGGCGACGTGGTCGATCGACGACCCGAGTCTCAACCACGCCACCGACCACGGCGCCCACAACGTGCTCGGCCAGCCCGGCGCCGTGGTGTCGGACCTTGCCATGCAGATCCTCGGCCTCGGCTCGCTCGCCCTGGTCCTGCCGCCGGCCCTCTGGGGCGTGCGCCTGATGCGCGAGCGAGACCTGCCCCGCGGCGGCCTGCGCATCGCCCTCTGGATCATCGGCTTCTGCGCGGCGAGCGCGGTGGCGAGCGCCCTGCCGCCGACCACGCGCTGGCCGCTGCCGACCGGCCTCGGCGGCGTCGCCGGCGACGCGCTGCTCTCGCTCGCCCGCACCGTCGTGGGCGCCATCGCCGGGCCCGCCGCCGCCCTCGTCGGCTTCGCCTACGGCGCCGTGGCGATCCTCGCCATCACCGGGGCCTGCCGCGCCGGCCTCGACCACGCGGAGGACGAGGAGGCGGAGGAGACCGACCACACGCCCGTGGCGCGGCGGCCGACCTACCGCTCGGAGGAGCGGGACGCAGCCGGCGAGCCGGGCCTCGGCCTCGTCGGCCTCGGTGCCATCGCCCAGGCCGTCATGCGCGGGCGCGCGGCCCTCGGCGAGACCGTCGAGACCTGGAAGGCGCAGCGCTCCGGGGGCCTCGCCTATGCCGGCGCCTCGCCGACGCTCGCCGCCCGCCGGGCCTTCTCGGACGAGGACCTGCCCTGGGCCGAGCACCTGCCGGCGCAGGGCGGCAGGCCCGCCGCCCGTCGCGAGCCGGCCTTCGATTCGGAGACGCCCCGTCCCGCCCCGCGCGCGAAGCCGGCGCCGGCCTATGCCGAGGACGAGCCGGACGAGGAGGGTGAGGCCGAGGCCCCGCGCTCGCGCGTCGCGCCGC
>NZ_CABFPH010000030.1 GCF_902141845.1 Methylobacterium symbioticum | reverse complement strand
GCCGTGGCGCAGGCCGCCGGGCGGCCGGTGCGGACGACCGGCCGGGCGGGCCGCGCGATCCGGCTCGCCGCCGCCGCGACCGAGGGCTTCGCGCAAGCTCTCGACCTCGACGGCGCCTACGGCCAGCACCGTGTCCGGCTGCCGCTCGTCGGCGCCTTCCAGGTGGAAAACGCCCTCGTCGCCGCCGGCCTCGTCCTCGCCACGCCGGCCGGCCTCGCCGATCCGGACGGGGTCTTCGCGGCTCTCGAGCATCTGACCGGCGTGCCGGGCCGGATGGAGCGGATCGGCGAGGCCCGGGGCGGCCTCTGCCTGGTGGACTACGCCCACAAGCCGGAGGCGCTGGAGAGCGTGCTCACGGCGCTCCGCCCCTTCGCCGCCGGGCGCCTCGTCTGCGTGTTCGGCTGCGGCGGCGACCGCGACCGCGGCAAGCGCCCGCTGATGGGCGCCATCGCCGCCCGGCTCGCCGACACGGTCATCGTCACCGACGACAATCCGCGCAGCGAGGCGCCCGACGCCATCCGCGCGGCGATCCTGGCCGCGGCGCCCGGCGCCACCGAGATCGCCGACCGCGCCGAGGCGATCCGTGCCGCGGTGCGCGGGCTCGGCCCCGGCGATGTGCTGGTGGTGGCGGGCAAGGGCCATGAAACCGGCCAGATCGTGGGCGATCGGACCCTGCCGTTCTCGGATCACGCGGTGCTGCGCGCCGCGATCGCGGAAAGGGACTAGAGGTTTTCCCTCCCCCTCTGCGGGGGAGGGTGGCCCCTGTGTCAGCAGGGGTCGGGAGAGGGGTGCGACGGTGCAGGCCGGGGCTCGTCATCGACGTCGCCCTCCACCTGACGTCGGGCTCCCCTCTCCCGACCCGCTTCGCGGGCCACCCTCGCTCATCCCAAGCCGGGCCTGCCCGACTTGAGCACGGGCAAGCGGATCTCGGGCAGGCCCGAGATCCGTGGGGGGAGGGACGGCGCGGAAACGGATCGAACGACGATGATGGATCTCTGGACCCCGCAAGCCCTGGAGGCCGCCACCGGTGGGCGGCTCGTCGGCGCGCCGCACGCGATCTCCGGCGCCTCCATCGACACCCGCACCCTGCAGCCGGGCGACCTGTTCTTCGCGATCCGGGGCGAGGCCCGCGACGGCCACGATTTCGTTGCCGACGCCCTCGGCCGCGGAGCCGGCGCGGCCGTGGTCGCGCAGGACCGGGCCGAGACCTTCGCCGGCACGGGACCGGTCCTCGCCGTCCCGGGCGAGGGGGCCGATCCGGTGCTCGACGCCATGCGGGCGATCGGCCAGGCGGCGCGGGACCGGACGCAGGCCGCCATCGTCGCGGTCACCGGCTCCGTCGGCAAGACCGGCACCAAGGAGGCCCTGCGCCACGTGCTGGGCGCGCAAGGCGAGACCCACGCCTCCGTCGCCTCCTACAACAACCACTGGGGCGTGCCCCTGACTCTCGCGCGCATGCCCGCGGCGACGCGCTTCGGCGTGTTCGAGATCGGCATGAACCACGCGCACGAGATCCTGCCGCTCGCGGCCCAGGTCAGGCCCGACGTGGCGCTGATCACCACGGTCGAGCCGGTGCATATCGAGCATTTCCCCTCGCTCTCGGCGATCGCCGACGCGAAGGGCGAGATCTTCTCCGGGCTGAGGCCCGGCGGCGTCGCCGTGATCAACCGCGACAACCCGAACTTCCCCCGGCTGCTGGCCCATGCCCAGGCCTCGCAGGCGGGCCGCGTCATCACCTTCGGCGAGCATGCGGAGGCCGATGTCCGCGCGCTCCGGATCGTGCTGCGCCCGGACCTCTCGGTGGTCGATGCGGTGGTGATGGGCCAGCCCGTCACCTACCAGCTCGGCACCGCTGGCCGGCACACGGCGATGAACTCGCTCGGCGTGATGGCGGTGATCCACGCACTCGGGGCCGACCTCGCCCGCGCCGCCCTGTCGCTCGCCGCGCTTCGCCCGCCGGCCGGCCGCGGCGAGCGCACGGCCTTGCGCTTCGAGGCAGGCGAGGCCTTCCTCGTGGACGAGAGCTACAACGCCAACCCGGCCTCGATGCGGGCGAGCCTCGCCACGCTCGCCGGAATCGAGACCGGCGCGCGCGGGCGCCGCATCGCGGTGCTGGGCGACATGCTCGAACTCGGGCCCACCAGCGAGGACCAGCATCGCGGCCTCGCCGAGGCGGTCGAGACCAACGGCATCGATCTCGTCTTCACCGCGGGGGCGCGGATGCGCCATCTCTTCGAGGCGCTCCCGGTGAGCCGGCGCGGCATCGCCGCGGCCGAATCCGCGGACCTGATCGAGCCGCTGGCCAAGCTGCTGCGCGCCGGCGACGCCGTGATGGTGAAGGGCTCGAACAGCATCCGCATGGGCCGGATTGTCGAGGCGCTGAAAGCCCGCTACGCGGATGCCGCAACGCAGCGCGATTCGGCCCGTGCGGCCGCCCCTTGAGTGACGGCCACCCGCCTCCCGGCCGGCCTCACCGCATCTCCTTCCCAATCCGAACGAGCAGGCTCGGCTGAACGGATGCTGTATCTCCTGTCGGAACTGAGCGGCACGCTCTCGGCGCTCAACGTCTTCCGCTACATCACCTTCCGCACCGGCGGCGCGCTGTTCACGGCGGGCCTGTTCGTGTTCTGGTTCGGGCCCTGGATCATCTCGCTGCTGCGCCTGCGCCAGGGCAAGGGCCAGCCGATCCGCGAGGACGGGCCGCAGGCCCACCTTCTGACCAAGCGCGGCACCCCGACCATGGGCGGCCTGATGATCCTGGCCGGCGCCGTGGTCGCGATCCTGTTCTGGGCCAATCCGCGCAGCTACTACGTCTGGATCGTGCTCACCGTGACCCTCGGCTTCGGCGCGATCGGCTTCTACGACGACTACCTCAAGGTCACGAAGCAGTCGCACAAGGGCTTCTCGGGCAAGTTCCGGCTCGCCCTGGAGGCCCTGATCGCGGTCGGCGCCTGCATCGCCATCTCCTACTGGTCGCCCTCAGCCCTGCAGAACCAGCTCGCCTTCCCGGTCTTCAAGGACGCGCTGCTCAATCTCGGCTGGTTCTACGTGCTGTTCGGCGCCTTCGTGATCGTGGGCGCGGGCAATGCCGTGAACATGACCGACGGCCTCGACGGCCTCGCCATCGTGCCGGTGATGATCGCCTGCGGCACCTTCGGCGTGATCGCCTATCTCGTGGGCAACTCCTTCACCGCGAGCTACCTGCAGGTGAACTACGTGCGCGACACGGGCGAACTCGCCGTGGTCTGCGGCGCGGTGATCGGGGCGGGCCTCGGCTTCCTCTGGTTCAACGCGCCGCCGGCGCAGATCTTCATGGGCGATACCGGTTCGCTGTCGCTCGGCGGCCTGCTCGGCGCGATCGCGGTCGCCACCAAGCACGAGATCGTGCTGGCGATCGTCGGCGGCCTGTTCGTCCTGGAGATGATGTCGGTCATCATCCAGGTCGCCTCCTTCAAGCTCACGGGCAAGCGTGTCTTCCGGATGGCGCCGATCCATCACCATTTCGAGCAGAAGGGCTGGAAGGAGCCGCAGGTGGTGATCCGGTTCTGGATCATCGCGGTGATCCTGGCGCTCGCGGGCCTCGCCACATTGAAGCTGCGCTAGAGCACGCGCCGATTGGATCGCCCCGCAATCCAATCGGATCACGCGTTCTCTATCAACGGGTTAGAGACGGATTCACCGATCAGGTTGAAGCAACCTGATCGGATCCGGCTCTGGAGCGCTCGTAAGCCGAAGTTGGACACCGGTTCGGCGAAGGAGAGCGCGTCAAAACGAGGACCGTGAGCCGTTCTCGATTGCAGCGCGATCGGGAGCAGCTCTAAGGGCGCTCTTCCTCGACCGCGCGGCGGAGGTTAGGAGAGGCGGCCGCGCTTGACCGTGCGGCCATCTCAAGGTGCGCGTATGACCCCCATCACCACCTTCGCGGACAGCCGCGTCGCCCTGTTCGGGCTGGGCGGATCCGGGCTCGCCACCGCGCTCGCGCTGAAGGCCGGCGGGGCGCGGGTGCTGGCCTGGGACGACAACCCGGACAGCGTCGCCCGCGCCGAGGCCGCGGGCATCGAGACGCAGGACCTGCGCGGCGCCGACTGGTCGGACCTCGCCGCTCTCGTCCTGGCACCCGGCGTGCCGCTGACCCATCCGGCGCCGCACTGGACGGTGGGCCTCGCCCAGGGGGCCGGCGTCGAGATCGTCGGCGATATCGAGCTGTTCTGCCGCGAGCGCGCGAAGGTCGCGCCGGGCAGCCCGTTCGTCGCGATCACCGGCACCAACGGCAAGTCCACCACCACGGCGCTGATCGCCCATATCCTGCGCGCGTCGGGCCGCGACGTGCAGATGGGCGGCAATATCGGGACCGCGATCCTCTCGCTGGAGCCGCCCGCGGCGGCACGGATCCACGTGATCGAGATGTCCTCGTTCCAGATCGATCTGACGCCCTCGCTGAATCCGAGCGTCGGTGTCCTGCTCAACATCACCCCCGACCATCTCGACCGGCACGGCACGCTGGAGCAGTACGCCGCCATCAAGGAGCGGCTGATTCAGGGCTCTGACCTCGCCGTGGTCGGCATCGACGACCGGCTCAGCCGCGAGATCGCCGAGCGCCGGGCCGAGCGTCTCGTGCGCGTGCATGTGCCGCGCGAGGCGGTAATCGCGGCAGACGCCCTCATCGCCCGCGATGCCGCGGTGTTCGATCCCGACGGGAGCCGCCTCGCGGATGTCTCGGGGATCGGATCCTTGCGCGGCGCGCACAACTGGCAGAACGCGGCGGTGGCCGTCGCGGTCGCCCGCGCGCTCGGCCTCGACGCGGAGGAGATCCAGGCGGGCCTGCGCTCCTTCCCCGGCCTGCCGCATCGGATGGAGGAGGTCGGCCGGCGTGGCCGGGTGCTCTTCGTCAACGATTCCAAGGCGACCAACGCCGATTCCACCGAGAAGGCCCTCACCGCCTTCCGCGACATCCACTGGATCCTCGGCGGCAAGGCCAAGGATGGCGGGATCTTCCCGCTCGTCCCGTATTTCGAGCGGAT
Organism: Methylobacterium symbioticum; assembly: GCF_902141845.1. Taxonomy (GTDB): domain Bacteria; phylum Pseudomonadota; class Alphaproteobacteria; order Rhizobiales; family Beijerinckiaceae; genus Methylobacterium; species Methylobacterium symbioticum. The sequence goes on along the minus strand of NZ_CABFPH010000030.1, from coordinate 50,703 downwards.
CGCCCACGCCTATCTGATCGGCGCGGCCTCCGACGCCTTCGCGGCCACGCTGGAGGGGGCGGTGCCCTATACGCGCTGCGAGACGATCGAGCGTGCGGTGGCGGCCGCGGCGGAGGGAGCGGACGCCTCGGCCGCGCCCGAGCCGGTGGTGCTGCTCTCCCCGGCCTGCGCCTCCTACGACCAGTTCCGGTCCTTCGAGCAGCGCGGCGACCGGTTCAGGGACCTGGTCCGCGCGCTGCTCTGATCGTCAGGCCGCGCGCCAGCGCTGCGCGGCGTTGTTGCCGAAGGCGCGGGCGTAGAGGGCGGCGTAGTGCTCCGCCGCCCCGCCCCAGCCGAAGTCGCGCGACATCGCCTGCCGCCGCATGGCGTTGAGCCGCTTCTTCTGGCCGAACGTGTCGAGGGCCCGGCGGACCGCGCCGACGAACCCGGTATCGGCGCCGTCCGCGAAGGTGAAGCCGGTCACGCCGTCCTCGACCGTGTCGGCCAGACCGCCGGTGCGGCGCACGATCGGCAACGAGCCGAATCGCTGGGCATACATCTGCGCCAGCCCGCAGGGCTCGAAGCGCGAGGGCATCAGCAGGAAATCGCTGCCCGCGAACATGCGGCGCGCCTGGTCCTCGGCGAAGCCGACCTGCACGCCGACCGAGTCCGGATGCTTGCGGGCGAGGCTGCGCAAGGCGTTCTCGAACCGACCCTCGCCCTGACCGATCACCACCATCTGGCCGCCCTCGGCGACGATGGTCTCGGCCGCCTGGATCGAGAGATCGATGCCCTTCTGGTGCACCAGGCGGGAGACGATCGCGAAGAGCGGTCCGCGCGAGACGGAGAGCCCGAAATGCTGGCGGACGGCCTCGGCATTCGCGCGCTTGCCCTTCCAGTCGTCCATCTCGAAGCGGGTGGCGAGATGCGGGTCGGTCCGCGGGTCCCAGCTCTCATCGATGCCGTTGAGGATGCCGGCGAGCCGCCCCTGCGCGGCGCGGGTGCGCAGGAGCCCGTCGAGACCGCAGCCCATCTCGGGCGTCTGGATCTCGCGGGCATAGGTCTCGCTGACCGTGGTCACGAAGGAGCTGTAGAACAGACCGGCCTTGAGGAAGGAGAGCTGGCCGTAGAACTCGACGCCGTTCATCTGGAAGGCGTGGTCCGGCACGCCGAGGCGGCCGAGGTTCCCCTGCGGGAACAGGCCCTGATAGGCGAGATTGTGGATCGTCAGAACGCTCGGGACCCGGATCCCGCGCCAAGCGAGATAGGCGGGGGCGAGGGCCGCCTGCCAATCGTTGAGATGCAGGAGGTCTGCCCGCCAGGCCGGATCCCGGCCGAGGGCGATCTCCGCCGCCGCGAGGCTGAGGCGCGCGAAGCGCAGGTCGTTGTCGCAGAAATCGCCGCCGGCATCGCCGTAGGGCGTCCCCTCCCGCTCGAACAGGTCGGCATTCAGGAGGACGTAGATCGACAGCCCGTCTTCGGTCTCGACAAGGCCGAGATCGCAGGCCGGCACCTGGGCGAAGCCGTCGAGGCGACCAACGATCGGGATATCGGGATAGGCGGCGCGCACCTGCCGGTAGCCGGGGATCAGCACGCGCACGTCGAAATTCCGGCGCAACGCCCGGGGCAGGGCGCCCGCCACCTCGCCGAGGCCGCCCGTCTTCACGAAGTCGGCCATCTCGGGCGTCGCGAACAGGACTCGCGGCTGCAGGGAGGTGCGCTGGTCCAATTCGGAATCGTATCTGGGGTCGTGCTCGTGCAGCGGCACACGGCTCTCGCCGTCCGAACAACCCCAGAATGCCATTGCAGCGTTCTCATTGCGGGCAATTCGCCCGGGACGGGCTGAGGCGCCCGCGGCCAAGATCGTCATGCCAACGCCCCTGTACCGTGCCGGTTCCGTTGCGTTGCACAAATCACGCCACGAAATTGGTTAACGCACCGCTGCCGTCGCCGCGATGCAACGGGCGTCGCATTCAGACGGCCAGCAGGATCACGCCTTCGGCCCCGGCGAGCACGATACGGCCTGTGGCGCGCTCTCCCGCCCGGCCGGCGTTGCTCGACAGGAGCACGACCCAGGCGGTCTCCTCGGGCAGGGGAATCTCGTGCGCGCCCTCGCCGAAATTCAGCACGACGCGCAGCACGCGGCCCTCGGCCGCGCGCTCGTAGGCGAAGACCTCCTCGGGCTGCGTCGCCACGGTGCGGTAGCTGCCCGTCGACAAGGCAGCATGCTCACGGCGCAGCGCCAGCAGGCGGCGGTAGAGCGTGAGCATCGAGCCCGGCACGTCCTGGAGCGCCTCGACATTGCGCGTCTCGGCATCCGGCGAGAGCGGCAGCCAGGGCTCGACCGAACTGAAGCCGGCCTGGGGCCCGCCGTCCCACTGCATGGGCGTGCGTTCCGGATCGCGGCCGTGACCCGGCTCGTTCTGCTCCCAGGGATCGCGGACCCGGTCCGGCGGGATCGGCACGCGGCCGAGGCCGAGTTCGTCGCCGTAATACAGGGTCGGCGTGCCACGTAAGGTGAGGAGAAGCATGGCCGCGATCCGGGCCTGCCGCTCGCCGATGCGGGCGGCGATCCGGGGCTGGTCGTGGTTTCCGAGCACCCAGTTGGGCCAGCCGCCCTCCGGCAGGGCGGCCTCGTAGTTCTCGACGAGCTCGGCGACCGCGTCGGCGCGCCAGGGCGTCTGGATGAGCTGGAAGTTGAAGGGCATGTCGGCGCCCGAGAGGTCGGGGCCGTAATAGGCCATCAGCCGCTCCATCGGCAGATAGATCTCGCCGATCAGCACCCGCTCGCCATAGGCGCGCATCACGGCCCGCATCTCGGCGATCACGTCGAGCACCTCGGGCCGGTCGGCGGAATAGACCTGCGTGAAGCGGTTGATCTCGGGCAGGTGCGCCGCGAAGTCGGGATTGGCCGGATTGTTGCGGAAGTCGTCGTCCTTGATCAGGTGCCAGATCACGTCGACCCGGAACCCGTCGACGCCGCGCTCCAGCCAGAAGCGCATGGCGTCGTACATCGCCGCCCGCACGGCCGGGTTGCGCCAGTTCAGGTCGGGCTGCTCGCGCAGGAAGGCGTGGTAATAGTATTGTCCGGTCGCCGGATCGAGGGTCCAGGCCGGCCCGCCGAAATTGCTCAGCCAGTTGTTCGGCGGACCGCCGTCGGGCGCGGGATCGCGCCAGATGTACCAGTCGCGGCGCGGGCTCTCGCGAGAGGCCCGGGCCTCGGCGAACCAGGGATGGGCGATCGAGGTGTGGTTGGGGACGAAGTCGAGGATCACCTTGAGCTTGCGCCGGTGCGCCTCCGCCACCAGGGCGTCGAAATCCGCGAGCGTGCCGAAGAGCGGATCGATGCCGCAGTAATCGGCCACGTCGTAGCCGTAATCGGCCATCGGCGAGGGATAGACCGGCGAGATCCAGACCGCGTCGACGCCGAGCCAGGCCAGATAGTCGAGCCGCTGCGTGATCCCGGCGAGATCGCCGACGCCGTCGCCGTTCGTATCCTGGAACGAGCGCGGATAGACCTGATAGACGGTGCCGCGTTTCCACCAGACGGTCTCGGCCATGCGCTGTCCTCGAGCTTCCCCGCGCGGGAGGTAGGGGCGGGGCTCGGTGCGGCGACCCGTAACCCTTCCAAAAGCATGCTGCGGGATCCTTTGGCCACGTTCAGCATTGCTTCAACCACATCGTGTGACCCTGAGCCTCGATACTGCCGCGGCGCAGGCGTGTCGCAGGACAGGCCGTCAGATCCGGCACATCGCTTGCAGATCGGGCATGTGCCTCAGACTCGCCTCGCAATGGCCGCAAGCCCGGAACACGATACGGCGTCCGGACTGATCCGAGCCGGTCGCCGCCGACAGAAGCGGAAGACGGTTTCAGGCCTGCGGCATGTGCGGCGGCGACCAAGATGGGGGTTAGTAAGGTGCTGAACGACGTCCTTACCCGGGCTTCCGGCAAGGAAGCTCCCGAGCATGACGCGACGACCGCCGCGCGGCCGGCGACGTCGGCCGTGCCAGCCCTCCCCGTATCCGGCGACGCGGTGGCCGATCTGCGCGAGGCGATCCGCGCGAAGCTCGCCTTCGCGATCGGCAAGTCGCCCGAGACGGCGCGCGAGCGCGACTGGTTCGCGGCGACCGCGCTCGCCCTGCGCGACCGGATCGTGGCCGCCTGCGCCGCCTCGAACCGGACGGTGCCGAACAAGCGCGTCTACTACCTGTCCCTCGAATTCCTGATCGGCCGGCTCCTGTCCGACGCGATGAACAATCTCGGCCTGGTCGAGACCACGCGCGCCGCGCTGAAGGATCTCGGCGTCGACCTCGGCACCGTCGAGGGCGCCGAGCCGGACGCGGCCCTCGGCAATGGCGGCCTCGGCCGCCTCGCGGCCTGCTTCATGGAGAGCATGGCCTCGATCGGCCTCCCGGCCTACGGCTACGGCATCCGCTACGACCACGGCCTGTTCCGCCAGTCCTTCGAGAACGGCTGGCAGCGGGAAGCGCCGGAGACCTGGCTCGCGGAGGGCAACCCCTGGGAGTTCGCCCGTCCCGATGCGACCTACACGATCGGCTTCGGCGGCCATGTCACCATGTCTATGGTCAGCGAGGGCGTGATCCGCCGCAACTGGCAGCCCGCCGAGACGGTGAAGGCGGTCGCCCACGACGTGCCGGTGGTCGGCTGGAAGGGCCGCACCGTCAACACGCTGCGCCTGTGGAAGGCCGAGGCCGAGCAGCCCGTGGATCTCGCCCAGTTCAACGGCGGCGACCATGTCGGCGCGGTGGCGAACCGCATGCGCGCCGAGGCGATCTCGCGGGTGCTCTACCCGAGCGATTCCACCAGCGCCGGGCAGGAGCTGCGCCTGCGCCAGGAATACTTCTTCACCTCGGCCTCGCTGCAGGATCTCGTCCGCCGCCACGTCGCCGAGCGCGGCGATGTGCGCTCGCTGCCCGACCACGCCGCGATCCAGCTCAACGACACGCACCCGGCCATCGCCGTGCCCGAGCTGATGCGCATCCTCCTGGAGGATCACGGCCTGACCTGGGACGATGCGTGGCACGTCACCACCAACACGCTGAACTACACCAACCATACGCTCCTGCCCGAGGCGCTGGAGACCTGGCCGGTGGAGCTGATGGAGCGGCTGCTGCCGCGCCACATGCAGATCATCTACCTGATCAACTGGATGCACCTCGAGGAGCAGGCCAAGAACGGCCGGTCCGACGCCGCGCATCTCGCATCCGTCTCGCTCATCGACGAGTCGCATGGACGGCGCGTGCGCATGGGCCATCTCGCCTTCCACGGCTCGCGCCGCGTCAACGGCGTCTCGGCCCTTCATACCGAGCTGATGCGCAAGACCGTCTTCGCGGATCTGCACGCCCTCGATCCGGACAAGATCGTCAACAAGACCAACGGCATCACCTTCCGCCGCTGGTTCCACAACGCCAATCCCGGCCTGACCCGGCTCGCCGTCGAGGCGGTGGGCGCGGACGTCCTCGACAACCCCGAGCTGCTGAAGGGGCTCGATGCCCTCGCGCAGGACGCGTCCTTCGTGGAGCGCTACGCCGCGGTGCGCCGCGGCCGCAAGGAGGCGCTGGCCGAGATCATCTACGACCGCGCCGGTGTGAGCGTCGATCCATCCGCGCTGTTCGACGTGCAGATCAAGCGCATCCACGAGTACAAGCGCCAGCTCCTCAACGTGATCGAGACGGTGGCGCTCTATCAGGCGATCAAGGCCGAGCCGCACAAGGACTGGACCCCGCGGGTCAAGATCTTCGGCGGCAAGGCGGCGCCGAGCTACACGCAGGCCAAGCTCATCATCAAGCTCGCCTGCGACGTGGCGCGCGCTGTCAACGACGATCCGGAGGTGGCCGACCGCCTGAAGGTCGTGTTCCTGCCGAACTACTCGGTGAGCCTCGCCGAGGCGATCATCCCCGCCGCCGATCTCTCCGAGCAGATCTCGACCGCGGGCATGGAGGCCTCGGGCACCGGCAACATGAAGTTCGCCCTGAACGGTGCCCTGACGGTGGGGACGCTCGACGGCGCCAATATCGAGATCCGCGACCATGTGGGTGCGGAGAACATCTTCATCTTCGGCCTCGACGCGGCCGGCGTGCAGGCCCGCGCGGCCGAGCCGCACTACGCCCGTGACGCGATCTGGAACTCGCCGCGGCTGGCCGCGGCGCTCGACATGATCGCCTCCGGCCGGTTCTCCCCCGAGGAGCCGAACCGCTTCCGCCCGCTCACCGACGACCTGCGCCACCGCGACCAGTACCTGCTCACGGTCGATTTCGACGATTACTGGCGCGCCCAGCGCGAGATCGACGCGGCCTGGAACGACCCGGCGGCCTGGTGGAAGCGGGCGATCCACAACACCGCGCGGATGGCGTGGTTCTCCTCCGACCGCTCCATGCGCGAATACGCCGAGGAGATCTGGCGCGTGCGCGTCGCCTGAGGGCTGCGCACCGCGTTCGGTGGCCTCGACGGATCCGACCATCGCGGCGATCGCCGACCGGCTCGTCGCCGGCGCGGCGGTTGCCGATCGGGCCGACGGCGTCCTTGAGACGGCCTTCCACGCCTTGCTCGATGCCGGGATCCCGCTCTGGCGGGTCAGCGTGGCGATGCCGGCGATCGATCCGACCTTCCGCGCGGTCAGCCTCGTCTGGCGCCGCGGACGCGGGATCGTCCGGGAATCGACCGAGCACGGCCCGGATGGCGATGCGCGGTTCGCCCGCTCGCCGATCCACGCGCTCCTGGAAAGCGGGGGCGATGCCCTGCGCTGCCGCCTCGACGGACAGGAACCCGATCCGAACCTGACGCTGCTCGGCGAGCTCCGCGCGCAGGGCGGGACCGACTATGTCCTGCATCTCCCGGCCTTCACCTCGGGCACGGCAGTGTTCGGTGTGGCGCTGTCCTTCGCCACGGACCGGCCGGGCGGTTTTTCCGAGGATGCGCTCGCCGCCTTCGCGACCCTGCGCCCGGCGCTGGCTCTCGCCATGTGCAAGTTCAGCCTCGCGCAGAGCCTGCGCGACTCCCTCTCGATCTATCTCGGCCCGATGACTGCGGCGCGGGTGCTCGGCGGCGAGGTGCGGCGCGGACAGGGCCGGACGGTCTCGGCCGCGATCCTGCTCACGGATCTGCGCGGCTTCACGGCGCTCGCCGACCGTGAGGACCCGCTACGCGTGGTGGCGTGGCTCGACGAGCATCTCGACGCGCTCGGCGAGCCCGTCCGGGCACAGGGCGGCGAGATCCTGAAGTTCCTCGGAGACGGCTTCCTCGCGATTTTCCCGGTCGAGGATCCGGACCGCGCACCGTGCCCCGTCTGCGAGTCCGCCCTCGCCGCCGCGCGTCAGGCGCTGTCCGGCAACGAGGCGCTCAACCGGCGCCGCGCCCAGGCGGGCCTGCCGGTCCTGGAGGCCGATCTCGCCCTGCATTTCGGCCCGCTGGTCTACGGCAATGTCGGGACCGGTCGGCGGCTCGACTTCACGGTGATCGGAGGGGCGGTGAACGAGGCCAGCCGGATCGAGGCTCTCTGCGGCGAGATCGGGCAACCGCTCCTCGTCTCGGACGCCTTCGCGGCGCGCTGCGGCGCGCCCCTCGAATCCGTCGGCGCCTTCGCGCTGCGCGGCATCAGCGGGCAGCAATGGATCTGGCGGCCGGCCGATTGATCGGAGCGGATCTGAAATCGGCGAGCCCGCGCGGCCCGATCAGGCCGGATCGAACCCCTCGACCGGGATCGGGTAGCAGCGCGCACCGACCGAGGCGGCCAGGACCTGAACGGCGCCGACGGTCGCGGCCGAGCCGGCGACATGCACGACGTCGGTGGCGCGCAGGGAGGGCAGGTGCGCGGTGAGCGGGCCGGGCCGCACATCCGGAGGCCGCTGGCGGCCGCGGTCGGCCACCATCACGATTCGGCCGACGCCGGTGCGGCGCAGCCAGTCCAGGCTCTCGCGCATGTAGAGATCCCGGGCGTCGCGCGCGCCGACGATGACGGTCATCTCGCGGGCCGGCTCGATGTAGCGGGCGGCATGGGCGATCGACCAGATCGCGCCGAAGCCCGTCTCGGCGGCGACGAGAACGAGGCGCCCGCCGCCCGGCCGGTACTGGCCGCGCCCGATCGGCCCCTTGAGCTTGACCGCGACCTCGAGCCCGACCGCCTCGAACAGCGAGGTTCCGTCCTCGTCGCGGGGGCAGTGGAAGACGGCCTCGTTCAGCTCCGCCGACCCATCGACGCGCAAAGTCGGACAGAGCGTGACGGGGCTGAGATCCTCGATGCTGCAGGCGACCTGATGGCCCGGCTCCAGCACGATCCGCTTCTCCAGCGTGACGACCGCCTCGACCACGTGGGGGCTCAGCACGCGCAGGGCGGTGAGGGTGCCCTTGCGCGTCGCGGTCGGAACGTGGCGCGGCTCCGCCGCGACGATGGGTGCGGCGGTGGAAGTGGCGAGCTTCAAGGCGTCGGCTCGGCCGCGCCGTCCCTTGGTCCGGCGCGGAGCGACGCCTGGCCCCTGGCCGAGCAGCCCGGCCCCGTGAAGGGCCTGGACCGATCCGATCATGCCCTCGGCAAGCGCCGCCTCCACGGGGGTGTCCCCGGTCGAGACGCGCACGGACTTGCCGTTGACGATGAGCGAGCAGCGCGCGCTCATGGGCGTCTCCTGGTCACGGGATGCGGCCGGTCAGCGGCGGGACAGCAGCAGGTGGTCGACGAGGGCCGCCCAGCGCTCGCGGATGGCGCGCACATCCATCTCGGCCTCGGTGCCGGGCCCGGAAAGCCGGGCACGGAGCTGGGCCGTCTCTTCGCGCTCGGCCTGCAGCACCGCCTTCAGCAAGGCGAGCTCGGCTTCGAGCAGCTCGACGTCGCGTTCCGCGCCGACCGAAACGATGGTCTCTGCCTCCGTCTCGGAGATCGCGGGTTGCGTCTCGGCCTGGGCTTCGGGGAGCAGCTCGGGCTCGGGCTGCGGCGGGACGAGCCGGCTGTGTTCCAGGCGGATCGGGCGGGCGATCAGCCGACGCACGACGTCGGGATTGCTCCGGCTCTCGAACCGCCGCACCGCCTCGGCCATGCCCATTCTCCCCCGCGCGGGCGGCGCACCATCCGGCGCGCGCCCCGACCCACCATGCACAAGACGATGCCGCGACATGGTTAAGGCGGACTTAAATCGATCGTCAACGGAGGCGTGCGACCGATTGCGGAAACTCCGCGTCTCGAGCGACTGCTCGAGGGGATGGCCCGGGGTCTTCACCCGAACTGATCCACGTCTCGGAGCCTGTTTGAGTTGAACCGACTGACCCTCATGCGGAGAGTCTGCTCATCCCATCAAACCACCTCATCCTGAGGTGCGAGGCCTCAGCCGAGCCTCGAAGGAGGCCTCCGCTTCGCTCCAGCACCTCAGGATGAGGTCGAGGAGGGGATCAGCGGCGTGAACACCGGCTCGATCCGCTCAAACAGGCTCTGAGCCGCATCCGAAGCGGGTTCGGTGGGGCCGCCGCATCTCCGCATGATGATCGATCGATCCCGCGCAGAGAGGCTCGGCAACGCCGACGCCCGGCGCCTTTGGGCGGCACCGGGCGTCGCGGATTGGGTCGAGCCGGTTGCGGATCAGCGCATAGCAGCGAGGCTGCCAGCAGGGACGGGGCTGCCGAGCGGGTCGGGCCCGTAGGCGTTCGGGCCATCCGTGCCCTTCAGAAAGCCGGTCTCGATCAGGTACCAGACGCCACCGATGATCGGCACGAAGCTGATCAGGATCCAGATGCCGGGCTTGCCGCGGTCGTGGAAGCGCTTGATGCCGAGGCAGATCGAGGCCCAGGCGAAGAGACCGATCACGGCAAAGTTGACGATCAGCATCGGAATCGCAGCGGCGCCTGTCACCTTGAACGCGCCGTCATCGGACGCCTCGTTCGAGACGAACTGGGCCAGGATCAGGTTCGCGACCGTCAGGACGACGAGCATCGCGAGCGTCGAGAGCACAGCTCCCTTCCAGAATTGCCCGCGGCCGATACGGCCCTGAGCGGAGAACAGCAGCGCTTTCATCGTTGACCCCCTGAGCGGGGCCGAGCGCAGTGACACGATGTCTCCCGCAACCGGCCCTCGCCTCGCTCGCTAGGGCAGGGTGCGTGCAGCCTCAACACGCTCCGGGGCAGCGTGGACGCAAGGACAACAATCAGGAACACTGGGACAAGCCGCCGCTTCGGACGGGCCTCAGGCGGCCTCGGGCGCAGCGCCGACGAGCTGGCGGGCCTGGAGCACGGTCATCGGCTCGCCGAAGGCCGTGCCTTCCGCGTACTCGCAGCCGAGCTCCATCAGCGCCTGCGCATCCGCCTCGGATTCCGTCCCCTCCGCGACGATGGCGAGGTTCAGCTCGGTCGCCATCTTCACGATGGAGCGCAAGATCGCCGTCTTGCCGGTCGCCATCTGGCGGACGAAGGACTGATCGACCTTGATCGTGTCGAACGGAAAGCGTTGCAGATAGGACAGGGCCGAGTAGCCGGTGCCGAAATCCGAGAGGCAGAGGCCGGCGCCGAGGTCGCGGATGCGGGTCAGCATCTGGGCCGCGTATTCCGGGTTCTCCATCACGAGCCCCTCGGAGAGCTGGAGCTTGAGCGAGCCCGGCAGGACGCCCGAGCGCGCCAGCACGGTCTTCACGTCGTGCAGCAGGTCGTGGCGCAGCAGGCGGCGCGAGGAGACGTCGACCGAGGCGAAGATCGGCGGCTCCACCTCCAGCGCCCGCTGCCAGGCCGCGAGTTCCAGCGCCGTGCGCTCCAGGGCGAAGATCCCGAGATTGACGATGAAGCCGCTCTCCTCGGCAACCGGCATGAAGGTCGATGCCGGGATGCGCCCGAGCTTGGGATGGTCCCAGCGCAGAACCGTCTGGAAGCCTGCGACGGTGCGGTCCTCGAGCCGCACGATCGGCTGAAACAGGACCTTGATCTCGTTGCGCTCGAGCGCGCGGCGCAGATCCCCTTCGAGCATCAGGCGGTCCGAGCGCTCGGCGCGCATATGGGCGCGGAAGACCTCGATGCGATCGCCACCGCCGCGCTTGGCCTGAATCATCGCGGTCTCGGCGTTCTTGAAGACGTCGTCCCGCTTCACCTGCGCACCGGTCTCGTAGAGGGCGAGACCGATCGAGACGGTGAGGAAGATCTCGCGGTCGGCATAGGTGATCGGCGTGGCGATGGCGCGCCGGATCATCTCGACGAAGGCGAGCACCCGGTCGGGGTCGCGCTCGGAGAGCAGGATCACGGCGAACTCGTCGCCGGCGACCCGGGCGAGGGTGTCCTGCGGGCGCAGGAGGCGGCCGAGACGGCGCGAGAGCGTGAGCAGGATCGAGTCGCCGGCCGAGAGCCCGATCGCGTCGTTGATGCCCTTGAAGCGGTCGATGTCGAGGACGATCACGGTGGGCTTCAGGCGGGCGTCCTGGCTCGCGAAGGCGAGCGCCGCGTCGAGGCGGTCGCCGAACAGCTCGCGGTTCGGCAGGCCGGTGAGGCTGTCGTGCACGGCGTCGTGCAGGAGGCGCTCCTCGGCGGTCTTCAACTCGGTGACGTCGGCGATGGTGCCGACCACGCGGACCACCTCGCCGTCCGAGCCGATCACCGGACGCGCCTTGAGCCGGTACCAGTAATAGGCCCCGCTCGACGCGCGCAGGCGGAAATCGTGGACGATGCGCCCGCGCCGCTCCTCGATCACCGTGTCGAGGGCGGCCGAGTAGCGCTCCACGTCGAAGGGGTGGAGGAGCTGCAGCCAGTTCGCCGCCGGCCCCTCGAGGGCGCCGCGGGCGAGGCCGAGCTGGCTCTCGATCTCCTGGCCGGCGAAGACCCGGTCGCCCGGCACGTCCCAGTCGAACACCACGTCGCCAGCCCCGGTGAGGGCGAGGGCGCGGCGCTCGGTATCCGAGACCAGGGCGTGCGAGAGGCCGCCGCCCGCGAAGGCGTGCTGCATCACCGTGAAGCCGATCAGCATGACGATGAGGACGAGGCCGCCGATCAGGGCCGGCTGGACCAGTTCGCTGCCGATCTGGCCGGTCACCGCGAAGCCCGCGGCCGCCACCCAGACGACGAGGAGGGTCCAGGTCGGCACCAGCAGGATCGCCCGGTCGTAGCCGTTATGGGCCGCGAGATAGACGATGAGCAGCAGCCCGACCCCGGCGACCGCCGCGATGGAGATCCGCGCGACGCCCGCCGCCACCGGCGGATCGAACACCGCGAGCCCGACGAGGCCCGCGAGGAAGGCCAGCCAGAAGAAGGCGACGTGGCTGTAGCGCACGTGCCAGCGGGAGAGGTTCAGATAGGCGAACAGGAAGACCAGGAGCGTCGCGCCGAGCACCGCCTCGGCGGAGGCGCGGTAGACCCGCTCGGCCAGTTCCGTGACGGTGAAGACCCGCTGCAGGAAGCCGAAATCGATGCAGGCATAGGCGAGCACCGCCCAGGCGAGCGCCGCCGCGGCGGGGAAGATGATCGCCCCCTTCACCACGAAGACGATGGTCAGGAACAGGGCGAGCAGCCCGGCGATGCCGATGATGATGCCCTTGTAGAGCGTCAGGCCGGCGGCCTTCTTGCGGTAGGCGTCCTGGTCCCAGAGATGGACCTGCGGGATGTTGGGGCCGCGCAGCTCCGCCACGTAGGTGACGGTGGTGCCGGGATCGAGGGTGATGACGAACTGGTCGGCTTCCGGGTTCTCGTCGCGCTCGGGGCGAATGCCCTGGCTCGCGGTGATCGCGGCGATGCGCGAGCCGCCGAGATCGGGCCAGACCACGCCGGAATCGACCAGCCGGAAATGCGGCGCCACCAGGATGCGGTCGATCTGCTCGTCGGTGTCGTTGGTGAGGGCGAAGACCATCCAGTCCGGCCGCGCCCCGGCGTCGCGCGCCTTGACCACGATGCGGCGGACGATGCCGTCCTTGCCGGGCGCGGTCGAGATCTGGATGAGGTCGCCGTCCGAGCGGTAGCGCTCGATCGCGGGCGTCAGGTCGATGACCGGGCTGTCGAGGGTGACCCGCACCGCCTCGACCGCGTCCGCGGGCCGGCTCGCCACCAGGCCGCAGACGAGACAGGCGAGGAAGAAGGCGAGGATGCGCAACGGAGGAGGGTTCCGGCCGGGCGTTCGAGCGCGTGAACGGCTCAGGTGCAAGGCAGTGGTAAAGGCGCCCCCGATGGGGAGCAACCCGGCGGATCCGACGGGCATGCGGGCGCCCACCGCTTCCTGCCGGCCGCTTGTCCGGGGCATCGTCCCCGTTTGCGGCCAAATCAAGTTGACGCCGCCGGATCAGGCGGCGCGCAGGCGCCCGGCGATGCGGTCGAGGGGCGGCAGCTTGCTGATCGGGCCGATCGCGGCGAGCGTCGGCGGGCCGGCGAGCAGGCGCGCGCCCGCCTCGCGCACCGCCTCGACCGTGACGGCGTCGACCTTCGCGATCACGTCGGCGGCGGGGATGACGCGGCCCCAGGCGAGGATCTGGCGGGCGTTGCGCTCGATGCGCCCGCCCGGCGTCTCCAGGGCGCCGAGCAGGGACAGCTTGAGCTGCGCCTTGGCCCGGGCGATCTCCTCGGACGCGATGTCCCGCGTCGCGCGGACCAGGGCGTCGAGGGTCACGTCGGTGAGCTCGGCGAGGTCGCCGCCCGAGGTCCCGGCGCCGATGCCGAACAGGCCGCAATCGGAGAAGGGCCAGTGGAAGGCCTGGATCTCGTAGGCGAGGCCGCGGGTCTCGCGGACCTCCTGCCAGAGCCGCGAGGTCAGGCCGCCGCCGAGCACCTGCGCGAACATGTGGAGGGCGTAGTAGCCGTCGTCGCGGAAGGAGAGGCCCGGCAGGCCGAGGACGAGGTTCGCCTGCTCGAGCTTGCGCGGCATGCGCCGCTCGCCGCCGCCATAGACGCCCGGCACGGCCTCGGGGGCGGTGGCGGCGGGCATGGCGCCGAAATGCCGCCCGGCCGCCGCGACGATCGCCTCGTGCTCGACGGCGCCGGCCGCGGCCACCACGAAGCGGTCGGCCGTGTATTCGCGGGCGAGATAGGCGCGGATCGCCGGCTCGTCGAAGCTCTTGATCGTGTCCGGCCGCCCGAGGATCGGCCGGCCGATCGGCTGGCCCGGGAAGGCCGACTCGATGAAGGCGTCGTAGACCACGTCGTCGGGCGTATCCTCGACGGCGGCGTATTCCTGGAGGATCACGCTCTTCTCGCGGGCGAGCTCGCCCGCATCGAAGACGGAGTGCGTGAGGATGTCGCCGATCACGTCGAGGGCGACGCCGACATCCTCGCCGAGCACCCGCGCGGTGTAGCTGGTGCCCTCGGCCGAGGTCGCGGCGTTGATCTCGCCGCCGACATTCTCGATGTCCTCGGCGATGGCCCGGGCCGAGCGCGTGCGCGTGCCCTTGAAGGCCATGTGCTCGATGAGGTGGCTGAGGCCGCTCTCTTCGGCCCGCTCGTGCCGGGAGCCGGCGCCGACCCAGACGCCGAGCGTCGCGGTGGCGACGCCGGGCATCGCCTCGGTCGCCACCGTCAGCCCGTTGTCGAGCCGGGTGACGCGCAGGGAGGGCGAGGCGCCGTGCGTGGCGAAATGCTGGTTCATGCGCCCCTCGTGATTCGAGCCCGCGCGCGGATCAGCGTCTCGATCGCGGCCTGGTCGTTCGCCACGCGGGTGACGCGCTCGGGCCGCTCCATCAGGTCGGCGAGGTGCGGCGGCAGGGCGGGACGGCCGCCGCCGGTCGCCTGGGCGACCGCGTCGGGAAACTTCGCCGGATGGGCGGTGGCGAGGGCCACCACCGGCGTGCGCGGGTCCTTCTCCAGCAGCCGCCGCGCGGCGCGGACGCCGATGGCGCTGTGCGGATCGAGCACGATCCCGGTCCCCGCATGGGTCGCGCGGATCTCGTCCATCACGTCCGGCTCGGGCACGGCGACCGCGTCGAACTCGGACCGGACGGTGGCGAGCACAGCCTCGTCCAGGCGGAAGCCGCCCGACTGCTTCAGTCCGGCCATCAGCCGGCGGATCGAGGCCGCGTCGCGCCCGAGCGCCTCGAACAGGAGGCGCTCGAAATTCGAGGAGATCTGGATGTCCATCGACGGCGAGGTCGTCGGCACGACGCCCTGCAGCTCGTAGGCACCGTGCTCCAGGGTGCGCACCAGGATGTCGTTGGCGTTGGTGCCGATCATCAGCCGCTCGACGGGCAGCCCCATGCGCTTGGCGACCCAGCCGGCGAGGATGTCGCCGAAATTGCCGGTCGGCACCGCGAAGGAGACCGGCCGGTGGGGCGCGCCGAGCGCCACGGCGCTGGTGAAGTAATAGACCACCTGCGCGGCGACGCGGGCCCAGTTGATCGAGTTGACGCCCGAGAGCCGCACAGCATCGGCGAAATCGGCGTGCTGGAACAGGGCTTTGACGATGTTCTGGCAATCGTCGAACGTGCCGTCGACCGCGAGCGCGTGCACGTTGCCCGCATCGACCGAGGTCATCTGCCGGCGCTGGACCTCGGAGACCCGGCCGTGCGGATAGAGGATGAAGATGTCGACCTGATCGAGCCCGCGGAAGGCCTCGACCGCGGCGGAGCCGGTATCGCCCGAGGTGGCGCCCACGATGGTGGCGCGGGCGCCGCGCTTGCGCAGCACGTGGTCCATCAGCCGCCCGAGGAGCTGCATCGCCACATCCTTGAAGGCGAGCGTCGGGCCGTGGAAGAGTTCGAGCAGGAACAGGTTGTCGCCGAGCTGGGTCAGCGGGCAGACGGCGTCGTGGCGGAAGCCGGCATAGGCCGCCTCGATCATCGCATCGAGATCGGCATCGGCGATCTCGCCGTCGACCAGGGGGCGCAGCACGCGCTTGGCCGCATCGGCGTAGCGGGCGCCCGCGAGCGCGGCGATCTCGCCTTTCGGAATCACCGGCCAGCTCTCGGGCAGGTAGAGGCCGCCGTCGCGGGCGAGGCCGGCGAGAAGGGCATCCGAGAACGAGAGCGGCGCGGCGTCGCCGCGGGTCGAGACGTGCAGCACAAGGGCCTCCGGGGAAGGCGCTCCCTCTACACGATGCCCGCGGCCGTGTCGAAACCCGCGGGCGACCGGATCAGGGCCGCGGTCCAGCCCGGCCGTCGCGGCGGCTCAGCCGATGCAGAACCGCATCCGGCGTGTCCTCGATATACCAGATCCGTCCGTCGACCGGTGCGCGGCGCTCCCCGGTGCGGGCTCGGACGGGACGTGCGTCCGGAGCCGCTCCGACGTCACTGCGTCGATCCGGAACCTGTCCGGCCGCCGCCTTGCGGATCCGGCCGACATTCGGGAACTCGGCGTCGAATGCCATTTTCGGCTGCGGCCTCCATGGGGTCACGCGACGCAAACGCGATACGAAAGCCGTCGATCCGTGCGCGCCGCTCGGGCCGGCACCTTCGATTCGCGCTGTTGCGCCGGCACCACAGCCGGATGGTGCGGCACCTGCCCGCCCTCGGCGTTCCGGGCTCCGGCGCCGCCTAGAGCCGGATCCGATCAGGTTGCTTCAACCTGATCGGTGAATCCGTCTCTAACCCAGTGATAGAGAACGCGTGATCCGATTGGATTGCGGGGCAATCCAATCGGCGCGTGCTCTAGAGATTCGTTCCGGGTGCCTTCGAGAGGCGGCAGCCGGTAATCCGCCAGGCACCATCCGCCTGTCGCTCGACCGAATAATCGGCGGTCCAATCGACACCGTACTCGTCCTGGATCGCGACCTCCTGCGAGAGGCCGGCCTCGCCCCGCTCCTGCACCGGCCCGAAGACGAAGCTGCGGTGGCGGTAGATCGGCCGGTAGTTCGACCGCACCATGCCGATGAAGATCTCCGCCGTGGGGAACAGACCGCGGATGGCGGGGGCGGCCTGCGCATAGGCGGCCTCGGCATCGTCCCGGGCAAGGGCCTCGGCCTGCCGGCTGATCGCGGCGCGGGCCGCCTCGCGGGCGCCGTCATCGGCGAGGACCGGACCGGCCATGAGGACGAAGAGAAGAGCGAGGCGCGCGCGCATCGGGATCACTCCGCCGCGGGACCGGAGCCGCGACGAAACCAGTGTATGGCGCCGGACACCGACGGCAAGCGTCTGATCCGATCCCCACGACCTGAGCCGGCCGATCCCTTCGGGATCGCGGATGTCGACGTCGCGCGAGCGCCGCCCAGGCTTGCCGATCCGGGTTCCGCCTGGATCAGGCGGAACCCGGATCCGGTGCCATTCAGGTCAGGCCGTGCAGGCGACGCCAGGCGAAGACCGTGAAGACGCCGACGAGGCAGGCGGCGATCCCGAACCACGTGAAGGCGTATTGGAGATGGTTGTTCGGCAGGTCGACGCGGAGCTGCCCGCCCCTCGGCCAGGTCTTCGCGCCGGGGACCGCATCCGCCTCGATCAGATAGGGTGCTACGTCGCCGAGCCCGCGTGCCTCAGCGATGCCCGCGATGTCCCGGTTGAACCACTCGCCGCGCTTCGGATCGGGGGCAGGCACGAACATCGCGCGGGCCTCGCTGGCGCGCAGGATCCCGGTGACCGTGGTGTCGCCCGAGACAAGGCCGTCGCGGCGGTCTTCCTGTGCCTTCAGCTCGGTCGGCACGAATCCGCGATTGACCAGGACCGTCCCGCCCTCCGCGCGCCGGAACGGCGTGATGACGTAATAGCCCTGCAGGGCGCGGCCGGGCGTGTCCCCCGGCGCGAGGCCGTGGACCAGGGTCTCCGCGTCGTTCTCGAACCGGCCGGCGGCGCGCACGTGCCGGAACTCGTCGCGGGCCGGGTCCCAGGCGGCGGGCTCGGGAGGCGCAACCGGCGCGGCGCGGGAGCGCTCGATAATGCGGCCGATCAACGCCTCCTTTTCGGACTTGCGCGCGATCTGCCACGTCCCGAGGCCGAGAAGGATGGCCAGCGCCACCAGGGCCGACAGGCCGGGCGCGAGGAGGCCGCGCCAGCCTTCGGGCCGGACCGTCCCGGCAGCGTCCGGACTCACCGCTCGAAACGCCCCTGCTCGGCCTTGTTGGCATATTGCAGGGCGATCAGCATGCCCTTCAACGGCCGGACGAGCGCCAAGCTGAGCCCGATCGAGAGGCTGGCCGCGACGAGGGCATGGACCCAGATCGGCGGCTCGTAGGTGATCTCCATCCAGAGGGCGAGACCGACCACGACGACGCCGACGATCGACATCACGAAGAAGGCCGGCCCGTCCGCCGAATCGAAGCTCGCATAGTCGAGCTGACAGTCCTCGCAGGACGGACGCAGGCTAAGGAAGCCCTTGAACAGATGGCCCTCGCCGCAACGCGGGCAGCGCCCGCGCAGGCCCGTCGGGATCGGGTCCGGCGTCTGGTAACGGTGGTCCAACATATCCATCCTTCGGCTGCCCCCGCTCCCGCCATATGGTCGGTCGGGGACGATCGCGCACGAAAAAGGGCGGCCGAAGCCGCCCTTGGCATTGCCGCCATGCAACAGGCGGAGGGCGCCCCGGTCAGTGGGCGCCGTGGCCGACGCCCGAGCCCCAGACGTAGATCGCGGCGAACAGGAACAGCCACACCACGTCGACGAAGTGCCAGTACCAAGCCGCGAACTCGAAGCCGAGATGCTGCTGGATGGTGAACTGGCCGAGATAGGCCCGGTACAGGCAGATCGCGAGGAAGATCGTGCCGATGATAACGTGGGCGCCGTGGAAGCCCGTCGCCATGAAGAAGGTCGACGAGTAGATGCTGCCCGAGAAGCCGAAGGCGGCGTGGTGGTACTCGTAGGCCTGGCAGGCGGTGAACAGGACGCCGAGGATCACGGTCAGCCACAGGCCGTATTTCAGGCCCTTCCGGTCGCCATGCAGCAGGGCATGGTGCGCCCAGGTGATGGTCGTGCCAGACGTGAGCAGGATCAGCGTGTTGAGCAGCGGCAGGTGCCAGGGATCGAAGGCCTCGATGCCCTTGGGCGGCCAGACGCCGCCGGTGAACTCGACGCGCGAGACCTGGATCGGGTCGGCGGTGTAGAGCGCCGCCTCGAAATAGGCCCAGAACCACGCCACGAAGAACATCACCTCGGAGGCGATGAACATCATCATGCCGTAGCGGTGGTGAAGCTGCACCACGCGGGTATGGTCGCCGGAATTGGCCTCGTGCACCACGTCCCGCCACCAGGAGAACATGGTGTAGAGCACGCCGAGCAGGCCCGCGCCGAAGACGTAGGGGCCGGGCGTCAGCGTGCCGAACTGCAGGCTCTTCATCCAGAAGACGGCGCCCGTCGTCATCACGAAGCCCGACATGGCGCCGAGCAGCGGCCACGGGCTGGGATTCAGGATGTGGTAGTCGTGATTCTTGGCGTGCGCCTCGGCCATCTGAACGTTTCTCCTGACCCCTTCCGGGCCGCCGTCGTCGCCGCCGGCAGGCCCCTATCCCCATCCGTCGCGGGGCCTATCCGCCCCGTCGAGCCCGTCTCGCGCACCCATACTGGACGGGTGCGGCTGTTGTCACGCTTGGCCCTTCAGAAATCCCGCCGTCCCGTCCCGTCGCCCTGCTGAGTCAGCGCGGCGGTGACCGGCTGGCCGTTCTTCGAGGCGAAGTAGGTGTAGGACAGCGTCATCTCGGAGAGATGCGCGGTGTTCGAATCGGTGCGCAGCGCCGGGTCGACGTAGAAGACGACCGGCACGTCGATGGTCTCACCCGGCTGCAGCGTCTGCTCCTTGAAGCAGAAGCACTCGACCTTCACGAAGTAGCCGCCCATCAGGCCGGGCTGCACGTTGAAGGTGGCGATGCCGGTGGTCGGCACCGAGGCCGTGTTGCGCACCTTGAAGAAGACGGTCTGCGTCTCGCCGAGCTTCGCTTCGACGCCGCGGGTCTCGGCACGGAACTTCCAGGGCAGCCCCGGCGCGACGTTCGTGTCGAAATGGACGAGCATCGCGTCGCCCGCCTGCGCCGCGACCGCCGCCGGAGCGGCGCCCTGGCGCGGCGTGCCGTCATACCCCGTCGCCTTGCAGAAGGCGTCGTAGAGCGGCGCCGAGGCGAAGGCGAGGCCGAGCATGCCGAAGGCGAAGCCAGCGCAGGCCAGCGCCGTGCGGCTCGCGTTCCGGGCGGGATTGGGGGGCGTCTGCGTCATCGGATCAGAGCGGACGGCTCAGGACCTGCGGTCCGAGCTTGGCGATGGTCAGCACGAAGAACAGGAGCACCATCGCGCCGAGGGCGAGGGCGATCGCCACGGAGCGCTTGCGGCGGCGCGCCTCCTCCTCGGGGGTCAGGGGACGGTACTCGACCTTGGGATCTTGCATCACGATCAATCAGGCCACCAGCGGCCGGTACAGGCCCAGGCCCTGCTCGGCGAGCAGGGCGGCGAAGAGCAGGAACAGGTAGAGGATCGAGAAGGCGAACATGCCCATCGCCGCGCGCTTCTCGGCCTCGCCCTCGCGGTTGCGCAGAACCTGGATGCTGAAGGCGAGCATGCCGATGCCGCCGAGCACGCCGACCACCGCGTAGATCAGGCCGCCGAAGCCGAGCGCGACCGGAGCGAGGCCGAGGGGGGCGAGGAGCAGGGTGTAGTAGACGATCTGGCGGCGCGTGGAGGCGGGGCCGGCGACGTTCGGCATCATCGGGATCCCGGCCTTGGCGTATTCGCCGGCCTTGACCAGGGCGAGCGCCCAGAAATGCGGCGGGGTCCAGATGAAGATGATGGCGAAGAGCACCAGCGACTCGATGCCGACGCTGCCCGAGACCACCGCCTGCCCGATCACCGGGGGGAGGGCGCCGGCGGCGCCGCCGATGACGATGTTCTGCGCGGTCGCGCGCTTCAGCCACATCGAGTAGATCACCGCGTAGAACACGATGGTGAAGGCGAGGAGCCCGGCGGCGAGCCAGTTCGCCGCGAGGCCGAGGATCAGCACCGAGCCGACCGACAGGACGAGGCCGAAGGCGAGGGCCTCCTCGGGGCGGATGCGCCCGTCCGGGATCGGGCGCTTGGCGGTGCGGGTCATCACCGCGTCGATATCGGCATCCCACCACATGTTGAGGCAGCCCGAGGCGCCGGCGCCCACGGCGATCATCAGGAGCGAGATCGCCGCGATCACCGGCGAGACGTGGCCGTGCGACACCACCATGCCGACGAGCGCGGTGAAGATGACGAGCACCATCACGCGCGGCTTCAGCAGGGCGAAGTAGTCCGGCACGTCGCCGCCCACGGCGGGGGCGAGGGGGGCGGGCTGCGCGGGGATGGCGTTCGTCAGACTCGTCATCGGCATCACTGGCTCGGGCCGTCCGCCCCGCAGGGCGGCGCAAGAGGCGAATCGGAATGATTCCAGGTGCTTGGGGGCTCCTGCCCCTGCTCGCACCCGGCTGGTTCGCCCTTTCCGGGAGGCCGCTGCTTGCGGCCTCCGGGGAAGGGCGGGGACCGCGTCAGGGCGGTCCCCGCCGGGCCCGGGGCGATCCCCGGGCCCGCAGGCTTCAGTGGTGGCCCGGCTCGTCGACGATGCGGGGCAGCGTCTCGAACTGGTGGAAGGGCGGCGGCGAGGACAGGGTCCATTCCAGCGTCGTCGCACCCTCGCCCCACGGGTTGTCCGCGGCCCGCTCCTTCGAGCGGAAGGCCAGGATCACGCCGATCACGAAGACGAACATGCCGAGCGCGAAGATGTGGCCGCCATAGGTCGAGACCTTGTGCCAGCCGGCGAAGGCCTCCGGATAGTCGGCGTAGCGGCGCGGCATGCCGGCGAGACCGAGGAAGTGCATCGGGAAGAACAGGACGTTCGCGCCGATGAAGGCCAGCCAGAAGTGCAGCTTGCCGGCCCATTCGGGGATCATGTGGCCGGTCATCTTCGGGAACCAGTAGTAGATCCCGGCAAAGATGATGAACACGGCGCCGAGCGAGAGCACGTAGTGGAAGTGCGCGACGACGTAGTAGGTGTCGTGCAGGTACTTGTCGACGGCCGAGTTCGCCAGCACCACGCCGGTCACGCCGCCGACGGTGAAGAGGAAGATGAAGCCGACCGCCCAGTGCATCGCGGCGGTGAAGCGGATCGAGCCGCCCCACATCGTGGCGATCCAGGAGAAGATCTTCACGCCGGTGGGGACCGCGATCACCATGGTCGCGAAGACGAAGTAGGACTGCGTCTGCAGCGAGAGACCGACCGTGTACATGTGGTGGGCCCACACGACGAAGCCGACGACGCCGATCGCGACCATCGCGTAGGCCATCGCGAGGTAGCCGAAGACCGGCTTGCGCGAGAAGGTGGCGATGATGTGCGACACGATGCCGAAGGCCGGCAGGATCATGATGTAGACTTCGGGGTGACCGAAGAACCAGAACAGGTGCTGCCACAGGATCGGGTCGCCGCCGCCGGCCGGGTCGAAGAAGGTGGTGCCGAAGTTGCGGTCGGTGAGCAGCATCGTGATCGCGCCGGCGAGAACCGGGAGCGAGAGGAGCAGCAGGAAGGCGGTGACGAGCTCGGCCCAGGCGAAGAGCGGCATCTTGTGCAGCGTCATGCCGGGGGCGCGCATGTTCAGGATCGTGGTGATGAAGTTGATCGCGCCGAGGATCGAGCCCGCGCCCGAGAGGTGCAGGGCGAAGATCGCGAAGTCGACGGCGGGGCCGGGATGGCCGGCGGCCGAGAGCGGCGGATAGACGGTCCAGCCCGTGCCCGCGCCCGATGCGCCCGGCGCGCCCTCGACGAAGAGGGAGCAGACGAGGCTCATGAAGCCCGCCACCGTCAGCCAGAACGAGATATTGTTCATGCGCGGGAACGCCATGTCCGGCGCGCCGATCATCAGCGGCACGAACCAGTTGCCGAAGCCGCCGATGAGGGCCGGCATCACCATGAAGAACACCATGATGAGGCCGTGCCCGGTGACGAACACGTTGTAGGTCTGCGGGTTGGAGAAGTACTGGAGCCCCGGCTCCTCCATCTCCATCCGGATGCCGAACGAGAGGAACGCGCCCACCATGCCCGCGCAGAAGGCGAAGAGCAGGTAGAGGGTGCCGATGTCCTTGTGGTTCGTGGACAGGAACCAGCGGGCGAAGAAGCTTGGCTTGTGGTCGTGGTGGGCGTCATGCCCCGCATGTGCTGCGGCTGTGGCCATGGATGAGAACCTTAGGCGTTAGGTCTGTCTGATCTCGCGAAAGGGCGGGGCCCCGCGGCCCCGCGCAGGCTTGTCCGTCAGCGGGCGTCGGCGAACTTCGCGCCGTCGTCGATGCGGGCGTACTTCGTCTTGGCCTCGGTCAGCCACTGCGCGTAGGCCTCGTCGCTGACCACGCGCACCGTGATCGGCATGTAGGCGTGGCGCTGGCCGCAGAGCTCCGAGCACTGGCCGTGATAGGTGCCCTCCCGCTCGGCCTTGAACCAGAACTGGTTCAGGCGGCCCGACACGGCGTCGATCTTGAAGCCGAAGGACGGCAGCGCCCAGGAATGCAGCACGTCGGTCGAGGTGACCTGGATCTTCACGATCTTGTTCACCGGGACGACCATGTCGTTGTCGGTGGCCAGCAGCTTCGGCTGCTTGTCCTCGTCCAGGTTGGCATCGAAGGTGAAGCCGCCGCCCTGGTCGGTCTGCGGGTACTCGTAGGACCAGTACCAGGCGTGACCGATCACCTTGACCGTCACGTCGGCCTTCGGGTCGGAGAGCTGCGTGCGCAGCAGGCGGAAGGAGGGGATCGCCACGGCGACCAGGATGAGGACCGGGACGATCGTCCAGGCCACCTCGATGGCGGTGTTGTGGGTGGTCTTCGAGGGCGTCGGGTTCCGCTTCTCGCTGAAGCGGAACACGCACCACAGGATCAGGGCCAGCACGAAGAGCGAGATGGCGAGCGAGAGCCAGTGCAGGCCGATCTCGAAATTGTGGATGTCCCGGGCATTCTCGGTGACCGCCACCTGACGGTCCATCTGCCACGGCACCGGCTGTCCGATACCGGCGGCGAGCGTCTGTGCCGACGTGACGAGGAGGGCGCCGAACGCGGCCACCCCTGACAAGAATGGTGTTTTCGTCCGCGCCGTCCGCATGTGTCTCTCGCCTGCTCCCCTTGGAGACTGTTATTCTGACCGCGCCGCGACCCATCGACGTGGGCTTTCTGACGCGGCCGACCCCGCGGAAGGCCGGCCGTCGGGCCAGGGCTTTCCGATCGCGGTGTCAGATCACATGGACGTGCAAGGCGCAACCGTACAAGCGTCGCATGGCGCGCTTTCTCGGCCTGCAAGCGGCAGGAAAGCGACGGTCCGGCGGCGCAACGTCGCGGCCCCGCGGGCGTGATCGCCGCGCCGCTGCTATATCAAGGGTTCGCCCGCACCTTCCCGCGCACCCGGCAAGCCACCGATGCCCGCGACCGACCCAGACAGATCCGACCGGCCGAACGGGCCGCCCACGGCGATCCGCGTGCCGACCCGGATCCTCGCCTACGACGAGGCGCCGCCGCGTGAGGAGGCCCGCGCGCTGGCCGTCGAGATGCCGGTGAACCTCGTCTACGGCAGCGTCCCCTACGCCGTGATGATGACGACCCCGGCGGACCTCGCCGATTTCGCCTACGGCTTCAGCCTGACCGAGGGCATCGTCGAATCCGCCGACGAGATCCGCGGCGTCGCCGTCGAGGAGGCCGAGGAGGGCCTGCGCGTTCTCGTCGACCTCGTGCCGGGCCGGCTGCGCGAGCACCTCGCCCGCAAGCGCGCGATCAGCGGGCGCACCGGCTGCGGGGTCTGCGGCATCGACGACCTCGCCGCCCTGCCCACCGCCGAGACCCGCGGCGCGCCGGACCTGCGCGTCTCGCTCCGGGCCATCGCCCGCGCGCTCGCGGCCCTGTCGGACGCCCAGACGCTCAACCGGGAGACCCGGGCGGTCCACGCCGCCGCCTGGGCGGATCTCGACGGCGCGCTCGTGGCCGTGCGCGAGGATGTCGGCCGCCACAACGCCCTGGACAAGCTGATCGGCGCCCTGATCCGGGAGGGTCGGGACCCGGCCTCCGGCTTCGCCGTGATCACCAGCCGATGCTCGTTCGAGATGGTGGAGAAGACCGCGCGTCTCGGCGCGGCGGTGATCGTCGCGATCTCGGCGCCGACCTCCCTCGCCCTGGCGCGGGCGCGCATGCACGGCATGACGCTCTGCGCCATCGCCCGCTCCGACACGCTGACGAGCTTCTGCGGGGGCGAGCGCCTGACCGCCTGAGGCTCGATCGGACCGGATTCGCCGATTCTCAGGCGGAGACTCGGCTCGTCCCACTGATGCCCCTCATCCTGAGGCGCGAGGCGCCAGCCGAGCCTCGGAGGAGGCCTCAAGCAGGCTCCGCGATCCCTGGAGGCCTCCGCTCCGCGCCGGCACCACAGGACGAGTCCGGGAAGAGGATCGGCTTGCGTGAAACGTGCCCGCGCGATCCGTTCGAGAAGCCCCAGGACGGCGACTGCGCCGCGGCGCCGCCCCCGATCATCGTTCGGTTGCAAGCGAGGCTCAGGCCTCCTCTTCCGTTCGGGAGAGGGGCCTGAGCCTCACAGAGAGCCCGCTTCGCCCCAGCTCGGCGACAGGGCGTCCCGATGCGATCGCGCTGCCGAACGGGCGCGGAGAGGTCCGCTCTCCGTTGAGCGGGCGTTGCCGGATCACTGCGCCGTAGCGCCGTCCTTCTCGACGGTGCCGGGCACGACGGTGGCGCCGCCGATGACGCGGACGTTGCGCCGTCCCTCGGGCGGGTCCTTCCATTCCTGCGCGGCTGGCTTCGCCTCGGCGGCCTTTGCTTCCACGGGTTCCGTCTCGGTAGGCCGCGCCTCCGGGAGCTTCGCCTCGGCAGGCTTGGCCGCCTCCGGCGCCTTCGGGGCATCGGCCTTGGCATCCACCGGGGATTTGCGCGCAGCGGCGGGCTTCGGCGCCTCCGGGGCGTTGCGGAGCGGGGGCTTGGCCTCGGCCGGGCGCAGGTCGGGGGCGGGCGCCACGCGCGCGACCTTGCGCGGCGCGGGCGTGCCCCTGCCGGCATCGGGGTTCAGCCCGTAGGGATTGCCCCCGGGGTTGGCGGCGGGTCCGGCATCGCGGCGGCCGGGCTCCGGGACGGTGGCCGGAGCGGGCAGCGTGGCCGGCGCGAGGCCGCGCGGCGGAGAGACGCCGACGCGCGCGGCATTCGGAATATCGGCGGGCGGCACCAGGCGCTCGGCGACCCGGCCGCGTCCGCGCATCTCGTCCTCCTCGGTCCAGCCGTAGCCCGGCGCGGCCGGGCGCGGGCGGGCCATCTCGACCGGCGCGTCGAGCCGCTGCCGCGACAGGATCTCGCCGTCCTCGGGATCGACGAAGAGGCGCAGGCGCGCCCCAGCCGGACTGAACGCCTCGACCACGTAGGCGCGTCCGTCGAAGCGGGGGCGACCGATTCCGGTGAAGCCGCGGTCGGCGAGCCGCCAGGCCACCGCCCGCGGCGGCAGGATGTCGTCGTCGAAGACGCCCTGCGCCCGGCTCGCCCCGGCGAGGCCGATCTGGGCCAGACCGGCCAGAAGGGCGGCGGCGGCAGCCGCGCGGAGATGCCGTGCCCGCGGATGCGCCCTGGTGACGGCCTCTCGCGCGATTCGCCGGCTCGCCTGCCTGCCTGTGTTCATGCGTGTCCCGAGATGTCTCGCTCCGCCGATGCCCGCGGAAGGCGCGGTTCCGGAACCCGATACGCTGGTCCGGAACCGCGCCGGCAGGTGCATTGCCCGCATGCCGCTTGTGCTCGGCAGCTCGGGTTAGACGGCATGATTCTGGCGAGATTGCGGGGACTTGGCCGGGCCGGAGAGCGGGCCAGCCATCGGCCCGGCCTCGGCGCGGCGGCCGCGTCCGGAGGTCGCCGCCCGGCGCTGCGGAACGCCTCTTGCTGGAAACCTTGAAATCTGTCACTTTCCAGCATTAGGACAGTACGCCTGTCCCATTTACGTCAGCAGGGGCAGCCGATCCGGCCGCCCATTTCCAAGGCAGGGATCTCGCCCGATGCGCGCGGCGGCGTCTAAAAAACGACGGCTGCCGATCGCCGAAGCGGCGGTCCAGGCCCGCGCCAGCTGACATCAAGGGCCGGCGGCGAGCCCGCGGGCGGCGGGCGCTTCCCCCTGGGGAAGACCCGGCCTCACCCGATGAGACGAATTGACAGCCCGGCATCGGTTGATGGACGGGCACGAAACATGCTCGCACGCCGAGCGTGGCGGCGCGGATGGTCGTGGTGAACGTGAGGAAAGAGTCGGGCATGGCAGCTTCCGGCAACGCGAATTCCGCCCCGGCGCCGCGTGGCGGCCCCGCGCCGCTGATCGTGCGCGATCCGGCCCTGCCGGCGGCGCAGGGCGCCTATCATCCGGGCCGCGAGCGCGACGCCTGCGGCGTCGGCTTCATCGCCGACATGCGCGACCGCCGCAGCCATTCGATCGTCGAGCAGGGTCTCAAGATCCTGGAGAATCTCGACCATCGTGGGGCCGTCGGCGCCGATCCGAAGATGGGCGACGGCTGCGGCATCCTCACCCAGATCCCGCACGCCTTCTTCGCGGAGGAGTGCTCGCGCCTCGGCTTCGAGCTGCCGCCGGCCGGCCAGTACGCCATCGGCCAGCTCTTCCTGCCCAAGGCGGACGAGCCGCGCCAGATCATCGAGGACATCATCGCGAAGTCGCTCGCCGACGAGGGCCTGTCGCTGCTCGGCTGGCGCGACGTGCCGGTCGATTCGGCCGATCTCGGCAAGGCCGTGCTCGAATCCGAGCCGCATCATCGTCAGGTCTTCATCGGCCGTCCCGCCAGCATCACCGACGACGATGCCTTCGAGCGCCGCGTCTACGTGGCGCGCAAGGTGATCTCCGGCAAGGTCTACGCGGCCGGTCGCGAGGACAAGCGCCTGATGGAGTTCTACCCGGTCTCGGTGTCGAGCCGCACCATCGTCTACAAGGGCATGGTGCTGGTGACCCAGCTCGGCGGCTACTATCTCGACCTCAAGGACGAGCGTTTCGTCTCGGCGCTCGCCCTCGTGCACCAGCGCTTCGCCACCAACACCTTCCCGACCTGGCGCCTGTCGCACCCCTACCGGATGGTCGCGCATAACGGCGAGATCAACACGCTGCGCGGCAACGTGAACTGGATGGCCGCGCGCCAGGCCAGCGTCGATTCGGACCTGTTCGGCAACGACATCTCGAAGCTCTGGCCGATCTCCTACGAGGGGCAGTCCGACACGGCCTGCTTCGACAACGCGCTCGAGTTCCTGGTGATGGGCGGCTACCCGCTGGCCCACGCCATGATGATGCTCATCCCCGAGGCCTGGGCCGGCAACCCGCTGATGAGCGAGGAGCGGCGCGCCTTCTACGAGTATCACGCCGCCCTGATGGAGCCGTGGGACGGCCCTGCCGCCGTCGCCTTCACCGACGGCCGCCAGATCGGCGCGACGCTCGACCGCAACGGCCTGCGGCCGGCCCGCTACATCGTCACCGATGACGGCTTGGTGGTGCTCGCCTCCGAGCTCGGCACCCTGCCGATCCCGGACGAGAAGATCGTCGAGTCGTGGCGTCTTCAGCCCGGACGCATGCTGCTCATCGACCTCGCCAAGGGCCGCATCGTCTCCGACGAGGAGATCAAGGGCGAGCTCGCCGCCGCCAATCCCTATGCCGAGTGGCTGAAGAACAGCCAGATCGTGCTGGAGGATCTGCGTCCGGTGCAGCCGCGCGAGTCACGCTCGGACGTGAGCCTGCTCGATCGTCAGCAGGCCTTCGGCTACACCCAGGAGGACCTCAAGCTCCTGATGCAGCCCATGGCCGTGACCGGCCAGGAGGCGGTCGGCTCGATGGGCACGGACACGCCGCTGCCCGCGCTCTCCGACAAGCCGAAGCCGCTCTACAACTATTTCAAGCAGAACTTCGCGCAGGTGACGAACCCGCCGATCGACCCGATCCGTGAGGAGGCCGTGATGAGCCTCGTCTCGTTCATCGGGCCGCGGCCGAACCTGCTCGACATGGAGGGGGCCTCGCGTCGCAAGAGGCTCGAGGTGCGCCAGCCGATCCTGACGAACAGCGACCTGGAGAAGATCCGCTCGATCTCGCATTTCGAGGACCGCTTCGACACCCGGACGCTCGACATCACCTTCCCAGCCGAATCCGGCGCGGCGGCGATGGAGGGGGCGCTCGACCGCCTCTGCGACCGCGCCGAGGCGGCGGTGCGCGGCGGCTACAACATCATCATCCTGACCGACCGCGCGGTGGGTCCGGACCGGATCCCGATCCCGGCGCTGCTCGCCACGGCGGCCGTGCACAACTACCTGATCCGGAAGGGACTGCGCACTTCGGTCGGCCTCGTGGTCGAATCGGGCGAGCCGCGCGAGGTGCACCACTTCGCCTGCCTCGCCGGCTACGGCGCCGAGGCGGTGAACCCCTATCTCGCCTTCGAGACGCTGCTTGCGATGAAGGACGAGTTCCCGCCGGACCTCGTCGATGACGAGATCATCTACCGCTACATCAAGTCGATCGATAAGGGTCTGCTGAAGGTGATGTCCAAGATGGGCATTTCCACCTACCAGTCCTATTGCGGCGCGCAGATCTTCGACGCGATCGGCCTGAACTCGTCCTTCGTCGAGAAGGACTTCTTCGGCACGGCGACGATGATCGAGGGCGTCGGCATGGCCGAGGTCGCCGAGGAGACGGTGCGCCGTCACCGCGACGCCTTCGGCGACGCGCCGATCTACCGCAACGCCCTCGATGTCGGCGGCGAATACGCCTACAGGCTGCGGGGCGAGACCCATACCTGGACCCCGGACTCGGTGGCGACGCTGCAGCACGCCGTGCGCCTCAACCTGCCCGAGCGCTACCGCGAATACGCGCGGCTCGTGAACGAGCAGGAGAGCCACCTGAAGACCCTGCGCGGGCTCTTCCGGATCAAGACCGCGGAGGAGCTTGGCCGGCAGCCCGTCGCGATCGACGCGGTCGAGCCGGCGGCGGAGATCGTGAAGCGCTTCGCCACGGGCGCCATGTCCTACGGCTCCATCTCGAAGGAGGCGCACGAGACGCTCGCCATCGCGCTGAACTCGTTCGGCGGCCGCTCGAACTCGGGCGAGGGCGGCGAGGAGGTCGAGCGCTTCAAGCCCCTGCCGGATGGGCGCTCGCGCCGCTCGGCCATCAAGCAGGTGGCCTCGGGCCGCTTCGGCGTCACGACGGAGTACCTCGTCAACGCCGACATGATGCAGATCAAGGTCGCGCAGGGCGCCAAGCCCGGCGAGGGCGGCCAGCTGCCCGGCCACAAGGTCGACGCCAAGATCGCCAAGGTCCGCTACGCCACCCCGGGCGTCGGCCTGATCTCGCCGCCGCCCCACCACGACATCTACTCGATCGAGGATCTCGCCCAGCTGATCTTCGACCTGAAGAACGTGAACCCGGCGGCCGACGTCTCGGTGAAGCTCGTCTCGGAGGTCGGCGTCGGCACCGTGGCGGCGGGCGTCGCCAAGGCGCGGGCCGACCACATCACGATCTCGGGTTTCGACGGCGGCACCGGTGCGGCCCCCCTGACATCCATCAAGCATGCCGGCGGACCTTGGGAGACAGGCCTCGCGGAAACGCAACAGACGCTGGTGCTTAACCACTTGCGCGGCCGCGTCGCCCTGCAGGCGGATGGCGGCATCAGAACCGGCCGCGACGTCCTCATCGCCGCCCTGCTCGGAGCCGACCAGTTCGGTTTCTCGACCGCGCCGCTGATCGCGTCGGGGTGCATCATGATGCGCAAGTGCCACCTGAACACCTGCCCTGTCGGCGTGGCGACGCAGGATCCGGTGCTACGCAAGCGCTTCAAAGGCACACCCGAGCACGTGGTGAACTACTTCTTCTTCGTTGCCGAGGAGCTGCGAGAGCTAATGGCCGGCATGGGCTTCACCAAGCTCGACGATCTTATCGGCCGCTCGGATCTCCTCGACAAGAAGGAGGCTATCGATCACTGGAAGGCGCGCGGCCTCGACTTTACCAAGCTGTTCCACCGGCCGGAGGTCAGCTCCGAGGTGGCGATACGCCACGTCGAGCGCCAGCACCATCCGATCGACACGGTGCTCGACCGACGGCTGCTTGCGGGGGCGGCATCGGCCATAGAGACCGGCATGCCGGTTGTGGTCGAGGACGTAATCCGTAACTCCGACCGCGCGGCAGGAGCGATGCTGTCGGGTGCCGTCGCTAAGGCACACGGCCACGAGGGTCTGCCCGATGATACCATCGTAGTGAAGCTCTCCGGTACTGCCGGCCAGAGCTTCGGCGCCTGGGTGGCAGCCGGCGTGACCATCGAACTCACCGGACACGGCAATGACTATGTCGGCAAGGGTCTCTCGGGTGGCAAGCTAATCATCCGCCCGAGCGAAGCGCTTAAGTCGCCGGATGGCCGTACCATTATGGTGGGCAACACAGTGCTCTACGGGGCGATTGCGGGCGAATGCTACATCCGCGGCGCCGCGGGCGAGCGCTTCGCCGTGCGTAACTCAGGTGCCATCGCAGTGGTCGAGGGCATGGGCGACCATGGCTGCGAGTACATGACCGGCGGCGTCGTGGTCTCGATCGGTGAGACGGGCCGCAACTTCGCAGCCGGTATGTCGGGCGGCATCGCCTACGTGCTCGACGAGGACGGCTCGTTCTCGAAGCGCTGCAACCTCTCCATGGTGGATCTGGAACCCGTTGAGGAGGAGGACGACCTGATGCGCCGCTTCCACCAGGACGGCGATCTGGAGACCAAAGGCCGCGTCGACATCCTCGCCGACATGTCGGGCCACGACGAGGAGCGGCTCTCGCAGCTCATCACCAACCATCTCAAATACACCAGCAGCCCGCGCGCCAAGGCGATCCTGGACGAGTGGGCGAGCTACCGCACCAAGTTCGTGAAGGTGATGCCGGTGGAGTACCGCCGGGCGCTTCGCGAAATGGAGATGGCGCGGATGCCGGTGGCGGCTGAGTAGACACCAACGCCAGGCCGGGCGGTTTGCCGCCCGGTCACGCTCTCAAGATAACGGAAGACGCGGGCAGCGCTGTTACGGGACGCGCCAGCCCAGGGGCTGATCGATGGGCAAGATCACGGGTTTCCTTGAGTTCGACCGGCAGGAGCAGAAGTATCAGCTCGCCGCCGACCGGATCCGGCATTTCCGCGAATTCACACTGCCGCTCGACGAGCACGATCTGACCAAACAAGCGGCCCGCTGCATGGATTGCGGCATCCCATTCTGCCACGGCCCGACCGGCTGCCCGGTGCACAACCAGATTCCTGACTGGAACGACCTTGTCTTCCAGTCGGACTGGGAGGAGGCGTCGCGCAACCTCCATTCCACCAACAACTTCCCCGAGTTCACCGGCCGCGTCTGCCCCGCCCCCTGCGAGGAAGCCTGCACCCTGAACCTCGAAAACCAACCGGTAGCCATCAAGACGATCGAGCAGGCAATCGCCGACCGAGCCTGGAACATGGGCTGGGTCAAGCCCGAGCCCGCGAGCGAGCGCACCGGCAAGCGGGTGGCCGTCGTCGGCTCCGGGCCAGCCGGTATGGCGGCGGCCCAGCAGCTCGCCCGCGTCGGCCACGAGGTGCACGTCTTCGAGCGTGAGCCGAAGGCCGGTGGCCTGCTGCGCTACGGTATCCCCGACTTCAAGATGGAGAAGCGGCACATCGACCGCCGGGTGAAGCAGATGGAGGCCGAGGGCGTCGTCTTCCACTACAACCAGAATATCGGCGTCACGAAGTCGGTCAACGAGCTGAAGGCCGAGTTCGACGCAGTGATCTTCTGCGGCGGCGCCGAGGATCCGCGTAACCCTCAGCTCCCCGGCCAGGACTTCGAGGGCGTGCACTACGCGATGCCCTACCTCGTCCAGTCGAACCGCCGGGTCGGCAACGAGCCGATGCGTGGCAACGGCGAGTTGCCGATCATCGCGGCCGGCAAGAACGTCGTCGTCATTGGCGGCGGCGACACGGCCTCCGACTGCGTAGGTACGGCTTTCCGCCAGGGCGCTCTCTCGGTGACCCAGCTCGACATCCGGCCGCGCCCGCCGGAGCGCGAGGACAAGCTGACCGTATGGCCCTATTGGCCGACCAAGATGCGGACCTCGTCCAGCCAAGCCGAGGGCGCCGAGCGCGAGTTCCAGGCCGCAACTCTGCGCCTGGAAAGCAACAAGAAGGGCCATGTCACGGGCGTCATCTGCGCGCGCGTCGACGCGAAGCGCCAGCCTATTCCCGGAACCGAGTTCGTACTTCCGGCTGACCTCGTCTTTATGGCGATCGGCTTCGCTGGTTCGATCGAGAAGGGCCTCATCGAGCAGTCGGGCGTCGCGATGACCAAGCGGGGCAACATCGAGGCCAACGAGGACGACTACCGCACCTCGGACGAGAAGATCTGGGCCGCGGGCGACATGCGCCGCGGCCAGTCCCTTGTCGTGTGGGCGATCCGCGAGGGTCGTCAGGCGGCACGAGCGATCGACGAAAACCTAATGGGCTCGTCCATCCTCCCGCGCTGAGGGAGGTAATCAGCCCGGCGGCCAGCGGAAATCGTCTGCACGCCCGGGCTGCGGCAGGGGCGCGCTGCCACGCTGGAGGGTGCGCTCGACATTGCCCGAAGCGTCGCCGTCGGGCTGACGTCCGCTCGCAAGCGTGCCGCCGGGCGAAATCTCGGCCCGGCCGAGGGGCACGACCTGCCCGGCCGCTGGCTTAACCGGAAGCGCCGGGATGCCGGGCGGTTCGGGCAGGCTCGGCAGCATGGCAGTGATCTGCCGGTCGATTGCAGCGATGTCGTCAAGCTTAGACGCGCTCCCGTCGAGACCGGGGGCCTGGATCGGCGCAACGGCGGTGGGAGTTGCCTCCGACGTGGCCGGAGCGGCGCTTCCCATCATCCGCTTCAGTTCGACATCGGCGAAATGGGCGAGCTTGCGCGCGCCCGCCCGGGTGAAGTGCACCCCGTCCGCCGTCCGCAGCTTCGCCGCCTGCCCTTCTAAATCGGGACCCGTCATTACGAAGCGGTTACGGTCGTCCACGAAGCCGGGCCACGCGTCGACAAAGATGCCTCCTGCCTTCTGCACGGCGTCGCGCACGATGTCGTTGATGGCGGCGAGATCCTTGGTTAGGCTCTCGCTACGTACGGGCGGCGTCCCGACCCAGATCAGAGGTATCTTCTGGTCCTGGAAGACCTTTGCCAATGCCTCGACGCGGGTACGATAGGTCTCACGCCAGCGGTCGCTCAAAGCCTCGTAGCTCTGGTCGCCCTCGCGGATAGGCTGCCGGTCGTTCACGCCAAGCAGGACTACAGCATAGGATATTTTGCTTATCTTGAGATAGTCCGCGGCAGCGCTGGCCCAGTCCACCACGTCGCGGCGGACGAGGCCGCTGTCGGGCTTGGCGCGGTCGATGACGGCAACGTCCGCATTGTCTTCAAACACATCGTCGAGACCGCGGCTCAGAGAATCGGCAAGCGAATCCCCGAAGACGGCAATACGCACGCTCGGTTCCGTCTTGGCGATCGCGGGCTTCTGAGGCTCGGTCGCGGGCGGCGGCTGCACCCGCCGCTTCACGGCGGGGCGATGGTTCTCCCGGGCGCCGTCCGCGGTGCCGACCGGCGGCTTGGGCCGGGGGGGCCGCCGATAGGTCGGCTGCGGCTGCGGCGCGGCCTGCTGCGGCCGATCCTCCCAGGGCCAGTAGAACTGGCGCGGCGCCTCCTGGGGCGGCGCGTAGCGGCGCGGCTGCGGCTGGCGATAGCCATCGTCGCGGTAATAGGCGTCGCGCGAGCGGCGCCGGTAGCCGTAATCCTGCGGCTGGTCGTAGCTGTCGCCCCACTGCGCCCGGGCCGGCTCGGGGACGACGAGCAGGGCGAGCCCGGCACAGGCGAGCGCGGGCAGGGCCCTGCGGAGCACAGCAAGCTTCGCCAGCGTCATCGAACCATCCTTCACGCGACACACGGCGATCATAGGAGGGAAACGAGGGCGGCTAAAGGGAGGGGCGACGGCGCGGGTCACGGCCGACCGGTGAGCCGGGCGAGGAGGGCGGGCGTGGCGTAGCCGTCGGCGGGCAGATTCTCGCGGATCTGGTAGCGCCGAACCGATTCGCGCAGCTTCGGTCCGGCGCGGCCATCGACATCGCCGGCATAGAGCCCTTGCGCGGCCAGCCCCGCCTGCAGCGCGCGCAGGCCCGCCGAATCGAGGCGCGCGGCGGCACTCGGCCAGGGGGCGGCGAGGGCGGGTCCGCCGGCCAGCCGGTCGGCGAGATGTCCGACCGCGAGCGCGTAGGAATCGGAGGTGTTGTAGGCGCGGATCACCTCGAAATTGTCGGTGATCAGGAAGGCCGGCGCCCCGAGCCCGCCGGGCAGGAACAGGCTCGCCGCGCCCGCCGGGGGGAGGGCGCCGCCATCGAGGCGCCGCACGCCGCGACGGGTGAAATCGGACAGGTCGCCCGCGTAGCGCGTCAGGTCGAAGCCGTCCGGAAGCGTCACCGCATAGCCCCAGGACAGGTCCGGCTTCCAGCCGAGATCCGCCAGGTAGGCGGCGATCGAGGCGAGCGCATCGGCGTCGCTGCGCCAGATGTCGCGGTGCCCATCGCCGTCGAAGTCGACGGCGTGTTTCAGGAAGGTCGAGGGCAGGAACTGGACCTGGCCCATGGCGCCGGCCCAGCTCCCCTTCATCCGGTCCGGCGCGATGTCGCCGCGTTCGAGGATCTGGAGCGCGGCGAGCAGTTCCCCGCGGAACAGGTCGCCGCGGTGCCGGGCCTGGGCCAGGGTCGCGAGGGCGCGGATCGTCGGGACGCTGCCGCCGCTCGCACCGAAATCGGATTCCACGCCCCAGAAGGCGAGCAGAACCGGTGCGGGCACCCGGTAGCGGGCCTCGATGGCCGCAAGCGTCGCCGCGAGCGCCTGGCCGCGGGCTTGGCCGCGGGCGATCCGGCCCGCCGAGACGGCGCCGACGAGGTAGTCCCAGACCGGCCGGCCGAACTCGCCCTGCCGCTTCGTCCGGGCGAGGATGTCCGGATCCGGACTGGTCACGCCGGCGAAGGCGGCCTCGAAGGTCGCGCGCGAGACGCCGCGCGCCTCCGCCTCGGGGCGGAGCGTGGCGACGAAGCGGGCGAACTCGGCCGCGGATGCGGCCCGCGATGCCGGCTCAGCCGCGACGGGACCGGTCGGCCCGGCGAGGGCAGCGACGACGACGGCCAGCGCGATGAGCGGGCGCATCTCAGTGCCGGTTGCGCCGGGCCAGCGCCGCCTCCCAGTCGAGGGCCTGGCGCACGATTCCCTCGAGATCGTCGTGGCGCGGAGTCCAGCCGAGACGCGTGCGGATGCGGTCGGCGCCGGCAACGATGCGCGCGGGATCGCCGGCGCGACGCGGGCTCAGCCGGACCTCGAAGTCGCGGCCGGAGACGCGCTTGACCACGTCGACCACCTCCAGCACCGAGTAGCCGCGCCCGTAGCCGCAATTCAGGGTCAGGCTCTCGCCACCGGAGCGCAGGTGGTCGAGGGCGACGCGGTGGGCCTCGGCGAGGTCGCTGACCTGGATGTAGTCGCGCAGACAGGACCCGTCCGGCGTCGGATAATCGGTGCCGAAGACCTCGAGATGGCTGCGCTGGCCGAGCGCCGCCTGGGTCGCGACCTTGATCAGATGGGTGGCGTTCGGCGTCGACTGGCCGGAGCGGCCGCGCGGATCCGCGCCGGCCACGTTGAAGTAGCGGAGGATGACGTAGGTGAAGCCGTGGGCGCGGGCGGCGTCCTCGATCATCCACTCGCTCATCAGCTTCGAGCGGCCGTAGGGGTTGATCGGGCTGGTCTCCAGATCCTCGGGGACCGGGACGGTGGCGGGCTCGCCGTAGACCGCCGCCGTCGAGGAGAAGATGACATGCTTCACGCCCGCCTTCACCGCCGTCTCGATGAGGGCGCGCGTCTTCACGGTGTTGGCGAGATAGTAGCCCAGCGGATCGGCGACGGAATCCGGGACGACGATGCGGGCGGCGAAGTGGGCGAGGGCGTCGCAGCCGTTCTCGCGGATGGCCTGACCGACCAGCGCCGCATCCGCGACATCGCCGAGGACGAGCTTCACCTCCGGCGGCAGCAGCCAGTCGAAGCCGGTCGAGAGGTCGTCGAGCACCACCGCGCTTTGCCCGGCATCCTGCAGGGCGAGGACCATGTGGCTGCCGATGTAGCCGGCGCCCCCCGTCACCAGAACCGACATCCTCAAAGCCCCTCCGCACCCCGGCGACATCCGGGCGGCATTCCCCTGCCGCCGACGCTCGACCGTTCAGGCCTACGGTTTTTCGCGGAGAAAGCCCGTCAGGGTTGTTCCGCATCCTTGTTGTTCACCAAGCCGTGCTATCTCTCAAGCGCTGAACAGTCCGTCACCGGGCGACACCCCTTCTCGACTAGGTTCGCGCAATGAAACCCATCCGCAAGGCCGTCCTTCCCGTGGCGGGGCTCGGAACCCGCTTCCTGCCGGCCACCAAGGCGGTGCCGAAGGAGATGCTGACGGTGGTGGACCGCCCCGTGGTCCAGCATGTGGTCGACGAGGCCCGGGAGGCCGGGATCGAGCACTTCATCTTCGTCACCGGCCGCGGCAAGGCGGTGATCGAGGACCATTTCGATATCGCCTACGAGCTCGACCGCACGTTGCAGGAGCGCGGCAAGCAGGCGGCCTACGAGGCGCTGAAGAAGGACCTGCCGAAGGCCGGCCAGACCAGCTTCACCCGTCAGCAGGCGCCGCTCGGCCTCGGGCACGCCGTCTGGTGCGCCCGCGAGATCGTCGGCGACGAGCCCTTTGCCGTCCTCCTGCCGGACATGCTGAGCAAGGGCTGCATGCAGCAGATGCTCGCCGCCTACGAGCGGCACGGCGGCAACATCATTGCCACCGAGGAGGTGAAGCCGGAGGAGACCCACCAATACGGCATCGTCAGCGTCGGCAAGACCTTCGGCCAGACCTTCGAGATCACCGGCATGGTCGAGAAGCCGAAGCAGGGCACCGCGCCCTCGAACTCCATCATCTCGGGCCGCTATATCCTTCAGCCGGAGATCTTCGCGATCCTGGAGAAAGGCGAGACGGGTGCCGGCGGCGAGATCCAGCTCACCGACGCGATGATCAAGCTGATGGCCGAGCAGAAGTTCTTCGGCATGCACTACGAGGGCCGGACCTACGATACCGGTTCGAAGATCGGGTTCCTCACGGCCAACCTCGCCTATGCCCTTGAGCGCCCGGACCTCGCCGAGCCCCTGAAGGCCGAGATCGCGCGCCTGCTGAACGGCGCCTGACGGATTGGTGGCGCTGCCACGCAGGCATCTGCAGCCAGCGCCATTGCCGCATGCAGCGAGTGCATGCAAAACGCCGCCAAAGACCCTTGCGTTTTGTGCGTCGCACTTTATTTTGTGCATTGCGAGATCGCGATGGCGTCGCGGTCGCGCAGCCCTTCTTGGGCGTTTCCTCCCTAGACTTCGGGCCGCTCCTTCGGGAGTGGCCTTTTTTCTTGGATCCGGCAGGCCCGCAGGGCGCCGGTCCGCGGCCACCACGCCGCAGCGATGCTGCGCGCTACTCAGCGGCGATGCTGCGCGGGACCGGTTCGGCGTAGCTCTCCGCTACCGTCCCGACGACTGCGGTCAGCGCCTCGATCAGACTGTCGAACCCGCTCGTCACGGCGAGGCTCACCTCGTTCATGTAGAGGGCGCGGTTGATCTCGATCTGCAGCGCGTGGCGGCCGAGATTCGGCTCGCCGTAATGCTCGGTGATGAAACCGCCGGCATAGGGCCTGTTGCGCACCACAGCGAGACCGCAGGCCCGGAAGGCGGCTTCGAAGCGCTCGATCAGGTCGGGCGCGCAGGCGGTGCCGAAGCGGTCGCCGAGAACGATGTCCGCCTTCGGGTCGGCCTCGCGGCCGAGGCTCGAGGACGGCATCGAGTGGCAGTCGATCAGGAAGCATTGGCCGAAGTTGCGCGCGGTCCGCTGGATCAGGGCGCGCAGGGCCCGATGATAGGGCTTGTAGAGGTGCTCGATGCGCAGGACCGCCTCCTCCACGTCGAGGCGGCCGCCATAGATCTCCTGCCCGTCGGCAACCACCCGGGGCACCGTTCCGAGACCCCCGGCGACCCGCATGGAACGGGTATTGGCGAAGGGCGGCAGGCGCCCGTCGAACATGCGCGGGTCGAGCTCGTAGGGCTCGCGGTTCACGTCGAGATAGGCCCGGGGGAAATGCGCCTTGAGCAGGGGCGCGCCCATCGCGACGACCGGCGCGAACAGGCGCTCCACATGAGCGTCCTCCGAGCGGCGCAGGGCCAGGGGTTGCAGGCGCGAGGCGGCGAGGAAGGCCGCCGGATAGACCGAGCCGGAATGGCCGGTATTGAAGACGAAGGGCAGGGTGTGGCTGGCCGGCTCGTCGATGGCGAAGGGGGGCGAGAAGCCGAGAACGTCCGGCTGGTCCTGGTCAGATACTGTCATCGCGTCCGAGGGGCCCCGCCTGGATCGGCTCTGCGCATCCCCCCAATCTGGTCTGCCGATCGGGCCCTGTCCACTGGCCTTCGGGACGGCGGCGGCGGACACCGCGTGCGCTCCGTCACCCGGCGCGGACCCGGCATCCTAACCTCTTGTTTACCACCGGCTCCCTTTATGAAATGAACACGTCGAATCGAGGGTTCGGAACCGTCCGATGAAGATCCTGCTGGCGGAAGACGACAATGACATGCGGCGCTTCCTCGCCAAGGCGCTGCAGAATGCCGGCTACGACGTGCTCTCGTTCGATAACGGGCTCTCGGCCTACAACCGCCTGCGCGAGGAGCCGTTCGAGCTCCTGCTCACCGATATCGTGATGCCCGAGATGGACGGGATCGAGCTGGCGCGCCGCGCGACCGAACTCGACCCCGACATCAAGGTCATGTTCATCACGGGCTTCGCGGCGGTGGCGCTCAACCCGGATTCGAAGGCTCCGAAGGACGCCAAGGTCCTCTCGAAGCCCTTCCACCTGCGCGATCTCGTCAACGAGGTCGAGAAGCTCCTCGCCGCCTGAGCGGCGCCCCGTGGCGTCCGTGCCATAGGCGGGAGGGCGGGGCTCGCCCTATATGACGGGCTCCATCCGCGGGACGCGTCCATGCCGCCTGTCACGATCTATACCACCGCCTGGTGCCCCTACTGCTCGGCGGCCAAGAGCCTGCTGAAGGAGAAGGGCGTCACCTTCCAGGAAATCGACGTCGAGAAGACGGCCGGCGCCCGGGCGACCATGGTCCAGTGGGCCGGCGGGCGGACCAGCGTGCCGCAGATCTTCGTGGGCGACAGGCATGTCGGCGGCTGCGACGACCTCTACGCCCTCGACCGCAGCGGCAAGCTCGACCCGCTGCTGAAGGATGCCGCCGATGCCTGAGCCGACCTCGGCCTTCGTCGCCGCCTGCGTGCAGATGCGCTCGGGCCGCGACCTGCTGGCGAACCGGGATGCGGCGGTGGCCGGCGTGCGCGAGGCGGCGAAGGCGGGCGCGCAGTATGTTCAGACCCCGGAGATGACCTCGCTCGTCGAGCGCAGCCGCACCCGCCTGTTCGAGCTGGTGACGGCCGAGGCGGATGATCCGGTGCTCGCAGCCCTGCGCGAGGTGGCGCGGGAGACGGGCACCGTGGTGCAGGTCGGCTCCCTCGCCGTGCGGAACGGCGACAAGGTGGCCAACCGCGCCTTCCTGATCGACGCCGACGGCGAGATCCTCGCCTCCTACGACAAGCTCCACCTCTACGATGTCGACCTGCCCAACGGCGAGTCCTGGCGCGAATCCGCGACCTATACCGGTGGCGCCTGCGCCGTGGTGGCCGAGACGGCGCTCGCCCCGATCGGCCTCGGCATCTGCTACGATCTGCGCTTCCCGGCCCTGTTCCGGGCGCTCGCGGAAGCCGGCGCCGCCGTGCTGACGGCGCCGGCCTGCTTCACGCAGCAGACCGGGGAGGCCCACTGGCACGTGCTTCAGCGGGCGCGCGCCATCGAGACCGGCTCGTTCATGATCTCCGCCGCCCAGGGCGGCCGGCACGAGGACGGACGCGACACGTTCGGCCATTCGGTCATCATCGACCCCTGGGGCCGGGTGCTCGCCGATGCGGGCGGCAACGAGCCCGGAATCATCCTGGCCGAGATCGACCTCGCCAAGGTCGCGGATGCGCGCCAGCGCATCCCGGCCCTCGCCCATGCCCGGCCGTTCCGGGTCGAGCGCGTCGGCGCGCCGTCGCAGTGAGGCGGCGGCGCCCCTATATCTCCTCCGCGGCGGTCGAACCCGGCGCCTGAGCATCTGAAACCCTGATCATGATCCGCTACGCGCTCGCCTGCGAGGCCGGCCACACCTTCGAGAGCTGGTTCCCGTCCTCCGACTCCTACGACGCGCAGGCCGCCCGCGGTCTCGTGACCTGCCCGGTCTGCGAGTCCAGGGCCGTGTCGAAGGCGATGATGGCGCCGCGCGTGGCGCGCACCGATCGGGGCGAAGCGGCGGCGCCCGCTCCGGCGGCCGCCCCGCCCACCCCCCAGCCCGTCCC
Source organism: Methylobacterium symbioticum (assembly GCF_902141845.1). Taxonomy (GTDB): domain Bacteria; phylum Pseudomonadota; class Alphaproteobacteria; order Rhizobiales; family Beijerinckiaceae; genus Methylobacterium; species Methylobacterium symbioticum. Next base: position 9,435 of record NZ_CABFPH010000030.1, on the reverse strand, counting down.
GATGATCGCCGAGCCGGCGCGCCAGATGCGCGCCCTGCTGCGTGCGGTGCGCGAGCAGGTGATGGCGAATTCCGAGCATGTCGGCGCGCGTTTCCCCGAGGAGGCGCGCAAGATCCATTACGGCGAGAGCGAGGAGCGCTCGATCTACGGCCAGGCGAGCGCGGAGGAGGCCCGCGCCCTGATCGAGGAGGGCATCGACGTGGCGCCCCTGCCGGTCCTGCCGGACGACCGCAACTAGAGCATTTTCCGCGGAAGTGGTCGCCGGTTCCGCGAAAGAAAATGCGGCACAATCAAACAGATAGAGCATTTTCCGTGATCCAAGGATCATAGAAAATGCTCTAGGGCCGCTCTCCGACGACGTGGAGACCGGTTCGGCGAACGAGAGCGCGTCTGGCCGCGTGCCCTATCCCTTGACGGCGCTCGTCCCGGCGATGGCGGCGAGCACGAAGGCGATCACCGCGTTCCAGCCCGCCAGCGAGATCCCGAGCACGCGCAGCGCCGCGGTGGAGCAATCGACCACCTTCACGCTCTGCAGCGCGTCGAGGAAGGCGCCGACCTCGCGCGGATTCGCACCGGTGCCGCCGCCGCAATCGGACGGGCCCGGCCAGAAGCCCCATTCCGCGCCCGCATGGTAGACGCCGAGACCGGCCCCGTAGAGCAGGCCCGCCGCCGCGAGGCCGAGCGCCAGACGCGCCAGACGCTCCGGCAGGAGGAGCCCGCCGAGCGCCAGGGGGATCGCGGCGTAGTAGGGCAGGCGCTCGGTCAGGCAGAGCTTGCACGGCGCGTAGCCGTAGCCGTGCTCCAGGACCAGGGCGGCGCCGACCGTCAGCACGGAGCCGATCAGGACGGCGAGGGCCGCGCGCTTGAGGCGCAGGAGAGCGGTCTCGTTGATCACAGGATCACCTTGAACAGGACGAAGCCGAGGACGATCACCGCCACCGAGATCGCGGCGACGGCGTTGAGGTGCCGGTCGAGCACGCCGCGGATCTGGACGCCGTAGCGGCCGAGCAGGGCCGCCAGCAGGAAGAAGCGCGCCCCGCGCGTGACCACCGAGAGCACGGTGAACCAGAACAGGCTGTAATGGGCGAAGCCCGAGGTGATGGTGACGAGCTTGTAGGGGATCGGCGTCAGCCCCTTGAGCAGGATCACCCAGTGGCCGTAGGCGGCATAGGACTCCTGGAAGGTCGCCGCCGAGTTCTGCAAGCCGTAGAGCCTGATCAGCCACTGCCCGAGGGAATCGAACAGCAGCGCGCCGATCGCGTAGCCGACGAGGCCGCCGAGCACCGAGGCGACCGTGGTGATGGTCGCGTAGAACCAGACCCGGTCCGGCCGGCTCACCGCCATCGGCACCAGCATCACGTCGGGGGGAACGGGGAAGAACGAGCTCTCGGCGAAGGCGACGGCGCCGAGGGCCCAGGGCGCCGACGGCTTGCCGCTGAGCGCGAGTATCCACTCGTAGAGGCGGCGGATCATGAACCACAGTCGCGTGCGTGGGGAGGGCGCGCCCTTTGAGCACAGCTGCGCGCCGCTGACCAGCTTGGACGCGACAGGCGCGGGCGAGCGTCTCCGAAGGGGCTGGTGGCGGCGCGCGACCTGTGCGATGAGGCTCGCCGCGCGGGTATGGCGGAACTGGTAGACGCGGGCGACTCAAAATCGCCAGCCGCAAGGCGTGGGGGTTCGATTCCCTCTACCCGCACCACCGCCCTTACGGCATCTCCAGAAAGCGACGGATCCAGCCGCCCACGCGGGCGCTGTCGTGCGGCGCGTCGAGGCTCGCGAGCGCGCGGTCCGCGAGGCCGGGATCGTCCAGCGCCGCGCGGTGATCCCGGACGAGGGCGCGCGCGTAGTCGGGCGCGAATTCCGGGTGGCACTGGAACGAGAGCGCGGCGCGGTCGGCGTAGGCGAGCACGCCGTTCGGACAATGCGCGTTGCCGCCGATCACCCGCGCCGCCGCCGGCAGCCGCGTGACCTGATCCTGATGGCTCACCGGAACCGCGATCGGCGCCGGGTCGTCCATGAAGGGCGCGGGGGCGTGGATGTCGTAGCGGTGCAGGCCGAGGCCCCAGCCCCGCTCGGACTTCTCCGCCCGGCCGCCATAGGCCTCGGCCATGATCTGGTGACCGAAGCAGAGGCCGATCAGCTTTCTGTCGGGCGGCAGCGCACGCAGGAACCCGATCAGCGACGCGATCCAGGGCAGGGGATCGTAGACGCCCGCGGCCGAGCCGGTGACGAGCACGGCATCGAAGGCGGACGGGTCCGGCCAGGATCCGGCCTGGACGTCGAAGCTCGTGCAGGCATGCGCCGGTCCGATCAGATCCGCCGACATCCGCCCGTAGCCGGGAAAGCCGGAGAGCCGCGCCGGCGGCCGGCCCGTCTCGAGAATGGCGATCTTCACCCGCGCCTGCCTGTCCTGAAACCGAGGAGGCCGGGTTAGGCCGCGCCGGCCTCCACAGGCAAGCGCCGCGTCTGCTTCGGACGGATGTCCATGGCGTTGCCGCGCCAAACCACCGCATCGCGCATCCAGGCGCGGGCCCAGAGCAGCGGGATCATCAGGTCCCGCACGAGGAAGGCGAGCAGGAGGGTCGGGGAGCGGTGCCAGCCGAGGCGCGCGGCGAGCGCGTACTCGGCGCCGTAGAACGCCGCGAGCATCGCCGCGAGGCCGAGCCCGGCCTCCGCCGTGCCGGCGAGCCATCCGGCCAGCGCGGCGGGGAGCAACAGGCCGCTCGCGATCTCGGGCGCGAAGAAGAGCGGAAAGGTGACCCGCCGCAGCCGCGCCCAGCGCAGTTGCCGGGCCCAGACCTCGCGCCAGCGGCGGGGCCCGAGCGGCTGCTCGAACGGCGCCGGCACGAGGTGGACGCGCCGACCAGCCGCGCGGACGAGCTTCGTCGCCGCCGCGTCCTCGGCGATCTCGGCGGCGAGCGCCCGGATGCCGCCTTGCGCCTCGAGGAAGGGCCGGTGCCAGAGCATGCTCTTGCCCTGGGCAAAGCCGAGACCCAGCGTCTCGCCCGTATACTGCCAGCGCGCCTGAAGCGTGTTGAGGAAGGCGCATTCCACCTCGGCCCAGAAGCTGCCCGGCCGCGCGCCGACCGGCGTCGAGCAGACGAGGCCCGTCTCGGGCCGCCAGGCCGCCTGCATCTGCTGCAGGTAGTCGGGCGGCATCAGCACGTTCGAATCGGCGAGCACGACCCAGTCGTGGCGCGCTGCCTCCCAGCCGCGCACGCAATTGTTGAGCTTCGGGTTGTCGCTCACGCGCTCGTCGCCGACGATGACCTGAGCCGGCACCTGGGGATGCGCCGCGATCAGCCGGCGCACCAGCGGTAGGACGGGGTCCTGCGCGCTCGCCACGCAGAAGAGGATCTCGTAGGCGGGGTAGGCGAGGCGGAAGCTGCGGCCGAGCGTCTCCTCGCTGAAGGGCTCCAGTCCGCAGACCGGGCGCACCAGCGAGACCGGCGCGCCGGCCGAGAAGGCGGAGGGGCCGCGCACACGCCCGATGCGCCGGGCGGTGAGCCCGAGGCTCACGAGGTTCACGAGGGTCAGGAGGCCGCAGACACCCAAGGCCAGCACGGTCGCGTTCGCCTCGATCATGCGGCCCTGTCCCCGGCTTCGGTCGCGGGCGCGACCTGCCGCCGCGCCGTTCCGCAGCCCCCTAACAGTGGCGCTGTATCAGTCGTATGACGTTGACGCTGGCACCGCGCCGAGCCGAACCCGTATGATCCCGCCCATCGTGTTCCACCCGGCCTACGAGGCCAGCCTGCCGGACGGGCACCGCTTTCCCATGCGGAAATACGGGCGGCTCGCCGAGATCGTCGCCGAGGATGGCCTCGCGCCCCTCGGTTTCGTGACGCCGGAGCCGGCCTCCGCCGACCTCCTCGCCCAGGCCCATAGCCGCGCCTATGTCGAGGCGGTGCTCGCGCAGGCCGTGCCCCGGGCGATCGAGCGCGATATCGGCCTGCCGGTGTCGGAGACGGTGGTGCGCCGCTCCCGCGCCTCGGTCGGCGGCACGCTGCTCGCCGCGCGCCTCGCGCTCTCCGAAGGGCTTGCCGGCAGCACCGCCGGCGGCAGCCACCATGCGCGGCGCGAGCAGGGGGCGGGCTTCTGCGTCTTCAACGACGTGGCGGTGGCCGCCCGCGCCCTCCGGGCCGACGGCGCGATCAGCCGCGCCCTCGTGGTCGATCTCGACGTGCATCAGGGCGACGGCACCGCCGATTGCCTCGCCTACGACCCCGACCTGTTCACCCTGTCGATCCACGGCGAGCGGAACTATCCGACGCGCAAGATCGCGGGCGACCTCGATATCGGCCTCGCGGACGGGCTGGAGGATGCCGCCTATCTCGACCTGCTCGCCGCGCGGCTGCCGCCGCTCCTCGACGGGTTGCGGCCGGACCTCGTCTTCTACAATGCCGGGGTCGATCCGCACCGGGACGACCGGCTCGGCCGCCTGTGCCTCAGCGACGACGGCCTCCTGGCGCGCGACCGCCTGGTCGTCGCCGAGGCGCGGGCGCGCGGCATCCCGCTCGTCGCGGTGATCGGCGGCGGCTACACCCATGACATCGACGCGCTCGCCCGCCGGCACGCCCTCGTGTTCCGGGCTCTCGCCGAGCAGGCCGCGGACTGATTGCGCCTCAGGGATTCAGCAATCCGCGGGACCGCACGCGGCTGCGAGCGTCGCCGCGGGTGTTCCGCGAAAGACACAGACCGGTGGATTGGACCTGTCCGCGTAAACCTTTGGGAAGGGGTGCGCCGCACAATCCGCCCGTGGCGCAGGAGGCGCCCCGGTTCGGCTGAAGAGTTGCGGCGATGCTCGGACGGATCTGGCAGGCGGCCAAGGTGACCCTCGCGCTCGGGGCGATGATCGCCGCGGCGCTGATCTCGGCGGACAAGCTCGATCACGACCGGCGGGACATCGCCCGCCGCGCGCAAGCCGCGCCGGAACCGGTGATGACGGGCTCGGTCAGCCCGTCATCCGGCCGCTGAACCGGTCCGGGCCGTCAGTAGCTGTAATCGCGGCGGGGATAGCCGCGCGGCGCACCGTACCCGGAATCGGGCGCGCGGACGCGGGAGCCGTAATCGATCTCCCGCTGAGCGCGCCGATTGGCGAGCGCGCGGCCGGCGAGGCAGCCTGCGACGGCACCGACGACCCCGCGCTCGGCCAGGTAATGGCCGGCGACGCCGCCGATGATGGCCCCCTTGATGCAACCCTTCGCCTCTGCCGCACCGATGCTCGCGAGCGTCATGAGTGCGATGGCCGACGCCGTGGCAACGATCCGCATGATGTTTCTCCCGACTGGACGCCGGGAGAAACTGTGCGAGACCTGACGGCGTTCCGGCGCGGCTCCCGGTGTTCCGGGAGCCCCAGCTTCGCTCAGCGCAGCGAGGCGCAGAAGCGCTGGATGCGGGTGCAGGCCTCTTCCAGCGCCGTGTTCGAGGTCGCGTAGGAGATGCGCAGGTTCGGGCCGAGGCCGAAGGCGGACCCGTGGACCGCGGCCACGCCCTCGGTCTGCAGCAGCTCGGTGACGAAATCCTCGTCCGTCTCGATGGTCTTGCCAGCCTCGGTCTTGCGGCCGATCAGGGCGGCGCAGGACGGATAGACGTAGAAGGCGCCCTCCGGCATCGGGCATTTGAGGCCCGTCGCCTGGTTCAGCATCGAGACGACGAGATCGCGCCGCTCCTGGAAGGCGGCGCGGAAGCGCGCGAGATGCTCCTGCGTGCCGTCGAGCGCGGCGACCGCCGCCCATTGCGCGATGGTGGTCGCGCCCGAGGTCTGCTGGCCCTGGATGAAGTCCATGGCCTTGATCAGGTGCTCGGGACCCGCGGCGTAGCCGATCCGCCAGCCGGTCATGGCATAGGCCTTCGAGACGCCGTTCATCGTGAGCGTGCGCTCGTAGAGGCCGGGCTCCACCTGGGCCGGCGTGACGAATGCGAAGTCGCCGTAGGTCAGGTGCTCGTACATGTCGTCGGTCAGCACCCACACGTGCGGATGGCGCATCAGCACGTCGGTGAGCGCCTTCAGCTCGGCATGGCTGTAGGCGGCGCCCGAGGGATTCGAGGGCGAGTTGAGGATGATCCACTTGGTCTTCGGGGTGATGACCCGCTCAAGCTCCTCGGGCTGGAGCTTGAAGGCGTTCGCCATGTCGGTCTCGGCGAAGACCGCGGTGCCGCCGGCGAGCGCCACCATCTCCGGATAGGAGACCCAGTAGGGACGGGGAATCACCACCTCGTCGCCCGGGTTCAGGGTGGCGAGCAGCGCATTGTAGATCACGTGCTTGCCGCCGGTGCCGACGATGGTCTGGCTCGGCTTGTAGTCGAGGCCGTTCTCGCGCTTGAACTTCCGGACGATGGCCTCGCGCAGGGGCACGATGCCGGAGACCGGCGGGTACTTGGTCTCGCCGCGGCGGATCGCGTCGATCGCCGCCTCCTTGATGTGGTCCGGCGTGTCGAAGTCCGGCTCGCCGACGGACAGGCTGATCACGTCCATGCCGGAGGCTTTCAGCTCGCGCGCCTTCTGCGTCATCGCGATGGTCGCGGACGGCTTCACGCGGGACAGGGCGTCGGCCAGAAAGCCCATGGGGAGATGCTCCGGAAGTCTTGTAGAAGAGTCGGCCGCGGCGCGGCGGCGGGACCCTAGGCGTCCGGTTCGGAGCCGGCAAGGTGGCCACGGGACGGTGCCCGAGATCCTGTCACGCCTGGGGCGCAGGGCTCCCGCGCCGGCCACGCCCTGACGGAAAGGCCCCGGGATCCTCATCTGAGCACGATGCTGCCGCTCTCCGTCCTCGACCTCTCCTTCGTCAATGCCGGCGCGACGCCGGCCGACGCCCTTCAGGACAGCCTCGCGCTGGCCCGCCACGTGGATGGGCTCGGCTACCATCGCTACTGGCTCGCCGAGCACCACGCGCTGCCCTCCGTCGCCAGCCCGGCGCCGGAGATCATGATCGGACGGATCGCCGCGGAGACGACGCGGCTGCGGGTCGGCTCGGGCGGCATCATGCTGCCGAACCACGCGCCGCTGATGGTGGCCGAACGCTTCAAGCTTCTCGAGGCGCTGTTCCCGGGCCGGATCGACCTCGGCCTCGGCCGGGCGCCCGGCACCGATGGGATCACCGCGCAGGCTTTGAGGCGGCGCGAGGCGCCGCGGGCCGGCGACGACTTCCTCGAGCGCCTGCAGGAACTGATGCTGTGGGAGACGGGCGCCTTCCCCGAAGGCCATCCCTTCCGCACGATCGCGGTGATGCCGGCGGGCGTGCCGTTGCCGCCGCTCTTCCTGCTCGGCTCGTCCGATTACAGCGCGGCGCTCTCGGCGCAGATCGGAACCGGCTTCGCCTTCGCGCAGCATTTCGCGAGCCACGACGCGGGCGAGGCCCTGCGGAGCTACCGACGGCAGTTCCAGCCCTCGCGCTGGGGTGAGCGGCCCCACGCGATCCTGGCGCTGGCGGCGGTCTGCGCGGAGACGGACGCGGAGGCCGAGCGGCTCGCGATGAGCGCCAGGCTCGCGACCTTGCGCCGGGAGCGCGGCGCCTACGGGCCGGTTCCGAGCCTGGAGGAGGCCGAGACCTACCCCTACAGCGCCTCGGAGCGGATGCGGATGGAGCAGGGCCGCGCGCGGCTGCATGTCGGCTCGCCCGCGACGCTGCGGGCCAAGCTCCTGGCGGCCGCGGCGGAGACCGAGGCCGACGAGATCATGATCGTGTCGGTGGTCCACGATCAGGCGGCGCGGCGCCGCTCCTACGGGCTGATCGCCGAGGCCTGGGGCCTCGGCGACCGTTCGGCCTGAACGCCTACCAGCGGCAGACCCGGCGCGGCCCATAGGGGGTCGGCCGGAAGAAGCAGCGGCGACCATAGCCGCGCGGCGGCCCGGCGAAGGGACGGCATCGGCCGTAGGCGCCACGACCCCAGCCGGGACCGCAGCCCTGCGCCACCGTCTCGATCGGAGCCGTGCCGGCGACGCTCGCGGCCGAGCCGGCGCCGAGGGGAGCGGCCTGCACCGTGGTGACGGCGCCGAGGCTACCGAGCGTCAGGGCGGCGGCGAGGCCGAGAATCGTCCGTTTGGACATCGGCGGGTTCCTCCTGTTGTCCGTACGGCCGGCGCCGCGACGGCGGCACCTTGACCGTTCGCCGATCTAGGCCCGCCGCGCCTTGTGGGAAGGTTTGCGGAACATGACGGTTTGGACAGGTTGACGCCGGGCCCCTCCTGTCAGTCGACGTTTCGCGCGCGGCCGGGTTTCATGGCGGGGCGCACGTGAGGCCGGCAGCGATGATCGGCCAGCGCTGCCGCAGGAGGAAACGATGACCGGTGATCGACGCGATTTCCTGGCGATGACGGCCGCGGGGCTGGCCGCGATGGCGGGGGGCGCCCAAGCCGCCGAGCGGCCGCGCGGTGCGACGCCCCAGCCCTTCGCGATGCCGCGGGATATGGTCCTGATCAACCTGCGCCGGGGCGCGGGCTACGGCCTCGGCGTGAAGCGGAAGGAGGGCGTCCTCGACGTCTCGGCCGCCGGCACGGCCCTCGGCCTGCCCGTCCCCGCCGACATGGACGACCTTCTCCAGAACGGGCGCGGCCCGATGCTGCGCGCCCTCGTCGACGCGGTGGACGCGGCGCCCGACCCGCGCCTGATGCTCGACGAAGCGAAGATCGACTTCGCGCCGGTGGTCACACGGCCCGAAAAGATCATCATGATGGGCTTCAACTACAAGCACCATGCCGAGGAGACCGGGACGCCGATCCCGAAGAATCCACCGCTGTTCAACAAGTACAACAACGCGCTGAACCACCACGGCGGCACGATCAAGCTGCCGGTGCAGGCGGCCCGGGAATTCGATTACGAGACCGAGCTGGTGATGGTGATCGGCCGCGAATGCCGCGACGTTTCGGAGGCGGAGGCGCTCGACTACGTCGCCGGCTACAGCACCGGGAACGATTTCAGCGCCCGCGACCTGCAGACGCTCACCTCGCAGTTCATGATCGGGAAGACCTCGGACGGCTTCGCGCCGCTCGGGCCCTATCTCGTCACCGCCGACCGCGTGCCCGACCCGAACAACCTTAAGCTTACGACCGTGGTGAACGGCAAGATCCGCCAGGACTGGAACACCAACGACATGATCTTCAACTGCCGGCAGCTGATCAGCTTCGCCTCGAAGGTGATGACCCTCAAGCCGGGCGACATCTTCTACACCGGCACGCCGCAGGGAGTGATCTTCGGCGAGAAGATCCCGCGCGCAGAGCGCGCGTGGCTGAAGGCCGGGGACGAGATCGTCTCCAGCCTCGAAGGCCTCGGGGAGCTGCGCTTCCGGCTGAGCTGACTGAGCGCGGCCCGGTCGCGAGGCGTCCGGGCCGGGCGCCGCAGCGCGCCTCAGCGGTGGTGACGGGGGCGGTGGCGGCGGTGGTGGCCGGGGCGCGAGCGCAGGCCGGTGCGGTAGGCGCGCCGGCCGGGATCGACGCCG
>NZ_CABFPH010000029.1 GCF_902141845.1 Methylobacterium symbioticum | reverse complement strand
GGCCGCGCGCAGGCCCGCGCGAGCCACGGCTCCGCGATCCGCCACGCTGCTGCGAGGTCGGTGTGGTCGATCGCCTGGAGACGCATCAGGGTCGCCGGACCTCGTACCGGAAGGACCGATTGGTGCCGGCCGCGTCGTGGCCGAGCGTGAAGCCGCCGCGGCGCGTTGCTGCGAGCCAGACCCGCGCGTCGGCCGATGCCGCTGAGAGCGGGCACAGGTCGATCTTGGCGCCTTCCGAGCAGCGCGAGTCCTCGACATCGGTCGAGATCGTGTCCGCGGCGAGCGTGACATCGCCCAGCGCGTTCGAGCCGCCCTGCGCCATCTCGCGGATGGCCTGTGCGAACTTCGCGAGGTCCTTCTCGCCGTTGCCCGGGACGATCATCGGCCGCCCTCCGTCGTCGCATCGGGCTCGATGCCGGAGGCGTAGGACCAGGCCGTGCCGGCCGGGATGCGCACGCGCGCCCGGTGGTAGCGCCCCGACGCCCGGCAGGGGGCGAAGCGCTCGGCGTTCGGGCCGGTCTCGGCACGCCAGCGCACCGGGACCGACTTGCCCAGGCTCTCGCGGGTGCCGATGGCGGCGCGCCAGTCGTCGGCGTCGCTGTCGAGGCGGACCCCGCGCATGAAGGCCCGATTCGGCCGCGCCAGCATCGCGTCGGGCGTCTCGAACAGCGCCTCGAGGGACGGCCCGGTGAGCAGGCCGAGGCGGTTGTCGGCGGTCATCACGCCGAGCGCCGGGGCGCCGCCCGCATAGGCGGGATCATCAAGGCTCTTCTGACCGGGATCGTCGAGCGAGCCGGGGATGCTGTCGATCGACACCGCGGGCGTGGCCGCGACGAGGCCGAAGCGCACGGAGAGCATGACGAAGGACCAGCGGTCGAGCAGCCAGTCGTACAGGAGGATCTCGTCGAGCAGCGTCGGGCTGTCGGCCGGCGCCGCCTTGCTCCGGTAGGCGAAGAGCACGCGCGGCCCCGTGGCGTCGCGAATCGCGACCGCCTGGGCGACGGCGTTCGGATCGACCCGGCCGGCGAAGAAGCGGTTCACCCGCTCGGTCCCGATCGGCGTCGAGGCGCCACCGCCGAACAGATAGAAGCCGTCGCGGTCGAGGAAGAAGACCCGGGCGCCGGCCTTGGCGATCGACCAGGGCGCGACTGCGCCGCGGTTCTCCTCGAAGATGGAGAAGTCGAACACGGTGGCCGAGCCGGGCGAGAACACCATCCGGCGGATGGTGCGCTCCTGAAACACGATGCCGAACTCGCCACCGGCAAAGCCCGTGACCGCGCCACCGTCGGGGAATAGCTGGATGTCGCCCTGGTGGCCGTTGGCGATGCCGAGCGGCCAAGCCTCGATATCGCCGAGGTCCGACCACTGCACCGCGTTCGGGTCCGAGGCGAGCCCGGCCAGCACGAGGAACTCGCCGACCACGCCGCAATGGCGGGCCCGCGGCGGCGAGCCGCCGAGGTTCCGGAAGCGCTTGCCGACGTCGATGTCGATCACCTGCGGGCGCGTGCCGAGGCAGGTCGCCACGAGGCGGGTGCCGTAGACCGCGAAGGACCAGTAATCGCCGGGCGGCACGCCATAGGTGACGCCGGCCGCCGAGACATCGTCCCAGGCCGCGGTCCCGATGTTGAAGCGGTAGAGCTTGGTCCCGGTGCCCGCGAAGTAGACCGGGAAGCCGAAGGCCGGGCTCTGGATCTGGATCGCGCCGCGGCAGTCGGCCGGCAGCGGCGCCGAGATCGACATGGGCGCGGCAATCGGACCGTAGCCGTCGGCGCGCGGCGTCACGTTGGTGGCGACGGCCGAGACCGTGGCGTCGACCGAGGCGACATCCGGCGCGAAGGGTGCGAGCGCGACGGCGGCACCCATCACTCGGGCCGCCTCACGGCCTGCGCCGAGGCCTCCAGTTCAGCCGTCCGCCCGGAGCGGCGCGCCACCTTCGCGGTGTCCGCCTTGATACCGAGCGCCTGCAGGACGCCGAGCATCAGCCCGGTATAGGCCTGCGCCGCGTTCGGGTCCTTCTGGAAGAGAGAGGCCTCCGCCAGCACACCATAGAGGTAGGCGTCCGGCGCGCGCGCGAGCAGCCAGTTCGAGGACGCGGCGGCGGTGAGCGGCGGCAGCGCGGCGTAGTAGGTCAGCACGATCGCGCCGGGCTTGGCCGGGACCATGCGGACCTTGCCCGCCGAGACCGTGAAATACTGCGGGTCACCGCCGGGTCGGTGCCGGAAGCGCGCCTCCGGGCTGTTGGCCTCGGCGAAGGTCGGGTGCGCGACGCGCCCGCTCCCCGACCAGTCGACCGCGATCCACTCGAGGAAATCGGCCGGCAGATCGATCGCGGCGGACGGCGCCGACGGCTCGGTCACGGCCTCCATCTCGCGCGCGCGCAGGATCGCGTTGAAGTGGCTCTCCGCGAGCGGCAGCCAGGTCGCGAAGGCGCCGTCGAGGTCGGGACGGTCGAGATAGTCGAGGACGGCGACCTTCAGACTCGCCAGATCGGTAATCGCGGCCATCGGCGCCTCAGAGGTAGTAGGCCGCGACCTGCCCCGTGGAGGCGATCACGTTGGAGCGGCCGCGCAGCGCTTCGAGCTCGTCCGCCATGATGACGGCCTGCGCCTGAGCCATCGCGGGATCCCGGAGGACGTTGAGGGCGAGATGCCGCTTCGCGCGGGCCGCGATCAGGCTGCTCGCCTCGTCGGTCCAGGCGTTGCCCTGCTCGAGCGGCGGCACGGGCAGGCGCTGATGCACCATCAGGCGCACCGTCCATTCGCCCGACGGCACCGGCCAGAGCCGGACCGAGCGCGCGAAGTACGAGAAGGCGCACGGATAGGCCGCGCTGGCCTGATCGTCCGCACGCTCGATCCAGGCCTCGTCGACACGACGCAGTGTCCAGGTCTGGTCGTTCTCGACCACCACGGCGCTGTCGATCGCCATCAGGTCGGGAATCGCCGCGGCATCACCGGCCGCGTAGACGTCCATGCCGGGCGTGGTCCGAAAGGTTACGAAGCCTTCGTTGAAGAAGAACCGCTCCGGCTGGAAGTACCGGATCGCCCGCTCAACCGCCGTCGCGATCTGCGGTGCGAGGTCGGCCCGCTCGATGTCGTCCGCGATCTCCGCGTGCAGTTCGGCGAGCGTCGGCCGCCCCAGGCTGTCGGGCATCGGGCGAGGTCTCCGGAGGCGGTGCGGGTGGGGGCGACGGCGGGGCGCTGGGCTCCGCCGTCACGAGGTGGGCTGCCGCGAAGTGCAGCCAGACCAGCGACATCAGGCGTCGTTGTTCGGAACGTAGTGGAAGACGACGACAGCCTGACCGGCCGCCGGGCCGCCGGTGATCGTCCCGTACAGGGTCGTGTCGGCCGCGAGCGGACCCTTCAGGGTCGCGGTGTCCGGGCGCTTCACGCCGGCAGCGGTCACGGCGGAATCGGCCGCGGCGACGATGTCGTTTCCGCCGGGGGCGGAGCCGACGGTGAGGGCGGCGCCGGCCGAGAAGGCGGTCGCGACGAGGACCTGCGTCGAGGTGATCAGCGCGCCGGCCGGGATCGAGGCCGGCATGACGAAGGTGCTGTCGGAGAAGGACACGGAGCGACGAACCGTGTGCGAGACCTGCGCGCGGTACTCACGCGCCGGAGGCTGCACCGGGGCGGTGTTGGTGGCCATGATAGGCCCTCTCTGGATTTGGAGGATGCGAACGGGGACGCGCGGAGCCGGTCAGGCCCCGCGCGCAGGTTCAGTCAGGCTGTCCGGAAGGTCGGATCAGGCGTCGGCCGGCTTGGCGTAGGTCGGGATCACGATCGTGCCGAAGTCGTCACCGTTGTAGGTGGTCTTCTTCATGCCCCAGATCGCCCAGGCCGAGACCTCGAGGTTGCGCTTGTGGTCGAGGAGTTCCTCGTTCCAGCGATAGCGCGTGTCGCCGCCGGCCTTGCCGTAGGCGATGGTGGCGGCCTGCGCGCCGAGCAGCACGGCGCGGCGGGTGTTGGCCACCGCCGAGAGGCCATCGGCCGAGACGCCGGCGGTGATGTCCTGGGCCTCGCGCAGGATCACGCCATTGTACTCACCGAGCGCGCCCGAGAAGATCGGGCTCTCGCTCGACTGCATGCCGGCCATGGCGGCCTTCTGGATGTCGAGCCACTGGCCGGCGTTGGTGTTGGTGCGGAGCGAGGTGATCTGCTCCGAGGCGAGGTAGAGGATGTAGTACTTCTTCCCCTTCACCACGACGGGGCGGATCATCACCTTCTTGCCCTGGCCGCCGGTCTTCGCCAGCTCGACCGCCTTGTCGATCAGGTCGAGGGTCATGATGTCGCCAGCGACGAGCGCGGCGTCGTTGGCGCGACCGTTCGGGCGGAAGATGCGGCCGGCCGAGGGGGCGGTCACGACGTTGTTGGCGGTGAACTTCTTGGCGTTGGCGCCCTGGTTCGCCGGGGTGAAGCCGCAGACGTGGTTGAAGAAGCACACCGTCTTGCGGGTCTGGAACCAGTCGGCGAGGCCGGAGCGGGCCTGCTCGCGCAGGTTGAAGGGGACGCGCTGCTGGTCGATCGTGTTCTCGGACTTCACGCCGACGACGTGGCCGAGCTCGTCGATGGTGACCTTGTCGGAGTTGGTGCCGAGCTGCTCGCCGTTGCCCTCGGCGACGTCCGAGGACGAGAAGCCGCTGCCCTTGAGCTGCATGCGAAGGCCGAAGGTGACCTGGTCACCGTTGCCCTTCTTCATCTCGGTCTTTTCCTGGATGACCGAGCCGTCGCCCTCGCCGATGAGGGGATCGATGTCGATGGACTTGTTGGCTTCGACCGCGAGCTTCTTCGACCAGAGCTTCACGGCCATGGCGTCGTTCGCGCCGTAGGCGGTGTACATGGGGCTGCCTCGTGGGCTGGATTCCGTGGGGAGGGGTGCGTGCGGGCGTGCGTCGCGCCGCGGACGGAAGCCGGGCCCCAGGTGACCGTTGGGGACGGTGATCGGACGGGCGCCGTGCGTGGCGCGGACGGAGGCTCTGACGCGGCTGTGCGGATCGCGTGACGTGCGATCAGGCGAAAACGACCGGGCAGGCGCGAGCGCCCCACGAGATCGCAGGATGCGGGTGCCGGACCGATCGAAGCTGGTGAGGGCCGAGAGACGGGGCAGTGCCCGCACGTCTCGCGACGGATAGTCCTTGGGGCAGGTTCGCCCGTCGGGTCAAGAGGCTACTGCGTCGGGTCGCCTGCGAAGAGGTTCACCTTCACACCCGCAACAGCGCCCCCGAAGACATCGAACGAGATCAGCGCGGACAGCGCCACGATCGTTGCGGGCAGCGTGCGGGAACGCTGCGCCTTGATGCTCACCGACGTGTGCGTGTCGGTCGTGCCGTCGCTGGTCATCTCGCGACCGACCACCTGCACGACGACAGGCGTCCCGGTGTCCTCGACCATGTAGGCGACTGGCGGCAGCTTGCCGGCGGAGACGGCGATAGGCCTTGCGAAGGTCCACTTGGCCGTGCCGTCGGAGGCCGTCGTCAGGACCGTGCGCTGCACCCGCGCTGCGTGCGTGTGATCGGCGCGGGCGTAGAGGGACGATGCGCCCTGAGCGCTATCAAGGGCAGCCGCCGGCGGGACCTGCTGCGATGGCTGCGGGACGGCCAGCATCATCGCGGCAACTGCGGCTTGCGCGACCGCAGAGGGATCGACCTGATACGGCATGGCCAACTCCGGCTTGCGTCGCGTCAGTACTCTCGAACTGTGATCGCGAGCCCGGCCGCGGATCCGATGATCGACAGCGTGCCGGTCTCCACGAAGCCGGGCTCCGAGGCGAGATAGCCGCCGGCTGGGACCTTGATGTTGCCGCTGCCGGCCGTCGCGGTCGCGGTGGTGTCGAAGTTGATCCAGACGTCGCCGGTCGAGTCGTTCTTGATCTTCCAGCCCTGCCGGTTGCCGTTGGGGCCGATCAGCTCCACGGCCGTCGTGCCGATCGTGCCGGATCGATTGATGCCGTTGGTGCGAACCGTGTTCGTGACCGGAACGCCATTGGCCACACCCTGGACCGTCCACGGTCCGCCCGACTGCGTCACGGCGCCGATCACATTGGAACCAGTCGGGATTGCACCCGAGAGACCGAAATTCCATGTGCCCGACTGGGTCACGGCACCGATGACATTCGAGCCCGCCGGGATTGGGCCCGAGAGACCGAAGGTCCACGTCCCGCCCTGGTAGGCGAGGACCGGCCAGCGGTTGGCGCTGGTATCAGTCGCGGCCGGCCCCTGCGTGACAACGACACCAGAGCCACCGCTTGCGACGAACATGGGGCTCGCCGCGGTCCCGATCGGAACGCCGCCGTCATCGACGAGCTGATTGGTCTCCATCGGCGGGCGGGCGAGCGCCGCCGAGGACACGAGGGGCAGGAGCGCGACGAGCGCCAGGGTTCGCAGGAGCTTCATAGCCGTGCCTGTGTTCGATTCTCGGCGGGAGGGGATGCAGGACGCGTCAGCCACCCATCAGGGCGCGGACGCGCTGGGGGTTCGAGGCGACGAGTTTCTCGAAGTCGGCCTCGCTCATCTCCGCCAGCATCGCAGCCGTGATCTCACCGGCCGGGGCGCCGCCCGCGGCCGACAGGGAGCGACCCGGGCCGGCCTGGCCGGCAGCGGTGCGCGCGGCCTTCTCGGCCGGGGTCTCGGCGGGCGTCGGCGCGGGAGCCGGCTCGGGCGCCTTCGCCACGAAGCCGCGGCTCTTGGCGAGCTGCAGCACCAGGGAGGCCGGCGACTGCCCGCGGGAGAGCGCGGACTGGACGAGGCTGAACTCCTCGTCGTTCACCGCCTTGATCGCGTCGGCATCCGAGTAGCCGAGGAGCTTCATCTCGCTCACGCGGCCGTCGATCAGGTGACGGTAGGCGCCCACGAAGGTCGGGTCGGACTGGACGGTGTTCTGGATGTCCGCGCGGTAGGCGGTCAGGGTTTGCTCGCGCGCGGCCTCCTCCTGACGGGCCTCCTCCTGACGCTTCAGCGTCTCGCTCTGCTGGGTCTGGCCAGTCCGCAGCGCCTCGAAGTCCTCCTGAAGCTGCCGGTAGGCGCCGAAGATGTCCTCGTTCGGGTCGATCCGCTTCGGCGGCTCGGTCGGCTGGGCGACCTGGGCTGCGGCGGCGGGCGCCGCAGGCGCGGCCTGCCGCTGCATGGCCTCGGTCAGAAGGCGCATGCGCTCGTCGCCGCGGGTGAACTTCTCGCGGAGCTCGGTCAGCTCCTTCTCGACCGCCTTGCGGCGCTCACGCTCCTGGTGGAACGCGCCATGGCGGACGAACTTGCCCTTGTTCTCGTCGGCCGACCCGGACTCGTCCTCGGGATCCACGACCTCGCCGGGCGCAGCAGCCTCGCCAGCCGGGGCGCCAGCGGCAGCGGCAGGCTCCGGAGCGGCAGCGCCGCCGGCCAGGGGCTCGGCGCTGCCAGCGGTCAGCTCCAGCGAGCCAGCGCTGGCATCATCGCCGCGCTCGTAGGCGTCAAAGGCGGCCTGCTCTTCGGCCGTGAAGGTGTCGCCGCTGTCGCCGGAAGCGAAGTCGTTCATGGGTATCCTCGTGACGTGATGGGACGAAGGCCGGTCTGACGCGCCGGCCGTGCGGAAGTGGTCAGGCGGCTCAGAGGCCGGAGAAGCGGCGCTTCTTGCCGAAGCGCGGCTCGTCCTCGGGGAGGGGCTCCATCGCGGGTATCTCGACGGCGTAATCGCACACCAGATCGCCCGGCTCGGCGCGCGGCGCCTCGGCCTTGTCGAGAGCGGGGGCCGCCTTGGCCTCGGGGTTCACGGGCTCTGGCGCCCGATAGACCGGAATCCCAGGCGGCATCCGCTCAAGCTGATAGAAGACGGCGTCGCGCAGCAACTCCAAAAGCTGCCCAGTCGGGCCCTTGGTCGGAAGGTCGTGGCTGGCGTGACGCAGACCGTCGAGCAGGCGTGCATGCATCGCGACGCCTGGATCGGACGCACGGCTCAGGAACTGCTCGATCAACGTGACCTTCGCATCTCCGAAGCCGTGCTCTTCCCGGTGGATGACCGACCGCGGGGTGACCTCGTCGACGACAACGACCTGGCCGCAGAAATCCCACCGCGTGCCCTCGCGGACCGCGCTCTTCTCGACTGTCATGCTGTGCTCTCGGGTTAGGCGGCGAAGCCGGCCTGTGCGGGCGGAGGCGCGGCGAGCGCCGCCACCTGCGCGAATCCGTCGATCTGGTCGTTGGCGGCCTGGCCGCGCGCCTGCTCGGCCTTGGCCTTCTTCAGGTCGGCGCCGGCCGCGAGGTCCTCGATCTTCGCGAGGGCCGTCTGCATCGCGATCTGCTTCTGCTGCTGCTGCTCGGGGCTGTCCCCGGCCTGGGCGAGGAGGTCGCGCATCTTGGCGACGAAGGACGCCGGGAACGGGCTGTACGGCAGGATCTCGAGCAGGACCTGCGGCGTGATCATATCCTTGATGATCGGCAGGACGCTGGTGAAGGTCGCCCATACGACCTCCTTCTGGTTCGGCGAGGCCGGGGCGTCGTCGATCACCACGTCGAAGTCGCCGATCGTCTGGTCGCGGACCAGCGGCACGACCTTGGCGCCCTGTTCGCCGACGATGCGGATCAGGCGCCCGTCCGAGAGGTACGACTGGATGAAGAAGAGGCGCACGCGGCCGATGTGCTTGCGGGCCCGGCGCAGCGCGTCGAACAGCGTGGCCAGGATCGTCATGGCCGCCTGTTTGCGCTGATATTCTAGAACGCCGGCCTGTTCGGTCTGGCGCTGGCCGAGCAGCTCCAGGTTCACGCCCGAGGTGTCCCGGATCGACTGCAGGGCGAACTCCATCAGGGCGTAATGGCCCGCCGGGATCTGAGGCAGGCCCTTTTCCTTGATGCGCCCGCTGGTCAGGGCCCCGTCCTGCACGAGGGTGTTTCCGCCGGGCTTCGCCATCGAGCGCTCGAACTCGGCTTGGTTCTTCACCGCGCCGGCCTCGAGGAGATAGCCGCCCTTCGTCTGGCGGTTCAGCATGTCGAGGGTCTGGCTCAGCCACTTGTTGGCGTAGCGCTGCGGGTCCTTCATGGCCCGCACGATGCCGAACCACGTCCCCTTGTTGTGGTCGCGGTCGCCGGTCAGGCAGGCGTAGGAGAAGCGGTCGCCGGCCGGGGCGGGCCCTTCCTCGAGCAGCACGGCGCCAAGGAAGGCGCGGCGGTAGACCCGCTTCACCTGATGGAAGATCTGCACCGGCATGCCGATCATCTCGGCCCGGCGCGCGAGCACGGCGGCCTTCGCCGGCTCCATCTCGGTCGGCTGGCCCGTTGCCGGATCGAACACCACGGCGACGCGGCGGCGCTCCCACCACTGGGCCTCGACGATGGTGACGCGCTTCGAGCCCGACTGGTCACCCGCCGGGCGGTCCATGCGGTGCTCGCCGGGCTGGATCTGGCGGTGCTGCTCGTCGCCCTCGCGGTCCTCGGCCCAGGCCGCGTCCAAGTCGGACGGATCGGCATCGGGGAACAGGCCCTCGGCCTCCGACAGATCCATGGTCTTCGCCCGGAACAGGCGGCGGGCGTCCTGCAGATTGCGCTTCCGAGCCGCCGAATCCGCGATCATCTCCAGCGGGTCGACGCGGTCCTCGACGTAGGCGCCGTTCGGGTCGACCTCATAGTCGAGCCGCATCTCGATCCAGCCCATGCCGACGATCGCGCAGTCGACGAAGGCGTCCGATTCCTCGTCCTCGGCCTCCGCCTCGTTCGCGAGGTAGCGGCTGGCCTCGGTGAGGAGCTCGTTCACCGCGGCGTCGCCGACCTCGCGGGGCAAGAACTGGATGTCCTGGCGGGCATTCACCTCGGAGCCAGCCACGGCCTTGATGACGGGCAGGAGGCGGTTGAACGTCACGGGCGGGCGCTTCTGCTCGCGCAGCAGGGCCTCATCCTCCGGCGACCACTGGCGGCCGGCGACGAAATCGTAGTCCTCGCGCGCATCCTGCCGCCACTTCGAGGAGGCGTCGCGATCGACGCGATACCAGCCGCGCAGCTTGCGGAAGAGCGCCTCGCGATCGAGCGCGGCCATCTCCTCGGGCGTGCGCTCGGTCTCGGCGCGCGCGTCGTCGTCCGTCATTGCGCCCATGCCGATCCTGATGCGTCGTCGTCGCGCTCGCGGCGCCGGCGGCGCGCGTAGCGGTCGTTGGGGCCGTCGTCCGGCAGGTCCTCTTCGCGCGGCTCGGCGATGCCGACGGCGAAGTAGCGGAAGGCGTCGGCCGCGTGGCTCGCCCAGTTGTGCAGCGGGGCCTTCGAGAACTGCTGCGTGTCCGGGTCGACGTCGTACTGGTAGTTCCGCAGCGCCTGCAGGCCGTCGGCGCAGCGGGTCTCGTCGAACCAGCAGCGCTCGAAGACCTGGCGCGCGGCGTCAATGCCGGCGGCGACCGAGAGGCGCGGCGTGATCCGGACCGTATGCCCGGCCGCCCACATCTGCTGCTCAATGGTGCGCTCGGAGGCGAGCAGCTCGTTCTGCGCATCGTGCGGGAGCCAGTGCTCGCCGTACGTGTAGCCCGGCGAACCGTCCTCCTGCTCCTTCGCGCGTTCCGCCAGGACCTCCAGGTAGTGGCTCAGCGCGTGGCCGCGGCTCTCGTAGAAGTCGATCAGCCGGAACTCAAAGCCGACGATCTGCGCGAACCAGATGGAGGTCCGGTCGGCGCGCCCGAGGTCCCAGAAGGTGTGGACCGGCTTCGACGGGTCGTGCGGAACCTTTGTGAACCGGCCTGCCTTCGTCGCCGCCAGGATCTCGTTCGAGTAGATCGCGCCGTCGAGGACCTGCTTGCAGATCCCCTCCCAGACGGTCTCGTAGCCGACCGGATCGCGCGCCTTGAGGTCCTTCGCTTCCTGCTGCAGCTCCGCCGGAAACCACGGGTTGTCGTACCAATTGATGGTCGCGACTTCCGAATTCGTCGGCGGATGCGTGATGAACCGCTTGTACGTCTCGTCTTCGGCCAACTCCGGATTGAAGCTGATCCAGATTTCCGAGCCCGGCTTACGAATGGTCGGGACCAGCGTGTCCCAACTGGACTTCGAGACGGTGCGGGCTTCCTCGACCCAGCAGATATCGACGCCCTCGTAAGACTTGATCTTCGTGACGTTGTGCCGGAGCCCCTCGAAGCTGAACTCGGTCCCGTTCGCCCCGATGATCCTGGTCTGCTGCACCTCGTAGAAGCTGCCCAGCCCGAGCTTCTCGGCCTGGTCCTTGAGCAGCGCGTGCACGCTATCCGCGGTCGAATTCTGGAACTCGCGGGCGCACAGGATGCGGAGCTTGCGCTGCGCGCCGAGGATCAGGAGCGCCCGGGCGAAGGCCCAGGATTTCCCGCCACCGCGCCCACCCTTCGCGATCTTGTAGCGCTTGGGCTGGAACAGGAAGGCGAGCTTCCGGGGGAACTCAGCTTGGACGGCCGGGACCGTCGATGAAGGTGACGGCGATTCCGCCGGCGAGGAGGGGCTGGCCATCCTTCCCGCTGACCTCGTTCTGCCGCTTGTTGGTGAAGGCGTCGCCGCACTCCCGAGCAGCCTGCTCCAGGAGGTTCGCGGCCAAGCCCATGTTGCCCTGCGCCTCGGCCTTGTTCGCCATGCGCTCGATGCGTCGGAGCCGCACCATCCGGTGCGACACGCCGATCGCAGCCTGATCGTTCAGGAAGCGCTCGCGGGTCGCGGTGAAGAGCAGCTTCAGCTCCTCCGACAGCCGTTGTCCCTGGACCTTGTTCGGGTCGTAGGCCTCGACCGCCTGCCGCGTGACGGAGACGCCGAATTCGTCCTTGACCGCCGACACCACCGCCGAGGGCGCATCGAAGCAGGCAAGCTGTTGGACGATGAAGGTTTTCACCTCATCCGAGAGCGTGGTCACGGTCGCGAATCCGTCAACGCTGGGTCAATCTCAGCCGCGGCGGTTACAGGTGCCGCAGACGCCCGCGATGTCCGCCGAGCACACGATCGGCGCGCGGCCCGCGGCCTCGACCAGGGCGGCCGTCTGGCCTGCCGCGGCGCCGACGCCGTAGCGAGCGACGATGCCGACGAACTCTTCGACGTCGTGGCCCCGCATCGTGAAGATCGGCAGGCCCGTCGCCTTCGAGAAGCGCGGCGCGCCCCAGCGGTCCTTCGCCTGGGCGCAGTGGTAGAGTTCATGCTCGACGAGCGAGCAGAACGTGGCGTCGTCGGCCTGGTCCGCGAAGCCCGCGTCGAGCGTGATCAGGAAGTCAGGGACGATCCCGAACCATCCCTCGACCTGCTGGAAGAACCGGGCGCGGGCCCATTTCCCGCCTTGGATGGATGGGATTTCGGCCTGCCCGACGACGCTGTTGCCGCCGCGCGCGTTCGACACGGACGTCCAGAGGAAGCCGAGGGTCGCCTCGCGGAGGTGGGCGTGCTCCTCGTTCAGGAGCACGGCGTCCTCGTCAATGAAGGTGGCGCGGGCCCAGGCCTCCAGGTCGGGGGCCGGCTCGAACGGAATTGCGGTGTCCGCGCCGTCCTGGCCGAGCAGGCGCTCCGGAGGCCGCGGGCGGGTCAGCATCAGCCCTTCCGCCGCTCGCAGGTGATCTTGTGGCGCTGGCCTGGCGCGAGGCTCAGGCTGGTCGCGAGGACCTGCCCGACGTGGCCGCACTCGGTCTCGTGCGCGACGGGCATATGCACGACGTCGGTGGCGTTCTCTGCCGTGCAGTCCGGCCCTTCGATGCCGACCGGGCATGCGAGCGCGCCGGCGACGAAGCCGGGCGCGGGCGGCAGGCAGACCAGAACCGCGCTCGCGACGTTGCCGCGGGTATCCAGCGGCGGCGTCCGGCATTCGGCGGCGGTGACGGCATGGCCGAGGCAGGCGGCGGCGACGCAGCCCACGACCCCGACGAGGAGGACCGTGCGCATCAGTGCACCGTGGGCGAGAGCGGGAAGACGAAGGCGGCGGCGGGACGGCGGCGCGGCAGCGCTGCGAGGGCGACACCCGCGAGCAGCAGGAAGGCGCAGAGGCGGGGCATCAGCGTCCACATCCCTGCGAGAGGACGCGACCGGTGCGGATCACGGGCGCGAGCGGAGCGGCCGGCAGGGGCGCGCGCAGGCGGTCGAGGAATCGGCGGATCAGGTTCGCGATCATGCGGTGCGCAGCTCCGGCAGCGGCTGTTCGGTGATCTGGGCGGCGCCGCCCGGCGTGAACGCGACCTCGAGCCAGTGGCCGGGCCGGCGCTTGGCGGTGGCGAGGACGGCGAGCGCCTCGACCCACTGGGCTGCCGTCGGGCGGCCGCGGCGGACATCGAGCCCGGCGAGGAGCCGGGCCGTGGTGGCGGGGCTCACAGGCGGAAGCGCTGCGCCATCGCGCGGCGCAGATCGCGCTCAGCGTCGGCAGTCTCGGCGCCCGGTGTGGAGACGGGCAGCGGCGTCGCGGCCGGCATGCCGATGATACCCTTGCGGCGCAGGTGCGCCCCGTAGCCGACGGCGGCCGGGTCGCGCTGCATCGCGCGCAGCGCGCGCTCGGCGTCGGACGCGGTGTGGGTCTCGCGGTTCATAGGAATTTCCGGCCGGCGTGATCGTCGAAGGCGCGCGCGCGCCGATCGTATTTCTGGAGCGTCGTCACCTGTGTGTGCCGGGTGACGTGCATGACCTTCAGGACGTCGGCCCCGGCGGCGAGCGCCGAGGTAACGAAGCCGGCGCGCAGAGAATGGCCCGAGAACAGCGTGGCATCGAGCCCGGCCGCCTCGGCGTAGCGCTTCACGATGTCGGCCACCGATCGGTCGGTGAGGCGCTCGGCCGAGACCGCGCCGCCCTTGTTCACCGGCCGGAAGACCGGGCCCGAGGTGATGCGGGCCGCCGCGAGCCAGGCGTCGAGCGCCTCGCAGGGTTTCAGCTTCGAGCCGCGGGGCACCGCGATTTCTTGGCCGGCGCCGTCTTGGTCCGTCTTCGAGCGCCGGATGTGGAGCACGATGCCGTCGGGCGCCCGCTCCAGGTCGGCCACGTCGAGGGCAACGAGCTCGGACCGGCGCAGGGCCGCGGCGAATCCCAGCAGGATCAGCGCGCGGTCGCGCTGCCCAGCGAGGCCGTCCGGCACCTTCCGGACCATCTTCTTCACGGTCTCGGCGGTGGCGGGCGCCTTTCGGGCCTGCCGGGTGCCGATCGTCCGCCGGATGCCGCGGACGGTGGCGCGCACCGCCTCGGCCGCGGTCGGGTTGTCCAAGCCGGCGGCGCGGTGCACCGCGGCGATCGCCGCGACGTGCAGGTTGATCGTCGCCGCCTTCCGGCCGGTGTCCGCGAGATGGGCGACGTAGGCCGCCACCGTCGCCGGCTCGGCCTCAAGGGGGCAGGCCGCGACGCCGCGGCACCAGGTGGTGAAGCAGCCGAAGGCCGAGCTGTAGGCCTTCCGGGTCCGGTCAGCGCGGGCCTCGGCCGCATAGGCCTTCGCCCGGTCGAGGGCGACCGGAACGATGTCCGCCGGTGCGACCGGCACCGGCAGAGTTTCAGGCATTTGATCGCGTCTTGATCCAACGGATGCAATCCGGTCGATTGCGTCCGTTTTTCAGGGCTTTAATTCGTTGATCGGGTCTTGATCCAAGGGACCAGATCGCTTCCGACAAAGAAGATTACAGGAACCTACTTTGGGCGGATCTTGCTCACCTCGTCGGGCAGAAACGCCCCGTATTTCGAGGTTGCCGCGGTGAGGTAGGCGGCGTGGGCCTGCTCCGGAGTATCGAATGAACCGAGGCAGAGCACCTTTCCGCGGATGCCGATTTTGGCATTGAACCGACCGGTCCCGTCTGCGGGGTACACGCCACGCGGCAGATGGTGCTTCCGGGTGCGATGCCGGTTCACGCCGTTCTGCGAGTACGTTGCCTCCCGCAGGTTGTCCCAGCGGTTGTCCGCCTTCTTCCTGTTCCGGTGATCGATTGTCCCGACGGGCCAAGCCCCGATCATCCAGAACCATGCAAGCCGATGCGCGAGGTAGCGTCGGTTATCGACGCTCACCCGAACGTACCCGTCCTCCGCGGTGTAGCCGGCGGTATCACCCACCTGGGCGCCGCTACCGCCCTTCGAGCGGCGAACGCGCCAGATCAGATTGCCGGTGTCCGGCTCGTACCGAAGAAGCTCTCGCAGTCGTGCATGCGTGAGAGCGGTTCGTGATACGGAATTATCAGCCTTTGCCATGGGCACCACCATGATGAGGGTTAGGCTCGGAGCGGTGTGACCAGCACCACTTCGGGCCGCCTCAGTATGGCAGAAATCCCATACGATCTAAACAGTTAAGCCGCGCGGACCGCCCGCTTCCGGCTCGGCCGACGCTCGGCCACGACCACCTTGCGGTCGCCGAAGTAGCGGTTGCCGGGGATCAGGGTCAGGCTCTCCGGGATGCCGATCTGCCGACGGAGCTTCGCGACGAGCGCGATGACGCGCTGGCAGTGCGCGTCCTTCGCCTCGAGGTCGGCATCCTGGCGGCCCGTCATGCGCGAGCGCGAGAAGGCGCGGGCCTCCTCCTCGATCGCGGTGGCGATCTGGTGTGCGCTCATTGGCCTGCGATCATGGCGTGGTGCCCCGCACCGGTCCGCTCCTGACAAGGTAGCGCGACGGACGATGCGGGGCGAGGATGGTCGGAGTGGCCGGGTTCGAACCGGCGACGGTCCCGCCTTATGAGGGCGGCGCTCTACCGACTGAGCTACACTCCAACGCTGGAACGCAAAACGCCCGGCAGCGGTGAGGCTCCGGGCGCGCGTCGTGCGACGGTATGGAAATGCCGGGTTTCGCCCGTCGGGTCAATCCTCTGTGGTCAACCGATGCCGCGCCCCGACCCGGTCCCGCACCTTCGCCGTCCGGCCGCGGAGCATGAGGGCATCCCGGTTCATGTGCGGGGCGTAGCGCGATTCCTCGCCGCCCCAGGCGTGCCCGTGCCCGGTCGGGACGACGCGGCCCTTCTCGTCGGTCTCCTCCCCGGTGCGCTCGCCCTGGAAGAAGCGCTCGCACAGGGTCTTCACGCCCTCGGCCGCGAAATCCTCGTCGAGGTATTCCAGCAGGATCCGGAAGTGCTCGGCGACGTAGGCGGTGCCGCGCTCGCCGGCCTTGCCCCGATCGGCCGCGAACTGCGCGAAGGTCGAGCGGCCGGTGAGGACCTCGGCGAGGAAGCGGGCGCCGGGCGAGCCGACGGCGCGAACGACCTTGGCCTTCATCTTGGCGACGAGGCGGGCGTCGTCGACCGCGTAGATGATGGCGAGCTCGTGCGCGATGGTCTGGTCGCGGCTGCCGGCGCTGTCCCAGCCGGCCGAGCCGAGGCGGGCGCCGGTGGAGCGCTCGAGGATCGCCTGGACCTGGCGGCCGACCTCGTATTGCGAGACGGTCAGGCGGCCGTGGCTGCGCTCCATCTCCAGCACGTCGACCCGGCGGTTCACGGCGGCGAGGACGCGCTTGCCGGGCTCGTGCGGGTCGGCGACGGCGACGGTGGCGACCTCGACGGCGCCCTTGCGGGCCGCGCGCGAGAGGTTGGTGCGGGGATCGAAGGCGGCGCGGTGGTCGTAGCGATCGCCGCGCGGGTCGCGTTCACGGACGGGGCCGGCGAACGTCTTGCGCTGGGCGGAGATCGCGGGAATCGAGGTGGTCGAAGAGGCGGACGCGGTCACGGTGCACCTGCGAGAACCGGCTCGATCTATCGCCGAGCCCGGTCCTGCCTTGGTCCGTTAACTTTTTGGACACACGCAAGCGTGATGGGCAGATGGTGCGATCCGCCTATTCGGCGATCGTGAAATTAGCCTCAAACTCGGCCTTTGGAACGTAGCCATCCAGACCGTTTGGATGGATGACGAGGTAACCCGGCAGATTGCCGGCAAGCACGTCGCGAGCGCATGCCGCCCACGCTCGGTAGCTCATCTCCTCTGTCTCGTCGCCTTCAAGGTCAGGGTAGAATGGCGCGCCTTCACGACCGTCCGTGATGCCGAGGATGCGTGCCGCCTTCACGGTGGCGGCGTGCCGGTAGATCTTCATTGATTTCTCCAGTTGAGTTCTTGGCGCTCCGCCTGCCGCCGCTCGTTCCAGGCATCCGCCAACCGCCGGCACGCCCGCTTCCGCCGTCGGTCGAAGGTGCGGCGCTTCCACCCGGCCTCCTCGCAGAAGTCGGTCACGGTGCCGCCCGGGACCTCCTTCAGCGCGCGCAGGCCGCGATGACGCCGGATCCGCCGCCGGGACTTCGACCTCGCCCAGGTGAGGAGGGCGAGGCGCTCGACGCTGGACCGGCCGAGGACATCCGCCGAGAAGGTGATCCAATCGAAGGTGCCGGGCGCGGCGTCCTGGTCCGTGGCCTGGAGGCGGTTCGCTCGCAGGCTGAACACGGGGGCGACCGTGAAGGCCATGAACGCGGCCACGAGCCAGCGCTCGACATCGGCACACGTCATGCCCGGCGGGTCGGGCCCCTCGATACGCAACGGGTTCGCCATCAGCACCGGGCGAGCGGCTCCCTATCGGTAGCGGATGTGCAGGCAGTAGAGGACACCGTGGCCGGCACCTCGGCATTCGGACCAGTCCCAGGCGACGCCCACGGCCACCACGAGAATGAGCGCGACGGCCGCGAGCACCCGGGCCATCGCCCTCACTCCGCCGCCTGCCGCACGGGCTGGCCCAGGCCGATCGCCTTCGCCAGCTCGGAGCGCCGGGCCGAGTAGCCGGGCGATGTCATCGGATAGTCCGGGGGCAGCCCGTACCTCGCGCGGTAGCCCTCAGGCGTCAGGCCGTGATTGCGGAGGTGCCGGCGCAGCGTCTTGTAGCGGCCCCCGTCGATGAAGCTGGTCAGATAGTCGTCGGTGATCGATCGCCGGATCTCCGCCGGGCTGGGCTTCTCGACCTCCGGTTGGGGCTCGACCGCCGGCAGGCCGAGACCGGCGAGCGCGCGGTGCACGGTGCCGAGCAGCGCCGGCAGATCGGCCGCCGCGACGTGGTTGTGGGTGACGTAGGCGGCGACGAGGCCGGCGGCGGTGAAAACGTGGTCGGACATGAGAAGCTCCGGTTGTGTCCTACCTGTCCCACCTCGTTTCGAAGGTGGGACAGCCGTAAGTCATTGATATTGTTTATATTGTCCTAGCTGTCCTACCTGTCCTACCTTTTTGAGAAGTCAGAGTAATTTTTGGAACAGATGCGTCGGACCAGATCAGAACTGGTTTTTCATACGCGCGCGCGAAGGTAGGACAGGTAGGACAGGTAGGACACTTGCTTGAATATCAGTGGTTTAGGGGTGTCCTACCTCGAAATAGAGGTAGGACAGGTGGGACACTTTCAGGCACTTAGGTCCTCCTCGGCTGGCGTATCGTCCTCATCGTCCCAGGCTATGGGCTGTCCGACGGCCTTCTCGAACGCCGCGCGGCATTCCTTCAGAGGGGGCAGCGCGTAGCACCAGACCCGCTTCTGCCCGTCCGGTGTCTCCCAGTAGCGCCGCACGCGGAGGAGCCTTGGCACGAGCTTCCTCAGGCGCGCGCCGAGCACGGTCTCTGCGCTCTTCCGCTTGATCCCTCGGCGCTCGGAGGCATCGAAGTAATCGTCTCGGATGAGGTCGACCCAGAGCTCCTCTGGCCACTCGGCGTATTTCCGCGTCGGCGCGCCGGCCATCAGCCTGTCGAGCCACCAAGCATCCACCGGATCCAGCGAGAGGATCTTCTGTTCGAGCAGGGCGGCCGTGCGCGGGATGTGGCGCAGGTCGACCGAGGAGAGGTCGAAGGCGAGCAGGTCCGCCAGCAGGGCCTCGCGGCCACCAGCGTCGAGTTGCTCGTCGAGCTCGGCGAAGTAGGACGTGTTCTGAGCGACGCCCTGGCCCACGTCGAGGACGCAGTAGCGCCGCTCGTCCTTGCCGGCCGGCACGACCCAATCCTCGTTCGAGGTCATGATCACCCGGACGTAGTTCCGCAGCCGGATCGGATCGATGCCCTTCGATTCGATCATCTGCTCGGCGGAGGTGATGAGGCCCTTGAGCCGCCCCTCCGCCTGCTTGTCGCCGCCCCAGACGGCCTCGTCGGCCTGCAGGAGCAGGCATGAGGCCATGTGCGCGTTGAAGGTGCCGGTCAGGTAGCGGGCGCTGTCGACGAGGAAGTAGTGATCCGGGATCAGGCTCCCGAATACCTCGCCGATCTTCGTCTTGCCCGAGCCCTGGCCACCGCGGAACACGAGGGCCACGCCGAGCCGCTCACGCGGGCGCTGGACCATGTGCGCGAAGAAGGCGAACACCCAGCGAAACAGAGCCTCGTCGCCGCCGCACACGTTGGTGAGGAGGTGGTCTCGGAAAACGCTGTAGGAGCCTCCACGCTTCGGATAGCAGGACCACCCGCGCCAGAGGTTGAAGTACCCGGACGTGCCCCCGGCCTCGGCTGGGTCGGGGTTGCTGTCGGGATGGAACTCGACGCCGTCGTACTGGCGCCGGTCGAGGCTTCCGAGCCAGCGCTTCGCCCAGGTGACGGTCTTCACCTCTCCATCCGGATCCCGCATTTCGGTGAAGCGGTTGAGCGACCATTGCCGGAAAGCGTCGAGCGTCAGGAAGCGAACGCGCTGCTCCGTCGGCGCCTCCGGATTTTCCCGGATCACGACGGCCTTCGAGCCGACGAGCAGGAAGGCAAACTCGCCGTTCATCAGCTCGTGGCTGTAGCCGCCGGCATCGAGTTCGACTTCGGTACGCTTCGCCTTCCGGCGCGCCTTATGGAGATCGACCACTGCTGTCATGCCGCGGCCCTCTCATGCGCGAAGGCCGGCACGACGATGCGGGGCAACCGCACCTTGCTCAGCATCGTCTCCAGAGCTTCGCCATGGGCGACGTTGGCGGCTTGGATCGACCCGGCCGCAAGCAGTTCGGGGCGAGCGAGGCGCTCGTTCACCACCACGACACCGGCACGCCCCGAGGCAAGCCAAGAGGCCGGTTCGGGGAAGACGATGAGAGGATCCTGCGCCGTCGCCCCGCAGGGATGGTCCAGACCGAGGAGCCCGGTGGTTCCGAGCCACGTAGCCACGCGCGCGGACCGCGGGTGCCACGCGACGACATCGAGCGGCGCGCCATCGGGATCCCGCGCGAGGATCGTGTAGGCGGCGAGGCGCTTGGCATCGGCATCCCGAATATCGACCGCATAGTCGAACCGGGCGCCCCGCCGAAACACGATGAGCGTGCGCAGGAGAGGCTCGAAGTCGCCGCGCACCCAGTTCACGGTCGCGCCGGGCACGCCCGCCCGACGCAGGGCGTCGAAGTCAACGTCGCGCAGCTCGCGTCCGCGCCAGTGCGCCCGCTCGGGATCAAGGTGACGACGCGCGATCATGCCGCCACCGTGATGCGCTCGGCGGCCCGCGTCAGGCCGGTGTAGAGGTGCCGGGCTCGGTCCTGGCGGAAGGTCGAGCTTTCGTCGATCAGCAGGACGTTGTCCCACTGCGATCCCTGCGCCTTGTGGACAGTGAGCGCGTATCCGTACGTGAACTCGTCGCTCTGCTTCCGGACGTCCCAAGGGATGTCCTCGACGCGTCCGGTGAAGAAGGCGCGATGCACCTTCACCTCGGCGCTGAGCCCACGGACGTCGCACGATTCGATCAGCATCGGCAGCCAGTCGCCGCCAGCCCGTTCGATCTCCGCGACCGTCCAGAGGCCGCCGTTCAGGAGTGCCCGCTCCTTGTTGTTCTTCAGGCAGACGAGGCGATCGCCGATCTCCGGCCCGTCGGGATCCAAGCCCTTCAGCCGTCGGATCTTCGCGTTCACCGCGCGCCGGGTCTGGTTGCGGCCGACGAGTACCTGATCGGCGGCGAGAACGGCGCGCTGGCCGAGGTCGCGCAGGTCAATGACGCGGCTGTCCCCATGGGCGCCCAGGCTGAGCCGTCGCCCCTCGCGCACGTCCATAGACATGCGGATGATGGGATTGTCCGCAGCCTGCCGGTGGATTTCCGTCAGCATGAAATCGGGCGCGACACGAGTGAAGAAGCCCTCGCCGCGCACGGGCGGCAGCTGCGCCGGGTCGCCGAGCACCAGGATCTTCGTGCCGTACGAGACGAGGTCCTGGCCGAGGCGATCCCCGACCATCGAGCACTCGTCGATCACCACCAGACCGGCAGCCGACACCTCGGAGAGGGGGTTGAGCCCATAGCGCCACGTCACCCGCACCACGGCGCCGGTGACCGGATCACGCTCCTCTTCCTCGAAGGCCTTGTAGATCAGCGAGTGGATGGTCGATGCGCCGACACAGCCCTTCGACTGGAGCACGAGCGCGGCCTTGCCCGTGAAGGCTGCGAACAGGGCCGAGCCTTTGCAGTCGGCCGCCGCAGCCTTCGCGATCGTGGTCTTTCCCGTGCCTGCGTACCCGGCGAGGTAGAAGACCTGATCCGCGGAATCGCGGTGCCAGTCGGCGATGGCGCGGAGCGCCTGCTCCTGTTGAGGCGACCACGTCATGGCCGACCTCCTGCACGCTGCGTAGGCTTCGGCCTCCGATTGGGTTCCTCGAGCAGGTGCACCCGATCGAGGTTGGACTGGTGGTGCTTCGCGATCGCCAGAACCTGCCGCAGGTCATTGGCCTCGCGCAGGCGAAGCGTGCCGTCGCAGTTCGGCATAGCCGAGAGAGCACGGGCACTCTCTGCAGCGCGCAAGGCGTAGCCCTCGACGCGCATGATCACGGCGTCGAGGTCAGCGAAGCGGTCGACGAGTTCGCGCTCGGCGCGCTCCTGTTCGGCGATCCATTCGCGGGAAGGCTGAGCCATGGCGCTACTCCACAGACGTGAGGAGAGGCGCTGCGGCCCGGAACCCGAACCGGCGAGCATCATCGGAACGGGTCAGCGAGCGTTTGCAGTTCGGCGGGATCCAGATCGGTGCGCGTGGTGCGGCATCGGACACCCAAACGAACCAAGCGTAGGAGGTCGCCGTCGATGCGTTCGGCTCCCAGCGACCGCGCAGCATGGCGACGCGCTCGACGAAGGGAGCGAACGCCGTAGGAGGACGGTCCCGGAACAGGCGCAGGTAGCGCTCCTCGCCCTCGATCCATGCCGTGCGCAGGAGGAGCGCGACGACGGCGGCCTCGCCGAGGGCGCGTTCCGCGAACTCAACAGCCACGTTGAACGGCGGATTGGTCGCGATCAGGTCAACGGACGGCACCAACTGGGTTGCCGGGTCGAGGAAATCGGCGACGGGATAGCCGCGTCCATAGTCGAAGATATCGGAGGCGTGGACGATGGAGACCTCTTCGCGCAGCACCTCGGCCATGTGGCCTTCGCCGCAGGCTGGGTCCCAGGCCGAACAGATCTTGAAGCCCTCCAGGACCGGCGGCAGCACGTGGCGCAGCAAGGCCCGCGTCGCCCACGGCGGGGTCGGAAAGAAGTCGAGGCTGTCCGGCGGCTCGCGGCGCGACGCCATGACAGCGGTCGATCCGGCCGGGATCATGCCGCCCTCCCGAACAGATCGTCCGCGGGTAGGACGACGCGCGCGCCGCCAGCGATCGCCTCGCGGGCGACCTTCTCCGGCACCGGTGCCGGCGCGGGGCCCGGGCCGGCAAGGCGCGTCGGCCCCTCCAGGCGCCACACGCCCTCGGACAGCACGAGACCGCATCCGGCGGCGAGCCAGAACGCGACGCGCTCCTTCGTCATGCCGAGCTTCGACGATGCGAACCCGATCACCGCACCACCTCCGCAGCGAAGAGCGCGAGTAGAGCGGCCTCGGCGCGGCCGTGGTGCTTCACCAGCCGGAAGTCGGGAGAACCCGGCCACGTGTGAATCGCGAGGGCGCGCGCCTTCTCCTTGTCGGAGCTGAGCCGGAAATGCTTCTTCCAGCGCCCCGGGGTCTCCTGGCGCAGCGGCAGTCCCAGGACCGAAACGGCAGCTAGCACGGCCCCGTAGGCCATCCCGAATTTGAAGGTCGAGGAGACGCCCTGCTTCGGCATCGCCGAGACCCGCTCCACGATCGCCTCGGTGGCGCCGGACGAGCGGATCAGGCGGGCCAGTTCCGGAATGTCGAGCTGCTTGTCGACGACGGGTGCATCGTGGACCTCGATCTCCGATGGGCGATCGGGCCGGTAGATAGCGATTGCGCCAGAAGCACCGGGATCGACGCCCAGGATGACGCGGGCAGGGCCCGCACGCAGGACAGAAACGGACCGAGCAGCGTTCTCCGGATCAACAATCAGCGGAGCGGGCTCTTGCCGGATGAACAGGTCTGTGGCTTCCATGTCCGTGTTCCAAGCTGGTGAGACCTTCCGCCCGGTCCTGTTCGCGCAGGCCGGGCGGTTCTCGTTTCGGGATCAGGGATGCGGGCGGCGGCCGAGCGGGTCGGCGGCCGACGGCGCGGCATCACCGCCTGCGCCGGGCTCCCACGTGCTGCGCGGGACGCGGCGCTCCTCGACGGGCGAGTCGGGCAGGATCGGCGCGGCGGGGGCGGACGGCCCGGTGAGGCGGGCGACGATGCGGTCCTCGAGCCCCGCCAGTTCCTTGCGAATGCGGGCCTCGGCCTCGCCGACAGCACCCTCGACGTAGGCCTTCACGCTGCTCTCGGCGCGCGCGACCTCGGACCGGATGCCGTCCTCGGCGCCGGTCAGCATGGCCCGGAGCGCGGCGCGCACGTGCGCTACCTCAAGGGCGATGAACGTCCGCAGCGCCGGAAAGGGGTTGAGGGTGAAGGCCATGGTCAGGCGACCCGCACCGCGTCGTCCTGGCCGCGCGCCTCCGCCTGGGCTGCCGATAGCCGCTCGCGCAGTAGGTAGCCCTCGAAGGCCCAGATCTGCTCCCGCGCGTTCTTGCGGGCGATCTGCTCGCCGATGCTGCGATCGAAGTTCTCGGGGCTCGCCGCCGCGCTGGTGCCGGTCACGATGAAGCCGTTGCGCAGGGTGAGCGCGCAGACGGTCAGCGTCGTGCCTGGAAAGACGTGGTACGCCTCCGAGACGATGCAGGCGTCGATGAGGTCGGGGGTCAGCCGCGGCGCGGTCAGCCCCTTCGCCTGCAGCTCGGTTTCCAGCTTGGTCTCGTCGGCAGAGGCGTGCGCCCGCGCCAGATCGGTCCCATCAACCATCGTCACTCTCCCTCTTCCAGCGCCCGCCACAGCGGCAGGTCGCGATGGCACTTCACCAGCGGCGGACGGGCAGAAGCCGGCTGAGCAGCCGCCGCCGCCACGTCCGCATCCGCGCCTTCAGCGCCGCGCCCGCTCGCGCGCAGGACAGCTTCAGCCGCGACCACAGCAGGGTGCGAAGGGCCGGCGATGCGCGCGGTGATCTCAGCGTCATGGGCGAGCTTCCTGAGTTGCCGCTCGACCTCGGCGGCGTGGGCGGCTGCGAGACGGGCGAGGACGTGAGAGGCGATCGCCTTGGGCGGCCGGTATCGGAGGGCCCAGAGCTTCGCGAAGGGCACAGCCGAGCGCTGGGCGAGCCGGCGCATGGCATTGGCGGTGTCTCCGGGACCGCGGCTTTCCCAGCGGATGAGATCGTCAGCGAAGAACTGGCCGCGAGCGACGTCGGCGTCAGACATTTGCGAAATCCGCAAAGACCTTTTGCACATGAGCAAATCCGTCCGTGGTTATTTCAAACCACTGGACGAGGAGCCCGATATGCAGAGGGAGGTTGCAGGGGTACGCAGGGCACACAGCAGCGCGACCGCCGAAGGCTTGGCGGCAGAGGGCGGACGCGCGGAAGGGAAGGGACGCGCCGGCCGGGGTCCGAGTCAGGGGCCGGCCGGCGCGCTCGCATCCGGGAACCCCACGGGCTCGACCGGTGCGATGGGTGAAACAGGGGACGCCGGCCCGGTCAGAACGACGGTGAAGCGAATACGGGCCGGCGCTCGGCCGGTGATGCCCGGCGCGAGAGGAGTTGGATATGCACAGGCTTGAGGCGCGCAGTAACGTCCGCGCGACACGGCCCGCTCTATTGTCTTCGCGGACCGACGCGGGCGAAGCCGCTATGATCGCGAACGACGACATTTCAGGCCGCCCACCCGAAGAGGTGGCGCACACGCTGCACGGCCCGCTGCACGAGCCGTACCGGCTTCGCGGCGTCACGCTGCGGGTAGCCAACGACGACACGCCCGGCGCCGTCTGCCTGCTTCAGGAGGGTCACCCCGCCCGCCGCGCGATGCGCGCGCCAAGCCTGAAGCTCCAGATCGTGCGCCTCTTCCTCGAAGCGCTGCGCCGCCTGCGCCAGCCGCGAGCCGAGCGCGGCCATGTCCGCAGCAATGCGCGAGACGTAGAGGCGGTCGCCGAGGTCCGCCGTCTCCCGCTCGAAGATGCGGGCCCGCAGCAGCGCGTCGGCAGAGGCAAGCCGGCACGCGCCAGCGAGGTCGAGGAGATGCAGGCGGGCGTCGATCATCGAGCGGTCCGAGAGGGCTGAGACCGCTGCCGGGCCGAGGCCCTGACGCTGGCAGGCGGAGGGGGCACGCGGTGAGAAGGAGGCGGGCGCGCTCACCGGAGCACCCACACAAGGCCGGCGACGATCACGCACAGGCCGACGGGCAAGGACGCGAGGGCCGCGATGAGGGCGCCCCCACGCGTGATCGCGCAGAACGCCCCGAAGAGCAGGCACACCGCCAGGACCATCCCAAGGAAGCCGACGGCGCTCACCGCTCGCCTCCGAGGTGCAGGACCTGCAGCTCGCCGCGCGCGGCGAGGGTGCGCAGGTGCGCGGCGAACGCGAAGGCGCCGATGCCGAGCAGGGCCAGGAGGACCGGGAAGATGAGGGCGAGCCGCGGCATGTCAGGCCTCCTCGTCGTCGAGGTGGACCAGCGGCGGGAGGCCGACGAAGGCGTGCAGGTCGGTCGCGCTCTCGTCGCGGAAGCCGAGGTTGACGGTCCACGCGAAGACGCAGCCGGTCAGGATCGCGTTGAGCGCGAAGAGGGCGCTCCCGTAACCGATCGCGTGCCACAGGCTCACGGCGGTGATCGCCGGCAGGAGCAGCACATCGGCTGCGGCGTCGAGCGCCTCGAGGCGGGAGGGACGCGCGAGCATCACGCGGCCTCGGGGGCGGAAGGCTGCTGTGTCGCCCCAGCGATCAGATCGCCGGCGGTGACCTTGCCCTGCGTGCCCTCGACGATCTTCCGAATCGTCGCGCCGCGTGGATCGCGCTCACCACGCAGGATCCGCGTGATGGTTGAAGGTGGGACGCCGATCTCAGCGGCGAACGCCGCGGGGCGGATCTGGCGCTCGGAGAGATAGGTGGCGAGGTCCATGCCTCATGGTTTTGCCATATGGCAAGAAAAGTCAAGCGTGATTTGCCAAATGGCTCTGGCGAAGCATGCCTGCGTCACGGACGTTCGCCGTATGGCGATGCCCGAGCTAAAACGTCGGCGAAAAGAGAAGAAGCTCTCTCTGGAGCAGCTGGCTAACCTCGTCGATCTGTCCACCTCTCAAATTCAGCGCTTCGAGACCGGCGGCAGGCAGCCGAAGCTCGTCGACCTGGAGAACCTTGCTCGAGCGCTCGACTGCCGGATCGAGGATCTGATCGAGGGCGGGGCCGAGGCGGTCGAGAAGTTCACTCCCCAGCCTCACGGCGGCCTGTTGCCGGTTCCCATCGCCGGCCGCACTGCGGCGGGGGTATTCCGTGAGGTGGTCGAATTTAGCGACGCGGAGCCAGAGTACGTGTTTGAGCCGGAGGACGATGAGTTTCCCAAAGCCCGGCGCTTTGCACTTCTGGTCGAGGGCGACAGCATGAACGCTGCCGATCCGCCGATCCCGGATGGCTCACGGGTGGTCTGCATCGACTTCGAGCAGACCGGATTGCCCTTTTTAGAGGGCATGATCGTCGTCCTTGAACGTCTTCGCGAAGGCGGCCACCTGCGAGAGTGGTCCGTGAAGGAGATCGAACTCCACGAAGACGAAGTGTGGTTCTGCCCGAGATCCACGAATACGAAGCACAAGCCGATCAAGATCCTGAATGACCCAGGCGCCGATCAGTGGAACTCGCTCTCGGTAATCGGCCTGGTCCGCGACGTGTCAATGCGCGTCCGTAGGACCGGTAGGCCACGGACGTAGCTTCGCTTTTCCGGATCTATCCCCAGCGATCCACAGCCTCCTCACAACTTCCCAGGAATCCCCTCGACGGCCGACCCAAGATGAGAACATTCTGCGAACATCCGAGCCAGAGGAGCGCCTGGATGTTCGCTGAGGTTTCGACGGTCCGTGCACGTTTCACGATGCGGCTTCGCTGCCACAACTGCCACCACACCACCCTCCGAACGATCGAGTCGCCGGACCTTGAGGATGCGCCCTGCACCGTCGAGGAGCTGTTGGAAAGTGCTTGGCTTCAGCGACAAAATTTCAGCTGCGGCCAATGCGAAACTCCGGTCGCCACGCTGGTCAGCGTGAGGCAGGAGGACCTAGAGCCGGTCGCGGCATAACCGACGCACGATCTTGCCATATGGCAAAAAACGCTTGACGCGGATTTTGCCATTTGGCTAAATTGCTCCATCGCCTCCCCGACGCCCCGCCCAGCGGCGCGCCGGCCCCGATGGAGCCGCCCAGTGCCCCAGCAGCCCACCTACACCCACGTCGTTGAGACCCTCGCGAACCAGTTCTTCCAGGTTCGCGACGCGGGCCGCCCCGAACTCGACCACGTCTTTCTCGGCGTCGAGGTGAAGCGCTCCAAGGGCGCCTTCGTCCCGAAGGCCAAGGCCCGCGAGATCGCCGTGCGCAAGCTCGGCACCCGCGTCGTCGCCACGCTCGCTGCGTGAGGCGCCGATGTCCCTCCTCGCTGCCCTCACCATCGTCGGTCCGTTCACCCTCGCGGGCCTCGCCTTCTTCGCCGGTCAGGCCCGCTACGGCTGGGGGCGCTGATCATGGCCGGCCTCAAGCCCACCTCCGCCGACGTCGCGCTCGGACGCCGCCTCTCCGAGGCACGCCGCGTCGCGAACCTGACCCAGCGCCAGATGGGCGATGCCCTCGGGTTCTCCGCTGCCCAGTGGCAGAAGTACGAGAAGGGCTCGAACCGCATCAGCGCCACGTGCCTGCCGGTCATCGCGGAGATGACGGGCAAACCGATCGCCTGGTTCTTCGGCGAGGACGCCCCGGCTGGCCCGCCCCTCAGCGCGGCCGAGACCGCGGAGCTTCAGGACGGCGTCGCCGGGGTCGTGAGCCGCATCGTCGGCCGCCGCGCCGCCCAGGCCGAGGCCCGCGCCTGATGCCCACCGCCGCGCAGTGGGCCACCGCCCTCGCAGATCTCCGCGCCCGCCGCGCGGCCGCACCGAAGCCGGCCCGCCGGACCCTGCCGCGCATCTCGCCCGGCCAGCACCTCGCCGCCTGCGCGCTCTCCGCGCGGGCTCCCCGCGATCCCGACGACGAGCACCGCCCGACGGCGGCTGACCTCGGCCTGAGCCGGAGCCTCTGATGCACCCGATCCGCGCCCGCCACGGGCACCTCGTCGCCTTCCCGCCGAAGCCCGCTCCGGCCCCGCAGGAGCAGCCGTGCACGATCGAGCGTTCGATCGCCGCCGGTCAGCTCCACGCGTCGAGCGACGCCTTCTACCTCGCCATCGACGCGGCCTGCTCGGCCGCCGGCTACCTCGAGCGGGCCACCTCGCTCGGCGCCGGCGACAGCATCGACCTCGACCGCCTGGAGCGCTCCGCGTCGAACCTGCGCGAGGCCGCCCGCCGCTACGAGGCTGCGGTCGGCCACCTCCGCCGCAAGCACCACGGGGTCGAGGCGTGATCCTCCCCGAATTCTGCCCTGCCACCCTCGTGACGGTCCGCGCCGTCCTCCCCGCCGACATGGAGGCGCTCATGAAGCCTCGCACCGACGCCGAGGTGATCGCCCGGCGCCTCTTCGATCACGGCTACCGCCCGGCCGCCATCCGCGACGGCCTCGCCCTCGGAGTCGCCGTCGCCCGCGTCCTCTCCGGCACCGGCATCGCGCTCACCGCAACCGACGCCGGCTTCGCGACGATCCGGTCCGAGCTTGAGCGCCTCACCGAGGCGGCGATCGCCGACCGCTACGACCGGGGCCACGAGGCCGCCGTCCGCACGGAGACCGGCCGCTTCATGGCCCAGACCCGCCCCCTCTCCACCGCTGCGGAGTGAACGCCATGGAGATGATCGCCAACGCCGGCACCGGCCCAGCCGACCCCTTCACGTGGTACCGCGCGGCGCTCGCCGGACAGGTCCGCGAACTCAACCTCGGGCATGCGCCGTGCGGCTTCTTCCGCCTGCGCCGCCGTGACGGCAGCCTCGACCCGGTCGCGGTGTGGCCTGAGGCTGACGGTACGCGCTGGGCCAAGGTCGGTCGCTCCGGCGAGCCGCAGTGCCTTGCCGAGGGCGAGGCCGAATTCTGCGACCGCGTCATCGCGTTCTGCTGGCGCGACCCGATCCCGGAGGAGGTCTACTTCGCCGTCGTCGAGAATGACGTGCCCTGGCCTGACATGCCGCCGGAGCGCGCAGACGATTACGCGAACATGCCGAGCGACCCGCTGGAGGCGCTCAGGATCGAACTGGAAGGCGAACGGGCCGAGGTGGAGGCGTGGCTCGCCAAAACCCCGATCTCCGATCAGGCCAGCGCCGATCGGGCCGCAAACTGGGCCTTGCGCTTCGCCGACATGGAGAAGCGCGCCCAGGATGGTCGCCGTACCGAGAAGGTGCCGCACGAGACCGCAGCCAAGGCGGTCGATGCCCGCTGGCGCCCCGTCCAGGATGCCGCTGCCGCGCTCAAGGCCCGGCTGAAGGACGCGCAGACGCCGTTCCTGGTCGAGAAGCGCCGCCAGGAGGCCGAGGCCCGCGCGGCCGCGGCGCAGGCCGGCGAGGCGCTCCGGCCCACGACCAATGCCTCGGCCGGGACGGCCGGACGGAAGACCAGCCTTCGCATCGTCCGCACCGCTCTCATCGAGGACTTCGACGCCGCGCTGATGGCGCTGCGCGAGAACCCCGACCTGCGCGACCTCGTCCAGAAGCTCGCGAACCGGGTCGCCAGCTCCGGCGGCACCCTGCCGGGCTGCCGCATCGTCACCACCGAAAAAGCCGCCTGAGGAGGACCGAATGAACGCGCGCGCCCAGCTTCCCGCCATCGCCGAGCACCGTCCGCCTCAGATCGTCCAGGCGGTCGGCATCTTCGGCTCCCCCGACAAGTTCGAGCACGCCCAGCGCGTCGCCAAGGTGTTCTCGGACTCGGCCCTCGTCCCCCCCCACTTCCAGGGCAAGCTCGCCAACTGCCTGATCGCCCTGAACATCGCCGACCGCATGGGCGAGGACCCGCTCACGGTGATGCAGAACCTCGCCATCGTGTCGGGCAAGCCATGCTGGCAGACCCAGTACATGATCGCCCGGGCCAACAAGTCCGGCGTGTTCGCTTCGCGCATCACCTGGGCGGCCGAGGGCAAGGCAGAGGCCCTGGCCGTCACCGCCTCGGCGAAGCTCGCCGACAGCGGCGAGGTCGTGTCGGTCGCCGTCTCCATGGCGATGGCGAAGGCCGACGGCTGGCTCAAGAACGCGAAGTACCAGTCGATGCCGGAGCACATGCTGCGCTGGCGCTCGGCCGCGATGCTGATCCGGCTCTACGCCCCCGAGGTGATGCTCGGCATCCAATCGGTCGAGGAGGTCGAGGACGTCTCAGCGGGCGCCGCCCGGGACATCACCCCCGCGCGCCCTGCCGTGCAGACTGTGATCGGTGCGCCCCCCACCTCGGCAGCGCGCCCCAGCGGGCCGCCGCGCATCGCCCATGCCCAGCCTTCGAAGTCGGAGGCCGCGCCCGAGCCGCAGAAGGCCGAGCCCAGCGCCGACGAGGAGGCCGAGGCCTGCGTCGCCCAGTTCGAGCAGGATGCTCAGCACGCTCAGACCGAGCAGGACCTGGAGGAGTGCGCTGCCCTGGTCGAGCCGCTGGAGGAGAGCGACCGGCTCTCGCGCGCTCAGCGCAACCGGATCGAGAGCGCGATGGAGTCGACGCGCCAGCGGATCGCCGAGGCCGTCAAGCAGGCGCAGCAGCCAGCTAAGGTTGAAGTCGAGGAGGCGGAGCAGGTCGAGCCGGAGATCGACCCGAACGACCCCGACTTCAAGCGGGGCGTCGCCGACCGCCAGGCCGGGCAGAAGCGGTGCGTGATCGCGGCCATCCGGGAGAACCCGGATCGTCTCTCGGCCTGGAAGGCCGGGTACGACTCCATCGACGGCGAGGCTTGAGCCATGATGCTCCGCGTCGTCGATCTAGAAACCTGCGGCTTCGAGCCGCCCGCGGGCGTGTGCGAGATCGGGTTCTGTGATCTCGTCCGGGACGAGGAGGGCTGGCACGTCGGCGTGCCGGGCCACCTCCTGATCGATCCCGGCTCCCCGATCCCGCCCGAAACCTCGGCCGTCCACCACATCACGGACGCCGACGTGATTGGCGCCCCGAGCTTCGAGGATGCGGCCCGAGCCGTCTTCTTCGACGAGGAGCGGGACCTCGCGCCGCGCGTGGTCCTGGTCGCCCACAATGCCAGGTTCGAGCGCCAGTGGCTGACGCCTGAGGTAACCGGGGAGGTGCACTGGATCTGCACCTACAAGGCGGCCCTGCGCGTGTGGCCGGACGCCCCGTCCCACAGCAATGGTGCGCTGCGCTACTGGCTGAAGCCCGAGGGCCTGCGCCGCGACCGCGCCGAGCCCGCACACCGGGCCGGGCCCGACGCCTACGTCACGGCGTTCCTGCTCCGCGAACTGCTCGCGCACACGACCCTCGACGATCTGGTGCTGATCTCCTCGCAACCGGCCCTGCTGGTGCGCTGCAGCTTCGGTAAGCACCGCGGCACGCTCTGGTCGGAGGTTCCCTACGACTACCTGATGTGGTGCGCCCGTCAGGACATGGACGAGGACACCCTGTTCACGGTCCGGAGCGAGATCCGGCGGCGGACGGAGGCGGCGCGCTGATGCCTGCTCGCCGCCTCACCCCCGAGCAGTGCGAGCAGATCGCCGCCCTGCGCGAGACCGGGATGTCCTACGGTCGGATCGCGCGGAAGTTCGGTTGCTCTGAGAGCACCGTCTATTGGAAGTGCCTCGCCCTCGGCGCTGAGCCGCCCTCGCCGCAACCGCTCACGGCCCGCGCCCTCGGTCCGGCTGTTGCGATCAGGAACGGCCGCGAGATCCGCCGCTTCACCGCCGAGGACGATGCCAAGCTCCTCGCCATGGAGGCCGAGGGCAAGCGCATCGCCGACATGGCCCGCGCGCTCGGCCGGCAGTCGAACTCCGTCCGCGCCCGGCTGATGACGCTGGCGCGGCACGAAGCTCGGGCGGAGGCGGCATGAACGCGCCCGTCCGCCACACGCCGGGCGCGGGGCCCAGGCTGCGCGTCCTCTCCCTCGGCGCCGGCGTCCAGTCGACGACGCTCGCCCTCATGGCCGCGCACGGCGAGATCGGGCCGATGCCCGACTGCGCCATCTTCGCGGACACGGGCTGGGAGCCGCGCGCGGTCTACGAGCACCTGGATCGGTTGCGGGAGGCCTTGCCGTTCCCCGTGCACATCGTCAGCGCCGGCAACCTCCGTGACGATGCGATCGCGGGCGGATCCACGCGGGCACAGCGCTTCGCGGCAGTGCCCTGGTTCATTCGCAACGCCGACGGATCCGACGGCATGGGCCGGCGCCAGTGCACCGCGCACTACAAGCTGGAGCCGATCCGCCGGAAGATCGTCGAGTTGCACGGCGGCAGGCGTCCAAAGGGCGGCACGGAGATGTGGATCGGCATCTCCACCGACGAGGCCTTCCGCATGAAGCCCTCGCGCGTCCAGTACATCGACAACGAATGGCCGCTCATCCGGCGCCGGATGAACCGAGGCGACTGCCACGCCAAGCTGGCATCCTTCGGCTGGTCGGCCCCGAAGTCCTCCTGCATCGGCTGCCCCTTCCACTCCGACGCGCAGTGGCAGGCGCTCGAGCCCGAGGAGATGGCCGACGCCATCCTCGTCGACCGGGCCATCCGCCGCCAAGGCGGGATCAAGGGCGACCAGTTCATGCACCGGAGCCGGCGGCCTCTTGATGAGGTCGACCTGCGCTCCTCCGCCGAGCGCGGCCAGCCCGACCTCTTCCTGAACGAGTGCGAGGGGATGTGCGGTGTCTGACCGCCGCCTCGCCAGCCATCCCACCAGCCGTCGAGCGAGTCCTGTGATCCAGCAAGAGATCCTGCATTTCCACGTCTGCGGCGGAGCCGGAGGAGGCGCCAAGGGCTTCAACCGCGGGCAGGCCCGGGTCGGGCACGTGGTCGCGAAGCCGCGCTGCATCGGCGGCGTCGACGTCGATCCGGCGGGCATCGCCGACTTCAACCGGGTGGCGGGCGCGCCCGGGACGATCCTCGACCTGTTCACGGCCGAGCAGTTCGCGGCCTTTCACGGCCGTGTGCCGCCCGCCGGCTGGCGCGAGGCCACGCCGCAGGACTTCCAGCGCGCGGCCGGCGGCGAGCGCCCGAACGTCGTTTTCATGTCGACGCCGTGCAAGGGCTTCTCCGGCCTGCTCTCTGACAAGCTCTCGACCAGCGCGAAGTACCAGGCGCTCAACGGGCTGACCCTCCGCGCGGTGTGGCTCACCCTGGAGGCGTGGCAGGACGATCCACCCGAGTTCATCCTGTTCGAGAACGTGCCGCGGATCGCCACGCGCGGGCGCTGGCTGCTCGACCAGATCGGGGCGCTGCTCGCCGCCTACGGCTACGTCTTCGCGGAGACGCAGCACGATTGCGGCGTGCTCGGCGGGCTGGCCCAGAGCCGGAAGCGCTTCCTCCTGGTGGCGCGCCACGCCCAGAAGGTCCCACCCTTCCTGTACGAGCCGCCGCGGCGGCGCCTGCGCGGCGTCGGCGAGGTCCTCGACGCGTTGCCGCTGCCGGGCGATCCCGCCGCCGGCCCGATGCATCGGATGCCGGCGCTCCAGTGGAAGACGTGGGTCCGCCTCGCCTTCGTGGAAGCCGGATCGGACTGGCGCTCGCTCAACCGCCTTCGCGTCGCCGACGGCATCCTGCAGGACTACGCGATCGAGCCGGACGCGGGTTGGCATCGCGGCGTGCTCGGCGTGCGCGCCTGGAACGAGACCGCCGGCACGGTGACCGGGCGGGGCTCGCCCACCACCGGCACCTTCGCGGTGGCGGATCCGCGCCCGAGCTACGAGCACGCCTTCCAGCAGCTTGGCATCCGGCGCTGGGATCAGACCTCGGGCGTCGTCACCGGGCAGAAATCGCCCGGCCAGGGCACGTTTTCGGTGGCCGACCCGCGCCTTCAGGGGAAGCCGCGCTTCAATAACGTCTACCGGATCGTGCCGTGGGGTGCGCACGCGCCAGCCGTAGCCGGGCCCGGCGGACCTGGCGGCGGCCTCGCGGTTGCAGATCCGCGTGCGGGTGCCGGGTTCGGTGGAGCCGGGAAGTACCGCGTCACCGGCTACGCGGAGGCCGCCGGCACGGTGATCGGCGCCTCGACCACGGGGCAGGGCGCGTTCGCGCTCGCGGATCCGAGGCCGGCCCGCGCGTGGCGGGACCAGACCCTCGGCGTGCTGCCTTTCGACGAGCCGGCCGGCGCGATCACAGCCCAGGCCGAGGCGACCACTGGGCGGTTCTCGGTTGCTGATCCTCGCTGCACGTGGGCGGACACCGCGCACCGCAACAAGCTGAAGGTGGTCTCCTACGAGGGGGCCGCCGGCACGGTGACGGGCGCCGATCGGGTCGGCTCCGGCGCGCTGTGCGTCGCCGACCCGCGTCCGCGGGGCCTGAATGCGGAGACCCGCGACGTCTACCGGACCGGCGGCCACTACGGCGTCACGCCGTGGGAGAAGCCGGCCGGCGCGATCCCGGGCTTCGCGAAGAACAACAACGGCCCCTGGTCAGTCGCCGACCCGCGGGCGGTCATGTGGGACGAGGCCGAGGCCCTGCCGGCACCGGACGATCGCCTCGTCGCCGTGATCCAGGCCCTCGACGGGACCTGGCACCGGCCCTTCACCACCTTCGAGCTTGCGGCGCTCCAGAGCTACGTCGGGCCCGAGGACGCCGGCTTCGTCATGGATGGCCAGTCCGACAGCGCCTGGCGCGAGCGGATCGGCAACATGGTCCCGCCCGCCGCCGCCGAGGCCGTCATGGGCGTGATCGCCCGGACGCTGCTGCTCGCCCAGGCCGGCGAGACCTTCATGCTGTCGAGCGAACCGATCTGGGTTCAGCCCATCGCGATCGCGGCCTCGCTCGACCTCCCGCTCACCCCAGCAGCAGCCGAGTAGAGCCATGGCCGAGACCAGCATCGAGTGGGTGAAGAACGCGGATGGCTCGCAGGGCCT
Source organism: Methylobacterium symbioticum (assembly GCF_902141845.1). Lineage (GTDB taxonomy): Bacteria > Pseudomonadota > Alphaproteobacteria > Rhizobiales > Beijerinckiaceae > Methylobacterium > Methylobacterium symbioticum. The sequence continues at coordinate 22,374 of NZ_CABFPH010000029.1, read as the reverse complement.
GACGTGGAACCCGATCCGCGGTTGCACGCGGGTCTCGCCTGGATGTGGCGGCCCAGGTCCGCACGGGGGCTGCTACGCCGAGGGCATCGCCGCCCGGTTCTCGGGGCCCGGCCAGCCCTACGAGGGCATCGCCGAGATGCGGGGAGGGAAGCCGCGCTGGACCGGCAGGCTGGCGTTCGTGGAGAGCGCCCTCGACGCGCCGCTGCGCCGCCGGAAGCCGACGACGTGGTTCGTGAACAGCATGTCCGACCTCTTCCACGAGAAGGTGCCCGAGGAGTGGATCGCGCAGGTGTTCGCGATCATGGCCCTCGCGCCGCAGCACACCTTCCAGGTCCTCACCAAGCGTTCGGCACGGATGTGCCAGATCATGGCTGGGCCCAAGGATCATTCGATCTGGCACCCGAAGCTGTGGCACCGCTCGGTTCTCCCGAATGTCTGGCTCGGCGTCTCGGCCGAGGACCAGCGCCGCGCCGACGAGCGCGTGCCGGACCTGCTCGCGACGCCGGCCGCGGTGCGCTTCGTCAGCGCCGAGCCGCTGCTCGGGCCGATCGACTTCGAGGCGATGCCCTTCAGCGAAGGCGACCCTCGGCACAGGTGGAGCGCGCTGACCGGGCAGGCAATCATGCATGCCACCGGTGAGGACGGGCACCCAGACTTCACCGTCCGCCTGACGAAGCCGATCAGATCCCGCCTCGACTGGATCATCGTCGGCGGGGAGAGCGGCCCGAATGCCCGGCCCATGCATCCGGCCTGGGCCCGCCAGATCCGCGACGCCTGCGCGGTCGCCGGGGTGCCGTTCCTGTTCAAGCAGCACGGCGCATGGATCCCTGAGGCCCGCGGCCGTGACTGGGCGATCCTCGACGCGGACGGCGACCTCGACATCCCGGACGATCGCGCGCCGGACGAGGCTGCCGGCGAGGTGGCAGTCACCCGCGTCGGCAAGAAGGCCGCCGGCCGCCTCCTCGACGGCGTCGAGCACAATGGCATGCCGGAGGTTCGCCCGTGAGCTTCGACGTCAGGAACCTCTGCTTCGTCCGCAGGGACTGGGAGATCTACAGCGCCATCGAGGATGGCGTGATCGTCATCCGCGGGCGGCCGTACGGCGCCCTCGACGTCAACCGAGAGCCGATCGTCGGGGCCGAGATCACGCGGCTGCACTGGAAGAGCCACCTCTACAGGCCGGCCGAGCCGCTGCACGACGACATCCTGAAGATCATCGGCCACCGGATGGCCGACTTGGTCCGCGACGCGCTCCAGCAGGGCTACGCGCAGGCGCAGCTCGATTTCCGGAAGGCGCTGGGCCTATGAGCGCGCGCACCCGGTGCATCGTCCCCTTCTGCGGCTGCACGGCGGCAACCGCCCGCATCCATCCCAGCACGGAATGGATCTGCCAGAGGCATTGGCGGCTCGTCCCCCGCGCGACGAAGGCACGATGGTGGCAGGTCAAGCATCGGCGGCGGCGCATCTGGCGCCGCCTCGGCGACTCGCGGGTCATCACCAAGCCCGGCCCCCTGACGATCTGGAACACGGCGAACCGGCTGTGCGCGCGAACCTGGGAGCGCTGCAAGGCCGAGGCGATCGAGATGGCGGGAGGGATCTGACATGGCCGAGACCAGCACCATCACCCGCGAAACCATCATGGCTGGCGGCCTGCGCGACGCCGGACATCTGAACTACGGCAAGCGCGGCGGCGGCACGATCTGGCAGCACACCACGATCCCGCGCCTCCAGGCCATCGACCGGCCGACGCTCAGCGACGAGGAGACGAAGCGGCTCGGCGTCTCGCGCCTTCGGGAATGGAGCGTCGATGGCGGCCGAGCCGGCAGCCTCGAGGACGCGATCGCGGCGCTCAACGTGCCCGCGGTCCTCGCCGAGGAGGAGGCCGAGATCCTCGCCTTCGTGCCGGAGGAGTGGACGAAGCTCGTCCCCTTCCGCCACGACCTCGGCGAGAAGCTAGGGCGCGAGGACGTCGCCACCACGATCCTGACGCTGCGCCACAAAGGCTTCATCCAGAACGAGCTCCGGCCGGCCGCGCCGCGAGCGGAGCCCTGGATCCGACGCGCGCCCGACGCCCCGTCGACCACACCGGACGGAGGCGCTCGTGCCTAAGCCGCCCTCCATTTCCGAGGCCGACCTCTGCAAGGCCTTCATCGCGCTCGCCACGAAGGACGGCGCCTGGACCGCGTACCCGGAGACGGCGGGCTTCGACATCCTGCTCGTGCGCGTCGCCGACGGTGCCCAGATCGGCATCGAGGCGAAGCTGAAGCTGAACCCGCACGTCGTCGCCCAAGCGCTCCCGGAGTGGCAAGGCTACTACGGCGCCCACACCGGCCCGGACTATCGCGCCGTGCTGGTCCCCTTCTCCGGGGCCGGCGCGGCGGGCATGAGCACGATCTGCCATACCCTCGGCATCACGATCCTCTGGCTCGCCGAGCCGGATTACATCGGTCGGCGGAGTTTCGGCCCGGAGCTGCCCGTCGAGAACCGATATGGCGATCGCGCGGGCAGCTGGCACGAATGGGCGCCGGCGGAACGCTGCCGCCTTCCGGACTACGTACCCGATTGCGTAGCAGGCGCATCGTCGCCGATCACCCTGACCGCCTGGAAGGTGAAGGCGATCAAGCTCGCCATCCTCCTCGAGGAGCGGCCCGTCGGGCGCTCGGACTTCAAGCATCTCGGCCTGTCCCCATCGCGCTGGACGGCTCCGGACGGCTGGCTGCGCCGACGCGGCAACGGCTGGATCGCCGGCCCGGGCATGCCGAACCTTAAGCGCCAGCATCCCCGAAACTACGCCGAGATCGCCGCCGAGAAGGCGACCTGGGCGCCGCCGACCCCGCCGCTGATCGTCGTCGCGGCCGAACAGGGAGCCCTGCTCTGATGGCCGACCGTCCGATCATCTTCAGCGCGCCCATGGTCCAGGCCCTGCTCGCCGGCCGGAAGACGCAGACGCGGCGCATCCTGAAGCTGCAGCCGATCCCGTTCGCCGTCGATGAGGCTGGCACGCTTTGCGAGGTCGGTTGTCTGCACGTCGAAGGGGACCGGCGTCCTCGCGTGACGCTTGGGCGAGTCGTGACCTTGCAGGAGGTTCCCTACGCGGTCGGCGACCGGCTTTGGGTCAAGGAAGCCTTCCGCATCGGGATTGATGCCGACGCGGACGATGCCCTCGATCCGTACCTGAACCCTGACCGCTTCGTCCTCTACCATCCACCCGGCATGCGCGATCAGGACTACATTGTCCCGACCTCCTATGAGGCGCCGCGCACGGCCGAGCGGAAGCGCTACACGCACTGCGCGGGTACGCCCGAGGCGTGGACCGAGCTCGGAACGATCAGCCCCCGCTTCATGCCCCGCTGGGCCTCGCGCCTGACGCTCATCGTCACCGACGTGCGCGTCCAGCGGCTGCAGGACATCAGCGAGGAGGACGCGGTCGCGGAGGGGGCAGCGCAATACGCAAGCTCCACCAAGGTCCTGCGCGAATGGGACCCCGACTTGAAGGGGTCCTACCGGGCCGGCTTCCTGGCCCTCTGGGATCGGCTGCATAGCCCGGAATCGACCGACGCGAACCCGTGGGTCGCCGCCATCAGCTTCACCGTCCACCGGGCGAACATCGACGCGCTGCGCGCCGAGCCGCTCGACGTCGCGGGGGCAGCATGAAGGCCATCACTGCTCCCGTCGTGCGCCCGCTGAAGGAGGCGCCACGATCCTATGAGCCTGGAGAGCGAGCGCATGCCGAAAGCTCCAAGGATCTCGTACACTCGGCTCGTTCGGCATGGAACAGCCTGCCAGCCGATATGAAGGCTGACTGGGCCAGGCTCGAGGCACGGGAGGCTGCCGAAGCCGACGCCGCAGCCCTTCGCGAGCAACTGGCCAAAGCTGAGGTCCGTGCGCGCGAGGCCGATGAGATGTCAGGCTTCTCAGGCTGCGGGGTCCGCTCGGTCCGCGGCAGCCCGCAGGACATCGACCTTGTGAAGCTCTGGTGCGAGCAGGCCAGCACGCTGCCGTACCTGCGAGATCGGATAAAGGCCGAGCAGACCCGCGCCACCGCCGCAGAGCAAGAGCGCGACATCGCGCGGGAAGATGCCGCCGGCTGGAGGGAGACGCACCGTTTCTGCGAGCAGCAGTGGCAGGAAGAGCGCGGCGTCATGCTCGATAAGCTCGCCGCCGAGCGGGAGGAGTGCGCCAGGCTGCGGGAGGCGCTGGCTGCGGCTGTGCCTCTGCTCGACCACATCGCTGGCCAGGACATGACCCTCACCCGCCCTGATGGTGCGACCACGTGCGCGATCAAGGCTGCCGAAGCCGCAGCCGATGCGCTGGGCGTCGAGATCGGCATGTCCGAATGGGTCGAACTGGTCCTGACGGGCAAGCCGCCTGCCCGCTCTGCCCTTTCCAGAACCACGGGGGCGCAGGATGGCGATCTCTGACCTCGCCGCGACCGACCTGTTCGGTACGCCCTTCGCCGACACCATCCAGCGCGGCGCCGACCTGTCGCGCTGCGGGACCTTCCGCTGGACGCTGACCCGGACGTGGTCGAGCGAGGGCGGGCACGTCTGCTTCATCGGCCTCAACCCGAGCACGGCCGACCACCGGAAGGACGATCCAACCGTCTGCCGCTGGACGCATTTCGCCCGGGCGTGGGGCTACGGCGGGTTCACGGCGGTGAACCTCTACCCGTTCCGGTCCTCGACGCCGGGCCCGTGCCGGGACTGGTCGCGCTGGGAGGAGAACGGCCCGGACTACCACGCGCGGGACATGCTCTGGCGTGCCGAATCCGTGCTCGTCCGCGAGGCCAAGGCTGCGGCGCTCGTCGTCGCGTGCTGGGGAGCCGGCGCGTGGGACCCGATGTGGGTCGACCACGTGCTTGAGCAGATCCAAGAGGGCGAGGCGCCCTGGCCCGACATCCACTGCTTCGGCCTGTCGAAGGACGGGCACCCGATCCACCCAATGGCGCGAGGCCGCTCGCGCATCCCAGACGACGCGCGGCCGGTGCTCTGGAAGGCCGGCACGGCCAGCGGAGGACTCGATGCGTAGCGCCCGGATCCCCGACCGATCCGAAATCACGGACGAGACCATGCTCCCCCTCGGCGTGGCGGTCGAGGCCGCTGCCGCTCATGGCGTGGCGGTCGGCCTGACCGTGAAGGCCTTGCGGAGGGCAGGGGGCCATGATCGGTTGGCCCTCTATCGATTTGCCGGCCGGGATCACACGACTCTCGGCGACATCAAGCGGATGCTCAGGGAATGCCGCGTCCAACAAAAGGTGCCCGCCTCTACTGGAAAGCGCGCGACCAAAGATGGGTCATCCGCGACACCGGCGGGGTTGAGTTCGGGACGGGCTGCGGTGCTGGAGACCGTGAAGCGGCTGAAAGAGCGCTCCAAGAATACCTCGCGCAAAAGCACCGTCCGGACTTCGGCAAAGGTGATCCCGCTCGCGTCTCGATCACGGACGTCCTGACGCTCTACGGCGACGAGCGCGCCGAGCAGACCGAGCGCCCGGACGTGGTGTGGAGCGCGTTGCCACACCTCGCCGAGTTCTTCGACGGCAAGATGGTCGCCCACGCGACGCCCCAGGTCTGTCGCGCCTACGCGAAATGGCGGATGTCGCAGCCACAGGCCCGCTTCAAGGTCGGACCCGGCTACCGATTCCAGAACATTGACGACGTGCCGCGCGTCGGCTCGCAGACCGTCCGGCGCGAGCTTGGCGTCCTCTCGGCCGCGTTCGGCTACGCACACAAGGAGCACAAGCTCCTGTATCCCGTCGTCGTCACCCTGCCGGACAAGACACCGGGCCGCGACCGCTGGCTGACGCGCACCGAGGCGGCGCACCTGATCTGGGTCTCGCTCGGCTTCCGCAACGTCGCCAACGACCCGAAGGGTAGGCCGATCTGGCGCCGCCCACGCGTGAAGGGACCGGACGGAGAGATGCGCGCCGAATTCGACAAGTCGCGCCACGTCGCCCGCTTCATTCTGATCGGGCTCTACACCGGCACCCGGCACGAGGCGATCCTGCGGCTGAAGTGGCTCGCGACCACGCAGGGCGGCTTCGTCGACCTCCGCTCCGGGATCCTCTACCGGCGCGGCATAGGCGAAGGGGAAAGCGCTAAGCGGCGCACGCCGGTCCCGCTATCGAAGCGGCTGCGCGCGCACATGCGTCGGTGGCGCCCGCAGAGCGTCGCGCACGTCGTCGAGTTCGAGGGGCGGCCGATCGACCGTCTCCGGCGCGCCTGGACGACGGCGCGAAAGGCGGCCGGGCTCGGCCCGGAGGTGACGCCGCACATCCTCCGGCACACCTTCGCGACATGGGCCGTGATGGACGGCGTCCCGTTCAGCAAGGTCGCGATGGCGCTGGGCACCACGGAGAAGGTCGTGGAGCAGGTCTACGGACACCATGCGCCCGAGCACCTGATGAGCGTGGTCGAGAGCGTCAGCCGGCGGCGGTGAACGCCGAGGGAACATCCCTCCGGTTATTCTCCGGAAACTCCGGATACGAACGGGCACGGAAGGGCAAGAAAGGGTCGATCCCGCAGGGAGATGCAGAGGAGGGCAGGGGAGGACCATTCCTTTACACGGAGAGGGTCGGGGGTTCGAGTCCCTCACCGCCCACCAATGCTTTCAATCACTTACGAATGACTTGGCGTTTTTGGAGAGCGCGGCTCTCCGGAAACTCTCCAAAAACCCTCGTTTTCGCGGCCTGCGATGCCTGAACAGATCCCCACCACCGGCGACCTCGTGAAGGCGAAGGCGATCACCACCGACGAGGTGGAGGCCGCGGTCGACGCCCTCCTCGCCAAGCCGGACACCGGGCCCTACCCGGTCGGCGGCGGCTACCTGCTCGACCTCGCCGCCGCGGTGAAGGCGCACCAGCCCTCGGCCGCCGCCCTGGCCGATCCCGACCGGCCCGAGAAGTTCAGGCGCACCATGGCGCGCACAGCCATCCTGCTCGCGCGGCCGGTGAAGGGGTGAGCCGACCACCCGGCGATTGGGGCAAGGGCCAGGGCGAGCCCGTCCCGCGCCACCGCCGCAACCCCAAGCGCGCCTATGACACCGAGGGCCGGGAGATCGAGCCGGCGACGATCGCGAACGCGCGGGCGAACGGCGCCATCGGCCTCATCGCCGAATGCGAGTGCGGGCACGAAGCGCGGATCCCGTTCGCAGGGCTCCCCGACGATGCCTATGTGCCGGACGTCGCGCTGAAGCTGCAATGCTCGGCCTGCGGCGCGCGCGGCAACCGGATCACGACATGGCCGGACTGGACAGGGGCGCGGCGGGGCGAGGCCTGAAACGACGAAAGGCGCCCCCGGCCTGAGCCAGGGGCGCCCGCGGGCGAGGTCGCGATGTGAAGCCGCGGGGTCAGCCGGGACCGCGCCCCGTGAAGGCCCTGAGCATCGTGTCCCGGGTCTCCTTCATCTCGTCGCGCACCGATGTGACCATGTCGTCGATTCGGCGCTCAAGGCGATGGATCACGTCGCCCGTCACGTAGGTGCGCGCGACCTCGATCTTGAAGGCGTTCAGCTTCTCATTGAGGTTCGCAATCTCGATCTTGGCCGCCGCCATGTCGATCGTCAGCGGGGACACCGCCTCGCGCGTGCCGGTGCGCAGCTTCCCGATCAGCCAGTCGACCCCCTTGCCGAGGCCGAACAGGAAGACGGCGAGCGCAATCACCTGCGCCCAGGTGATCGGGCCGGGCGACAGGAACGAGGTGTCCATGGGGCGAGCTTTCGCGACCCTCCCCCCTCTCCGGGGGAGGGAGAGGGGTTACTTGCCGAAGATCCGGCGCACGGTTGGGGCGATGCCGGCCACGCCGATCACGGCCATGACGATGCACCACTCCATCTGGTCATACGGCGCCGGCAGCTTCGCCACGCGCCAGTTGAACAGGAAGGTCGAGTCCAAGACGATCGCGCCGAAGTGCAGCATGCACAGCGCGAAGGCCGTCGGGATCATCCAGGCCGTCCAGGGCGAGAGCCGCTGCGCCGCGCGCTCGGCCGCGAGCGCCTTGCGCTCCTCGACGTAGGCGGCGAGCTGCGCCTGCGCGACCGTCACGTCCCCGGCGACGTTCTGCCCGTTCGTCAGCACCCCGTTGTCGGAGCGCTTCTGCAGGTAGCCGAACAGGCCGTCGAGCACGCCCGGCAGGCCGAGCACGAGCTTGGCGAGGACGGCCCACATCAGCGCGGCGCCTCGGCCGGCGGCTCGAGGCGCCGCATCGGCGGCGTGGTGCTGTAGGCGCGGAGCACGATGCCCATCAGGAAGCAGAGCGCGACGATGGCCTTCGCGGTGCCCTCGGGCGCGCCCATGTCGAGGAGCAACTGCCGGAAGTCGACCGCGTGCAGCATGTCGAGCAGCGTCAGCAGGAAGGCCGGCGTGAAGAAGATGAAGGTGCGCCAGCCCTGGAGACGGCGCCAGAACGCGTGCAGGCGGCGAGCGTTGCGCGGGAGCATGATCAGGCGGCCTTCGGGCGGGAGAAGAGGGCGTGCACGCGGGCCCAGAAGCCGGGCGCGGCCGCAGCGGGGCTCGGCGCAGAAGAAAGCCCGCCGGAGGGGGCGGGCTTGGTTTCCACGGGAGGGGCCTTCGTGAGAGGCAACGTCGGTTGCTTTTCACCGATGGGATTCGCGCCCGTCATCGGCGCGAGCGGGTCAGGTGCCTTGGGCGGCGGCGCCGGATCGGGGATGCGCACCGAGGCGAGGAGCGCCACCCGGAACTGCGCGTGGTAGCCCGCGATCAGCTTGTCGGCGTCCGTCCCGTTGATGATGCGCCGCGCCCCGACCGGGTCGGCACGGCCGGGACCGAAGTAGTCCGCGAGCGCCTTACCCGTGAACCAGCCCTCGACCATGCCGTAGAACAGGATCGTGGCGGCCACGTCCGGCCGCATCGCGAGGGCTGGCGTCTTCACCAGGTCCTCGCTCGCCTTGAGGATGCCGAGCGCGCGCAGGCGCTTCGTCGCCTTGGCGTAGTTCGCCTCCCAGGTGAGCTGCACGTAGCCGCGTCCCCAGAAGCCGGTCGGTCCGTACTTCTTGCCCTTGCCGCGGCCGAACTCCTCGATCGGCTGCATGGTGCGGGCCGTCTCGTGGAAGGTGGTCGCCAGGCAATAGGCCGTCTTCTCGACGCCGAGGTCGGGCGGGCAGGCGGCGAGGATCGCCTCCATGCCCGCGACCTGCGGCTGGGTCAGATGGCCGGCAAACGGCTGCCGGCGCACCGCGTCGAAGAACTTCGCGCGGTCGAGGTCGAGCGCCATGTCGGAGGGTCCGCACAAAAGGAAAAGGCCGCACAGGGCGGCCAGGACGGGAGACACGTCAGGGGAGCGGGGTGACCCGCGCCTCGAGGCCGGAGCGCTTCATCGCGGGCACCTCCGGGCATGAAAGAGCCGCCCGGAGGCGGCACGGCAGCATCAGGCGCGGCCGGGCCGGCTCTACATCTCGTTCCAGTACCCGGCGAACCACTTGAAGCTGGCCGTGGCCGAGGTCGCATAGGTGGTCGCGCCGCGCGACTTCGTGATGAAGCCGCCCGCGCCGCCAGCAACACCGGACTGGTTGATGTCCCGCACAGTGCCGCCCGACTGGAACTGGATCGTGCGGACCTCGCCAAGGTAGCCGGGGGCGAGCATCTTATCGATGGTTCCGCTCTGATAGCAGAAGTACATCGGCTTGCCGTAGGGCAAGGTGACCGTTGCCGCCGCAACAAAGTAGTTCGACGGCCCCTGTCCTCCGCGCGCGACGACATCCCGGATGCTGTTCGTCCCGTCGCCGTAGAAGCCCGGGACCACATCGCCGCGCAGGTTGTAGTAATCGATGTTGCGGAGGACGAAGCCCTTGTTGTTCGTCGTCTCCTCGTTGCGAACCGCGTTGAGGGTGGCGTTGGCCGAGATGCGCTCGACCTTCGCGCCGACCGCCGTCGATTGCAGGGCAACCGCCGCGATGGACTGCGCGACGCCGCCGACCGGGTAATCGGCGATCTCAAGGTCTTGCGTCGTGGTGTACTGGCCGCCGTCGAGCACCGCATCGACGGGGCCCGAGATGCCGATCTGCAGGCCCTTGGCGATGGAGTTGAGCGCGTTCTGGCCGATGCGGATCGCCGGCAGGCCGTAGGCCGAGATCCAGGCGCCGGCGCCGCCGACCTGGCTCGACACGACGTTGTCCATCCGCAGGAAGCCGGACGGGCTGAAGGTGCTCTCAGCGTTCGGGTTGACGACGAGGTTCAGGCCATTGTTGCTGCGGTTCGCCAGCGTGCCCTTGAAATAGATCAGGTATCCTTTGTAGATTGCCGCCTTGACGTTGTAGATCCATTGCGCCGAGAAGTTGTCTTCGAAGTAGAACACCCCGTCGTTGGCGGGATCGGGCGAAACGGTATTGACGTTGGTCGTGTACCAGTAATCGAAGATGTTATCGACCACCGGGCCGCCGACCGCGCCGCCTCCGGCCGTCCCGCCGCTCGCGTAGACCGCCCGCTCGCGGACATCGTCGACCGTGACGTCGCGCGCCATCCCGCGCCCGACCGAGAACAGCTCCAGGCCGCGCCAGATCTTGTTCTCGGAGAAGATCCGGACATCGTTGAAGTCCCAGTAGAACAGGTTCTGGAGCTTCAGGACCGCGCCCGACGATGCGACCGCGTCGCGGGCAAAGCCGCAATTCTCGACCCCGAACCCGTAGGACATGGTCGAGGTGTTACCGACGATGCCGTGATAGACGTCGCTGCCGTAGAGCTTCAGGACGACGTTTCGCTTGGAATCGCAGTGGAGGTAGATGCCGCCGTTCGGCAGATTGAACGTCCGCTTGAGCGGGTACTCCGATTGCGTGCCGGGGAAACGGATGTCCTTCACGCCGGCCGCAGCGGCGCGCTCGATGGCGGGCGCGTAGTCCCCGTTATCGGTGGCCTGGACGAAGTCCTGGATGGTCGGCAGTTCGCCGAGCTTCACCGCCAGCGAGCGCTGAATGCCGCGAAGGCTCACGCTCATACCCGACACGTCGCCGGTCGAGCCCGAGCCCTGGAGGATGACGCGGTTCGTGGTCACCTCGCGAGAGGTGATCGGCGGCGTCTTGGCCGGGTCGAGCGCAAGGGCCGCGGCCGGCGTGAGGATCGCGACCAGCGCGAGGAGGCGAGCGAGGGCGCGCATCAGGTGTTCGTCCCGGTGATGTTGAGGGCGTAGCCGCTGACCGCATCGCCCTGCTTCCAGGGCTTGCCGGGTCCAAGGCCGTCGGGCGCCGTCGGCAGGCTCGCCATCCAGGCGCGGAAGGCGAAATCGAAGGCGAGCAGCGAGAGGACGTCGCTGATCCAGGTGTTGCGGCTCGCGTCCCAGGTGACGCGGACGAACCGCTTCGGCGGGAGCGCGCCGTTCGCGAAGTCGACCCCGTCACCGTCGCGCCAGGGCTTCGGTCCGGTGCCATCGACGTTCAGGGTCGCGGCATCGGTGTTGGTCCGGTCGATCTGGATGAGCAGGCTCAGCCCGGCCCGCAGTTGCGTGACGCCGGAGGCGGTCGACACCGCGTAGGCATTGCCCGTACCGGCCGTGACGATCGCGCCGCCCTGATCGTCGGCCAGAGCCCGACTGCCGGCCATCACGCCGCGCAGCAGGTCCATGAACGAGCGCGCGGAGGCGCCGTCCTGAGCGGGGATGGTCGGGTCGGCCGTCGCGTTGGCGAAGCGGTCGAGGGCCCAGGATAGGACGCCCACGGGCAGCTCTCCGGATTGTAGGGGGGAAGGCGGCCGTCAGGCCTTGATGACGAAGGCCACGACGAGACCCGGCGGCATGTTCGAATGCGCGCCGCCGCCGCCGGTCGGGTTGATGGTCAGGGCGTGGCTGTGGTCGCCGACGCCCGGGATGCTGTGCTGATGGGAGCCATCCGCCACGATGCTATGAGCATGATCGCCGACGCCATCCGTCGTGAAGGCGTGCGCGTGATCGCCGACGCCATCAATCTGCAGAGCGTGCTGGTGAGCGCCGGAATTGGTCCCGTTGTCGTCGGTCACACCACCGGAATTACTACCGTTCGGGAAGATGTTGCTGACCGCAATACCGCCGCCGCCGGTCGTATAGATCCCTGCGCGGTCAAATTTGATCGGATGGATGTGACCGCCGCCGCTCGCGGTCGTGCCGGAATGGGCATGACCGCCAGCCGCAGCCGTCGAGCCAGTGTGGCCGTGCCCGCCGGCAGCCCCGGTGCCGCCGCCGTGGCTGTGCTGGCCCGCCGCTGTCACCGTCCCGCCGTGGTCGTGGCCGCCGGCGCCCGAGATGCTGCCGCCATGGCCGTGCGGGGGGATCTGCGCTTCAGTCAGAGTGACGGTCTCGCTTCCGCCGCTCGAGCCGAGCGTCCCGCTGATTCCACCTGCGCCGGACAGCCCCGGCCCCATGGGCGCACGACCACCGTTGAAGTTCGGCACGTTGAAGGTGGTCGAGCCGTCACCGTTCCCGTAGGCGGAGCCGATCGCGGCGAACAGGGCGGCATAGCTCACCCGCGAGACCTGCCGCCCATCGCAGGGCACCCAGCCCGAATCCGCGTTGATGTCGGCCTGGATGGCGATGCGACCGGGTCGCTCGATGGTCGGGGAAACGACCACATAGAAGTCGAGGTATGGGATGTAGGCGACGCGGTAGACGACGTTCGGGATGAGGTCTCCGGGCCCGAGTTCCCGCGCGAGATGGCGCCGCAGCGACTTGGCGGGGCAACCGTCTGGCGCGAGCCGCACGGGCCCCTGGTTCGTCACGTTGACCACGAAGCTGAGCGTGTGCCCTGTCGTGTTGGTCCCAGCGACATCGCCAGACGCCACCTTGAACACTTGGCTGGTGGCGATCGCGTAGACGTCACCTGAACCGCGGATGGCGGTGAGCGTGCCGACATTGTCGTCGCGCCACCGGGCAAGCGCCGCCATCAGCTCGCGCGCCGAGTTGTTGATCGTCGCTGCGGGCTGGCCCTCTCCGAAGAAGATCGGAGCCGCCGCGACGTCGTTCGAACTCGCGTCGGGACTGAAGTCGATCAGGCCGGTCATGGGACCTCACGGGCAGCCGGAAGCGCCCGCGCGCCTCGGGAGGCGCCGGGACGGACCGGCCGACAGGTTCGAGAAAGTCAGGTGCGCGCGGTGCGCTGAAGCGAGGCGAGATAGGCCGCGGCGTCGAAGGGCTGCGCGCGGCGCTGGACCGGCTGCAGCGGCATCGGGGCGGGTGCGGCCGCCTGGGGAGCCGCCGCGGCCGTGGCCGCACCGGTCGAGGTCAGCGCCTTCAGGATCGCCGCGACATCGGGCCCGCGCTCCGCCTCGGCCGGCGCCTGCATCGTGGCGCCCGCGGCCGGGGTGACGGAGGAGGCGGCCCCGGCCGAGACCGGTCCGGACAGCCCGAAGGCGCCCGCACCCGCCGTGCCGCCGGCCTCGGCCGGCATCCGCGGGGTGAATGAGCCGCCGAGGAAGGCCGAGGCCTTCTGCTCGTGCGCGCCCATCTGGTCGCGAACCTTGTCGGCGACCGAGCCCGGCGCCCCGCCGTTGCCGGCATCGCTGGCGCCATAACGCCCGGGACTGCCCGCGTTGATGGTCGAGTAGAGGTCGAGCCGCCCCATCCCGGGCTTGAAGCCGCGGTCGACAAGGTAGCGCTCGACGGCGCCGAGCTGCTGCTCGAAGGTCTGATCCTGGCTTGCGCCATAGGCCCGCTGCTCGGCCGGGCCGAACTGGATCAGGCCGATATGCCGGTTGCCGGCGCCGCCCCGGGTGCTCGGATCGAGCGTGCCGCCGGTCTCGTAGGACATGACGGTCGCGTAATCGAGCGGGTCGGCGCCGATCCGCTGCGCCGAGGCGATCAGCGCGGCGACGCGGGGATCATCGGCCATGGTCCGTCCTCAGCGGAAGCGGCAGTTGCCAGAGCAGCAGCCGGTCGTGCCGCAAGATGGGAGCCCGTGCTCATCACGGGGGCCGTGCGTGTGCGGGCCCATCGGCCAGCATCCAATCCCGCCGTGATCCACGAACTGCGGATGAACAGGGACGCCGAGCCGGCGCTGGAGTTCGGCCACGCGCTGCTCCAGGTCCTCCAGTCGCTGGAAGACGGTCTTCTCGGCCATGTGCGGGGATCCTGAAACGCGAAAGGCCGCCCCGGAGGACGGCCTTGCTGATCCCGGCGCGCACGCCTCGGGACGGTGGTGGTTTCGACGGTTTCGCCCGTCGGGTCAAGGGTGCCGCCACCGGTGTGTATCGATACACATTTGAGCTTGACGAAGCCCTCAGTCGTGTGTATCAATACACATCAACGGAGTGGCCCATGTCTCGGATCGACCACAGCACTCGGACCCGCGATGTCCTCAAGGCACTCGCGGCCGATGGTTGGACGGTCGCTCGAAAGGGCCCCGGCGATCACGTCCAGTACCGGCACCCGACGAAGCCGGGACGCGTCACGATCGACACGGGCGCCCGCGAGATCCCGACCGGGACGCTCCGGAGCATCTACCGGCAGGCCGGCTGGGCTTGGTGAGCCCCGCCGGATCGCCGAACGCGCAAGCCAAGGAGGGCCCGATGGCGCAGGTGGTCATGCTGATCCATGAGGAGAACGGCGCGTTCGGCGCGTCCTTCCCCGATTTTCCAGGCGCGACGACGGTGGCCGACAGCCTCGACGCCTTGATCCCGAAGGCCGCCGAGATGCTGGCCTTCCACGTCAGCGGCATGGTCGAGGACGGCGAGCCCATCCCCGCGGTTCGCACGCCCGGGCGCCTGCATGAGGATCCCGAGTTCCGCGAGGAGGTCGCCCGACCCGGCGCGATGCTCTGGCTCCTCGAGGTCGACCTTCCCGGCAAGTCGGTCCGGGTCAACATCACCCTGGAGGAGGGCATCCTCAAGCGTATTGATCGCGCGGCGCGCGCCGCTGGCGAGACCCGGTCTGGCTTCCTGGCGGCGGCAGCGAAGGAGCGGTTGCGCGCGTCCGCGGAGGCGTGACCGCCCCGCCGGGCGGCGAGTCGAGAAGGGCACGTCGTAACGGCACGGTGAGGCGAGATCGCAACACTTAAGGTTATTGCGCGATCAGCGAGATTGCCGCCTCGACTCAACCGTGGGCTTGAATGACTGTCCTTGCCGCGCATTCAAGCGCAGGGGGAACGTCATGCGGACGGCTTTATCAATCGCGCTGCTGCTCGGATCGGTCGCTGGTGCTTCAGCGCAGTACGGTGGCTACGGGTACGGTTCGAACTCAAGCAGTCACTACAACTCCGGCTATACGAACAGCCACGGCACCTACGTTCAACCGCACTATTCGACCAATCCGAACAATACTCAGTACGATAATTACGGCACGCGCGGGAACTACAACCCGTATTCCGGCCAGACCGGCACGCGCAACCCACGCTGGTAGGCCGATGGCGCATGGCGGTGGTCGTGCTACGTTGCCGCCATGCCAACCCGCTTCGAGCGCTTCCTATGCTGGGTCCTCTTCACCCTCGCCATGGCGGGATTGGGCTGGGTGCTGCACCGGGTGGTCCCGCCCATAATCGGCTGGCTGAGTGCCACACTCAGCCCCCAGTTTGTGCTCGGTGTGATGGTGGGCTTGTGGATCCCGCTCGCGGTGTTTGTCTATCGCGGTTCAATTGCGGCTGCCTTCGCGCGCTGGCGTGGCCGGATACGCCAGCGATAGCAGCCGCGAGGTGAAGAGCTCGGCGTTCGGGCTCCCGGCTGGCGAGCGCGCGAGCGCGCGCAGATCCGGCACAGCCTTCGGATCGAAGATCAGCCGGGCCAACGCATCGGTGTTGCCCATCACGCGGGCCTGAACCAGCGCGTCGCTGACCCCACGTCGCAGGCCGACCAGCGCGCCGCCGGCCGCGCCCGTGACGCCGCCGACGCTCGCTCCCGCCGCGGTGCCGGAAGCGACATCCGCCACGGCCTGCCGCACGGGAGTGCCGCTCTTGAGCTGCTCACGGATCGCCGTGTTGAACGCCGTGTCCGAGCCCTTCTGTGGCCGATAGCCGGTCGCCTCCAGCGTCGTCAGGAGCCGGTCGAGGCCGCCCCACAGCGTGTCGCCGTCGGGCAGGGCGCGCACCACCGCCTCAAGGTTGTGGCGCTGCTGGGGGTTGCCGCGCACCGCGGAGGCGAAACCGGCGCCACCATACTGCGACGCGATACCCTTCACCTGCTGGGTTGCTTCGTTGAAGACGGATTCCAGATAGATCCGCGCGAGATCGCGAGCGGCGCTCGGGCGATTCCTCGCGAGCGCGGCCATCGCGCCCGCGACCTCCGCCTGGCTGCCCGGGGCCGGGTTCGCGGCGAAGACGGTGCGGATCGCCTTCGACACATCCGGGCTCTCGGCAAGCCGCCCGAGCGGCGAGGCCTCGACCCGGCTCATCCCCTCGCGGGCGACCACCAGGTTCGAGAGGCGATCCCGCACAGCCGGGATCTGGTCGAGCACGTCGGCATGCTCCCGCATCGCCATGCGCAGCGCGTCGGCCGACAGGTTGCCGTCGGCCCCGGTGGCACGCTCGACAAGCTGCGTGGTGAGATGCCGCTCGACGGACTCGCGGGTCGCGGGACCGCCATTCGCCAGGGCTTCGCGGAGCGCGGTCGGGCCCGACAGGGTGCCCGGGACCTGCTCGGCGGGCATCGCCATGCGGCCGGTGAGCTCGTCGCGACGCACGATGCGGCCAAGTGGATTGTTACCCGCGAAGGGCTCCAGGGGCACCGAGTTACGGGCGAAATTCGCGTCCGCCACCGCGACCTCGGGGACCCGCTTAAGCTGCCCGTCGAGGGCAGTGCGCACGGTCTCGAGATCCCGAACCTTCGTGGCGTCACCGATCTCCACCGCCTCGGCGATGTGCCGGTCGATGCGCTCACGGGCATGCAACATGCCCTCGACGCTCATATCCGTGTCGCCGCCGCGGAACAGCATCCTGCGGATCGAGCCGAGCGTCGAGGCGACATCGCCCTTCGCCGTGCTCGCCTGCCGGTCGATCGCTGCAAGAGCCGGACGAGGGTCTACCTGCCCGAACCGCACGTCGGGGATCTGCTCCTCGATCACCGTGCTCTTCACGTAGGGCGCCGGCGGCTCGCGCATCGCGCCCACGGTGCGCTCGAAGGCGGCCAGGGGGTCGCCCTCCTCGCCGCGCATCAGCGCGCCCATGACGCGCGACCGGATCTCCGGATGCACCGAGGCCGGGTCGATTCCGGCCCGGGTCAGGTCCTCGTCGAAACGACCGCTCCAGGTCTGGAGGGCGTTCTGGAACTCGTCGGCCTGCGAGGAGGCCGTGCGCCCGGCGGTGCGCTCGGAATAGATCGGGAAGCGCGCACCCGCCTGGCCGGCGCGCTGCTCGTTCTGGAGCAGGCGCAGCAGCTCGTTCGTGACGTCGCGCGCGGCGCCGCCGTCGGCATCGGGCTTCAGATAGCCATGGTCGACGAGGAACTCGCGCCAGAAATTGTCGATGGACTTGCCGCCGGGGCGCGCCACGGTGCCCAGCCCGGGGATATTGAAGCGCTGGAGGTCGGCCGCGCGCGCATCGCCGCTGAGGTCGATGCCGCCGTTCCGGGCGACGAAGCGGGCGAGGCTCTCGCCGCCGGCGTCGCCTTGGATCGGATCGAAGGCCGGCTTCTCCAGCGGACGCGGAGCATCGGGCAGGAATTGGGGCCGGCCCTCCGGATAGGTGATGATCGGTTCGCCGGGACGCTCGACGGTCACCATCCGCTCGATGCCGACGTTCTCCGGGGCCTCACGGGCAAGCCGATAATCGACGTTGGCGCGCGAGGAGCGAGCGGCCTCGCGGAGATCGCGGACGCCGCGGAGATCCGTCTGGATGGCCTGCCCGGCCTGCTCCGGCGTGATGCGCGGGCCGGTCGCGGTGCGCGCCCGGGACAACGCGATCCCTTCCGGCGTCTGCGTTACACCGGCCTGAGCGGCTTCCTGGATGGCGGGGCCGATCCGCGACGGGTTCGGGTTCTGCGGCGCGACCTGCTCGAAGGCGGCGCGTGCCACGTTGTCGACCGAGGCCGGCCGGCCGGCATAGACCTCGGCCGCGCGCTGACCGCCCTCGCCGCCGGAATTGGCCGCCACGCGGGCGAGCTGCGAGAGGCGAGCGCCCTTGCCGCCCGTCGCAGCGTTCACGACTTCGTCGAGCGGGAGATCGACGCCGCCGCCCGGCAGCGCACGGGCCTGATCCCGGATGAACTGGGCCGAGGCGAGTTCGGAATCGCTCAGCCCGGCCAGGGCCTCGCGCACGAGCGGCGCGCCGGGCTCGCCACCGCGAAGCGCGGCAACGCCCTTGCCGACGAGGCGGCCGACGCCCGGACCGGCTCCACCGAGCACACCGCCGATGGCCGCGCCAGTGGCGATGGAGTTCGCGTCACCGCCGTTCCGAGCCGCCGAATCGGCACCACCGAGCGCCGATCCGGAAAGGCCTGAGGCAAGAGAGCGCGCCGCAAGACTACCCGCGCCCGCGCCGAACGCCACCGGCGCCGCGGCTACCAGGGGCACGGTGCCGGCGATGCCGCCGCCGACCTCGCCCACCGTAGAGGCGATCGGGTTGGCCTTCTCGGTCGCCTCACCGAAGCGCTCGACGGTGCGCAACTCGTCGGAGAACTTCGTGTCGTTTTTCAGCGAGCGGATACCCGCGGCAACCCGGTTCAGGCCGCCGAGCAGGTAGGGGCCGGCTACGGGGATGCCGTTGATAATCCCGCGCCCGATCGCGGCCGAGCCGTCTCCGGGCAGCCCGGCGGCGGGCAGATCATCCTCGACGAGCGTGCCGGAGAAGCGCGGGCCGGCGCGCGGGGCTGCCGGCTCGTCCTCGACAAGGGTGCCGCTGAAACGGGGACCAGCCATGGCTCAGTTCTTCCGGTAGCGGCGGCCGTCGGCCGGGTCGATGTACATGGCGCCCTTCGGCAGGGCATCGAAATCGGCCTGGGTGCGCGGGGCGGCGACATTCCCCGCACCGGTCGGCCCCGCCACGCCATCGGATTTCGCGGTTGCGCCGCCCTGCGCAGCCGGGAACAGCGGGTTCTCGTTTGCGAACCGCGCCACCTGATCGTCGAACCCGGCGTCGATGCGACCGCCGTTCGCCTTGGCATAATCGCGAGCCATCTGAGCGATCTGCTGCTCACGCTGCGCGATTGACCGGTAGATGCCGATAAGCTGCCGGTTGCCCTCAGGCGTCTTGGCGATCCCTGGACCGATGAGCGCGATTGATTTCCGGTCGCTGTCCGAGATGCCGGCCCCGAGCGAGCCGCTGAGCTGGTCGAGCACGACCTGGTTTGAGAGGGCGTCCACCACCTCGGCCGGCGAGGCGGTCTTCGCGTCCTTGATGCCGATGGCGCCGAGGAGCTGATTGAAGCGCTTCACCTGCTCGCCGCCATAGCCGGAGTAGAAGCCGGGCGCGGTCATCTGCTGCTCGATCAGCGCGAGCGAATTCATCTTGTTGGTCGCGTTCCGGCCGGCCGTCTGGATGTCCGTGAACTGTTTCGCATAGGTCTTCCCGACCTCGGCGTCGTAGGCCTTCTCGCCCCCCATGTTGATGGTGGTCCCGGTCGGGTTGATGGGGCTGATCTTGCCGTTCGCATCCTTCTGGTAGGAGCCGGCTGGCAAGCCGAGGCGGACCCGATCCTCCTCCGAAACCGGAGCGACCGTCTTGTCCTCGTCCGCCTTCAGCGCGATCGTCTCCTGCCCGGTGCGCTCGTTACGGTTCCAGCGGTTGCCATCCGTATCGGTGTACTGCCGATACAATTCCTGCGGCGGCAAGATGCCCTTCGAGAGTTCGGTCACGAACGAACCGTTGCCGGCCAGGGCAAGCGCCTGAGCATCCGGGATGCCCGGGATCTTGCTCTTGATGAAGGCGGCCGTTGCGTTCTGGCCCTGCTCCTCCTGAGCAAGCTTCCTGACCTTCAGTCCATACTCGGCTTGCGCGAGGTTCGAAGCCGCCCGCTTGTCGCTCGAATCCTGGTAGTTCTTCATGCCTGCGGCCAGACCGCCGCCCCAGGTCGGCGAGGACAGCAGGCCCATGCCGATGGAGCCGAGCATGTCGAAGCCGCCGTTCTTCTGGAACTTGTCCAGGCCAGAGCCGATGCGGTCGCCGAGCGAGGGCTCGGCCAAGGCCGGGGCGGATTGCGGGGCCGAAGCTGGGGCAGCCGCCGACGGCATCTGCCCCGCCGCCGGCACGGCGCCTGTCGCCGGCACATCGGCGGCCGCGTCGCCCTGGCCCGGCAAGGGGAGCGCGCCGAAACCGAAGGGGCGGCGCGGGGGCATGGGTACGGTCTGAGGCGCTGGCGCGCTCGTGACGTCGGGGACCATGCCCATCCCGCGCTCAAGCTGCTGCGTCTGGGCCTCGTCCATCGCAACCGCGGGGCCGGCACCGGACGTGCCGGTGAAAGACTGGGCCGGCCCAAGTGGCGCCCGACGCAGCAGGGCGGCGAGATCCTCAGGCGAGACCTGCGGGAGCGGCCCGAAGCCGAACGGGGAACCGACGCTCATCGTGTCATCTCCGGGAAGCGAGCCAGTCCTGCGGCGCGATCCGTCGCGCGGCCGTAATCGACGCCGAGCATGCCGAGACCGGGCATGACAGCGACGGCATCCGGATCGACCCCCGCCACCTCCTGCGCAATGAGGCCAATCTGCGTGCGGGGATCGCCCTTGTAATTGTAGCGATAGATCGGCTGGCCATCATGGAGCGCGCCAACCTCCTCGATGTTCTCCTTCGCGCGCTCATCGGAGAGAAGGGCGGCCCACCCACCCGAGCCCGCCGCTTGGCTCGCGATGTTCGAGCCGACCAGCGCCGTGCCGAGGATCTGCTGCAGGAGACCGGCCTGCGGGACCTTCTGGACCTGCGTGCCCGTGGTGGTGCCGCCCATGCCGCCGATCGCGGTGGCGAGGCCGGCATAGTTCCCGAGTTGCTTCCAGGCCGCGTTCGCGCGCTCGTCATACGTCTGCATGTCGGCGTTGATCTCGTCCTGCCGCGCCGCATCCTGGATGGCGCCGACCTGGGCGAGGGTCTGGCCGGGCTGCTGGAGGGCCGCCTGTGTCGTCGGCAGAGCCGCGATTCCAGCAAGGCCGGCAGCGCGGTCGCCCTGCGCCGCCGAGAGCAGCGCGCCGGCCTGCCCGAGCGCACGATCGGTGTTGTTGCCGCGCAGGGCCGCCAGCGCGCTCTCGCCCGCGAGGCCGGCCTGATCCGCCGTGAGCGACAGGTTCGCGCCCGTGGTGGCGAGACCCGCGTTGCCCTGGTTTATCCCCGACAGAGTCGAGAAGAGGCCGGCCGTGGTCGAGGCATTCGCGTTCCGCGCCGCGTCGATCGCCGCGGCCGCGCTGGCCTGGCGCCCGCGCTCGTTCTCGTAATCGGTGTAGCGCGCCTGCGTGCCGACGCCCGCGACGGCGTCCGCGACCGCGCCGGAGAACCGGCCGGAGCCGTACCGGCCCGAGGCCGCGAACTGCTGCGAGACCTTTGAGGCCGCGTCGTTGGCGGAGCGGCCGATGATGTCGTCGAGGTAGGGGTTCGCCCCGCCGAGATACTTCCCGTCGGCGACATCCTGGAGCGAGCGCTGGGTCTGGGTGCCGCCCGAGGCGAGATCGCCCGCGAGACCGGCGAGGCCGGACGTGTCGGTGTTGTAGGCGCCTCCCGCCAGGGCGGAGCCGGTCGAGCGCGCGAGGCTGTTCGGGTCGGACAGGCGCGCGGCCGAGGTCGCGACGCCCGACGTATCGACGTTCGGGTTGATGCCGGCGAGGCCCGCGGTCGCGCCCTGCGTCGCCGCGGTGGCCCCGCCGCTCTGGAGGAGGCCGTTCAGCCAATCGTTGCCGGATGCGGCCGTGCCGGCGCCGGCCGCCGCGCCGCTCTTCATCTGGCCGAGGCCGGCGAGCGTGTCGGAGCCGAGCCCGGCGACGCGCTGGCCTGAATAGACCGGGGCGAGGTTGTTCGCGGTGTAGGCCGCGCCGGCACCAGCGAGGATCTGCTGGAGCGCGGGCTGCGCCGGATCCCACGGCGTCGAGGTCTGGGTCGAGTTGGTGGTCTGCGTCTTGGTGGCGCCGCCGCTCATCTCAGCAGGTCCTTGGTGAAGTGGATGCCGGCCTCGCAGGGCGCGGCCGCATAGTCGGGCAGGAGGCGGCGCCAGCCGGGGCGGCCGACGAACTCGACCCTGCGCGCCCCGCGCGCGGCGGCACCGGCCTCGATCTGACGAAGGGTGTGGCGCCAAGCGCGGGCGCCGGCCCCGCCGACGGCGAGCACCCAGCAGGTGCGCGAACCGTCGCCGTGCTGGCGGACCTGCGAGACGCCGGCAGCGACCAAATCCGGACCGTCGAAGATGCCGACGAGGAGGGCGCGGCCTGTCGCGCAGAGGTCGAGCAGTTCGGGTGCCGAGAGATCGCAGCCCGGCCGCGCGCAGGCCCGCGCGAGCCACGGCTCCGCGATCCGCCACGCTGCTGCGAGGTCGGTGTGGTCGATCGCCTGGAGACGCATCAGGGTCGCCGGA
>NZ_CABFPH010000028.1 GCF_902141845.1 Methylobacterium symbioticum | reverse complement strand
TTGAAGTCCGCAAACTCCACCTTAGCCGCATGGCCCGATGGCCACCCCAATCCCCGCCAAAGCGGTCCTCGAATTTACACCTCGTCCGCGGACGCTACCGGATCGCGTCGTCGCAGAAGCCCGCAAGAATACCCGCTTCCGCTGGATGCTTACCGGAGTTTTTCTGCATGCCATCGCTGAAGAGGCACGACCGATGATCGTATCAGCGATTGGGACTATGACCGAATTCGACCCCATGCCACCCCGACTAGCATGATGTCCACAACTCGCCGTTTCCAGACCCTAGCTGGTTGCAGCCGAGGGTGCCAACCATCCGTCGTTGAGGCAGAGGCGCTCACCCCTATACAGCCAGGACGAGACTTCCATGCCGTCAGCTAGTTCACGGTCGAAGAGGTCCTGACATTCCACCACGCGTTGGAAAACCCATCTCACTTCCTCGCCGTCCGAGTTGCGGTAGGCATGCTGCCGGTGAGCGCCAAGTTCCGCGCCCCGTGCACGCGCCTCGGCCTCGTCCTGAGCTTGGACGATGTGAATCGCCAGTTCATGCATCGGGTCAGGCAGGACAACACCCGCCACACGGCACTCGGAGAGAAGCGATACAGCGAACAACGGCATGGCTCTTACGCAGGTCACTGAGCTTCCAACCCGGCCATCGAACCATTGGAAAACGAGGTCTGCAACGGGTAGTGACCGGTCCCAGTGGCTATGTCCGCTTCGATGCATCCGCCGTCCGGATGTAGACAGGCAGAAAGCCACCCACCCCAGTCATCCCGACGGGCCTACCGGTGAGGCCGAAGCTGGCCGTTAGCGGCCCGTCTGCTTTGTGGCTTTGGTAATGGACAAGCGGACGTTTGGCGCGGTTAAGGGAGGGGTCAGAGTGCCCCCGAAACGGATTGTCGCTACATGCGCATACGAAGTTCGCTTCCAAGCAGAAGCCGCTGCAGAATGGGGGTCATCGCGCCTTTGGCATCCCCATCTATTTTCGCTCCTCCGCACCTCAGGTGGGCCAGCGCGGTGGCTCCTCATAGGTCAACGACTGGACAATCTGACGGTAGGCCGCTTCCGGGAATGCCTTTAGGGTTTGTACCCGGATGTTGCCGAGCATGCCGAGCTGCAAGCTGAAGCGGGCCGCAACAGCATCGTCCGGGGCCTCGTAGACAGCCACGATGTCGTGACCGCCCATTGTCAGGTAAAACTCCTTGAACCTGCCGCCCATCTCCGCGAGCAACCGCTTGGCCGCATCGAGTCGAGCGGGTGAGTCGGGCGCCGCGCGCGCACCCTGATCAGTCCAGTTAGCCAACATGATGTAGGTGGTCATGGCATCCCTCCGGCCTTGAGCGTAACCACGCCTCCAAGCACAGTTGCGATGGGCTAGCAGCCCGTGCAGATCCCACGCGTCACCCGATCGTCCTCCTCCTGACGTTTGGTTCGCTTCTCGATGTTGCTCGTCTCGGCAGGATCAAAATCTCCTGGACGAGGAACCACTTTGCCAGTGGGTGTGATGTAAGGTGTCGTAGCGGAAGGACGACCTTCCCGCTCTGCTGTCGCCTGTCCGGGCAAAATCTCTGCAGGGCAGGCGAAACTAGAAGCCAGGATGAAGAGGCTGGCAAGTGTGAGTCTTGCAAGCATGGAAACCTCCATACTTAGCCGTTCAATCATGATATCTTAGTGCAAATTCTGTGTTGCACAAGATCGGAGCGTCGATGCTTGCGCTTGCAGTTGTGCAATGATCGGCCCAGCGCAAGCATGAGCAGCGGTTTCCCCAGCTTGCTGTGCGCCGGCTCGCGCCTATGCCGACGCCGTGCGTCGGCTGATCGGGAAAGCCGTACCGATGACGACTTCTTCCGAGCGAAAATCCTGCCTCGAAAAACTCTTCACGCGGAGGGCGGCATGAACTTGTTCAACCTTTTCACTCAGCGGCAGACGGCTGTGATCGCCCGCGAGCGCCTCCAGGTCGTCATCGCTCACGCGCGCACGGAGATCGGACGCTCTCACTTGGTCGATACGCTTCGCGAGGAGATCATCGCGGTGATCGTCAAACATGCTCGGATCAGCAGCGACAAGGTGCAGCTCACGGTGGCGCGACGTGAAGGCATCTCGACGCTGGATCTCAACATCGAGTTGCCCTTCCACTTGGATCGACGGGCACCATCCTAGAAAGACCAATGTGAAGGTCGCGCGCCGAGGACCCTGGTCAACTGCCGGTGACCTGCTGCGCGAGACGGGTCGCCAGCGTGTAATCCGCCTCGACGGCCATGATCGCGATGAAGATCAGCAGCGCCGCCGGAGGGACCAGGATCACGTAGATGAGGGCCAAGCGTTCCCAGGCGAGGTGCATGAAGACCGCGACGATCAATCCGGCTTTGACGATCATGAACAGGAGGATCAGAGACCAGCGCACGACACCCTGAAGGTGCACATAGTCGACGAGGTAGGAACAGGCGCTTAGCACGAACAGCCACGCCCAAACCACGAGGTACAGCCTGATCGGGTGGGCATGTTCGGTTGCCCCGGCTGTCGCCTGCATAGCAGCCTCCTACCAGAGATAGAACAATGCGAAGATGAAGACCCAGACAAGATCGACGAAGTGCCAGTACAGGCCCATGATCTCGACGTTCTCGTAGCCGCCTGGGCGGCTAGTGAAGAAGCCGCGCCGGCCGGTGTCGAAGTCGCCCCGCCAAACCTTGCGAATGATGACGAGCAGCGCGATCACCCCGATCGTCACGTGCGTGCCGTGGAATCCCGTGATCATGAAGAAGGCCGAGCCGAATTGCTCGGCACCCCAGGGATTGCCCCAGGGACGGACTCCCTCGAGGATCAGCTTCGTCCACTCGAAGGCCTGCATGCCCACGAAGGTGGCCCCCAAGAGGGCGGTGAGGCCCATCAGGAAAGCCGTCGTGCGACGGCGGCGGCGATAGCCGAAGGCGACGGCGATCGCCATCGTGCCGCTGCTCGAGATCAGCACGAAGGTCATGATGGCGATGAGAAGGAGGGGCCAGGGCTTGCCGGCGATCTCGAGGGCAAAGACTTCGCTGGTCTTCGGCCACGGCACCGACGTCGACATGCGCACCGTCATGTAGCCGATCAGGAAACATCCGAAGACGAAGGTATCGCTGAGAAGGAAGACCCAAATCATGGCCTTGCGCCAGGATGCACCATCGAAGACCTGCCGATCGCCGGCCCACTCGGCAGAGAGGCGGTGCCAGCGCGTCGGCGGCAGGGTCGAGGGCGGTGCGCGGAAGGCGGTGCCGTCACCGGCAGCGGTGTGAGCCATAGGGGGCCTCGCGAGGCATCAGCCGGGCCGGCACAGGGCATCGATCAGGCCGGACCAGGGTGTACGAAACAGGAGCCCGAACAGGACCAGCCAGACCGCCAGTAGGGCGTCCCAGTACAGCGTGCAGAGCGCGATGCTCGGCCCCAGATCCGCCGGACGCGGCAGGAGAGCGCCCCGGGCCGTGACCCATGCGAGAGCGACGAGGCCGGCCAGGATGTGCAGGCCGTGCAGCGCCGTGATCAGGCAGAAGAAGGCGGCCGCCGCGTCGGGCCCCTGATGCGCGATCCCCGCCTCCCAGAGCGCGCGCCAGGCCAGGGCCTGGCCCCCGAGGAACCCGACACCCGCCGCGGCGGCAAGGCCCAGAGCGGCCGTGGCCTCGTCCTCCCGCCCGCGCCGCGCCGCGCCGCGGGCTCCGTGCAGGGCGAGGCTCGCGCCCACGAGCAGGCTCGTCGTGAGCCAGAGCAGGCGTGGATCGAGCGGCACGGGTGCCGTTGCTGGAACGCGCATCGCGTAGGCGGCCACCAGGAGCGCGAAGAGCAGTCCGGCGCTGGCGAGGAAGACGCCCAGGCCGAGCCGCGCCGGCGACGGACGAGTCGTGGGCACGCCGAGCGGGTGCGGAGAGCCGGCCGTGAGCCAAGGCCGGTCCGCGAGATGCTGCTGACCGAGCCAGCGCGCGGCTAGGACGGCGAGGGCGGCGAGGTAGAGCAGGACGAGAGTCACGGCACCGCCCCCGCGTGAGCCGGGTCGGGCTGGTTCTGCGGCAGGAAGTCCTCCGGTGCGCCGGGCACGCTGTAGTCGTAGGGCCAGCGGTAGACGACCGGCAGCGTCGGCCCCCAGTTGCCGTGCGGCGGCGGCGTCTCCGGTGTCTGCCACTCCAGCGTCGTGGCGTGCCAGGGATTGCCGCCCGCGGGCGCGCCATGCTTTAGGCTGCGCAGGATGTTGAACAGGAACACGACCTGCGCGGCCCCGACGACGAAGGCCACGAGGCTGATGAAGGCGTTGAGGGACTGGGCGGACGGCGGCACGAAGCCGAGCCCCGCGGTCTCGTAGTAGCGCCGCGGCACTCCGAGCAGACCGAGATAGTGCATCGGGAAGAAGATCGCGTAGGCGCCTATGAACGTGATCCAAAAATGGACCTGCCCGAGCCGCGCGTCGAGCATGCGGCCGGTCACCTTGGGGTACCAGTGATAGATGCCGCCGAAGATCACCAAGATCGGGGCGACCCCCATGACCATGTGGAAATGGGCGACGACGAACATCGTGTCGGAGAGTGGCACGTCGACGACGACGTTGCCCAGGAACAGGCCGGTGAGACCACCGTTCAGGAACGTCACGATGAAGGCGATCGCGAAGAGCATCGGCACCGTGAGGTGGATGTCGCCGCGCCAGAGGGTCAGGACCCAGTTGTAGACCTTGATGGCTGTCGGGATCGCGATGATGAGCGTCGTGGTCGCGAAGAAGAAGCCGAAATACGGGTTCATGCCACTGACGTACATGTGGTGCGCCCAGACCACAAAGCTCAGCGCCCCAATGGCAACGATTGCCCAAACCATCATGCGGTAGCCGAATATATTCTTGCGTGCGTGGGTGCTGATCAGATCGGAGACGATGCCGAAAGCCGGAAGCGCGACGATGTAGACTTCGGGGTGGCCGAAGAACCAGAACAGGTGCTGGAACAGGATCGGGCTGCCGCCGCCGTAGCGCAGGCGCTGGCCAGCCTCGAGGATGGCCGGCATGAAGAAGCTCGTGCCGAGCAGACGATCGAGCAGCATCATCACGGCGCCGACGAACAGCGCCGGAAAGGCGAGCAGCGCCAGGATCGTCGCCGTGAAGATGCCCCAGATCGTTAGCGGCATGCGCATCAGCGTCATGCCAGGCGCGCGCGCCTGAAGCACCGTCACGATGTAGTTCACGCCGCCCATGGTGAAGCCCGCGATGAACAGGATGAGCGAGATGAGCATCAGAACGATGCCCCATTCCTGCCCAGGCGTTCCCGCCAGGATGGCCTGGGGCGGGTAGAGGGTCCAGCCGGCGCCGGTCGGGCCGCCCGGAGCGAAGAAGCTCACCACGAGGACCAGGACGGCCAACAGGTAGATCCAGTAACTCAGCATGTTCAGGTACGGGAACACCATATCTCGCGCGCCGAGCATCAGAGGGATCAGGTAATTGCCGAAGCCGCCGAGGAACACGGCCGTGAGCAGGTACACGACCATGATCATGCCGTGCATGGTGATCAGCTGGTAGTACTCGGCCGGACCGATAAAGGCGGCCAGCCCTGGAAATCCGAGTTGCAACCGTATCAGCCAGGAGAGGATCAGAGCGACGAAGCCGATCGCCAGGGCGGTTCCGGAATACTGGATGGCGATGACCTTCGCATCCTGGCTGAAGACGTAGCGGGTCCACCAGCTGTGCGGATGGTAGAGCTCGTCCGCCTCGGGAAGGAGAGCTGACCCGTCCTGCGGACCGGTGATCGCGTCGGACATGGCCCTCACCGCTTGTTCGTCGCGGACCGGCGCATGCCGGCCTCGCGCATGCCGGTCGACCGCGCGGCGCGCTGCGAGACGGCCGTCTGCTGGTCGAGCCAGGAGCGGAAAGCAGGCTCATCCTCGACCACGACGCGGCCGCGCATCGCGTAGTGATTGGTCCCACAAACCTCGTTGCAGATCGCCTCGAACGTGCCCGTCCGGCTCGGCGTGAGCCAGACATGGGTCACCATGCCGGGAATGATGTCCATCTTGGCGCGGAATTCCGGGACGTAGAAGTTATGGACCACATCGTACGAGCGCATCAGGAGCTTCACGGGGCGGCCGAGAGCTAGGTGCAGGTCGCCCCCATCGACCACGAGGTCGTCCTGACCGGCCAGGTCCCCGGGATCGAGGCCGAGCGGGTTGTCGTCCCCGACATGGCGGATGTCGGCCGCGCCGAGGCGGCCGTCGGCACCGGGTAGGCGAAAGCTCCAGCGCCATTGCTGGGCGAGGATCTCGACCTCCGCGGCGTCCGCCGGAGCTCGGACGAACTGGCTCCAGACGGCGAGGCCCGGAGCGAGCATGGCGGCGATGCCGAGCGCCGTCACCACCGTGAGCCAAGCCTCAAGGCGCGGCCTCTCCGGCTCGTAGGCGGCCCGGCGGCCCGGCCGATGCCGGAAGCGCCACAGGCAATAGGCCATGAACAGCACGATCGCGGTGAAGACCGCGCCCGTGATCCAGAACGTGATGATCAGCGTGGTGTCGATGTAGCTCCAATTCGACGCGATCGGAGTCCACCACCACGGGCTCAG
This sequence comes from Methylobacterium symbioticum, assembly GCF_902141845.1. Lineage (GTDB taxonomy): Bacteria > Pseudomonadota > Alphaproteobacteria > Rhizobiales > Beijerinckiaceae > Methylobacterium > Methylobacterium symbioticum. The sequence continues at coordinate 51,799 of NZ_CABFPH010000028.1, read as the reverse complement.
CAGGTGGAACGCTACGGAGCCGACGGCAATCAGGACCAGGATGAGCGCCATCGCTACCTCCCGCGCCCCGCCGAGCTGCCGGGGCAGGCCTTGGGGTGCCGGGCGGCGGGCCGTCAGGGCACGACGGCTCGCCGGTAGAGATGCCAGGTGGCATGGCCCAGGATCGGCAGGACGAGGGCGAGGCCCACGAACAGGGGCAGCATCCCCAGGACGAGGAGGCCCGCGACGATGAGCCCCCAGACCGCCATCGTGCCCGGGTTCTGCTGAACGAGGACGACAGAGGTCGCGATGGCCGTGGCGGCATCGGTCCCGCTGTCGATGATCAGCGGAAACGAGACTACGCTGATGGCCAGCGCGAGGAGCGAGAAGGCCGCGCCGACGAGGTTCCCAGCCACGATGAGTGTCCAGCCTCTCGGCGTCGTCAGCACCTCCTGCAGCAAGCCGAGTCCCGAATCCTGGCGCGCCTCGCCGTAGAGAGCCCAGTAGAGGGCCATCGCGGCGATCAGCCACGCGACGAAGAGCAGCGTGAGAGCAAGGGCGACCACCACGATGGCCTGGGCTGAGCGGCGGGTCAGGGGCGCGTAGGCGTTCATCCAGCCGATGTCGCGGCCCTGTTCCCGGCGGCGGCTCATCTCGTAGAGCCCGATCGCCGCGAAGGGCCCGAGCAGGGCGAAGCCTGACGCCAGCGGGAAGAGCAGTGGCACAAGGTCGTTTTCGAACGTCGCGGCCGCGATGAGCACGCCCGCGACGGGATAGATGGCGACGAGGAACAGGGCATGCGTCGGCATGGCGATGAAATCGTCCAGGCCCTTCCTCAGCGCGAAGCGAAGATCGTCGAGGCCAATGCGACGCACATGTGCGCGCGCCAGGATCAGCGGGTGGGAGGCGGTGTGTAGACCGGCCATCGCATAGCCCTCCATAGGAAGACCTGCTCGCAACCGACGTCTGACATCCAATCGGACGCCTATCGCTAAGCTTTCATGCGCAATCGTTCAATCCCATAGCAGAATTAGGTCTGGCTGTCGCGAAAAACTTCGCTTCGGGGTACCGCTATGTGTATGTCACGGACGCATGCTTCGCGCTGCTGCTAAGACTTGTTCAGGTCTAGTTAGTGAGTATGTTCCTTCAGACAGGGGGGGCAATCGGCAACAGGCAGCCGTTCGACCGACAAGAGGCACAGCTATGCGCGGCGCCCTCCTGACTTGGCCCTTGCTGCTCCTGCTCCTCACGGCTTCCGCGATCACGCAGAAGGCCATTCCTCGGGCGCATGATGCCGCTGAGATCGAAGGTCTTGTGGATGCGGCCGCCGAACTCCTAGACAGGCGGGGCCGGAAGGCTTTCGAGGAGCTCAGGAGGCCGGACAGCCAATGGCGACACGACGATCTTTACCTGTTCGCTATGGACCTTTCCGGCAACGTTCTGTTCAACGCCGCGAATCCGCATCGTGAGGGACGGAACTGGCTCGATGAGCGCGATGCCGACGGAAAACGCTTCCACAGAGATTTCGTGGAAGTCGTGAGAACATACGGGTCCGGCTGGGTCGACTATATGTTTCCGAAGCCCGGGCGCGCGAGTCCGTCCGTGAAGTGGAGCTACCTTCGAGGGGTGACGATCGACGGGACTGCCGCGTTGGTGGGAGCAGGTGCCTACGTCGATTGAGGTTCGTCCCTGCACACGCTTGTTACTCCGATTGCGCCTCAACGGCCAATGCTCTGGCCTACGTGACTTTTGCTATCTGCAGCGAAGCAGAGCTAAAAGGGCGAAGTTCTAGTGGTCTGAGTTAGAAGTTCGTTGGCAGAATCGCGCGACGTTGGAGAGGAGCGCACACGGCACCTCCGAACGGGAGCACGACTGGGCGGAGTTTCAACAAGCCGCCGCGTTGCGGCCTGATTGCCTTACCCTGATCGCGGACGGGGAGCGGGTCACTTCGTCCGAACTTGATGATCGCGCCACCAGTGTAGGTCCTGGCTTTTTTGCCCTCGGGCTGAAGATAGCGATCGCATCGGGTCCAAGGTCCGGAAGTGGGGGTATCAAGAGCGAGAAAACGCACTCCCGGAAATCCGCTTCAGAGATGCCCGCGACGGCTGTTGAATGACCGGTATGGAGCGCGAAGCCGGAGGTCCGATTTCCGATCTCCGGCCGACTTCCGATTACCACCCCGAGCCCAGGTTGCCGGAGGTCTGACGAACGACTGCTTTGGAGGAGCGTCGGCGGCGGTCCGGGCGGCTGGGCCGGGTCGGTAGGAGGCCGTCCGCTTCTCCAGCGGGCATGCTCCGAAGCGGCCATTCCGGTTTCGGCCAGGATCGGTCGTTCTGGGCCAATCAGAGGGCCGGTAAGCAGACCTTCTGAAAGCCCGAGAAGGGTCGTGATCGGCGGTTCAAGCCCGGCGTGCCAAGAGTCGGGTCCTGGCGCGATCCAGACCTGCGATCTCGACTGTCGCTATGTCCGCTTCGGAGCTTTCGCCCGAATGGGGTGAATGGCGGTAATGGAGCGCAAGGCGGAACGTCGGGTCCTGCGCGCTCTGGCAATCCGGCGTGACGTAATCTGGCCGATTGCAGCCGGTCCGCTTAGAGGCTCGTGTTGCCGGCAACCGGACTGGGAGGCCGGAGCCGGTGGACAACCTCGGGCCGGAAAGCGGTGGCTATGACGACCGGCCACCCGTCCCGCAGACGGTCAATGCAAAGGGCGGCTACGGCGCCGGCTGACCTCGTCGCCGCTGATGATCCTCGGACACCGGGCAGATCGGGCATGTCAATCGCCACATTCCAAATATGTATTTTGTGATGGGCGCCGCGACTGGTGATGTGTTCCCAAAGGTACAGAACGTTGGAGGAAATCCATGTCGCTTCAAGGCATTGTGGCGCGCCGAACGATCCTGCGCTCGGCGCTTGCCGCGCCATTCATGCTGCCGTTCGGTATCAACCGTGCCAAGGCGGCGACGGTCCTGAAGCTCTCCCATCAGTTCCCTGGTTCGAACGGTGATCAGGGCGATTTTCGCGATCGCATGTGCCGGAGGTTTGCCGCGGAGGTCAACGCACGGACCAAAGGCGCGGTGGAGATCCAGGTCTATCCCGGCTCGTCTTTGATGAAGACGAACGCCCAGTTCAGCTCTATGCGCAAAGCCGCTTTGGACATGAGCCTGTGGCCTCTCGCCTACGCCAGCGGCGAGGCGCCCGAGACCAGCATCGGCCTGATGCCGGCGCTCGTCAGCTCATACGAGCAGGCAGCGCTCTGGAAGCACGCACCGGTCGGGCGTCGCCTCACCGAGTTGATGGCGGCCAAGGGCCTGATCTTCGTCAGCTGGGTCTGGCAATCCGGCAATGCCGCGAGCCGCGACCGGCCTCTCTACCTGCCGGAGGACGCAAAGGGGCTGAAGATCCGTGGGGGCTCGCGAGAGGTCGATCTGCTCATGAAAGCCGCCGGGGCGGCGACCCTCAACCTGCCTTCGAACGAGGTCTATGTAGCGATGCAGACGGGTGCCTGCGACGCGACGATCACATCCTCGACGAGCATGATCTCGTTCCATGTCGAGGAGCTAGCCAAGCACCTCACTTCCGGACGCGGACGCTTCTACTGGTTCATGCTTGAACCCATCATGATGTCGAAGGCGATCTTCGATGGTCTGCCCAAGGACCAGCAGGAAGCCATCCTTTCGGTGGGGGCCGAAATGGAGCCGTTCGGGCTACATGGCGCGCAGTCCGACGATGCCGAGGTTGAGAAGGTGTTCGCCAAAGCTGGGGCCAAGGTCGTGCCGCTGGACGACGGCGCGCTCGCCAAGTGGCGCACGCTCGCCCAAGACACGGTCTGGAAAGAGTACGCCAATCGCTCGTCGACCTGCGCAGAACTCCTGAAGCTAGGGGAGGCCGTCTCGTAACATCGGCCGGTCCCGCATGCCGAGTCGGATCAGCTCTGGTCCAGGGTCGACGCAATGGATCGAAGCTCGGCGCGCAGCCAGGCAATGGCCGGGTTCCTGTCATGCCTGCGGTGCCAATACAGCGACCAGGCGAAGGGCTCCGACGCGAAGGGCAGATCGCGCACCGCCAGCCTGTGCCCGGCCGCGGTCAAGGCGGAGGCTAAGCGCTGCGGCATCACGGAGATCAGGTCCGACCGGTTCAGGACGTGAGGCACGAGGAGCCAGTGCGGGACGTTCAGCGTCAGACGCCGCTTCAGGCCGTCGCGCGCGAGTACATCGTCGACGAATCGCAAATCGGTGGGCGACATCGAGACCTTGAGGTGTGCAAAGGCCAGGAACCGATCGAGCCCCATCGGCTCGCTGGCCGCGGGATGATCTTCCCGCAGCGCGCAGACCATGCGGTCTTCCATCAGCGTCTCCGACCGGAGCGCGGTTGAATGGCTGAGGCCCATGCTGACGGCGAGGTCGATCTCGTCCCGTTCAAGGCCTTCCACGGTCTTGGAGGGGGAAAGGTGCACGACGTCGAGGTGCAATCCTGGCGCATCCTTGCCCAGGCCTTCCAGCAATTGTGGTAGTAGGATCAGGCCGAGCAGATCGGAAAGGCGGACCGTGAAGGTCCGTTGCGCAACGGCAGGATCGAACTCCGTGTCGTGGTCCAACACGCGCTCGATCTGACGCAGCACCTGTCTCGTCGGCTCGGCCAGTTCGAGCGCACGGGGCGTGGCCTGCATGCCCGTCGGGGTCCGGACGAGGAGATCGTCCTTGAACAGGTGCCGCAGGCGCGACAGGGCGTTGCTCATCGCCGGTTGGCTGAGGCCAACCTTCTCGGACGCCCGAGTGACGTGCAACTCCGTCAACAGAGCGTCCAGAGCCACCAAGAGGTTGAGGTCGACAGAACGCAGGTTCATCCGGGCTCCTGGTAGTGCGACGTGCATTGCGGCCCGAAGCGGGGCTGCGGAACATGTATGGACTGATAGCGCGGGCGAACCGACTGGGAAGCTCTGGGATGCGTCGCGGAACGGCGCCTGGTCGGCGGGCCCGATGGCCCCCGCTATTCATCACCGCAATGCACGCAGAGCGAGAATCAATTTCACTCCAATCTAAGACGTCGATTTATTTGGAGCGGCGAAATTTCCTTATCGAGGTAGACCAATGGCCATCGCAGACGATCTGAAGAAGACCATCAAGGTCTGCATGTTCGACCAATACGGGACGGTCGTGGACATGCAGGGCGGGCTCGTCAAGATCGCAACCCCCTTCCTCAAGGCGAAGGGGTGGACGGGAAATCCCAACTCCTTCGTGACGTGGTGGCGCCGCACGCACTTCGAGAACTCCATGATCGACGCCCTCTTGCACAAGGAGCACACGCCCTACCGCGAGATCGGGCAGCGCGCCGTGGCCTATGTGCTTGAGCGATCCGGGATCCCCTACACCATGGACGAGGTCCGTGGGCTCGTCGCCGAAATCGAGAAGCTGGAGTGCTTCCCCGAGGTGCCCGAGGCACTCGCCCAGCTTCAGACGAAGTACCAGCTCGTTGTCCTCTCGAACGGTGACCCGGACATGCTTGAGACCGCCAAGCAGTACCACAAGGTGCCGTTCGACAAGGTCATCTCGGTCGCGGAGGCAAACGCCTTCAAGCCGCACGTTGCGACGTACACCAAGGCCGCCGAGATCCTGGGTCTGCGCATGGACGAGATCCTGTTCGTGGCCAACCACGCCTTCGACGTCATTGGCGCCAAGGCTGCAGGGATGCAAACCGCGATGATCAACCGTCGCAACCGACCGTTCGAGCGCACCCCCTATCAGCCCGACATCACGGTCCCCACCATGACGGACCTCGCCCATGCCATGGTCTGATGCGAAACCGCTGGCCGGTGTCAGGATTCTCGATCTCTGTCGGGTCGTCTCAGGTCCGTTCGCGACGATGCAGCTTGGCGACCTCGGTGCCGATGTCGTGAAGATCGAGGAGCCCGGCAGGGGGGACGAGGCTCGAACCTACGGGCCTCCCTTCGTGGGCGGGGAGAGCGCCTACTTCCTGTCGATCAACCGCAACAAGCGGAGCTGCGTGGTCGATCTGAAATCCGAGGCCGGGCGCGAGCTCATCGTCGCGCTCGCCTCCACGGCCGACGTGGTGATCGAGAATTTCCGGCCCGGCACCTTGGACCGCCTCGGTCTCGGCTACGAGACGCTGCGGCGCGGGAACGAGCGCCTGATTTACTGTGCCATCTCCGGTTTTGGGCAGGCGGGACCCGATGCCGGTCGCCCAGGCTACGATCTGATCGTGCAGGGTGAGTCCGGCGTTATGGACATCACCGGTGATCCTGATGGTCCGCCCACCAAGGTCGGCACGTCAATCGCCGACCTGGTGACAGGCCTCTACGGGGCCCAGGCTGTCCTTTCCGCACTGATGCAGCGGGCTCGCACCGGTACGGGCGGGCGTGTCGACGTGTCGATGCTCGACGCCATGGCATCACTTCTGACCTTCAACGCCGGCATGTACTTCGCCACTGGAATAAGCCCGCGGCGGAGAGGCAACGCCCATCCAACGATCAGCCCGTACGAGACCTTCCAGGCAGCCGACGGCTGGATCAACGTCGGCGTCGCCAACGACCGCTTCTGGACCAGCTTTTGCCGCGCTCTCGACCTTCCCGATCTCGCCGCGCAGGCCGAGTTCGCTCGAGCGTCGGATCGGGCGGCACGGCGCCACGACCTGAAGGCGATCCTAGAGCCGATCTTCCTAAGCGAGCCGCGCGAACACTGGATCAGCCTCTTCAGCGGGGCCGGCGTGCCATGCGGGGCGATCAGGAGTGTTGGTGAGGTGTGCGAGGCATCGCAACTGTCTGAACGAGGAGTCGCTCGGAGCTTCGCGCATCCAGCAGCTGGGGACGTGCGCTATCTCGCGAGCGCAGTTCGTTTCGACGACCAAGCTCCTCCGGATGCTGTGCGGCCGCCGATGCTGGGTGAACATACGCCGGCCGTGCTCGCCGATTGGCTTGATCTCGACACGGCTGCGGTTGAACGACTTAATGCCGAAGGCGCATTCGGACGTTCTCGAACCAACGAGACTGCGGCATGACTGATGGACTGACAGACCAGCACGCGGCGCTTGGCACCGCCATGCTGGCGCGAGCCCAGGCAAGCGGAGCCCAAGAGTTCGGATCGTTCTTCCTCTCCCGCCTCCTCGGCTTCAACGTCTCCTACGAAGGGGAAAGGTGCATCGTCAGGTTCGAGGCCGTCCCGCCGCTTTTCAATCCGCAGGGGACACTCCATGGCGGTGTCCTAGCGACAGCGATGGACGTATCCATGGGGCACTTGCTCCACAGGGTCGAAGGTGCGGGCGCGACGCTAGAGATGAAGGTGCAGTACCTTGCGGCGGTGACGAGCGGGATCGTGCGGTGCGAGGGCAGCTTCCTACGACGCGGCCGTACAATCTCATACCTCCAATCTCACGCTTTCGACGAGAGCGGGCAGCTCGTTGCCCACGCCACCGCAACTTGGAAGCTGCGGAAATAGCCTCCATCGTAGTCTCTTCCCCCCGGCTTCTCCACATGATGTGGTGATCTCCATGGGGATGGCTCCTGCATCTGCGTGGCTGCTTCGACAGCAACCACATCCTGGCACTGAGATGCCGTCAGTCGGAGCGGGGGCCATCCACCCCATCTACTTCGGAGAAGCCACCAGGGCCGGCCGAGCGGCCGCAACGGGCGCTTTGCTGCTGGGCTGGTTTGAAAGCCCCTCAACACAGAAGCCGAGGGGCCGAGCGATCAAATCTCAGTACCTTCGGCTAGGATCAGAGCATCTTCGACGTCCACACCGAGGTACCTGACCGTGCTCTCAATCTTGGTATGGCCGAGCAGGATCTGGACCGCACGCAGGTTCCCGGTCCGCTTGTAGATCAACGAGGCCTTCGTGCGACGGAGGGAATGGGTTCCGTAGTCCTCGCTGCGCAGCCCGATGCCCGTGACCCACTCGTCGACCAGCCGCGCATACTGCCGAGTGCTGATGTGCGTGACGCCGTCGAGCCGGCTCGGAAAGGCATAGTCGTCGAGCGCTCTACCCCTGGCCTCCAGCCATGCCAGGATGCTGGTACGGGCGGGTTCGAGCAATTCGAACTGCACTGGTCGGCCGGTCTTGCGCTGGATGACGATGGCGTGGCTACGAACGCGACCACCGCTGACGAGATCGCTGATCTTGAGCTTGACGATGTCGCAGCCGCGCAGCTTGCTGTCGATGGCGAGGTCGAACATTGCTCGGTCGCGTGTGCGTCGTTCGCGGTCGAGCCAGAACCGGCTGGCCCAGACCTGCTGAGGTTTGAGGGCTCGTTTGGCCCCGAGCTTGCGGCCAGCGTTCCAGGCCGGCCGCCCTTTCGTGGCCGGATCGTGTGCAGAGTGTCCCATCGTCTGTCTCCTTGTCGGCTCATGCCGACGAGGCGAGGAGACACCCGAACCGAAGCTATGAAGATGGGAGCATATGCGGACGTTCCGCTGGCGACCCAACCCAGTCGTCCAAAGGGCTACGGGGGCAGCCAGAAAACGGCGGGATCGATTTATAGCGGGCTGCGAGCGTCGCTCCCTGACATTCATCTGATTCGCTGGTGACCAGAAAATTCACCCCAGACTTCCTGCAAACCGTTCGGCCAGACGCTCAGTCTTAAATGCCTCGACCACCCAGTCGACGAAGGCCCGCGTCTTCGCCGGCAAATGAGCGCGCGAGGCGAAGTAGAGGGAGATCGCGCCGGCATCGGCGTACCAGCGCGGCAAGAGGCGCACGAGGTCGCCCCCGTCCAAGTCGGCGCGCACGTCGGGCACCGCGACGAGCGCCACGCCGAGGCCCAGAAGGGCGGCCTCGCGCATCGCGCTGGGGTCGTTGACGACGACGCTTTCCAACTGCTCGGCCGCCATCTCGCCGCCGACGACATCGCGCATGGTCCAGTGCCGGATGCGGCCGGTTTGCAGCGACCGCATGACGATGCCGTCGAACGCCTCAAGCCCTACCGGATCGGATGGCGGCACCCGGCCCCGCATGTAGGCCGGCGACGCCACCGCGATGATGTGGGCCGGAGCCAGGGTGCGGGCCACGATGCCAGGGGACAGCGCGAAGCCGCCTCCAATGGCGGCGTCGTACCCTTCTGCGACGAGGTCGACCTGGCGATTCTCGAAGTGCCATTCCGGCCTGACGCGCGGATGGCGGGCCAGGAAGCCCGGCAGGAGCGGCAGAACGTGGCTCATCCCGAAGGTGGGCGGCAGGCTGACCTTGAGCGTGCCGACCGGTTCGCCACCGTCCGCGGAGAGTCCGGCAATCGCGGCTTGCAGCCCCTCAAGGTTCCCGGCGACCGCCTGGCGAAAACCTTCCCCGGCCTCGGTCAGGGAGAGCTTGCGGGTCGAGCGGTAGAACAGCCGCACCCCGAGGTTCCGTTCCAGCGTGGCCACGTTGCGGCTGACCGCGGCCGGCGTCAGCGACAGCCTCCGGGCGGCCTCGGAGAAGCTGCCGCACTCGGCGCTGCGCACGAAGGCTTCGAGGTTGGCCAAGGTCTCCATGCCATCACCTTCAACGATCCGTTGAAAGCATAACAAGCCATTCACGGCTAAACCAAGAGGAATCCCCGGGCCATCCTCATCCCATCAAACACGCGATGGAGCGATGACATGACCCTGGAATCCCACCCCCTCGCCGGCAAGGTAGCCCTCGTCACCGGCGGATCGCGCGGCATCGGGGCGGCCATCGTCCGTCGCCTCGCCCGCGACGGCGCCGACGTGGCCTTCAGCTACGCCGCCTCGCGCGAGCGGGCCGAGGACGTCGTCCGGGAGGTCGAGGCGCTAGGCCGGCGGGCGGTCGCCATCAGGGCGGACCAAGCCGACGCCGGCGAGGTCGAGGCACTGGTGCGGAAGGCCCACGCCGAGCTCGGTCGCCTCGATATCCTCGTCAACTCCGCGGGCGTGTTCGTCACCGGCATGGTCGACGACGCCAAGGCCGACCGCGCCGCGTTCGACCGGCAGTTCGATGTCAACGTCAAGGGCGTCGCCGCGGCGGTCCGGGCCGCCGTGCCGCTGATGACGGATGGCGGGCGCATCGTGTCCATCGGCACCACCGGCGCGGTCCACGTCCCGTTCGCCGGCGCCGCCGACTACGTCGCCACCAAGGCGGCGGTGGCGGCCTACACCCGCGGCTGGGCCCGCGACCTCGGACCCCGCAACATCACGGTCAACCTTGTCCAGCCCGGTGCGATCAACACCGACATGAACCCGCAGGACGGCCCTTTCGCCGAGACGCTGAAGGGCTTGGCAGCGCTCGGCCGCTACGGACAGCCGGAGGACATCGCGGCCGCGGTCGCGTTCCTGGCCGGTCCGGACGCCGGGTACGTCACCGGCGCCGCCCTGAACGTCGACGGCGGCCAGTCCGCCTGAACCCTCGAACCCTCATCGAAGGAGACAGAGCCATGACTTCCGTCGGCATCATCGGCGCCGGACAGATCGGCCGCGCCATCGCGACGGCGCTCGCCCGCCACGCCATTCCCGCGACGCTCGCCAACAGCCGCGGGCCGGACAGCCTCGCGGAGACCGTCGCCGCGCTGGGACCGAGCATCACAGCGGGCTCCCCCGAGGAAGCCGCCTCGAAGGACATCGTCTTCGTCGCCGTGAACTGGTCGAAGCTGGAGACCGCCCTCGCGGGCCTGCCGGACTTCGGCGGCCGCATCGTCGTCGACGCCAACAACCCCATCGAGGCGCCGCTGTTCAAGCCGTTCGACCTCGGCGCCCGCTCGTCGAGCGAGGTCCTCGCGGGCCTGGTCCCGGGAGCCCGGGTCGTGAAGGCGTTCAACCACCTGCGGCCGGACCTGGTCGCCGGCGATCCCGCCGACCGCGGTGGCCGCCGCGTGCTGTTCTACGCGGGCGACGACGCGCCGGCGAAGGCGAAGGTCGGGGCGCTGATCGACCGGCTCGGCTTCTTCGGCATCGACCTGGGTCCGCTCGCGGCCGGTGGCCGACTTATCCAGTTTCCGGGCGGCCCCTTGCCCACGCTCAACCTCGTCAATTTCGGCTGAACCACCGAACCGGCCATCCCAAGGAGGCATCCCATGTCGGACACCACGTCGACAGTCCCGGAAGCGGCGGAGCCTGACTACGACCGGATCCTGCGCGCCAACCTGGAGCGCGTCTTCAACGAGCGGGACGCGGAACGGCGCGCCGCAGCGCTCGCCGAACTCTTCGTCGAGGCGCCGGTGATGTACGAGCCGGCCAACGTCGTGCAGGGACGCGAGGCCATCTCGACGGTCGCCGGCAAGCTGCTGGATCAGTTTGGGCCGACCTTCCGGTTCAGCCCGGTCGGCGCGGCCGTCGGCCATCACGGGTTGGGCTCCCTACGGTGGCACGCGGGTCCCGACGGTGGCCCAGTCACGGTGACGGGCTCGGACGTCGCGGAAATCATCGACGGCAGGATCGCGCGCCTCTGGGTGCTGCTAAACCCGCCGGAAGCCTGAGACTGCCAGCGCGGAAGTTGAGGGCAACTCCTTTGAGGCCTGCGCCTGCCTCGGCAGGCCTCTCATTCCTAGTGAGTCGGACCTGCCCGCCTTGGCTTTGTAGCCGACGGGTTTATGCTTGGATGGCATGAAAAACCTCGGTCACCTGCAGACCTGACCGGCCGTATCGGGCCCCAAGCGGAGCGGCCGCACCGGAGATGATTGACCGGAAAAGCAGCCGGCCTCCTATCGACTAGCCTCGGCCGTTGGCGCGGTGGCTCTGGTGCCCGAGAAGCGGACGTTCGAGCGTGACGGGCAAACCCGGCAGCTTCAGCATTCACGTGGGCTCGACTTGGGGCGGCTTCATCCCTCGGCGTAGGATGCCAGCTCGTCCGGCGTCCCGTTGGGAAACGCCCGCTTCAGATGGTCGAGGAAGGCCGAGACGCGCGGGCTGAGCAGACGGCGCGTCGGGTAGAGTGTCCACAGCGCGATCTCCGGCGCGTCGACGTCGCCCCAGTGGACCAACGTTCCCTCACGGAGATCGCGGCCGACAAGCGATACGGGCAAGCATCCTGCGCCGACGCCCGCGCGCACCGCGTCGCGGACCATGATGAGCGATGCGAGGCCGAGGACCGGCTCGACCGCGATCGCGGCATGGCCGGTCGGCGTCCTGATCCGCCATGCCGCGCGGTCGCCGCTGCCCCGCACGACGGCTGGAACGGCCGTGCCCCCGGTCGGCCGGGCGAGGTCGGGGCTCGCTACGACAACTAGACGGTCGCGCAGGAACGCGCGGCCGACGAGGCGCTCGTCCGGGTCGGGGTTCACCCGGATCACCAAATCGAAGCCTTCCTCGACCATGTCGACGGTCCGGTCCTCCGTCGTGACCTCCAGCCGGACCTCCGGGTATTTGAGGGCGAAGCTGGCCGCGAGCGTGCCCATAACAGTCTGGGAGAAAAGCAAGGGGGCGCTGATCCGCAGCCGGCCCCGGGGCCGCTCGCCCCCCGACGCGATCGCCGCAGCGGTCTCCTCCAGTTCGGTGAGGAGCGAGCCCGCTCGCTCGAACAGGGCCCGCCCTTCCTGCGTCAGCTTCAGGCCGCGCCCGCCCCGCTCGAACAGGCGCAAGCTCAGGCTGGCCTCCAGCTCGGACACGCGTCGGGACAACGTCGCCTTCGGGCGCCCGGCGGCCCGCGCGGCCTTCCCGAACCCGCCATGGCGGGCAACCAGGGTGAAGTCGGCGAGGGCGAGCAGATCCATCGTTCCACCAAAGAGACGGCGCGTCCAAATATAGCTGCTATTGGCGCAAGCGTGGATCACTCATCTTGGGCTCAGCCAAACGGCTCAACCTGAAGGAGCGATCCCCATGACCATCCTCGTCACCGGTGCCACCGGCCGTGTCGGCCGCAACGTCGTCGAGCAACTCACCCAGCGCGGAGCGCGCGTACGCGTGCTGACCCGCAATCCCACCAAGGTCGATTTCGGAGGCGGCGTCGAGGTCATGAAGGGCGACCTGCTCGACATCGACGCGTTGCGCGCCGCCTTCTCCGGTGTCAGCACGCTGTTTCTGCTGAATGCGGTGACGGGTGACGAGTTCACCCAGGCGATCGTCACTCTGAACGTCGCCCGCGAGGCCGGCGTCGATCGGGTCGTCTACCTGTCTGTGTTCGATGCCGACCGGGCCGTCAACGTCCCGCACTTCGCGGTCAAGTTCGGTGCCGAGCGCATGCTGGAGCAGATGCGCTTCGGCGCCACGATCCTGCGGCCGAGCTACTTCATCGATAACGAGGTCATGATCAAGGATGTGATCGTGAACCACGGCGTCTACCCGATGCCGATCGGATCGAAGGGTGTCGCCATGGTTGACGCCCGCGATATCGCCGAGGTCGCCGCGATCGAGCTGATCCGCCGCGACCAAGCATCAAGCACGTTGCCGATCGATACCATCAACCTCGTCGGCCCCGACACTCTCACCGGGTCGGATGCCGCAGCGATCTGGACCGATCTGCTCGACCGCCCGGTCGCCTACGGTGGCGACGACCCGAGCGGGTTCGAGGCGAACATGGCGACGTTCATGCCGAAGTGGATGGCCTACGAGATGCGCCTAATGGCCGAGCGCTACGTCCGACACGGCATGATCCCGGAGGCAGGCGACCGCGAGCGGCTGACCGGCATCCTCGGCCGCCCGCTCCACGCCTATCACAACTTCGCCGCCGCGCTCGTTGGCAAGGGGGCGGCAACCGCCTGAGTGGTCGCCTCCCTTGCTGCGACCGAGTGGAAAGGGTGAGGCTCTGGCCTCACCCCAGTCGCCTGCGCTTCCGCTCCGGGGCGCTGCCACCATCGGGCGACGGCGGCTTCCCCCAGATACGTCCCGAAAACCGGTCGGACTGCTCACCACCCACCCCGGTCATCCAGAGGCACATTCGAGCGGGCTGGAAATGGCCGATCGCGGCCCGTTCACTTCGAGTCTTGGTCAGCGAGTAAGAAGACGTCTCGCATAGCTCAGGCGACGGGCTCAACTTGATCCCAAGTGGAGACTTGGGCTGATCTTACTGAAGGTCTAGATGAGATCTGCGGCGGGTACAAATTGTTTTGAAGGCCAGGATTTTCTTCTAATACGGTAAATTTCAAGTATTATTCGCGCGATTCGCTATTATCCATTGCGTATTGAGTCAAGCGGTCCTCAGTAATATGTCCAAGGAGTGTGTGCTCAGGCTGCCTGGATCGGAGAGCGCACCGTGTTCTCGACCGTGGGCGGCCCGGAGGAGCGGCGCTCGACCAGCTCGATTGGCATCTCGATGCGGCGCGGACGCGCCTCGCCGCGCAGCCGTGCGAGGAGATGCTCGGCGACCTGTCGCCCGAGCTCGGCCGTCGGCAGGTGGATCGTGGTGAGCGGCGGTGCGATGTGGCTCGCGATCTCCAGGTTGTCGATGCCGACCACCGACAGATCCTGCGGGACGCGCAGGCCCCGCTGTTCCGCCTCCAGCAGCACACCGACCGCCAGGAGATCGTTGCCGCAGACGACCGCGCTCGGCGGCTCTGCGAGGCCGAGGAGCTGCGCGAGGCCCGCCCGCCCGCCGGCGAGCGTGAAGGGTGCCTGCGCGATGCGGGCATTCGGGAGGTCGATCCGAGCCTCGGCCAGGGCGCGCCGCGCGCCCGCGATGCGCAGCCGCGCCCGGTCGTTGGCCTCGGTGAAGCCGGAGACCATGCCGAAGCGGCGGTGCCCGAGGTCGAGCAGGTGGCGTGCAGCGAGATAGCCGGCCTGCGCGTTGTCGAAGCCGATCGCGTCGAGCCGCTCATCGAAGGACCAGCTCAGCACCACCGGGATCGGCGCCTCCGTCAGGAGGGTCCAGGTCTCGGGCAGGTGGTCGGCGCCCACCACCATCAGCGCGTCGACGCCGCGCCCGAGCATCGAGCGGACGGCCGCCGCTTCCTGCGCTGCCGCGTAGTCGTGCGCCGCGAGCAGGAGCTGGTAGCCGTGTCGTGCGAGGCTCGTCTGCAGGGCCTGCACCGCGCGCGCGAAGATCGCATGGTCGAGGGTCGGGATGATCGCCCCGATCGTCTGTGTCCGGCCGGAGGCCAGCGCCTGGGCCGGCCCGCCGGGCAGGTAGCCGAGCGCTGCAGCGGCGGCGCGCACGCGCTCCACCGTCTCGGGAAGAACGGCCGCCGAGCCGGCCATGGCGCGCGAGGCCGTGGCCGGCGAGACGCCGGCGCGCTCGGCCACCGCCTGCAGGGTCGGGCGTGGGATTCGTCTCACGGCGCGCCGCCCCCAATCGGCTCCAGCCATGGAAACTGATGAATGCGCATTCACAACATGTCGACGTCGGCCGCGATTTGCGAAATTAACGCCATTACCGTCTGACAAACAAGGACCTTTGAAGGTCGGGACGCCCTTGACAACAGGGCTAGATGGAAATCCAATGAAAGCGCTTTCATAGCGATATGAGACGTGGCGAGCTGCGGCAAAGCAGCCGTCGAAGGGAGAGGAAATGTCGTGAGGCTCAGCCGCCGGACCTATGTCGGCGCGACGACCCTGCTCGTCCTCGCGCTTCTCTGGTATCTCGCGACCAGCGGTCTCGGGCTCGTCTCGGCCGGCCGTTTCCCGGCGCCCGGCGATGTCGAGGCCGCCGCGGTCCAGGCCTTCGGCCGCGGCTATCCGGACGCCACCCTCGTCACCCACATCCTGCACTCGCTAAAGCTCGTCGCCATCGGCTTCGCCGTCTCGGTGGCGCTCGGCGTGCCGCTCGGCCTGCTCATGGGCTGGAACCGGGTCGCGGAGGCGCTGATCAACCCGGTCTTCCTGGTGCTGCGCCCGATCCCGCCGCTCGCCTGGATCCCGCTGGCCATCCTCTGGCTCGGCCTCGGCGACGAGGCGAAGGTGATGGTGATCTTCCTCGCGGCCTTCCCGCCCGCGGTGATCAGCACCCATGCCGGGGTGCGCGCCGTGCCGCCCCCAGTGATCGAGGCGGCCCAGATGCTCGGCACGCCGCGCCTGCGCTTCGTGCTCGAGGTGCTGGCACCAGCCGCCGCGCCGATGATCTTCACGGGGCTGCGCCTGTCGCTGCAGGCGAGCTGGACCACCCTCGTCGCGGCCGAGCTTGTCGGTTCGCTCGCCGGGCTCGGCTACGTCCTGAACGTCGCCCAGCAGGACCTCTATCCCGGCATGATCTTGGTCGGCATGGCGGCGGTCGGCGTGCTTGGGGCCGGCAGCACCGCGCTCCTCGGCCTCGCCGAGCGCCGTGCCGTGGTCTGGGCGCAGGGAGCGACGGCATGATCGCCTACCGCCAGCCCCTGCCGCTCGGCCGCAGCCTGCTTCTCGGGATGGCCGGCACCCTGGCCTTCCTCGGCCTCTGGGCGGGGCTCGCGCGCTCGGGCCTCGTGCTGCACATGTTCCTGCCGGGTCCGCTCGAGGTGGCCGAGCGCTTCGCGGTGCTCGTCACCACGCCGTTCGCCGGCGGCACGCTCCTCGCGCATCTCGCCTCCAGCGTGCTCCGCTTCCTCAGCGGTTTCCTGCTGGCCGCTTTCGTCGGCATCCCGCTCGGTCTGATGATGGGCTGGTCACGGCTCATCGACGACATCGTCACCCCGATCTTCGACGCCCTTCGCTTCATTGCGCCGATCGCCTGGGTGCCCTTCGCCGCTCTGTGGTTCGGCACCGGGGTCGGCGGCCCGCTGCTGATCATCTTCGCGGGCGCCTTCCCGCCCTGCCTAATCAACGCCTATCGCGGCGCCCGCTACGTCGATCGCCGGCTGATCGAGGCCGCGGCGATGCTCGGCACGCCCGGCCATCGCGTGATCACCGAGGTGATGCTGCCGGCGGCCCTTCCCTCCATCGTCGCGGGGCTGCGCATCAGCGCCGGGCTCGGCTGGCAATCCCTCGTCGGCGCCGAGCTGATCGTGGCCTCCACGGGGGTCGGCTACATGATGGTCCAGGCCCAAGGGGCGGTCTCGACCACGACGGTGATGGTCGGGATGGCGGCCATCGGCCTCATCGGCGTCGCCATCGATCTGGGGCTGCGGCTCGTCGAGGCCCGCATCCGCGCGCATCTCGGACAGGCGTAAGGAGAGAGCGATGAGCTGCATCCGGTTCGAGCAGGTGGACAAGACCTTCGGCGGCGCGGTGAAGGCCCTCGACGGGGTCGACCTCACGGTGGCCGACCGCGAATTCGTCGCGATCGTCGGCGCGTCCGGCTGTGGCAAGACCACTTGCCTGCGGCTCGCCGCCGGATTCGAGGCGCCGACCGGCGGGCGCGTCACGGTGGGCGGCAAGGCGGTGACCGCGCCGGGCCCCGACCGGGCGGTGGTCTTCCAGCAATTCGCCCTGTTCCCCTGGAAGACGGTGGCGCAGAACATCGCCTTCGGCCTGCGCAACAAGGGGATGCCGGCCTCGGAGCGTGATGCCCGCGTTGCCGCCGCGATCGGGATGATCGGCCTCTCGGCCTATGCCGACGCCTATCCGCACCAGCTCTCGGGCGGCATGCAGCAGCGCGTCGCCATCGCCCGCGCCTACGTGCTGGAGCCCGAGGTGCTCCTGATGGACGAGCCCTTCGGCGCCCTCGACGCGCAGACCCGGGTGGTGATGCAGGAGGAGCTCGTCCGCCTCGCGCGGAAGAACCCGCGCACCGTCCTGTTCATCACCCACGGCGTCGAGGAGGCGGTCTACCTCGCCGACCGGGTCGCTGTGATGACCCGTCGCCCGGGCCGCATCAAGGAGATCGTGGACGTCAAGGCGATTCGCGAGGCGGAGCGCTGGGAGGACCACGCCCGCATCGAGGACGTGATGGACCTCGAATCCTTCGTCCATCTGCGGACGCACATCTGGAAGTCGCTGCGCGAGGAGAAGGGCGGGGTCGGCCACTGAGCCGACCGGCGCACCCTGCAACCCGAGGGAGATGCATCATGACCAAGATGCCGTTCGCCAAGACGCCGTTCGGTCGCGCGGTTCCGGGCAGGAGACCGGCCTGGGCGCTGGCGCGCCTCCTCCTGGCCGGCACCCTCGCGCTGGCGCCGCTGCCGCTCGCCGCGCAGGGTACGGGCGGGGCGCAGAAGATCGGCGTCTCCTACCAGCCCTCGCTCTACTGGGCTCTGCCCTACTACGTTGCGAGCCAGAAGGGCTGGTGGAAGGAGGTCGGGCTCGATCCGAGCTTTGCGGTCTTCCCCGCGGGCGCGCCCCAGGTCGCCGCGGCCCAGGCCGGCTCCTGGGATGTCGGCGGGACCGGCTCGGTGCCGGCGATCCTCGGCGCGGCCCGCTTCGGCCTCCTGACGGTCGGGCTGACCAACGACGAGTCGAAGACCAACGTCCTGATGGTGCGCGGCGACCGCTACGACGCGATCCTCAAGGACCCGAAGCAGCTCGCGGGCCAGAAGCTCCTCGTCACCACCAACTCGACGGCCGATTACGCCGCCCGCAACTGCCTCAAGAAATGGGGCCTCTCGGCGCGGGACCTGCGCTTCGTCAATCTCGGCCAGGCGCAGATTATCTCGGCGGTGATCGCCGATGCCGGCGAGGTGGTCGGCGTCTGGGCCCCCAACACCTACACGCTAGAGGAGAAGGCCAAGGCGCGGGTCCTGTGCAGCGGAGCCGATGCCGGCGCCGTCGTCCCGGGCGCCCTGGTGGCGCGCGCCGACTATGCGAAGGCTCATCCCGATCAGGTCGCCAAGGCGCTTGCGGTCTATCTGCGCGGCTGGGGCTGGGCGAAGGCCAACCCGGCTGAGGCCCGGGCCATGGCCAAGCGCTTCTACGCCGAGGGTGGTGTCGAAGCCTCCGACGCGGCGATCGAGCAGGAATTCTCGCTGCGCCCGACCTTCACCCTCGACCAGCAGCTCAAGGCCATGGCGCGGACGAGTGGCCCATCCGAGGTCGACGGCTGGTTCTCGCGGATCGGCGGCTTCATGGCCGAGGTCGGCACCATTCCACAGGCCCCGGACCCGAAGGGCTATATCGACGACGCCTTCCTGAAGCGCGTCGCCGACGATCCGAAGCTCAAGGCCTTCGCCACCGAGTTCGACGCGGGCGCCGCCCAGCGCTGAGCGCCCCCTCCCCACGGGCGCGAGGCCCGTCAGCCGACACCGGAGCCGATCAGAGATGACCATCGAGCACGTGAAGCGCGCGACCAAGACGCCGGAGACCGAGACCGATACGGCGCGCAAGGTCGTGACCGAGATGCTGGCCGCGATCGAGGCCCGCGGCGAGGACGCGGTGCGGGACTACGCGAAGAGCCTCGACAACTGGACCGGCGAGATCGTGGTCTCGCCCGAGGAGATCGAGCGACGCACCCGGGCCGTGCCGGACGGCGTGAAGCGGGACATCGCCTTCGCCGCAGGCCAGGTGCGCCGCTTCGCCGAGGCCCAGCGCGACAGCGTCAGGGACTTCTCGGTGGAGCTGCTGCCGGGGCTGACCACGGGGCAGAAGCTGGTGCCCTGCAACGTGGCCGGCTGCTACGTTCCGACCGGGCGCTACGCCCACATCGCCTCGGCCTACATGTCGGTGGCCACTGCCAAGGCCGCGGCCGTACCGACGGTGGTGGCTTGTTCGACGCCCTATCGCGGCGAGGGCATTCACCCTTACGTGCTCTACGCCATGCAGGTCGCGGGCGCCGACGTGATCCTGACGCTCGGCGGCGTGCAAGCGGTCGCCGCGATGGCCTTCGGCCTGTTCACCGGCAAGCCCGCCGACATCATCGTGGGGCCCGGCAACAAGTTCGTGGCCGAGGCCAAGCGCATGCTGTTCGGGCGCGTCGGCATCGATGTGTTCGCCGGCCCCTCCGAGGTCGCGGTCATCGCCGACGAGAGTGCCGATCCGGCCATCGTCGCCTCGGACCTCGTCGGCCAAGCGGAGCACGGGCACGAGAGCCCGGCCTGGCTCTTCACCACCTCGCGCGCGCTCGCCGGGGACGTGATGGGCCGTGTGCCCCGACTCATCGAGGCCCTGCCGCCGACCGCCCGCGAGGCGGCGGGCGCGGCGTGGCGCGATTACGGCGAGGTGATCGTCTGCGACAGCCGCGAAGAGATCGTCGCGGTCTCCGACCGCTACGCCAGCGAGCACCTGGAGATCCACGCGGCCGACCTCGACTGGTGGCTCGGCGCGCTGAGCAATTACGGCTCGCTCTTCCTCGGCGAGGAGACGACGGTGGCCTTCGGCGACAAGACCTCGGGGCCGAACCACATCTTGCCCACGAAGTTCGCCGCCCGCTACTCGGCGGGCCTCTCGGTGCACAAGTTCCTGCGGCCCCTCACCTGGCAGCGCATGGACCGGGAGGCCTGCAAGACCATCGCGCAGGCCACGGCCCGCATCTCGCGGCTCGAGGGAATGGAGGCCCATGCCCGCACGGCCGACGACCGGCTCGCCAAGTACTTTCCCGGCCAGAGCTTCGACCTCGGCGTGGCGGTGCGCGCATGAGCTTCCGCCTCGCGCCGCTGTTCGACCTCACCGGCCGCACCGCCCTGGTGACGGGCGGCAATTCCGGGATCGGCCTCGCGCTCGCCCATGCGCTCGGGCTTGCCGGGGCGGATCTGGTTCTCGCGGCACGTCGCGAGGCGGATCTCGCCGCGGCTGCCGAGAAACTGCGTGCGGATGCGATCGCCTGCGACGTGATGCCGGCCGATCTCTCCGAGGCGGAGGCGGTCCGGGGCGTGGCGCGCCGGCTCGAAGGGCGACGCGTCGACATCCTCGTCAACGCCGCGGGGGTGAACCTGCGTCAACCCTTCGAGGCGGTGACGCCGGAGGCGTTCGACCTGCACATGGCCCTGCATGTGCGGGCGCCGTTCCTGCTGACCCAGGCGCTTGCTCCCGCCATGGCCGAGCGCGGCTTCGGCCGGATACTGAACGTCGCCTCGCTGCAATCCTTCCGCGCCTTCCCGAACTCGGCGCCCTACGGCGCCGCCAAGGGGGCGGTGGTGCAGCTCACACGGGCCATCGCCGAGGCGTGGTCGGCCCGCGGGGTCACCTGCAACGCCATCGCGCCGGGCTTCTTTCCGACCCCGCTCACGCAGGCCGTCTTCGACGATCCCGAGCGCGCGGCGCGCAACTCCGCCCAGACCGCTTGCGGGCGCAACGGCGCCCTCGCCGACCTCCACGGCACGGCGGTCTTCCTGGCCTCGGACGCCTCCGCCTACGTCACCGGCCAGACGCTCGCGGTCGATGGCGGCTTCACGGCCAAATGACGAGGATGGCACCGGCGATGAAGGCGCTCGTCTATACCGGCCCGCACGGGCTCGAAATGCGGGACCTGCCGGTGCCCGTCGCGGGAGCCGGCGAGGTTCTAATCCGCGTCGAGGCGGTCGGCATCTGCGGCTCGGACATGCACGCCTATCACGGACACGATGCCCGGCGGCCGGCGCCTCTCGTTCTCGGGCATGAGGCGGCCGGAACCATCGCCGAGGGGAGGCGGGCGGGCGAGCGCGTGACGATCAACCCGCTCGTCACCTGCGGGCACTGCATGGCCTGCACGACAGGCCGCAGCCATCTCTGTCCGACCCGGCAGATCCTCTCGATGCCGCCGCGACCCGGTGCCTTCGCGGAGTATGTCTGCGTGCCGGAGGACAACCTCGTGCCGGTGCCGGATGGCTTGTCAATCGAGTGCGCGGCCCTGGCCGAGCCGCTCGCCGTCTCTTACCACGCCGTCAACCAGGGAGCGCGGCTGCTCGGACGGCCACTCGCAGGCGCGCGCTGCGTCGTGCTCGGCGGCGGCGCCATCGGCTTCGGAGCGGCCCTCGTCCTGGCCATGCAGGGGGCTGGCGAGGTCCTGCTCGCCGAGCCGAACGCGGAGCGGCGCGGTGTCGTCGCCCGCAGTGTCCCGCGCATCCAGGCCTACGCGCCGGGCGACGCCGGCGAGCCCGGTCCCGACAGCGCCGATCTGATCCTCGACGCCGTCGGCAGCCGCTCGACCCGCAGTGCCGCCAGCCGCTTGGCGCGACCGGGCGCAGTGATCGTGCATATCGGACTGCTCCCGGGCGATGAGGGGCTCGACATCCGTAAGATCACCCTGCAGGAAATCATTGTTTCAGGCTCGTACTGCTACACGATGCAGGAGTTCCGCGAGGTGGTAGGCGCTCTGGCGGACGGGCGACTTGGTGACCTAAATTGGCTGGAGCAGCGGCCGCTGTGTGATGGTGCTCTCGCCTTTGCCGCCATCGATGAGCACCAAGCTGCGTCGAAGATCGTTCTCCGGCCAGAGCACCTGCTCTGATGAACTCGCTCGGGGCTGGCGGGAGCCGATCGGCTGTCGATGGGCCGAACTAGTTCAGTGGGTCAGACTCCCGTTCAGGCAACACGAACTGGTGTGTCTCCTACGCGGCACGCGAAGGCGCCTTCTATTTTCTGACGCATGTAGGACCTGTGATCCGGCCCGAGCCGGTGTCGGCTTAGGAGCGTTCGCCGGAACGATCTGATGGCGACAATGGGGGCCAAGCTGAACGTCCGGTCCTGCGCGCGTTAGCGATTCAGCGTGACGTGATGTGGCCGTAAGCGGCTTGTCCGCTTCGAGGCTCGAGAAGTGGGAGAGCGGACGTTCGGCGCGGCTGAGGAGAAGGCGTAGAAGTGACCCCTTGCAGACCTTCAAGCCTGCGAGCCCAGAACTCCGCTTGGTAGGAAGAAGCGGACCTATGAGCGGCGGCCACGACATCAGCAGCTACGGGCATATTAGCGACCGACGAGTAGCAGGCATGTCAGTGCGGTTCACTACGTGGTGGAAGGCTATGGGTCCGGCTCTCGACGCGCACCGGCCTCGCAACCGACCTCCACCGTTGCACCTTCCGCTGCGCGCCCCGGTCGAGTTCGATAATTCCATCGAGGGACACGACCGGCGCGCGGAACGCGCGATTAATCAGCGAGTACGTTCCCGCTGAACATGCCACCGCGGAAGACCGGTGCGCCCTGATCGGTCACGAAGAGGACGAGGTCGGCGTCGGAGCCGGCCAGCACCCTCCCGCCGTCCCCCTTGAGGTACGCCGTATCACCCGCCCGCAGCGTCAAGCCGCCGACCTCGACGTCGCCGCCGAAGACGTGGAGCAGGCGAACCGCATCGGGCGCCGGAAGCGGCGGCAGGGACGACGCTGCCCCGGCCGCAACATGCGCGTCGGAGACCCATGCCTGGGCTCGGACCTCCAGCGGCGCGCCCTCGG
This sequence comes from Methylobacterium symbioticum, assembly GCF_902141845.1. Lineage (GTDB taxonomy): Bacteria > Pseudomonadota > Alphaproteobacteria > Rhizobiales > Beijerinckiaceae > Methylobacterium > Methylobacterium symbioticum. The sequence goes on along the minus strand of NZ_CABFPH010000028.1, from coordinate 28,817 downwards.
GCCCCGCGATGAGGCGCCACTTGCCGTGGCTCAACACCTCCCCGAAGTCGTGGAACTGGACCTTCGGTCCGAGGTCGGCCGCCCGTGGCCGCAGGAAGATCTGCAGTGCCTCGACCGGGCCGTGGTCCAGCATGCGCTCCTCGTGCTGGAAGGTGTGGCCGGCGTTCATCATCATGAGCCGCGTCGCCGTGATCTCCTCCGCGTTGCCGACCGTGTCCCGGTGAAGCATCCGCCCGGCCCGGACGTAGGTCAGGATCTCGTCGTCGCGGTGCGGGTGCATCCCGATGACGTGCCTGGGCGACACGGTGGCGCGGTCGATCCGCCCGATGGCTCCCAGGCCGCTGTCCGAGCCTCCGAGGCTCAGCCCAGGGTGGATGATCTCGACGGCGAAGCCGCGGGCCGGATCGCCCTTCCGGTCGCCGCGCTTGAGCTTGGTCGCGTTCATGGTCGTCTTCGTCTCTCGGTGGGCCGCCTTCGCCGAGGAACGTAGCGTCGTCGTGTGAGGGACGGTATCGTCCAATCCGGGCAAGCTCCGTCCCGGGAAGCGGAACGCGATGGACGTGGACGACCTGAGGACCTTCGTGGAAGTCGCCGACGCGGGAGGGGTCTCGGCCGCCTCACGCCGCCTCAACTTGGCGAAGTCGATTGTCAGCCGGCGGCTTCTGCGGCTGGAGGCCGAGATCGGAACACAACTCCTCGCCCGTACAACCCGGGGCGCGGCCCTGACCGAGGCGGGCACGACGTTCCGGGAACATGCGGCACGGATCTGCACGGAGGTAGACACCGCGCTGGAGGCGGTCGAGGTTGGCGGCGAGCTCCGCGGCCTCCTGCGGGTTGCCGTACCCTCCACGTTCGGCCCGACGCACTTCGCGCCGGCCATCGCGGAGCTGACCCGTCGCCATCCCCAACTGCAGATCAACTGCCGCTACAGCGACCGCTACGTCGATCTCGTCACCGAGGGCTTCGATTGCGGCATCCGGGTCGGCTACCTGGCGGATTCGAACCTGGTCGCGCGCCGCATCGGATCCTTCTCCGTGCGGCTGTTCGCGAGCCCGGACTATGTCGCCACGTACGGCGCCCCCGAGACGCCCGAGGACGTGCCCGGCCATCCCGCCGTGATGATCGCGACGGAAACCTGGACGTTCAGCGCCGGGGGCAAGCCGTACCCGGTCCGCCCGACGGGTCGCTTCAAGGCCGACAGCGCCATCGCCATCGCGGAGGCCACAGCCGCGGGTGCGGGTATCGCCGCCCTGCCCGATGTCATCGCGGAACCCTACGTCGCGGCCGGGACCTTGATACCGGTCATGCCGCGCTATGCGCTTCCCTCCATCGGGATGTTCGTCGTGCGCCCACCGGGGCAGCACTCCTCGCGCAAGGTTCAGGCGCTCACCGACCTGCTGATCGAGCGGTTCGGCCGGTAAGGCCCCCCTTGCAGCGACAGGTGCCGCCCCGGCAAGCGTTCCGGCGGCGTTCCGGTTTCAGGGACGCAGAGTGCCGGAAGTGGCGGCTAGTGGCCCTTCTCATGGAACGGCATCTTCATCGTGCCGGGTGGCTCCGAAGCGGGACCATCCCCACCGAAGGAGAGCACCATGTCCTACGAGAGATTGACCGCCGAGAACGCCGCCGTCCTGTTCGTCGACCACCAGACCGGTCTCGCCAACGGCGTGCAGACCCAGACGCCCGCGGACTTCCTGAACAACGTGAAGGCGCTCGTCGCCATCGCCCAGATCTACAAGCTGCCGGCCATCGTCACCACCAGCGCGGCCGACGGCCCGAACGGGCCGGTCTTGCCGGTCGTCGCCCAGGGCCTGCCCGACGCGACCGTCGTGCACCGGCCGGGCGAGATCAACGCCTTCGACAACGCCGACTTCGCCGCCGCCGTGAAGGCGACCGCTCGGAAGAAGCTCCTGATCGCCGGCATTTCGACGGAGGTTTGCGTGGCCTTCGCCGCGCTCGCGGCCCGCGAGGCGGGCTACGACGTCTACGCGGTGCTGGATGCATCGGGCACCTGGAGCAAGCTCGTCGAGGAAGCGGCCGTCGCCCGCATGGTGCAGGCAGGCGTCGTGCCGATCACCTGGGTCGCGGTCGGCGCTGAGCTTCTTGGCCACTGGCAATCGGCCACCGGCGAGGCGCACGCCAGGCTGATGGGCGACCACCTGCCCTTCGCCGGCAACATCTACGCGAGCTTCCTGGCCGCCAAAGGTCAGGCGTGACCCGTTTCGAGGGACCCGGCCGTGCATCCCGCACCGGCCGGGCCCGTCAGGATGAATTGTTCCGCTCGCGACAACAATGAACTGCGGAGGTCGAGCATTCTCCCGGCCCCCTGATCGCGTCACCTTGCCAATGTGGTTCGGGCTTCACCCGGACAGAAAGCAGGGAACGCAGTCATGAAGCTCTACCACCACCCCCTCTCGGGCCACGCGCATCGGGCGTGGCTGTTCCTCTCGTTGCTCGGCGTGCCGCACGAGGCGATCGAGGTCGACCTCAAGGCAGGCGCCCACAAGCGGCCCGAGTTCCTTGCCCTCAATCCGTTCGGCCAAGTGCCGGTCCTCGACGACGACGGAACCGTCGTCTCCGACTCGAACGCCATCCTCGTCTACGTGGCGCGCAAGCTGGGGCGGACCGATTGGCTGCCGGAGGATGCCGAGGGTGAGGCCGCCGTGCAGCGTTGGCTGTCGGTGGCGGCCGGCGAACTGGCCTACGGCCCGGCCGCCGCGCGCCTCGTCACCGTTTTCGGTGCCAATTTCCGGCCCGAGGAGGTGATCGGGCGGGCGCACACGCTGCTGGGCCGCCTGGAGGCGCATCTGACGGGCCGGGAATGGCTGGTTGGCGAGCGGCCCACCGTCGCGGACGTGGCGCTCTACAGCTACCTGGCGCGTGCACCCGAGGGCAACGTCGACCTCTCAAGCTACGTCAACGTCAACGCCTTCCTCCGCCGCATCGAGGCCTTGCCGGGCTTCGTCCCCTTCGTCCAGACGCCGGCCGGCCTCACGGCCGCAGCGTGACCCCGCTTGTTCGGGCGCGCCGGTGCGCGCGCCCGACCGAACCGGACGGGAGAGTATCATGAGCGACGGTCCGACCATCACGACATCCTCGCCCTGGCATCCGGGCGAGAAGGCCATCCAGCAGCAGGTCGGCGTGGCCGAGCGGATGGAGCAGGTCGGGCGCCGCGTGGTGCGGGACTTCATGCCCGACCAACACCGCGCGTTCTACGAACAGATCCCGTTCATCGTGGCCGGCAGCGTCGACGGTCGGGGCGACGCCTGGGCGACGCTGGTCGCCGGCGGTCCCGGGTTCATCGCCTCGCCGACGCCGACGACACTCGACATCGCGGTGCGGCCGGATCCGAGCGACCCGGCGAGCGCGGGCTTGCGCGACGGGGAGGCCATCGGGCTCCTCGGGATCGAGCTGCACACCCGCCGACGCAACCGCGTCAACGGCCTCATCCGCGCCGCGGCGGACGGCGTTTTGAACTTCGCCGTCGACCAGAGCTTCGGCAACTGCCCGCAGTACATCCAGCTGCGCGACTTCGCCTTCGTCCGCGACCCGCGTGAGCCCTTTTCTGGAACCGTCGAGGAGAACGCCGGCCTCGACGCGGACGCGCGCGCCATCGTCGAGGGTGCCGACACGTTCTTCGTCGCCTCCTACGCCGAGCGCGACGGCCGCCGCCAGGTCGACGTCTCGCACCGCGGCGGTAAGGCCGGCTTCGTTCGCGTCGCCGAGGACGGGACGCTCACGGTCCCCGACTTCGCCGGCAACCTGTTCTTCGCCACGCTCGGCAACATCCTCCTGAACGGCCGGGCCGGCCTCGTCTTCGCCGACTTCGAGACCGGCGACCTCCTGCAGATGACGGGCGACTCCGAGGTCGTCCTGTCCTCCCCCGAGATCGCCGCCTTCCAGGGCGCTGAACGGCTGTGGACGTTCCGGCCCCGCCGGGTCGTGCGGCGGCGGGGCGCGCTGCCCCTGCGCTGGACGTTTCAGGCGGACGGCTGGTCGCCGAACTCCCTGATGACCGGTGACTGGCACGCGGCCGCCGACCGGCTCCGGGCCGCCGACCTCGCGACGCAATGGCGCCCGTTCACGGTCACGAAGATCGTCGACGAGAGCCGCACGATCCGCTCCTTCCACCTCCAGCCTGCGGACGGGTCCGGGCTGATCCCGCACCAGGCGGGGCAGCACCTGCCCATCCGTGTGCCGCTCCCCGGCGCGGACAAGCCGGTCATCCGCACCTACACGCTCTCGGTCGCGCCCTCGGACGCGGTCTACCGGATCAGCGTCAAGCGCGATGGCACTGTGTCCGGGCACCTCCACGACACGCTGCGGGTCGGCGACTTGGTCGAGGCGCGGGCGCCGGCCGGCGGCTTCACCATCGACGCCCATGCCAAGCGGCCGGCCGTGCTGCTCGCCGGCGGCATCGGCATCACGCCGCTGCTGGCGATGCTGCGCCACCTCGTCTACGAGGGCCTGCGCACCCGGGGCATCCGGCCGACCACACTGGTCCAGGCGGCCCGCTCCAAGGAGGAGCGTCCCTTCGATAGGGAGGTGGCCGAGCTCGCCGCCGCGGCCGGGAGCGCGGTGAGGGTCGTGCGGGTGCTGAGCGCGCCCGGGGATGCGGTGGCGGGTGTCGACTACGATGTCGCTGGCCGGATCGACATCGCGCTGCTCGCCCGCGTGCTGCCGTTCGGCGATTACGACTTCTACCTCTGCGGTCCGGCGGCCTTCACGCAGGCGCTCTACGACGGGCTGCGGGGCCTGAACGTCGCCGACGACCGTATCCACGCCGAGACCTTCGGTCCCTCGTCCCTGGTCCGGAGCATGCCGGCGGATGCCGGGGCGGCCGCGCTGCCGCCCGCGTCGACGGAGCCGGTTCCGATCGCCTTCCTGAACTCGTCAAAGGAGGCGCGCTGGACGCCGGACGCCGGAACACTGCTCGAACTCGCCGAGGCCCGCGGCCTCAGCCCGGAGTTCAGTTGCCGGACCGGAACCTGCGGCACCTGCCGGACGAAGCTCCTGAAAGGTGCGGTCACCTACGCGAAGGCGCCCACCGCGCCCCGAGCGGCCGACGAGGTGCTGATCTGCTCGGCCACCCCGGCCGCGGGGAGCGACCCCGTTCATCTCGCCCTCTGACCGAGGGCGATGGCCGAGGGTCACGTCCCGCCGGCCTGCCGACCGACCTCCCGACACGCGTCCACCCCGAAAACCCCAAGGAGAAGCCGATGTCCCGTCCCCCACTGCCGCCGTTCACCGAGGAGAGCGCCATCGAGAAGGTCCGCCTCGCCGAGGACGGCTGGAACAGCCGTGATCCGGCCAAGGTCGCCCTGGCCTACACGACCGACACCCGCTGGCGGAACAGGGCCGAGTTCGTCACGAACCGGGAGGAGGCCCAGGCCTTCCTCACCCGCAAGTGGAACCGCGAACTCGACTACCGCCTGATCAAGGAGCTCTGGGCCTTCACCGGCAACCGCATCGCGGTGCGTTACGCCTACGAGTACCGCGACGACAGCGGCCAGTGGTTCCGGGCCTACGGCAACGAGAACTGGGAGTTCGCCGAGGACGGGCTGATGCGGGCCCGCCACGCCAGCATCAACGAGCACCCGATCAGCGAGGCCGAGCGCCGGTTCCGCTGGCCGCTGGCGCGCCGGCCCGACGACCATCCGGGTCTGAGCCACTTCGGCTTCTGAACCGCCTCTCTGAGACCAGGAGCCCGCCATGTCGTCCTTCAGCCTGGATGGGCGGGCACGCCTGTCCATCGCGCTCGCCCTGTTCGACGGGAACCGCGACGTACCGCTTCCTCCAGAGCGAGAGACCGAGGCCCGCAGGCTGGGGCTGTGTGGCGCCGAGGTCGACGCCGCGCGTCGGGGCCGGAGCTTCGACGCGCGCATGTCGCGGGCGTTGGCCCTGGCCCTGGCGGCGGCCTCCCGGGACGGCGGGCGCCTTCACGAGGAGCGTGCGTGGGCGGTTTGGTCGGGCATCCCCGCTGAGGTCTGCCGCGAGATCGAGAGCCTCGCCGTAGAGCTCGCCGGCGACGGAGCAGCGCCGGACCCCGAACCCACGGTTGCCCGGAAGGGCTAGGCGGCCAGGCCCGGCATGCCGTTCACCATGGCGCGACGGCTTGGCGGCGCGCCTGCTCGAACAGCTGTATTCGTCAAGGCCATGATGGCCGGGTCGCTGGAGACGGGAGAGCAGGAACATGGACCGCTGGCAGGCCATGCGGATCTTCGCGAAGGTCGCGGAGACGGCGAGCTTCGCGGAGACCGCGCGCCTGATGCACATGAGCCCGCCGGCCGTGACCCGCGCCGTCGCCGCGCTGGAAGAGACCATCGGCGCCCGCCTGTTCGTGCGCACCACCCGCTCCGTGAAGCTGACCGAGGCGGGGGGGCGCTACTACGAGGATTGCCGGCGCATCCTGGCCGACATCGTCGAGGCCGAGGCCGCCGCCGCAGGTTCCTACGCGACGCCGTCCGGAACCCTCGCGGTGACGGCATCTGTCCTGTTCGGTCACATGCACGTGCTGCCCATCGTGACCGATTATCTCGACGCCTACCCGACCATGGCGGCACGGACGCTGTTCGTCGACCGGCAGGTGAACATCGTCGAGGAAGGCATCGACGTCGCCGTGCGCATCGGCCACCTCTCGGATTCCGGCTTCACGGCCGCGCGGGTCGGGTCGGTGCGCCGCGTCGTCTGCGGCTCGCCGGCCTACTTCGAGCGGCACGGCGTCCCGCAGAGCCCGCAGGACCTGAGGGACCACCGCGTCGCCATGTCCACGGGTGCATGGGCCTCGACGGAGTGGCGGTTCGCGGGGGATCAGCGCGTGACGGTCCATCCCGCCTTGATGAGCAACACGAACGAGGCTGGCATCGCCGCGGCGCTCGCGGGCTGGGGCCTGACCCGGGTGCTGCACTACCAGATCGGCTCCGCCTTGATGGAAGGCCGCCTGCAGGTCGTGCTCGCCGACTACGAGGAGGAGCCGCTGCCCATCCATGTGGTCTACCCCGAGGGGCGGCAGGCGCCGGCCAAGGTGAGGACATTCGTCGACCTGGCCGTGGCGCGGCTGCGGGCCAACCGTCTGCTCAACTGAGCGGGCGCAAGGTCGATGCGAGGCGTCGGTCCGGGTCAGTTCGACCTAGCCGAGGTCAACGGCACCAAGCGATCCTATCTATTCCGCAGGCGACAACAATGCCTTCCACACGAAGCCGATTAACGCCTGCAAGCTGAAGACCGATGATGTCTCCATAAGGCGGCGAGCTCCTCGACGCCCCCACGAAAGGAGACACCGATGAAACACCTTCTGCTTGCCCTGATGCTCACGACGGCCGGCACCGTCCTTCCCCCTCATGCCAAGGCGGAGCAGGCCCCGGTCGTCGCCCAGACACCGGCGACGGTCTACTACCGTTCCGCGACGGTCGACGGCGTCAAGGTCTTCTACCGCGAGGCCGGCCCGGCCGGCGGCCCGGTCGTGCTGCTCCTGCACGGATTCCCGGCCTCCTCGCACATGTTCCGCAACCTGATACCGACGCTCGCGGACCGCTACCGCGTCATCGCGCCCGACTACCCTGGCTTCGGCCAGAGCGACGCGCCCGACCACACCCGGTTCGCCTACACCTTCGGCCACTACGCCGACCTCGTGGACGGCCTGCTCGGCCAGCTCGGCGCCAAGTCCTACGCGATGTACGTGATGGATTACGGCGCGCCGGTCGGCTACCGCCTCGCCCTCAAGCACCCCGAGAGGGTGACCGGCCTGATCGTCCAGAACGGCAACGCCTACGACGAGGGGCTGCGCGAGTTCTGGGATCCGATCAAGGCCTACTGGGCCGACGGCTCGGCCAAGAGCCGCGATGCGCTGTCGGGTCTCGTGACCCTCCCCACGACGATCTTCCAGTACACGGACGGCGTGAGGGACGTCTCCAGGATCAGCCCGGACAACTGGGTCCACGACCAGGCCCTGCTCGACCGGCCCGGCAACAAGGACATCCAGCTCGACCTGTTCTACGACTACCGCACGAACGTGCCGCTCTACCCGCAATTCCAGGCGTTCTTTCGCGAGCGCAAGCCGCCGACGCTGATCGTCTGGGGCAAGAACGACAAGATCTTCCCCGAGGAAGGGGCGCACCCCTACCTGAAGGACCTGCCGGACGCGGAGCTGCACATCCTCGACACTGGCCACTTCGCGCTGGAGGACAAGCTGGACGAGATGGCGCCTCTCATCCGCGGCTTCCTCGACAAGCAGGTGGCGAAGCGCTGACCCTTCTGACGGGCCTGGCCGGTAGGCGCGACGCGGACCGCGCCCCTTTCATGGGGGTGCGGTCCTTGGCATTACTGCCGCGTTTCGGTGACCGTGAGAGCGAAGCATCTGCGGGGGAGACTTGGCGAAGGTTGGAAGTCGGTCGAGAGGCTGAGCTCGCGCCAGGCACGCAGCTCGGCCAGCCGCGCCTCGTCGCCGGCCTCGGCCCGCGCGTAGGCGTCGCTACCCAGCACCAGACGCAGCGGCGGGGCCTTCGCCGAGACCACAGCCATCATCGCTCGGGCGGCGCGCTCTGGGTCGCCGGGCTGTTTGCCGTCGTAGGCCCGCTGCATGGCGGCGACCTGGCCGACGGTCTCGGCGTAAGCCGGGCTGCCTTCCGCGATGCGCGTCGACGATCCCGCGAAGTCCGTCCGGAAGCCGCCGGGCTCCACGATGGTGACGTGCACGCCGAAGGGCTTCATCTCGATGGCGAGAACCTCGGAGAACCCCTCCACGCCGAACTTCGCGGCCGAGTACGGGCCGCGACCGGTCGCGCCGGTTCGCCCCCCGATGGAGGAGACCTGCAGGAAGTGGCCACAGCGCTGCGTCCGGAACAGCGGGATGGCCGCCTTGGTCACGTTGACGACGCCGAACAGGTTGGTCTCGACCTGCGCCCGGAACGAGGCGAGGTCGGTGTCCTCGATGGGGGCGACGTCGCCGTAGCCGGCGTTGTTGACCACGACATCGAGGCGGCCAAACCGCTCCGCGGCAGCCTCGACCGCCCAACACGCGGCCACCTCGTCGGTGACGTCGAGTGGCAGGGCGAGCACACGCTCGCCGCCGGCCTCCACGAGGTCGGCGAGGGAAGCAGGGTCGCGCGCCGTCGCGCAGAGCCGCTCGCCCGCCGCGACGACGGCCTGGGCCAACGCCCGGCCGAGGCCACGCGACGAGCCCGTGACGAACCAGGTCCTATCCATCTCAACCACCTCTCGGTCATGCTTCGACGATGTCGACATCGGTGGCTGAGCGACCGTCCTCAAGCATCGCGTCGCGAACCTCTCCATTGCCGAGAGAGGAATAAAGATCGGGGCCGTCGTCCATTATCATCCTTGTCGAGAAGCGGTGGGCGCAGCGCCCGCCCGACAACATCCCGACCTCACAGGAGAACGGTCATGACCACGGTCTCTATCGTCGCCGGCCCACGCCTCCACCTCGCGCAGCGCATTAGGGAAGTCGCCGCAAACACGCCGGCCGCCTACTTCGGCATCGTGCTGGGGCTGTCCGGCCTCGGCGGTGCTTGGCGCGCGGCCGCGCTCGCCTGGCACCTGCCCGCATTCGTCGGGGAAGCGGTCTACGCCCTCGCCGGCGCGGTCTGGGCCGTGCTCGTCGTCCTCTATGCCCTCAAGGCCATCCTCGCCCCGGACAAGTTGGCAGCCGAGGCGGCCCATGCGGTCCAGTGCTGCTTCATCGGCCTCGCCGGCGTGGCGACCATGCTCGTCGCGAGCGGGCTCATCCCTTACTCGGCCGGAGCCGCCACCGTCCTGTTCGGCCTCGGCTTCCTGTTCACGCTGGGCTTCGCGGTCTGGCGGACGGGCGGCCTCTGGCAAGGCGGCCGGGACCACGGCACCACCACCGCGGTGCTGTACCTGCCGACCGTGGCCGGAAGCTTCGTCTCGGCGACCGGAGCGTCGGCCCTGGGCTACCAGGATTGGGGTCAGCTCGCGCTCGGCGCCGGCCTGTTCTCCTGGCTCGCGATGGAATCGGTTCTGCTTCACCGCCTGCTGACCGGGCCTGAGAAGCCCGTCGCGTTGCGCCCGACCCTGGGCATCCAGCTGGCGCCCGCGCCGGTGGGAGCCGTGGCCTACCTCTCGGTCGGGGGCGGAGCGCCGGACCTCTTCGCGCATGCCCTGATCGGCTACGGTCTGCTCCAGGTTCTGGTTCTGGCCCGGCTCTCGCCGTGGATCGCGAAGGCCGGCGCTGTCCCCGGGCTCTGGGCCTTCAGCTTCGGCGCGACTGCCATGGCAACGGCCCCGGTTCGCCTCGTTGCCCATGGCGATGCCGGAGCGGTCGCCGTCCTCGCCCCGGTGCTTTTCCTGGCAGCGAACGGCCTCGTCGTCGGCCTTACCATCATGACCGTGGCTTTACTGCTCCAGGGCAAGATGTTTGCTGCACCGACGGTAGCCAGCCAAGCACGGACGTGACCGCGCCCCCGGTCATCCCGCCAAGTAACCCGACGACTGCTTTCAAAGGGTTGTTGAGTGCCTTGCTGTTGGACCAACCACCGATCACGGTGGAGCGTTCTTGTTTGTGTTGCTTCGGCAGCGGTTCGTTGCCGAGGACGTTATGATGGTCGGAGTAACCATTCCATCCCAACAACAGATGTCGACCCCCAAGCGGTCATTCGATGGCTTCGGTCGGAGGTCCGCTGATGGCGCACAGCCGAATAATCGGCGGGCGAACTCCTGACCCTTTGCAGACCTTCGAGGCACCACCGCCGAAGGTCCGAACGGGGTGGGAAGCGGCCTCTCCCGCCTTACCCGGAAGGTAACCTTCCGCGTCCAACCCAACCCGGTCGCCCCTTCTGCTGTCCATCTGCCTCAAGAGAGGGCTCCGTGGCGTCACCGGGCGGTCACTGGTTTATGGGAGGCCCATCAATCCGTTGCACGACACTCCGCGTATTCGATCAGGCTGCGGTCTCCTGCCCGCACCCATGATCTACCTTTGAACCGTTCGATTGCCTGAGCGGAATTTGCCGCCGGTACGAATAGCAGAATGGGTCGCCGCGCCGGTCGCCGCCGATTTTGGCTCGCATCAAAATACATCAGCGCATCGGCGATTTTAACGTTTTTTAACCAGCGCACAGCGCGCAACACGAGTATCTCTTCCTGCCTGAGCCCCAAGCCGGTGTATCGTTATGAGCCATCAGAGTGACGACGAGCAGGGCGGACAAAATCGCCGTGAAATCCTTCAGGTCGCTGGCGCCGCTGCCGCGGCGGGTCTTCTCGGTGCACCGGCTGCTTCCGCGCAGGCTGCGCGATCGAGCGGGCGTGACGACGGTCCGCTCGGCGCGCGCCTCCAAGGCGTGCAGCATTTCGGCGTCACGGTTCAGAACATGGACCGGGCCTTCGCCTTCTACACCGAGGTGCTCGGCGGGACCGAGGTCATGCGGGACGGCGACTTCAAGGGGGAGCCGGTCCATTACACGCTGATGGCCGACCAGGAGATCGTCGCCCGCGAGCGCCGGGTCGATCCTCGCACCATCGGCGTCCCGGATCTGAAGGGCGGCTCGCAGCGGCTCGATGTCCGCTTTGTCCAGTTCGAGAACGTCGTCATCGAACTCCTGCAGTACCGCGACGCCGCACAGCCAATAGGCGGCGGCGACAGCTGGGCCGAGCCGCGCGACCACATGAGCCCGGCCTACCCGCGCTCGATGCACATCTGCTTCTACATCCGCGACGACGTGAACTTCGACAAGTTCATCGCCGATCTCGAGGCCGAGTGTGCCCGCCGCGGCATGACGCAGGTCAGGGCGAACCGCACCGTGCCAGTGCATTCCGAGGAGGAGCGCCGCGCGGCGCCGAAGAATACCAATACAATTAAGATCCACGAGGGTCCATCGAACGGCTGGTCGATTATCTACTGCAAGGGCCCCGAGGGCGAGCAGCTCGAATTCGTCCAGGTGCTTGGTCCCGTGAAGAAGACGTTCGCCGATGCTGCGGCGCGCCGTACGGCGGCGAGTCGAGGCTAGAACCTTGCTCGACGGAGCGGATGCCGGTTCGTCGTAGGAAATGCGGCAAGATCGAAGATCCGGAGGAGCGCCCGCGTGCAACGTAATCCGGCGCAGCCCTGGTGGGCGTATCTGATGAAAGCAGGACGAAACCACGTCAGCGCGGACACGGAGCCCAGTGATGATGCGCTCTCGCCATCGATGTCTTGCCGGAGTGCTCGTGCTCTCGATGGGACATATGGGGCAGCCCGTGGCGCAGGTTGGACCGGGCCGTGGCTACGACCCGATACCCGACGGAGCCTTCTCGGTCGTCGCGGAGGTTCGCGCGAAGCCCGGCAAAGAAGATGAACTGAGGGCCGCAACCCTGCCGCTGATCGCGCTCGTTCGGAGCGATCCCAAGAATCTCGTCTACTTCCTCCAGGAAGACCGGTTCTCGAGCGGGCATTTCATCTTCTACGAGGTCTTTGCCACTGAGGCCGACTTCGAGGCGCACAACGGGCAACCGTACGTCCGGGCCTGGTTCGATCGGCTTCCGGAACTCGCTCTCGGGGGCGTGCAGGCCATGAAGATGCGCGTGCTCAGGGGGCCGTATCCGTGAGATAGGCCGAGCCAGAATCCCGCCAGTTCAGTCGTGTCGTTCGATCGTGGCGCCTGCTCGGATCGACGAATAAGGGACAATCCGATGAGCGTTCCCCCCTCACCCAAGATCGATCGACGCGCGGTCGTGACCGCCGCGGCGGTCGCGGCGGCGGGGATGCCGTCCATGTCCGGGGCACAGGCCGCGGGTTCGAAAGGCTCGGTCGCAGTCTCCCTCACGGTCAACGGCGAGCATCGGCGCCTCGACTTCGACAGCCGTGTGACGCTGCTCGACGCCCTGCGCGAGCATCTGCACCTCACGGGCACGAAGAAGGGGTGCGATCACGGCCATTGCGGCGCCTGCACGGTGCTGGTGAACGGGATCCGTATCAACGCCTGCCTGAGCCTCGCGGCCATGCACGAGGGCGACGAGATCACCACGGTCGAGGGCCTCGGCCGGTCAGACGCCCTGCACCCGATGCAGGCGGCCTTCATCGAGCACGACGCCTTCCAGTGCGGCTACTGTACGCCGGGCCAGATCTGCTCGGCCGTAGCCGTCTTGGCCGAGGTCGCGGCGGGCGTGCCGAGCCACGCCACCGGTGATCTCACGGCACCGATGATGCTCGACAACGGCGAGTTGCGCGAGCGCATGAGCGGCAACATCTGCCGCTGCGGCGCCTATTCCAACATCGCCGACGCCGTTGCCGACGTCGCGGGGAGGCCCTGATGCAGCCCTTCACCTACGAGCGGGCTGCGAGCATCGAAGCGGCCGTCGCAACCGTCGCCTCGCGGCCGGGCGCCCGGTTCATCGCGGGCGGCACGAACCTGCTCGACCTGATGAAGGTGCAGATTGAGACGCCGGCCCATCTCGTCGACATCCGGCACCTGCCCCTGCGGGCCATCGAGGATCTGCCGGACGGCGGCCTGCGCCTCGGTGCGCTCGCCACCAACACCGAGGTCGCTGCCCACCTGCGGGTGAAGCGCGATTACGGGATCCTCGCGCGGGCGATCATGGCCGGCGCCACGGGGCAGTTGCGCAACAAAGCGACGACCGCCGGCAACCTCCTGCAGCGCAACCGCTGCCCGTACTTCTATGAGACGAATCTGCCGTGCAACAAGCGCCGGCCGGGATCCGGCTGCTCGGCCCTCGGGGGCGTCACCCGCTCGCTCGCGGTCGTGGGCACGAGCTCCCACTGTATCGCCTCGAATCCGGGCGACATGGCCGTGGCTTTGCGGGTCCTCGATGCCGCGGTCGAGACCATGAGGCCCGACGGGTCGCGCCGCCGGATCCCGATCGGGGATTTTCACCGGCTGCCGGGCGACCGGCCGGAGATCGAGCACCCTCTCGAACCGGGCGAACTCGTCACCGCCGTCACGCTCCCGCGGCCGCTGGGCGGGACGCACCACTATCACAAGGTCCGCGACCGGGCCTCCTACGCTTTCGCAATTGTGTCGATCGCGGTCGTCCTGCAGGAGGACGGGACGGGGCGGGTCGCGTTCGGGGGCGTCGCACCGCGGCCCTGGCGGGTGGAGGAGGCGGAGGCGCTCCTGCCGGACGGCGCGGCCGCCGTCGTGGGGACGGCCTTCCAGGGCGCGACGCCGACGCCGGAGAACGCCTTCAAGATCCCGCTCGCCGAGCGCACGCTCAAGCTGGTGCTGAGCGAAGGGAGGGCGTGACATGCGATTCGACACCCCCGCCGGGCAGAACCCCATCGACGGTCAAGCGATCGTCGGGCGGCCTCACCGCCGCGTCGACGGCGCCCTGAAGGTCACCGGGACGGCGCCCTACGCCTACGAGCGGCACGATGCGGCGATCGATCCCACCTATGGCTGGATCGTCGGCGCCACGATCGCCCGCGGGCGGGTCACGCGGATCGACGCCGCGGCCGCGCGGGCAGCTCCGGGCGTCCTCGCGGTCTTGACGACGCTTGAGCACGACCCCGCCCCGCCGGGTTTCCGGACGACACTGCACCTGTTCGGCGGCGCCGAGGTGCGCCACTATCACCAATCCGTCGCGCTCGTCGTGGCCGAGACCTTCGAGGAGGCGCGGTCGGCGGCCCATCTCCTGCGCATCGACTATGAATCCGAGCCGGTGCGCTGCGACCTGGCAGCGGAGGCTCCCCGGGCCGAGCCGGCCGCGGATCGCGACAGCCCCGACTACCCCGTGGTCGATCGGATCGGAGACGCCGAGGCCGCGCTCGCCGCCGCGCCCGTGACCCTGGACGAGACCTACACCACTCCCGACCAGACGCACGCGATGATGGAGCCGCACGCCACCACGGCCGCGTGGCGCGACGGCAAGCTGACGATCTGGACCTCGGCCCAGGTCGTGTCCTGGCACCGCAACAGCCTCGCGCAGTCGCTCGGCATCGCCAAAGAGGATCTGCGCCTGAACGCCCCGTTCATCGGTGGGGGTTTCGGATCGAAGCTGATAATGCGCAGCGACGCGCTTCTCGCCGCGCTCGGCGCCAGGGCCGTCGGACGCCCCTGCAAGGTCGCGCTGCAGCGTCCCCTCATCGCCAATAACGGCACGCGCCGCGCCGGCACCATCCAGCGCATCCGCCTCGGTGCGACCCGCGACGGCCGGCTCGCGGCAGTCAGTCACCACAGCCTCAACGGCAACCTGGCCGGCGCCTTCGCCGAGGCGGCGATCGCGCCGACGCGGCTCCTCTACGGTGCCTCGAACCGCGACTTGTCGATGACGCTCGCGACCCTCGACCTCGCCGAGGGCAACGACATGCGGGCGCCCGGGGAGGCCCCCGGCCTGATGGCGCTTGAGATCGCGATGGACGAGATGGCCGAGAGACTCGGCCTCGACCCCGTCGCGTTCCGAATTTGGAACGACACGCAGGTCGATCCGCGCAAGCCGCAGCGGCGTTTCTCGGAGCGCCACCTGGTCGAGTGCCTGGAGGTCGGCGCGGAGCGCTTCGGCTGGGCCCGCCGCAACCCGGTACCCGCTTCGGTGGGCGACGATCGCTGGCTCGTCGGCATGGGCATGGCAGCGGGCTTTCGCCAGAACCTGCTGATGCCGTCCGGTGCCCGCGTCCGGCTGGAGCAGGACGGCCGGCTCTCGATCGAGACCGACATGACCGACATCGGGACCGGCAGCTATACGATTCTCGCCCAGACGGCCGCCGAGATGATGGGCTTGCCGATCGAGGCCGTGACGGTGCGTCTCGGCGACTCGGACTATCCCGAGGCCGCTGGCTCCGGCGGACAATTCGGCGCGAACAACGCGACGTCCGGGCTCTACGCCGCCTGCACGGCTTTGCGGACGAGCGTCGCTGCGCGGCTCGGCTTCAACGCCGAGGACGCGGCGTTCGCGGACGGGATGGTCACGGTGGGAAGCCGGAGCCTTCCTCTTCTCGACGCCGTGAAGGCTGGGCCGCTGACTGCCGAGGATCGGATCACCTACGGCGACCTCGACAAGGAGTTCGTCCAGGCCACCTTTGGGGCGCAGTTCGCCGAAGTCGCCGTGAACCGGTTCACCGGGGAGATGCGCCTGCGCCGCATGCTCGCGGTCATCGATGCCGGCCGGGTGCTCAATCCGCTCACGGCGCGAAGCCAGGTGATCGGTGCAATGACGATGGGGGTCGGATCGGCGCTCATGGAGGCGCTCGTCGTCGACACGCGCCACGGCTTCTTCATCAACCATGACCTCGGCGGCTACGAGGTGCCCGTCCACGCCGACATCCCGCACCTGGACGTCGTGTTCCTCGATCACCCGGACCCGGTCTCGTCCCCGATGAAGGCCAAGGGCATCGGCGAGATCGGCTTGTGCGGCGCAGCCGCGGCGGTGGCGAACGCCGTCTACAACGCGACCGGAATCCGGGTGCGCGACTATCCCGTCACGCTCGACAAGCTGCTCGACGGGCTGCCGCGCACGGCCTGATTCCTCACCTGCGGAGAAGAGCGATGTCTTATCATCCCGTTCCGGTGACGCATGTCGGCCTAACCGTCACCGACATCAAGGCAGCGACCGAGTGGTACACCAAGGCATTCGGCTGCCGTCACATCATCGGGCCGCTCCATATCCGGCACGACGGCTCGCATATCGGCGAGGTGTTCAAGGGGATCTTCGGTGATCGGTTCGAGGAAGGATACGTGTCCCACCTCGCCACCGCGAACGGAGTCGGGATCGAACTCTTCGAGTTCGTCACGCCGAAGTCGGAAGCCGCGGACGACAACTTTTGCTACTGGAGGACCGGCGTCTTCCACTTCTGCTTGGTCGACCCGGACGTCGACGGCCTGGCGCGGCGGATCGCCGAGATGGGCGGCAAGCAGCGCTCGAAGGTCTGGACCTTGTTCGAGGGAGAGCCGTTCAAGGCCGTCTACTGCGAGGATCCGTGGGGCAACCTGATCGAGATCTACTCCCATTCGACGGAGCTGATGTACGCCAACCGGCGCGACACGGCCGCCCGGGCCGAGTGAGAGCCTGTCCTACTAGGTTCCGCGGAGGCGACGTCCTGCATGCCATGCCGGACGCGCGAAAGCGGAGCCCGGAGTGACGAAGAGCGCGTCAACAAGGTTCGACAAGCCGAAATATCTGTGACACGAGGAGAGATCCCGCGCATGACGACGACTGCCGATCGTGAGCTGTTTTCTCCGACGAAGATCGGAGCCATCGACGTCGCCAACCGAGTCGCGATGGCACCGTTGACGCGCTCGCGCGCGGACATGGAGGGCGTCCATTCGCACCTCGCCGTCGCGTATTATCGGCAGCGTGCCTCGGCCGGCCTCATCATCACCGAGGCGACCAACGTCTCCCGGCAAGGCCGGGGCTACGCCTTTACGCCGGGCATCTACACGGAGGCGCAGGTCGAGGCCTGGAAGCCCGTGACCTCGGCCGTGCACGAGGCAGGCGGGCGGATCGTCTGCCAGCTCTGGCATGTCGGGCGCATGTCGCATGTCAGCCTTCAGGAGAACGGCGAGGCGCCCGTCTCGGCCTCGGCGATCCAGGCCGGTGAGCTTGTCTTCCTTGAGAGCCGCACGCAGGCACCCCCCTCCATGCCGCGCGCGCTGCGGACCGACGAGATCCCCGGCGTGATCGACGACTACAGGCGCGCCGCGTCCCTGGCGAAGCAGGCGGGCTTCGACGGGGTCGAGGTGCATTCCGCGAACTGCTACCTGCTCGATCAGTTCATCCGCGACAGCACGAATCGGAGGACGGACCGCTACGGCGGCTCGATCGAGAACCGCACGCGGCTCCCCATCGAGGTCGTCACGGCGGTGGCGGAGATCTGGGGCGCCGACCGCGTCGGCCTGCGGCTCTCGCCGATGACGCGGGCCGTCGGCGACACCCCGCTCGACAGTGACCCGCAGGCGACCTACGGCCATCTCGCCCGGCGGCTGGGAGAACTCGGGCTCGCTTATCTCCACTGCGTCGAGGGTCAGACGCGCGGGCCCAACGGGTCGTCCTCGTTCGACTACAAGGCGCTGCATGCCGCGTTCGGCGGGGCCTACATCGCCAATAACGGCTACGACCGGCAACTCGCGAGCGAGGCGGTAGAGTCCGGCTACGCCGACATGATCGCCTTCGGCCGTCCCTTCATCGGCAATCCGGACCTGGTCGAGCGGCTGCGCCGCAAGGCCCCTCTCGCGGAGGCCGACCCGGCGACGTTCTATGGCGGCGGAGCGGAGGGCTATACTGACTATCCGCCCTTGGACCACGCGGCTATCGCTTGATCGAGGGCAACGTCAGGCCAGGGAGACTGGATGGCGCGCTTCGCTGCCGGGTCTCGCCTTGCCGGCGAGACGCGCCCGCGCGGCCCTGAGATCGGGCGTGTCGAGCGCTTCGTCGAAGCCGCCTAGGATGGCGGCGAGATCGGCCCGGCCGCCATACCGGTCATCCAGCACGGCGAGGCTCGTCGCGGCCCGCAGGTGCCACGTCGCGGCTCCCTGGCGGCCGGCCAGATCGACCGCCTGGCGGAAGTGCCGCGCCGCGTCCGGCATGCCCGCGTCGCCGGCCGAGGCGAGAAGGATCTCGCCCTTGATGCGCAGCAGTTCCGGCCGGCACCAGAGTTCGCCGCCGCGCTCGGAGGCGGCGAGCGCGGCGTCGATGCGGGCTAGCGCGTCCGGAAGGCGGCCATGCGCTGCGAGGCCCGACGCCAGCGAGCCTAAATAGGCCGGGCGCCGCATCCGGAAGCCGATCTCCCCCATCTCGACCAGGGCATCCTCGAGGCGGTGCAGCCCGCCTGCATCGCCCCGGCGGAGGCTCATGATCGCTTCGAGGCCGTCGGCGATGACCCGCCAGATCCGCATGGCGTGCCGCGCGACGTGGTCGCCGAGCCGGGCGAGGCCGCGCTCGGCCTCGTCGAGATCGCCGCCATGGAGCGCGATCGGGATCACCGTGTGCGCCAGGGCATTCGTGAGGGCGAAGGCCTGGCCGCCGGCCTCGGCCTCGGCGAGGGCGCGCCGCACCTCTACGAAGGCGTGAGCCGGCCGGCCCTGGAGCCACAGGACGTTCGCGAGCGTGCCGCGCGCCGCGACCAGGCCGTGATCCTCCAGGCGTCGACCGGGGGCGTCCCGGCGCGCCGCACGGGCCAGCAGGCGCTCCGCCGCCTCGCGGGCCTCGTCGAGACGGCCGAGATAGCGGAGCGAGGTGGCGGCGGGCCGGTCGACGGCCGCGCCGGCCGCGCGGTCCCCGCCGGCGGCCGCTAGCGTCCTGATGCGCTCCGTCAGGGCGAACGAGGCACGGTGATCGCCGATCCAGGTCTGGAAGTCGCACAGGCCCCACAGCGCCCGCAGCTGACCGTCGAGGTCGGACAGTCGCTCGGCGCGGTCGAGCGCGCCGCGCCACAGCTCCGCGATCCGCGGGGTCGGGCCCTCGACCTGCAGCAGGGCGGCGGCGAGCGACGCCCGCAGCGTGATCTCGTCCCGGTCCTCCGGACCATGGGAGGGTACAACCGACGCGAGCGCCCGCTCGCTCGTCTCGATCCGCTCTTGGAGCAGCGCGAGCGTGTCCCACACCACGAGTGCCTCGGCTGCCAGCGCTCGACCGAGGGCGGGATCGCGCCCATCGGTCAGGCACCAGTCGAGAGCGGCGCGGACGTTGTGGACGAGCGCAATCGGATCCTCGGGGCGGTCGGAGCCCGGCTGCGCACTCCTGCGGCCTGAAACGGCGCGACATTGCGCAAGGCAGAGTTCCGCGTGCCGCCGACGGACCGCATTGCCCTCGCCGCTCTCAGCGAGCCGCTGCAATCCGTAGTCCCGCGTCGTGTCGAGAAGCCCGTATCGCGGCGACGACCCGGGGTGCGCGACGACCAGCGACTTGGCGACGAGATCGGCCAGATGGCCGATGCACCCGCCCTCGGCCTCGCCCGGCAGTCGGCCGACCGCGAGCGCCGCGTCGAGCGGGAAGACCCCGTGAAAGACGGAAAGCCGTCGAAACAGAGCCTGCTCCTCCGTCGACAGCAGTCCGTGGCTCCAGCCCAGCGTCGCGGTCAGGCCTCGATGGCGGGGATGACCCGCCCGTCGGCCGTCGTCCAAAAGGGCCAGGCGCTCCTTCAGCAGGCGAAGGAGGCCGCGAAGTCCGAAGGCCCCGACCCGGGTCGCGGCGAGTTCCAGGGCCAGCGGCAGCCCGTCGAGGCGGCGACAGATCTCGACGACGGTTGGCGCGTCCTCGTCCCGGAGGCCGAAGCCCGGAGCGGCGGCCGAGGCGCGCGCCACGAACAACGCGACGGCCGGAGAAGTCAGAGCGTCGCTCGCGGTCAGCGCCCCGTGCAGTGTCGGACTTGCTAAGGGCCGGAGGTGATGCACGACCTCGTGCGCCGTCCGAAGGGGCTCGCGGCTCGTGGTCAGTACGTGGGTTCCGGGAGCGGCGGTCGCGAGCAGGGTGGTCAGCCGGGCCGCCTGATCGAGGGAGTTCTCGCAGCAATCGAGGATGAGCAGGCACTGCCGGTCCACCAGGGCCGCCGTGAGTGCGGCCTGAGGATCGTCCGCATGGATGGCGATCCCCATCTCCTGCGCGACCGCGCTCGCGAGGTAGCGGTCGCTATCGAGGACGCACAGGTCGACCATCCAGACTCCGTCCCGGAACTGTCCGACGACGTCGTGTCCCAAAGCCACGGCCAGGCTGGTCTTGCCGACGCCGCCCGGACCCGTGATCGTGACCAGCGGTCGCTGCAGCACCTTCGCCGAGATTTCCGCGAGATCCTCTGTTCGGCCGAGCAGATCCGTGGATCTCGGAAGGTTATGGCGCCGGGCTGCCGCCGGGATCGGCCAGGATGTGACGTCGACGGGCGCGACGAAGCGGTACCCCTGTCCACTCACCGTCGCGATGAAGCGCGTCTCCGGCTCCGGCCCTTCGAGTGCGCGCCGGATCGCCGCGATGTTGACCTTCAGATTGGATTCGTCGACCGTCGTCCGCGGCCATGCGCGCTTGGTGAGGTCCTCCTTGCTGACGACTTGTCCTGCACGTTCGACGAGCGCGTTCAGGATCTCCATCGGTCGTCCTCCGAGCCGTACGACCTTTCCGGCTCGCCACAGCCGCTGCTCGGAGGGGATCAAGACGAAGTCACCAAAAATATAGCGGACGGCTGTGCCCTCTCGCGTATCCATGTCGCTGCCGCTATCGCCTGCCCGTTCAAAACGGAGAGGTTTTGATCTTGCTACGCTTTCTGTTGCTGCACCGTCAGAAAGTCGTCAAGGCATCAGGCACCCTTACGGCTTTCCCGCCCGATAGCGGTTATTTCGATCCGTTCACATCCGTCGATTGGAGTTGCTATGCGGAGTTCCCGGAAGCGGACGGTACGATGGTCCGCTTCGGGTCGGTAGGAGGCCGTCCGCTTTTCCGGCCAACCTGTTACGAAGCGGCCATTCCGGTTTCGGCCACCGTCAGTCGTTCAAGTCCACCCGATCGGCTCAGACTGCCCAGAAGCGGACCTTCCAAGGGACCATCTGGGGTCATGAGTAGGCGCTTCAGCGAGGCACTCACTCATCCAAACGACTCCGGTCTGGCCAGCGGAAATAGGCCTTTTGGCGATCGCGAGCGTGCGCCCCTCGCGCAAGACCGCCCCCTATTGCCGAACAAAAAAATGGGTCCCTTTCTGAAGGGTGCACAACCGCGGGCGCGCAAGCGGCAAGGCCCCGGCCAGACAGACGAGCAGCTCGGCTCAATCTCGACCGCGCTCTCCGCTCCGGTCAAGATCGCTGCCGCGAGAGGCGATCACATCGATCACAAGATCACCAGGCGTAGGTTGGCAGTGAACCCGTGCGTCCGCCTCAGCTTTACCTTATGCATTGGATTGGCCCGACACGTCCCGAGCTCACCGGGCACAGGTCGGACGGAAGCGACCCAGCGTAACTGCCCCTTGTTCGTCCGCGGAAGTCCATTCAGATCCAGAGATCGTGTGGGGGCCTATGTTAGGGCCAAGACACATGTTTCCCAAGAAAACATTGCGTCTACAGTGGATTACCGAGACAAATTGGCGGAAGGGGTGGGATTCGAACCCACGGTGGAGTTGCCCCCACGGCGGTTTTCAAGACCGCTGCCTTAAACCACTCGGCCACCCTTCCAAGGCGTTCTGGAGATTGGGGCAATCGGGGTCTCCGAGGGTGCGGAGCCTGCCCCGTGCGACCGTTTCGCCACCCTCCCGACCGGTGGCCTTCTGTATGGCTGCCCGCAGGTCAGCGTCAACAGCCGTGCGAGCGCGGGCGGGCCGAGGCGGAGCCTGCGGCGGCTATTCCGCGGGAGCGAGCTGGCGCGCGGCGTCCCGCCGCGTCAGCCCGAAGAAGCCGAGGGCCGCGGCGAAGATGACGGCGCCGAAGGCGGCCGCGATCCCGAGCACGAGCCCGAAGCCGCCGCGCTCGTGCAGCACGGCGATCAGGGGCACGACGAAGCCGCTCACCGTGAAGCCAAGGAAGTAGCGCACGCTGTAGGCCCGCGCCCGGAAGGCCGGCGGCACGTAGCGGGCGACCATCGCATCGTTGATGACCACTTGGCCGTAGAGCGCCGCCATCGTCAGGACGAGGCCGAGGAGGAGGGGCAGGCCCGTGCTCACCGCCGCGAGGCCGAGCCCCAGCGGCTGCAGGATCGCGAGGCCGAGGAAGAGCGTCGGCAGGCTGTAGCGGTCGATCAACCGCCCCATCAGCAGCTGGGTCAGGGCGCCGAACACGAAGACGAAGGTCGCGACCGACCCGATCAGGACGAGCGGCAGCCCGTCTCCGACGCGCTCGTCCACGACCTTGGGCAGGGCGATGGTCGTGATGTTGAAGGTCATGCCGCCGGCGACGATCGCGAAGGCGAACACGACGAGGAGCGGGAGCGGGCGCGCGACCGCGATGACGGGCGCGCCTCCGGCCTTGCCGCGCGCCCCCTCGCCATCGCCGGGAACGAGCGCCAGGAAGGCGGCGCCGCAGGCGAGGCAGAACAGGCCGGGCACGACGAAGGCCGCTTGCCAGCCGAGCCCGGCCGCCAGCAGCGCCGTGACGCCGGAGGCGGTGGCCGCGCCGAAATTGCCCCAGACCCCGTTGATGCCGAGATCATGGCCGAGGCGGCGCGCATGGGTGACCAGCATGGTCGAGCCGACCGGGTGATAGATCGCCGAGGCGAGCCCCAGCACGCAGAGCCAGACCGCGAAGGCGGTCGGGCTCGCGGCGCTCGCCACGCCCAGGCAGGACAGGCCGTAGCCGAAGAAGAAGATCGCCAGCATGGTCCGCCGCCCGAACCGGTCGGCGAGCCAGCCCATCGGCAGCGAGCAGAGCCCGAAGGCCACGAAGGCGCCTGTGGCAAGCCCGATCAGCTCGCCGTAGCTCAGGCCCGTCTGCGCGGCGATGGCGATGACGGCGGTCGGGTAGATGAGCAGCACGAAATGGTCGAGGGCGTGCGCCACGTTGACGAAGCGCAGGGTGCGGCGGGACAGGGTATCGGCGTCCATCGGGCGGGCCTCGCGGAGATGCCCGCTCTGTACCTGACCCGTTGTACGGTGTCGGGCCGAAGATGTACGGGATCGGGCCAGGGAGGCCGCATGCGTTCGATCCGGGCCGAGGATTACCAGGATGTGCCGCGGGCGGTCGCGGTGATGCCGAAATCCTTCGCGGCCGGGAGCAGCACCGACCGGCATTTCCATCCGCGCGCGCAGCTGCTCTACGCCACCGCCGGCCTGATGATGGCGACCGCCGAGGACGGCACCTGGGTCGTGCCGGAGGGGCACGCCCTCTGGATCCCACCGCGCCTGCCGCATGCGGTGGCGATGCACGGCGAGGTCGCGATGTGCTCGGCCTATCTCGCCGCCGACGCGGTCGCCGGCTTTCCGGCCCGGGCCCGGGTCATCGAGGTCTCGGCCCTGCTCGCCGCCGCGCTCGCCGCGCTCACGCGGGAGCCCGTGCTCTACGACGTCGCCGGGCGCGGCGGCCATCTGGCGGCCCTCGTGCTCGACGAGATCCGGCGGGCTCCGGAGACCCGGCTGACCCTGCCCCTGCCGAGCGATCCGCGCCTCAGGCGGATCTGCCTCGAACTGATCGACGACCCGGCCTCCCCCCGCGATCTCGACGCCTGGGCGGATGAGGGCGGCGTGAGCCGCCGGACGCTGACGCGCGGGTTCCGCCGCGAGACCGGCCTCAGCTTCGGGCAGTGGCGGGCCAGGGCTCGGGTGGTGCGGGCCCTCGCGCTTGCCGCCGACGGCCAGGGCCCGCGTCAGGTCGCCGCCTCCGTGGGCTACCGCAGCCTCCAGGCCTTGCGCGACAGAACCGGCAAGCTCGTTGGATCGGCCGACGGGTCATGACCGGCTGCGATCCGTCACCCGACCACCCACGCATCCCGCAGGAGGCCAAGGCGGATCAAGCAGCCCGTCTCGCCGTGCGAAATGCCGATACGATTTTGGAAAAATCTCGGGAAATTTGGTCGGAGTGGCAGGATTTGAACCTGCGACCCCCACGTCCCGAACGTGGTGCGCTACCAGACTGCGCTACACTCCGAAGGCCGGGCGTTGCCGGCGAGCGGGCTTATAGCCGTGCCTTTTCCGGGCCGCAAGCGGAGTCTGCGCTCCTTTTTGCGGCAGGGCCGAAATCCCTCCGTCAGGGCAGCCAGGCCGGCCAGTTCGGGGGCAGGGCGCGGCGGGCGAGGGCCTTCACCGAGCCGGCCGCGGCGAGGGCGCCGACCGTGCCGGGGCCGGGCTCGAGATGGTGCAGGGACCAGGTGCCGGGATCGCCGGCCATCGCATGCTCCCGCCCGGCATCCAGGCGGAGCAGGCACGGGGGGCCGGGCGGCAGGCTCACGCTGAAGCGGGTGAGCGGCAGGGCGAGGCCGGCGCCGAGGGCCTTCACCACCGCCTCCTTGCGGGTCCACAGGGCGAAGAAGGCCGCCTCGCGGGCCGGGCCGTCGAGACGGGCCAGCGCGGCGGTCTCGTCGGGCGCGAAATGCCCGAGGGCGATGCGGAGCGCGTCGGGTAGGGGCCGCACGCTCTCGACATCGACGCCCAGCGGCGCTTCCGTCGAGAGCCCGACCAGCGCCCGTCGTCCCGAATGCGAGAGGTTGAAGGCGAGCGACGCCCCCGCAAGCGCGGGCTTGCCTCCGGGCGCGGCGGTGAAGGCGAGGTCGCGCGGGTCGCAGCCCAGGGCCCGGCCGAGGATCAGCCGTGTCGCGGCATGGCTCGCCGCGAAGCGCGCCCGGTCTTCGAGCCGCAGATAGCGCGCCATGCGCGCCCGCTCCTCCGCCGAGAGGGTGGCCGTGCAGAGCGCGAGGTCCGCCTCGGAGAGGGCCAGATCGATCGTCCACACGATGGTGCCGGCGTGGGGGCCTGGCTCCGTGAGCGGCCAAGGGGGCGGATCGGCCGTGGAGCCGTTCGGGTCAGGCGAGGCGGGCGGGGGAGGAGCGTGCACGGGAGGAGGAGGGTTCGCCGGAATCGCCGATGGCGGGATTGCAGGGCAGGATCGAGCGCGCCTCCGGGAAGCGCAAGCGCGGCCCGGCGCAGGCCCGTGCAAAGCGTGGACGGGTGCGTGGGGAGGGGGCCGCGAGGGCTTCGCCCATCCAGCCGGAGCGTGCCATAGAGGCGCCCGACCGCCAGACAGCCGAGCCGCCATGCCCGCCAGGAAGTCCGCTCCGCCGATCCCGGATCTCGAACCGGACCTGACGCCCGAGGCGGCGCGCGCGGCGCATGCCGCGCTCTCGGAGCAGATCGCCGAGGCCGACCGTCTCTACCACCAAGAGGACGCGCCCGAGATCACGGATGCGGAGTACGACGCCCTCCGGCGTCGCCTGGAGACCCTGGAGACCCGCTTCCCCGACCTCGCCGGCACGGGGGCCGCCAGCGCCTCGGTGGGCGCCAAGCCCTCGGAGAAATTCGCCAAGGTGCGGCATGCCGTGCCGATGCTCTCGCTCGGCAACGCCTTCGCGGACGCGGAGGTCGAGGACTTCGTCGCCCGCGTGCGCCGCTTCCTGAACTGGCCGGAGGCGGAGCCGCTCGCCTTCACCGCCGAGCCGAAGATCGATGGCCTGTCCCTGTCGCTGCGTTACGAGGACGGCGTCCTCGTCACCGCGGCGACGCGCGGCGACGGCGAGGTCGGCGAGAACGTCACCGCCAATGCCCGCACGGTGCAGGACATCCCCGAGCGGCTGGTGGGCGACGGGGTGCCGCCCCTCTGCGAGGTGCGCGGCGAGATCTATCTGAGCCATGCCGACTTCGCCGCGATCAACGCGCGCCAGGAGGCCCAGGGCAAGCCGCTCTTCGCCAATCCGCGCAATGCGGCCGCCGGCTCGCTGCGCCAGCTCGATCCCGCGATCACCGCTTCGCGTCCGCTTCGCTTCTTCGCCTATGCCTGGGGCGCGGTGGAGCCCGCCTTCGAGGGCACCCAGTCCGGCGTCATGGATCGCTTCCGGGCCTGGGGCCTGCCGGTGAACCCCCTCAGCGTGCGCTGCCCGGACATCGCGGCGATGCTGGCGCATTACCGGTCGATCGAGCGGCAGCGCGCCGACCTCGGCTACGACATCGACGGCGTCGTCTACAAGGTGGACGACCTCGCCCTCCAGCGCCGGCTCGGCTTCGTCTCGCGCTCGCCGCGCTGGGCGCTCGCCCACAAGTTCGCGGCGCAGGAGGCCTTCACGGTGGTGGAGGAGATCGCGATCAATGTCGGCCGCACCGGCTCGCTCAACCCGCTCGCCAAGCTCCGCCCGGTGACGGTGGGCGGCGTGGTGGTCTCGAACGCGACCCTCCACAACGAGGGCTATGTGAAGGGCGTCGGCGGCGACGGCGAGCCGATCCGCGATGGCCGCGACATCCGCGTCGGCGACACCGTGATCGTGCTGCGCGCGGGCGACGTCATCCCGAAGGTGATGGACGTCGTCCTCGACAAGCGGCCGGCCGACTCGCAAGCCTATGCCTTCCCCGAGACCTGTCCGGCCTGCGGCAGCAAGGCGGTGCGGGCCTTCAACCCGCGCACCAAGAAGCCGGATTCGGTGCGCCGCTGCACCGGCGGCCTGATCTGCCCGGCGCAGGCCGTGGAGCGCCTGAAACACTTCGTCTCGCGCAACGCCTTCGACATCGAGGGCTTCGGCGAGACCTATATCGAGACCCTGTTCGAGGATGGCCTGGTGCGCCAGCCGGCCGATATCTTCCGGCTCGATTTCGAGAAGGTCGCGGCCTCCCTCGCGGCACGGCGCCGGGCGCTCGCCGAGGCGCGGGCGCGGCAGAAGGAGGAGGCCGCGCGCGCGGCCGGCGAGACCCCGAAGCCGGTCAAGGCGGCCAAGAAGAAGGAGGGCGAGCGCCAGCTCGCCATCGAGAACCTGTTCGCGGCGATCGCGGCGCGCCGCACGGTAACCTTCCCGCGGCTTCTGTTCGCCCTCGGCATCCCGAATATCGGCGAGGTGACGGCCAAGGAGCTCGCCAAAATCTTCCCCGACATGCGCGCCCTGATCGCGGCGGTGGACGCGGCTGCCGCCTGCCGGCCCGGCGAGGGCTGGCTCGCGCTCGACGCGGTCGACCGCATCGGCTCTGTCGCCCGCGACGCGCTGCTCGACCACGTCTCGGCGCGCGCAGCGGCGGGCGAGCCGGTCGACGCCCAGGCGCCCGGTGCGGTGAAGGGGCTCGGTCCCGCCGCGCGCGAGAACCTGATCGCGGCCTTCGGCGAGGGCGAGGCCCTCGACGCCGCGTTGCTGCGCGCCGCCCGCGAGCGCCCCTGCGCCGCCTATCTCGGCTTCGCGGAAGGGGCGAGCGATGTCGGCGACGTGGTCAAGGATGCGCTGATCGACTTCTTCGCCGAGGCGCATAACCGCGACGCGGTGGAGGCGCTGCTCGCCGAGGTGACGCTCGCCCCGGCCGAGGCGCCCGCCGCCACCGGAAGCAGCGAGCTCGCCGGCAAGATCGTCGTCTTCACCGGCAGCCTGGAGCGGATGACCCGCAACGAGGCCAAGGCCACCGCCGAGCGCCTCGGCGCCAAGGTCGCCTCCTCGGTCTCGGGCAACACCGATCTCGTGGTGGCCGGACCCGGCGCCGGCTCCAAGCTGAAGGAGGCGGAGAAGCACGGCGTCGCGGTGATCAGCGAGGCGGAGTGGCTGGCGCGGATCGGGGCTGGGTGAGGGCGCGGGCGCCCTCTACCGTCAACGCCGCCGCAACGCCGTCTTGGCGGCCTCCCGCGCCCGTTGCTCGAACCGGGCGAGGCGAATGCGCCTCTCCAGGGAGGGACGGTCGGCGCCGGGGGGGACGGCGATGACCTCGGCGAGGATCTCGCGCTCCGGATAGAGGCTCTCCAGGGCCGAGCCGGCGAGCGTCGCCGAATCGAGCCGGTCGGCGAAGCGGGTCTCGTGGCAGGCGCGCACGATCTCGGCTTCGAGCACGAGGCCGGGCGCCTGGGCGCGGAGCCCCTCGTCGTAGGCGGTCTTCAGGAGCGTCGCGGTGCCCGATCCGACCAGGGCGAGGCTGATGGCGATCGGCCTTCCGTCGAGGGTCAGGCTGTCGGCGCGGGCCGTGACGGGGCCGGCGCCCTCCGCGAAGAGCGCCCGGGCGAGGGCGGCATGGGGCGGGCGGCAGGCCATGGCGGTGCCGGCCTCGCCCTTCCAGCCCGCCCGCTCCAGGGCGAGGAAGTTCTCCACCGCGGCGGCCAGCGCCGCGCCCCCGGTGGCGCTGTCGAGCCGGAGGAGGCCGGTCTCGGACAGACGCTTCGTGCGCCGCCGCAGGTCCTTCAGCCGGCTCCGGTTCGGATGCCCGGCCTGGAAGGCATCGAGGCTCGCGCGGCGCGCGAGCACCGGCCGCGCGAAGGTGGCGACGGGGCCGAGCGACCAGCCGGCCCGGCCCATCGCCGCACGCATCGCCGTGCCGGCCGGGCTGTCGAGCCGCAGCAGCGGCCAGCGCCAGGCGC
>NZ_CABFPH010000027.1 GCF_902141845.1 Methylobacterium symbioticum | reverse complement strand
GTCGGCGCGACGAGCGAGCGCCCGCGCCGCTACCGCCGGGCGCGCTACCGCCGCAGCGCCCTGCCGGTGCGCCGGGTCGTCCAGCGCACGGCACCGGCTGCGCCGGTCAGCCAGCGCGGCGCGCTCACCCCGAGCGTCTCGGCAGAGCCGGCCGCCCCCACCAGCACCGGCTCCACCGGCCGCCGCTGGACGGATCCGCGCTGAGAGCCGTCCTACGCCGCCGCGAATTCCCGGCGCGCCAAACCCGGATAGGCCAGAGCCTGGCCGAGGCCGCGGGCGCCGAGGAAGCTGAGGAAGGCGAGCCAGAGGCCGGTATTGCCGAGGTCGAGCGCCTGCACGGCGAGCAGCGTGGCACAATAGGCGGCCAGGGCGGCGAGCATCAGGTTCCGCATGGCCCGCGTCCAGGTGGCGCCGATATAGATGCCGTCATAGGCGAAGGGCGTCGCCGCCACGAAGGGGGCGAGCGCCGCGAGCGGCAGATACTGGTAGGCCACCGCGCGCACGGCCTCGTTCGTGCTCACGAAATCGATGAAGGCGTGGCCGCCGCCGAGCGCGATCAGGCTGACGCCGACCCCGAAACCGAGGCACCAGCGCAGGCTGAGCCTGGAGGCGCGGCGGAAATCCGCCTCGTCGCGGGCCCCGAGCGCCTGCCCGCAGAGCGCCTCCGCGGCCGTGGCGAAACCGTCGAGGAAGAAGCCCCCGATCAGGAAGAGGTTCCAGAGCACGGCGTTGGCGGCGAGCACGGCATCGCCCTGGCGTGCCCCGAGCGCGGAGAACAGCACGATACCCGCGACCAGGGCCAGGGTGCGGATGACGATGTCGACGTTGACCGCGAAGGTGCGCCTCAGCGCCGCGGCATCACGGATCTCCGCCAGCGGTACCCGGAAGGGATGCGCGCCGAGCCGGCGGAGCAGCACGAGGCCGAGGAGGAGGCCCGCTCCCTCGGCGCAGACGGTCGCCAGCGCCGCCCCGCCGATGCCGCGCTCCAATCCCACCACGAAGGCGAGGGTGAGCGCGACGTTCACGCAGTTGATGGCCACCTGCAACAGCAGGCCGAGATCGGTCCGGCCGCGTCCGAGCACGGAGCCCAGCACCGCGTAGTTCGCGAGCACGAACGGCGCCGAGAGGATGCGGATGTGGAAATAGGTCGACAGGCCCTCGACCACCGCCGGGCTCGCGCCGCTGATCGCGAAGGCGGCGGCCGCGATCGGAAGCTGCAGCACGATGAGGGCGAGGCCGGCCAGCGCGCCCGCGGCGAGCGCGCGGGCCAGGGTGCGGTCGATCTCGGCCGCGTCGCGCGCGCCGACCGCCTGCGCGGTCAGCCCGGCTGTGGCCATGCGCAACGCGCCGAAGGACCAGAAGATCGCGTCGAAGATCACGGCACCGAGCGCGATCGCCCCGAGCGCGGCGGCATCGCCCAGGCGCCCGATCACGGTCGCGCCGACGAAGCCGAGCATCGGCGTCGTGACGTTGGCGAGCGTCATCGGCAGGGCGAGGGCGAGGACGCGCCGGCCGGAGACGGGAAGGGGTGCGTGCATGGCGGGCGGAACGCGAGCGGGACGGTTCCGGCCTAGATCAAGACGGGCGCCGGGGAAATCCGGTTCGCCGCAAGGCTCGTGCGGCGGTGGAGCATGGGCCGCTTCGAGAAGCCGCCCGCCCCAGGCCGGGCGCCCAGAGGCGGGCGCCCGGCTGCGGTCAGGCGCGGCCGGCCGCCGGCTGCGCCAGGCAGAGGCGGAAGCCCTCGATGGCGGCCTCGATATCCGCGTCGTCGATATGGCGATGGGTGACGAGCCGGAGGTGGTCGCGCCCGAGGGGCCGCACCAGCACGCCGCGCGCCGCCAGGGCGGAGACCCACTGCGCCGCGTCCTGTCCGGTCCGCCGCAGATCGACCTGCACGATGTTGGTCTGCGGCCGGGACGCCGAGAGATCCGGATGCAACGCGTTGAGGCCGGCGCCGAGCAGGCGGGCCCGTTTGTGATCCTCGACGAGGCGCGGCCCCATCGTCTGCACAGCCTCGAGCCCCGCCGCGGCGACGACGCCGACCTGACGCTGCGCGCCGCCGAGCATCCGGCGCAGGCGGCGCCCCTGCGAGACCACGTCCCGGCTGCCGGCCAGGACGGCGCCGACAGGCGCGCTGAGGCCCTTCGACAGGCAGAGCGCCACGGTATCCGTGTACTGGGCGATCTCGGCCGGGGCGACGCCCAGATGGACCGCCGCGTTGTACAGGCGGGCGCCATCGAGATGGACCGGGATCCCGGCCTCGCGCGCGAGCGTCTGGACCGCTTTCATGTGGGCGAGCGGCAGCACCGTGCCGCCAGCGTTGTTGTGGCTGGTCTCCAGGCCGATCAGGCCGGTCGCGAGCCCGGACCCTGCGGGGCGCAGAGCCTCTTCGAGCAGGCCGAGATCCATCGCGCCGGCCTCGCCGGGAATCCCGACGGCGAAGGTGCCCGTGAAGGTCGTCGCCCCGCGCTCGGCGGTGTACATGTGGGCGCGCGCCTCCAGCACCACCTGCTGGTTGCGCGGCGCATGGCACAGCGTGGCGATGAGGTTCGCCATCGTGCAGCTCGGCACGAACAGGCCGGCCTCCTTGCCGAGCGCCTCGGCCGCGACGGCTTCGAGCTCGCGCGCGGTCGGGTCCCCGTCGAGGCCGTCGTCGCCGACGGGCGCGGCGCGCATCCGCTCGTACATGGCCTCGGTCGGCCGGGTCAGGGTGTCGCTGCGGAGGTCCACCGCGCCGGGTGGCGGCGCGGGCGAACGGTCGGGGGGCTGCATCGCGGTCATCCCGTCGGCTTCCTGCTCGACCCGCCTCACTCGTAGGCCGCCGGGTCGCCCGAGTCGGTGGGATTGGCCAGCGCGCGCTTGAGGGCTGCGCTCATCGGCAGCTTGAGATTGACCTGCCGCGGCGGGAGCGGGCTCTCGAAATACTTCGTGTAGAGGCCAGCGACCGTGCCGTCCTTCATCAGCTCGATGACGGCGCCGTCCACCGCGGCCTTGAAGGCAGGGTCGTCCTTGGGCTGCAGGATGCCGTAGGGCGCGAATTCGAGGCCCTTGGTGCCGATCTTGTAGCTCTCGCGGTCGGCGGCGTTGGCGACGGTGGTGTAGGCCAGGGCGTCGTCGTTGATGCTGCCCTGAGCCCGCCCGCTCGCCATCAGCAGGAAGGTCTCGGCCGTGTCCTTGCCGGCCATCACCTTGATGTCGAGGCCGTCGCGGGCGCTGACCTTGGTCAGGAAGCGCTGGGTCTGCCCGCCGGCCTGCGCGGAGATCGCCTTGCCGCGGAAGGAGGCGATGTCGTTCACGTCGACATCCGTGTCCTTGCGCGCCACCAGCACGATCTGCGCCACGAAGGTGGTGGGGGCGAAGGCGACGAGCTTGTGGCGCTCCGCGAGGTTCGTCGCGGTGCCGCATTCGAGGTCGATGGTGCCGTTGTTGATCAGCGGGATGCGGGTCGCCGACTGGACGGGGGTGTAGCGCACGTCGAGCTTCGGCAGCTTGAGGGCCGCCTTGATCTTCTGAGCCACGTGCTCGCAGATCTCGAGGCTGTAGCCGACCGGCTTGCCGGTGCCGTCGAGGAAGGCGAAGGGCGGCGAGGCGTCGGGAAAGCCGAGCTGGATCGTGGCCGTCTCGCGGATCCGGTCGAGGCGGCTCGTGCCTTCGGCCCGGGCGGACAGGGTGGATGTCGAGCAGAATGCGGACAGAAGAACGAGGAAGACTGACTTCATGCGCATGTGAGAGCCCCCAAATCGGCACGTCTCGACCCGAACCGCGTCTCCGCAGGTGGTGAATAGAGATCTTGTTGGTGCCGCGAAGGATGATGGCCGAAAGCTGTGCCGGCTGCTAATTCCAATCGGGCATTCGCGTATACGGATCTGATATGGCTCAGCGGCGCATGGGATTCCGCCATGTGGAAGCGTTCCGCGCGGTGATGCTGACGGGCTCGATGACCGAGGCGTCGCGGCGGCTGCACACCTCGCAGCCCCAGGTCAGCCGGCTCATCGCGCAGCTGGAGGCGATCACCCAGTTCCCGCTGTTCGACCGCAGCGGCAGCCGCCTGGTGCCGACCCAGGACGGCGCGCGCTTCTATCACGAGGTCGAGGCCGCCTTCGCCGGGCTCGCCGGGCTGGAATCGGCGGCGGCCGACATCCGCCTGTTCGGCGCCGGCCGGCTCAGCGTCGCCGCGATGCCGCGGCTCGCCGGCGGCCTGCTCGCCCGCTCGGTCGCCCGCTTCAAGGCGACGCATCCGGGCGTCATGGTCTCGATCCATGCCGGGGACGAGGGCACGGTCTACAAGTGGATCGCCTCGGGCTTCTGCGATGCCGGCCTGACCATGCTCTATGGGACCGCGTCGAGCGTGCGGGTCGAGCCCGTCCTCAGCCTGGATTGCGTGGCCGTGCTGCCGCCGGGGCACCGCCTCGCCGGACGGGCGGTGCTGCGGCCGGAGGATTTCGAGGGCGAGCCCTTCGTGGATGCGCCGGTCGGCAACCCGCTGCGGGTGCGGATCGACGAGATCTTCGCCGCCTCCGGCATCCGGCGCGAGGTCACGGCCGAGGCGGGGCTCGGCGCCGCGACCTGCGCCCTGGTCGCGGCGGGACTCGGCGTGAGCCTGATGAACCCGCTCGCGGCCCATGAGGAGGCCAAGATCTCGCCGATCGCCATTCGGCCCTTCGCGCCGGCCCTGCCCGTCTCCTTTGCCCTGGTCTTCCCGCCGCTCGCCGCGCAGAGCCGCCTCGTCTCGGCCTTCAGCGCCTGCGCCCGCACGGTCGTCCTCGAGGAGACCGCGTCCCTCGGGCGCTAGGGCCGTTCCCGATCGCGGTGCAATCGGGAACGGCTCCAAGGCATTGTTTTAACGCGCTCTCTTTCGCCGAACCGGCCTCTATTTCGGCTTAAGAGGGTTCTAACGCGACGCCGCGAAGAGCCGCGAGACGAACCAGAGCGGCACCACCACCACCGCGCCGGCCAGGATCCAGCCGCCGAAATCGTGGAAGGTGGCGAGGCCCATCTCGATCAGCGCACGGGCCGAATCGTAGGCGTGCCAGAAGAGTTGCCCGGGCGTCAGCCCGAGCATCGCCATGAAGGCGCCGACCAGGACCGAGAGGAACAGCAGGCGCAGGAAGACGGAGGCCGGCGAGCCTCCGAGGAAGCGCCGCAGGCCGCCGTCGCGTGCGGGCGGCTGGGGATAGGCGTCGTAGGGGCCGCCCGGACGATGCTTGCCGTGTTCCACGTGACCGCTCTCGCTCTCATCCGACCTCCGCGCGATCCCGTCGGGATGGCGGATGTCGCCTGCATCAGACGCCGCGCAAGCCGGCCGGGACCGCCTCCGGCCCGACCAACCGGCGCGGGGCCGGACCGCCGTTACAAGCCGCGGAACCCGGCGGAAGCGTGACGTCCGCGTCACACCTCCGGCGAAACTCCCGTGCGCCTCGGGCGTTGGGCGGTTTCGCGGACGGCAGACAGATGGCAATGGACGCCCGAGCCGCCAAGATATCCGCATCGCGATCCGCAGACACCACGCGCGACAGACGCGGGCCGCCGGAGCAGACCGGGCGGCCGAACCGACGGAACCAGGTCCACGATGATCGACCACGCCCTGTTCGACCCGGCGACGATCGATCCGGAAACCCTGCGGCTCAACGCCGAGATCGTCGCCGCGCACGCCGCCTTGCCCGACCCCTGGACGCTGCCGATCGCCGAGGTGCGCGAGCGCCGGAAGGCCGGCACCAAGGCCTCGCCAGCCATGCCGCGCAGCACCCGGGCCGAGACCATGCTGATCGACGGCCCGGGCGGCGCGCTGCCGCTGCGGGTGATCCGCCCGCGGCCCGGCGTGCGCCTGCGCGGCGCCTATCTTCACCTCCACCGCGGCGGCTGGATCTGGGGCGGGGCCGACGAGCAGGACCCCTGGCTCGAGCGCATCGCCGATTCCTGCGGCTTCATCTGTCTCTCGGTCGATTACCGGCTGGCGCCCGAGCACCCCTATCCGGCCGCGCTGCTCGATTGCGAGGCCGCCGCGCTCTGGCTCGCCGGGCCCGGCAAGGCGGAGTTCGGCATCTCGGCCCTGACCATCGGCGGTGAATCCGTCGGCGCCCATCTCGCGGTGATGGTGCTGCTGCGCCTGCGCGACCGGCACAACCTGCCGCGCGCCTTCCGCGGCGCCAACCTCAATGCCGGCTTCTTCGATCTCGGCCTGACGCCCTCGGTGCGCAACTGGGGCACCGAACGCCTCGTGGTGAACACCGAGGATCTGACCCGCTTCGCCGACGGCTACGTGCGCGAGGGGATCGACCGGCGGCGGCCCGACGTGTCGCCGATCTATGCCGAGCTGAAAGGTCTGCCGCCGGCCCTGTTCACGGTGGGCACCGCCGACCCGCTCCTCGACGACACGCTCTACATGTCGTCCCGCTGGGCGGCGGCGGGCAATGGCGGCCATACGGCGATCTATCCGGGGGGCTGCCACATCTTCGTGCGCTATCCCGGCGCGCTCACCGAGCGGGCGCTGGAGCTGATCGACCGCTTCCTGATGGCGCTCGCCTGAGCGGGGACCGTCCCGGCGACGACCTGCTGCCGCCGGCCTTCGCGGCCTGGTTCGCGGGCCGCGGCTGGGCGCCCCGTCCGCACCAGCTCGACCTGCTCCGCATCGCCGGCGCCGGCCGCTCGGCGCTGCTGGTGGCGCCCACGGGTGCCGGCAAGACGCTCGCCGGCTTCCTGCCGAGCCTCGTCGCCCTGTCGCGGACCAAGCCCTCCGCACGGCGCGGCCTGCACACCCTCTACATCTCCCCGCTGAAGGCGCTCGCCGTCGACATCGCCCGCAACCTCGAGGCGCCGGTCGCCGAGATGGGGCTGCCCGTGCGCATCGAGACGCGGACCGGCGACACCCCCGCCCACAAGCGCACCCGTCAGATCGCGCGGCCGCCCGACATCCTGCTGACGACACCCGAGCAGCTCGGGCTCCTCATCGCTCATCGCGAGGCGGCCGACCTGCTCGCGAACCTGTCCTGCGTGATCCTCGACGAGCTGCACGCGCTGGTGACCTCGAAGCGCGGAGACCTCCTGTCCCTGGGGCTCGCGCGGCTGCACCGCCTCAGCCCGGGGCTGACCGCGATCGGCCTCTCGGCCACGGTCCGTGAGCCGGACGAATTGCGGAAGTATCTGGTGCCGCAGGGCTCCAGTCCTCGCATCAGGGCAGGCCTCGATGCGGAAGCGCGGGTCCCCTCTCCCGTTCCGGAGAGGGACAGGGTGAGGGTCGAGACCTCTCCCGATCAAGCGGAGCCGAGGCCGCCTCATCGTCGCGACTCGTCCGGAACATCCTCAACCCTCACCCCAGCCCTCTCCCGAACGGGAGACGGGGCCTGTCGCGAGTCCTGCGCACGACCTGAAGCCGGGCTTCCCGCCCCCGCAGAGGGGGGAGGGCGTGTGCCAGCCATGGCCGACCTCGTCGTCGTTACAGGCGGCGCGCGGCCGGACCTGCGCATGCTGGAATCCGCGCGGACCCTGCCGCTCGCGGGCCACACGGCGCATTCCGCCATGCCGGCGATCTACACGCTGATCCGCGAGCACCGCACGGTGCTGGTCTTCGTCAACACCCGGCTCCAGGCCGAGTACACCTTCCAGGAACTCTGGAACCTCAACGACGACCTGCTGCCGATCGCGCTCCACCACGGCTCGCTCGACGCGCAGCAGCGCCGGAGGGTCGAAGCGGCGATGGCGGCGGGGCAGCTCAGGGCCATCGTCTGCACCGCGACCCTCGATCTCGGCATCGACTGGGGCGACGTGGATCTCGTCGTCAATATCGGCGCGCCGAAGGGAGCGAGCCGGATCATGCAGCGGATCGGCCGGGCGAACCACCGCATGGACGAGCCCTCGAAGGCCTATCTGGTGCCGGCCAACCGCTTCGAGATGCTGGAATGCCGCGCCGCCCTCGACGCCGTCGAGGAGGCCGCGCAGGACACGCCGGACGCCCGGACCGGTGCCCTCGACGTGCTCGCCCAGCACGTGCTCGGCATGGCCTGCGCCGACGCCTTCGATCCAAACGACCTCTACGCGGAGATCGTCTCCGCCGCGCCCTATGCGGGCCTCGCCTGGGAGGATTTCGAGGCGGTGGTCGATTACGTGGCGACCGGCGGCTATGCGCTACGCGCCTACGAGCGTTTCGCGAAGATCCTGCGCGGGACCGACGGGCTCTGGCGGGTGCGGGACGGCCGGGTGGCGCAGCAATACCGCATGAATATCGGCACCATCGTCGAATCCGCGAAGGTGAAGGTGCGTCTTGCCCGCTCGGTGCGCGCCAAGCCCGGCACGCTGCTGCCGAAGACCGGGCGCGTGCTCGGTGAGATCGAGGAGGATTT
The DNA here is from genome assembly GCF_902141845.1 of Methylobacterium symbioticum. Taxonomy (GTDB): domain Bacteria; phylum Pseudomonadota; class Alphaproteobacteria; order Rhizobiales; family Beijerinckiaceae; genus Methylobacterium; species Methylobacterium symbioticum. The sequence continues at coordinate 53,170 of NZ_CABFPH010000027.1, read as the reverse complement.
CGCCGAGACGCTGACGCCGGGCGACACCTTCCTGTTCGCGGGCGAGGTGCTGCGCTTCGAGGGGCTGATTGAGGACGAGGCGATGGCGACCCGGGCCGGGCCCGGCACCGATCCGGCGATCCCGTCCTATGCGGGCGCCAAGTTCCCGCTCTCGACCTTCCTCGCCGCGCGGGTGCGGGAGATCATCGCCGACCCCTTCGCCTGGGACCGCCTGCCGAAGCAGGTCGCCGACTACCTCGTGCAGCAGCGCAGCCGCTCGGTCCTGCCCGGCCCGAAGGACCTGCTGGTCGAGACCTTCCCGCGGGCCAAGCGCCACTATCTCACCGCCTTCCCGTTCGAGGGACGGCTCGCGCACCAGACGCTCGGGATGCTCCTCACCCGGCGCCTGGAGCGCGCGGGGCTGCGGCCGCTCGGCTTTGCGGCCAACGATTACGGCATCGCGATCTGGATGACGCGGGACCTCTCCGACCGGATCGCCGCGGAGCCCGGCTTCCTCGCGGACCTCTTCGCGCAGGACATGCTCGGCGACGATCTGGAATCCTGGCTCGCGGAATCGGCGATGATGAAGCGCACCTTCCGGCAATGCGCGGTGATCGCCGGGCTGATCGAGCGGCGCCATCCGGGCCAGAAGAAGACCGGCCGCCAAGTCACGATCTCCACCGACCTCGTCTACGACGTGCTGCGCAAGCACCAGCCCGACCACCTGCTCCTGCGCGCCGCGCGGCAGGATGCGGCAACCGGACTCCTCGACGTGAGGCGCCTCGGTGTGATGCTAGAGCGCATCCAGGGGCGAATCATCCACCGTGCCCTCGACCGGGTCTCCCCGCTCTCCGTCTCCGTGATGCTGGAGATCGGCCGCGAGAAGGTCTACGGCGAGGGCGCGGACGAGATCCTGGCCGAAGCCGAGGCGCAGCTTCTCGAAGAAGCCCTCGGCTGAGTCCGATGCGCCCCGATCCCCCGGATGAGGATGCGATCTTGGCGCTCGGCCAGAGACTTGAGAAGAGTGTGAAGCCCGCTGGCCTGATGCTGGCCGGCGAGGACGCGGTGCTGGACCTCAGCGGCGCCCTGTGGCTGCCGGCCCATGGCACCCTCGTGGTGTCGGACCTGCACCTGGAGAAGGGCTCGGCCTATGCCGCGCGCTCCGGCCAGTTCCTGCCGCCCTACGACACCCGCGAGACCCTGGCGAACCTGCACGAGGTCATTGCCCGGCTCGACCCGGCCTGCGTCGTCGCCCTGGGCGATTCCTTTCACGACGCGCGGGGCCCCGAGCGGATGGAGCCGGGCGACCGCGCCATGGTGGCCGCGCTGCAGGAGGGCCGCGACTGGGTCTGGATTGCCGGCAACCACGACGCGGAGATCGGCGAGGGCGTCGGCGGGCGCTACGCGGCGGAACTCGCGCTCGGTGCGCTGACGCTCCGGCACGAGCCGGCGGCTGGCGCTAGGCCCGGCGAGGTCGCGGGCCATCTCCATCCCTGCGGCAAGGTCGCGATGCGGGGCCGCGCCGTGCGCCGCCGCTGCTTCGTCTCGGACGGGGCGCGCCTCGTGATGCCGGCGTTCGGCGCCTTCGCCGGCGGCCTGAACGTGCGGGACAAGGCCTTTGATCCGCTCTTCCCGAAGGGCTTCACCGCCCATCTCCTCGGGGACGGGCGCGTCTTCGCCATCGGGCGCGCCACGCTGGTCAGGGATTGACAGGGCGCGGAGAGCGTCCCGCGGCGCGGGCCACGGCCGCGAATGCGGCCGCCGGCGCCTGAGAGCCCCTCTGGGCGATCTCGACCGGTCTTCCGCTCGGCCGATCCCTTCCGCGACCTCATTCCGAGGCGCAGGGGTTGGATATCGCAGATGCCCCGGTCGTCATGCGGAGATCCGGCTCGTCCCACCCATCCGCCTCATCCTGAGGTGCGAGGCGAAAGCCGAGCCTCGAAGGAGGACTCCAGGGATCACGGCGCAATCGGGAGGCCTCCGCTTCGCTCCGGCACCTCAGGATGAGGTCGAGGACGGGATAGGCTGGATCAACACCGCTCGACCTCAAACAGGCTCTCAGGCCGGCGTGACGTCAGCCAGCTTGCTCTCGCGCCGGGGCGCTGCCACAAGCCCCCAAATTCCCGGAGACCCGCGCGCCGATGACTTCCGCCCCGATGAGCCCGGACCAGGTCCTTGCCGAGTTCCGCGACGCGGGCGCCCTGCTCGAAGGGCACTTCATCCTGAGCTCGGGCCTCCGCTCACCGGTCTTCCTGCAGAAGATGGCGATCTTCTCCGAGCCGCCGCGCACGGAGCGGCTGTGCCGGGCGCTCGCCGCCGCGATCGCTGCGAAGTTCGGCAAGATCGACATCGTGGTCTCTCCGGCCATCGGTGGCATCGTGCCGGGCTACGAGACGGCCCGCCATCTCGGCGCCCGAGCAATCTTCGTGGAGCGCGATCCCGGCGGTCCCTTCACCCTGCGGCGTGGCTTCCAGATCCCGGCCGGCCAGCGCGCCGTCATCGTCGAGGACATCGTCACCACGGGCCTGTCCGCGCGGGAATGTCTCGCGGCGATCCGGTCGGAGCCGGGCGAGATCGTCGGCGCGGCCTGCCTGATCGACCGCTCGGGGGGTAAGGGCGAGATTGGTGTGCCCTTCGTGTCACTCGTGACGCTCGACATTCCGGCCTACCCGGCCGACGCGCTCCCGCCGGACCTCGCAGCGATTCCCGCGGTGAAGCCCGGCAGCCGCGCGATGCCGAAGCCCTGATGGACCCATCCACAGGGCGCACGCGATCTGACGTGACGTAAGGTGACGATCTGCGATCTCAGGTTCGGGCTCGCGAACACATGATCTGCTGTCCGCAATCGAGATAACGTGCCGGCTTGACTTGGGCGACAACGGAAGCCCATGCTCAAGCTGTCGATCCTTCAAGACGGCACTTCGAACGGTTACGCCGAGCATAGCATATGATCGATTTCGTTTCATGAACGGAATCGACTGCGAACATGACAAAAGATATTGCCGCACGGCGTCGTTTGAGCTTCCCTGCATTGACATTCTGAAGCATAAAATTTTTAGAGAAAGCGAAACATTCCATGAGCGGGAATCAGCGTAGCGCGCTGTTCATCGACGGCGCGAACCTGTATGCCACGACCAAGGCCCTAGGCTTCGATATCGACTACAAACGACTGCTGAAGGAATTTCAGGCTCGGGACAACCTTCTTCGGGCCTTCTACTACACCGCCATGGTCGAAGATCAGGAATATTCCTCGATCCGGCCGCTGATCGACTGGCTCGACTACAACGGCTACCGGGTCGTCACGAAGCCCGCGCGCGAATTCACGGATTCGATGGGCCGGCGGCGGTTCAAGGGCAACATGGATATCGAGCTGGCGATCGACGCCCTCGAGCTTGCCGCCCATATCGATCACATGGTGCTGTTCTCCGGCGACGGGGATTTCCGATCGCTGGTCGAGGCGATGCAGCGCCGCGGCGTGCGCGTCACGGTGGTCTCCACCATCCAGACCCAGCCGGCCATGATCTCGGACGACCTGCGCCGTCAGGCCGACGAGTTCCTCGACCTCGCCCATCTGATGCCGAAGATCGGCCGCGACCCCAGCGAGCGTCCGTCCCGTCCGCCGGCCGAGCGCGGACCGCGCGCCAATCCCGGCCTGGAGAGCCGCTACGGCATCCGCCAGAACGGGGATGCCGAGGAGGAATAGGGTCGGGCGCCCCGGCGCATCTCCCTTTCCCACACGGAACTCGGGCTTGCCCGAGTTCCGCTCACCTCTGCCCAAGCCGGGCAGGCCCGACTTGGGATGGGAGAGGGTGGATGTGCCCCCTATCCGCGGTCGCGCAGCAGGCGGGCCTGATCCCGCTTCCAGTCGCGCTCCTTCACGGCCTCGCGCTTGTCGTGCGCCTGCTTGCCCTTGCCGAGGCCGAGCTCCACCTTCGCGCGCCCGCTCTCGTTGAAGTAGATCTTCAGCGGGATCACCGTGTAGCCCTGGCGCTGCGTCGCGCCGATCAGCTTGTCGATCTGGCGTCGGTGCAGGAGCAGGCGCCGCGGGCGCTTGGTGTCGTGGTTGAAGCGGTTCGCCTCGAGATATTCGGGGATGAAGGCGTTGAACAGCATCAGGTCGTGGCCGGAGGGACCGGCATAGGCCTCGCCGATCGTCGCCTTGCCGTTGCGCAGCGACTTGACCTCGGTGCCGGTCAGCGCGATGCCGGCCTCGAGCGTATCCTCGATGGCGTAGTGAAAGCGCGCGGCGCGGTTATCCGCCACCACGCGCCGCTTCGGGTCGGGCTTCGGGGCCATTCTCGTCCTTCGGGCATGTCCGCCGGAGGGCGGGGCGCTCCGGCGGACAATGCGGGTTCAGCGCTTCGGGTTCAGCCCTCGATCAGGCCGGCATGGCGCAGGGCCGCGTCCACGACGCGGCGGGTCTCGTCGGAGACCGTCACCAGCGGCAGGCGGACCTCCTCGCTCATATGGCCGAGGCGGGACAGGGCGTACTTGACCGGGGAGGGATTCGACTCGGCGAAGAGGCCGGTCTGGAGCGGGAAGAGCCGGTCCTGCACGGCCAGGGCCTTGGCGTAATCGCCCGCGAGCGTCGCCTCCTGCAGGTCCGCGCAGAGGCGCGGCGCCACGTTCGAGACCACCGAGATGCAGCCGACGCCGCCCTGGGCGTTGAAGCCGATCGCGGTCGCATCTTCGCCCGAAAGCTGCACGAAGCTCTCGCCCATCGCCAGGCGCTGGGCGCTGACGCGGTCGATCTTGGCCGTGGCATCCTTCACGCCGGCGATGTTCTTGAGCTCGAACAGCCGCTTCATTGTGTCGACGGTCATGTCGATCACGGAGCGGGGCGGGATGTTGTAGATGATGATCGGGATCCCGACGGCGTCGTTGACGGCCTTGAAGTGGGCGTAGAGGCCGCCTTGGGTCGGCTTGTTGTAATAGGGCGTGACCACGAGCACGGCGTCGGCGCCGGCGCGCTCGGCATGCTGGGCCCGCTCGATCGCCTCGGCGGTGGAATTCGAGCCCGCGCCCGCGATCACCGGCACCCGGCCGCGCGCCTCGTCGATGCAGGCCTCGACCACCCGGTCGTGCTCGGCATGGGTGAGCGTCGGGCTCTCGCCGGTGGTGCCGGTCGGGACGAGGCCGTGCGTGCCCTGCTCGATCTGCCAGTTCACGAAGCGGCGGAAGGCCGCCTCGTCGAAGGCGCCTTCGGGGAGGGGGGTGACCAGCGCGGTCATCGACCCCCGGAGGGGGGCCAGTGTCTCGCTCACCGCTCTTTTCCCGACCGGCCCCGCCGTTCCTCCCGTTGCGCGCCGCAGCGGCGCCGGGCGGCAGACATAGGGCTTCCGCCGCACGCGCGCAAACGGGTCCGGACCGCGGTTAAGCAGGTGTTAACGAGCTTGGCCGGACCTTGTGGCATGCTGCCTCGTGCAAGCTTGACCGAAGCGGAGTGATCGCAGCCATGGCGTCCCTCGCGCGCGCGCAGATCGCGCTTCTCGGCCTCGCGCTCACCGGCGGGGCGACCCTGGCGGCGGCCCCCGCCCTGCGCGGCGCCGACACGGCCGGCCAGAGCACGGCGGCTGCCCCGGCGAGCACGGAGGCCGCGCCCGGCCGCCTGATCCAGGACGCGACGCGTTCGCTCGACACGATACCGAACGACAAGGCGACGCCCGAACCGCCCGCGGCCGAATCCGCGGCGCCCGAGAAGACCGCCGACGCCGCCGAGGCGAAGCTCGGCCCGAAGGCGGAGGAGGGCGGCACGGCCAAGGCCCTGCCGGCCGGGACCACCGCCTATGCCTCGGCCGATCCGGAGGCGCCGATCGCTTTCCCGGTGCCCGATGCCAGCCTGTCGCCGAGCGCGCCCGTGCCGGAGGTGCCGGACCTCGCCGCCGCGGCCAAGGCGGGCTCCACCGACGTGACCCTGCTGCGCCAGGCGATCGAGTTCTACCGCAAGGGCAAGGTCACCGACGGCGACCGCCTGCGCGACAGCTTCCCGGATCCGGCCGCGCGCGCCCTCCTCGAATGGATCGCGATCCGTGCCGGCGCCGGCATCGGCTTCGAGCGCACCGTGGCCTTCGCCCGGGCCAATCCCGATTGGCCGGCGGGTGCCATGCTGCGCCGCCGGGCCGAGGAGGCGCTGCTCTCCGAGCGCAAGAGCCCGTCCGTGGTGCGCGCCTTCTTCGGCGGATCGCGGCCGGCGAGCGCGCCGGGCAAGTTCGCCCTGGCGCTGGCCTTCAAGGCGGACGGGCTGGACGCCGACGCCGCGGACCTCGTCCGCGAGCTCTGGCGCGGGGAGACCTTCGGGCGCAGCCTGGAGACCCGCGTCCTCGACGCCTTTCCCGGCCTGCTCACCCGAATCGACCACCGCTACCGCATGGAGCGGGCGCTCCTGAAGGAGGATTGGGAGGCGGCCGGCCGCGCCGCCGGCTATGCGGGCGGCTCCTATGCCAGCCTCGTGCGGGCTCGCCGCGCGGTCGAGGACAAGAGCTCGGGCGCCGCTGCGGCACTCGCCGCCGTGCCGCCCTCGCTGCGCAGCGACCCCTCCTACCTGTTCTCGCGGGCCCAGTTCTTCCGCCGGGCCGACAAGGCGGTGGAGGCGGCCTCCGTGCTCGCCACGGCCCCGACCAACCCCGATGTCCTGGTGGATGGCGACGAGTGGTGGGTCGAGCGCCGCATCGTGGCGCGCAAGCTGCTCGATCTCGGCGATGCCAGGACCGCCTATGCGGTGGCGAGCGGCCACGGCGCCCGCACGCCGGAGAAGCGCATCGAGGCAGAGTTCCATGCGGGCTGGATCGCGCTCCGCTTCGCGAACGACCCCGCCTCCGCCGCCCGGCATTTCGCGGAGGCGGCCCGAGCCGCAGAGACGCCGATCTCCATCGCGCGCGCGGCCTACTGGCAGGGACGCTCGGCCGAGGCGCTCGGCCAGCAGGAGGCGGCCAAGGACTTCTACGCCAAGGCCGCCCAGCAGCCGATCGCCTATTACGGCCAGCTCGCCCGGACGCGGCTCGGCCAGACCAGCCTCGCCCTGCGCGCGCCGGCTGATCTCGACGGGACGGCACGCGCCGCTTTCGACGACCGGCTCTGCATCCGCGCCCTGAAGCTGCTCGCCGCCGCATCGCTGAAGGAGCTGGCGCTGCCGCTCTATATCGATACGGCGCAGCGCCTCACCGACCCGGCCGAGATCCAGGCGCTCGGCGACCTCGCCGTCGAGATGAAGGATGCCCGCGCCCTCGTCGCCATCGGCAAGCTCGCCGTGCAGCGCGGCCTGCCCCTCGACGCGCATGCCTACCCGACCATCGGCATCCCCCAGTACGAGACCTTCACGGCGGTACCGCAGGTGGAGCGGGCCATGGTCTTCGCCATCGCGCGGCAGGAGAGCCAGTTCGATCCCCGCGCCCAGTCCGGCGTCGGCGCCCGCGGCCTGATGCAGATGATGCCGGCCACCGCCCAGCGCACAGCCCGGCGCGTCGCGGCCGCCTACGACCAGGACCGCCTCACCAGCGATCCGGCCTACAATGCCCGCCTCGGCCAAGCCCATCTCGGCGAGCTGATGGAGGATTGGCGCGGCTCCTACGTGCTCGCCTTCGCCGCCTACAATGCGGGCGGCGGCAACGTGAAGAAGTGGATCGACGCCTATGGCGACCCGCGCAAGGGTGAGGTCGACGTGGTCGACTGGGTCGAGCGCATCCCCTTCACCGAGACGCGCAACTACGTGCAGCGGGTGATGGAGAACCTGCAGGTCTACCGCACGCGGCTCGACGGCAAGAGCGCCCTGCTGATCGACGGGGACCTCAGGCGCGGGGCGCGGTAGGGGGAGCGCGGCGCGCTCACCCGTTCACCCGCTCAACCTTGCTGACCGCCCGCTTGCCGCGCAATTCCGCGATGATCGCGTTGAGGTGCTGCAGATCCCAGACCGAGAGGTCGATGCCCACATCGGTGAAGTCCTGGGTCCGGCGCTTCATCGAGATGTTGTCGATATTGCCGTCGTGGTCGGCGATGACCTGGGCGATCTGCGCCAGCACGCCGGGCTCGTTGATCGATTGCAGCGAGAGGCGCGCGGGGAAACGCTCGCTCGCCTGCCCCTCGATGTCCCAGCGCACGTCGATCCAGCGCTCCGGCTCGTTGTCGAAGGCGGCGAGCGCCGCCGACTGGATCGGGTAGATCGTGACGCCGACGCCGGGTGTCAGGATGCCGACGATGCGGTCGCCGGGCACCGCGCCGCCATTGGGGGCGAAACTCACCGGGAGGTCGCCGGCAAGCCCTCGGATCGGGATCGCGTCCGATTGCGCCGCCCCCTCGCCCCCCTCGGGGAAGGTCAGGCGCATGGTCTGATCCTTGGAGCGGGTCAGCCGCCCCGCGCCGTTGATCGGGACCTGCGGCGAGGGTGAGGCGATCCGGCGCTCATCCTTGTAGTCGGGATAGACCGCCCGCACGACGTCGCCGGAGAACATCTCGCCCCGGCCGACCGCCGCGAACACGTCCTCGGCCGAGGACCGGGCGAGGCGGGGCAGGGCGCCGCGCAGCTTCTCCTCGGAGAAGCTCTTGCCGGCCCGCTCGAAGGCGCGGTCGAGAATCTGACGGCCGAGGCCGGCATATTGCCGCCGCACGGCCGAGCGCGTGGCGCGCCGAATCGCGGCCCGCGCCTTGCCGGTGACGACGAGGGATTCCCAGGCGGCCGGCGGCGCCGCCCCGTCGGAGCGGGCGATCTCGACCTCGTCGCCGTTGTTCAGCTCGTGCAGCAGCGGCACGATGCGGCCGTTGATCTTGGCGCCGACCGCCGAGTTGCCGACATCGGTGTGCACGGCGTAGGCGAAATCGATCGGCGTGGCGCCTCGCGGCAGGGCGATCAGCCGGCCCTTCGGGGTGAAGCAGAAGACCTGGTCCTGGAACAGTTCGAGCTTCGTGTGCTCCAGGAATTCCTCGGGGCTGTCGCCCTCGGCCAGGAGCTCGATCGTGCGGCGCAGCCACTGATAGGCACCGCTCTCGGTGGCGAGCCGCGGGTGGATGCCGCCTTCCTCGCGCCCCGACACCTCCTTGTAGTGGGCATGGGCCGCGATGCCGTACTCGGCGATCTCGTCCATGGTCTCAGTCCGGATCTGCAACTCGACGCGCTGGCTGCGCGGGCCGATCACGGTGGTGTGGATCGAGCGGTAATCGTTCTGCTTCGGGGTCGAGATGTAGTCCTTGTACCGGCCCGGAACCATCGGCCAGCTCGTGTGGACGACGCCGAGCGCCGCGTAGCATTCGGCGAGCGATCCCACCACGACGCGGAAGCCGAAGATATCCGAGAGCTGCTCGAAGGCGACCGACTTGCGCTCCATCTTCGACCAGATCGAGAACGGACGCTTCAGCCGGCCGGTGACGCTCGCGGCGATTCCCTGCGCGGCGAGCTTGGCGGTGAGGTCCCGCTCGATGCTCTCGACCATCTCCTCGGACTTCGCCGAGAGCTGCGTCAGCCGCTGGGTGATGGTGGCGTAGATCTCGGGCTTGAGGTTGCGCAGCGAGAGATCTTCCAGCTCGTCGCGCAGTTCCTGCATGCCCATCCGGCCGGCGAGCGGCGCGTAGATGTCGAGTGTCTCCTGGGCGATGCGGGCACGCTTCTCGGCCGGCATGTGCCCGAGGGTGCGCATGTTGTGCAGCCGGTCGGCGAGCTTCACGAGAAGCACGCGCACGTCCTCGGCGACGGCGAGCAGCAGCTTACGGAAATTCTCGCCCTGGGCCGCCCGCTTCGAGACGAGATCGAGGCGCTTGAGCTTGGTCAGACCGTCGACGAGGGCGACGATCTCAGGCCCGAACAGCTCGCGGATCTCGTCGAGCGTGGCCTCGGTATCCTCCACCGTGTCGTGCAGGACGGCCGCGACGATGGTCGCGTCGTCGAGGCGCAGATCCGTGAGGATCGCGGCGACTTCCAGGGGATGGGCGAAGAACGGGTCGCCGGAGGCCCGCTTCTGCGCGCCGTGGGCGCGCATCGCGTAGACGTAGGCTCGATTGAGCAGGGCCTCGTTCGCGGCCGGGTTGTAGCGCTTCACCCGCTCCACGAGTTCGTACTGGCGCATCATAACGCGAGACAGACCCTTGCCCTTCGGCTCGCCCGGCTTGTTGCCGCGGCCTCAAGTCTCCCGCATCGCACGCGTCCGCGCCAGATGCACGGGGTCGCATCGCGGCTGTTTCCGGCGCAGGGGCCAACAAAAAGGCCCGGCGTCGCCGCCGGGCCTCGAATCGCACAGGTGCTGGAGGGCTCTTACTCGCCCTCGTCCTCGGTCTCGACCGGGGGCGCGAGATTCTCGAGGCCGCGCAGCAGGTCCTCCTCGCTCATGCGGTCGAACTGGACGGAGGCGTCGTCCGAGGAGGACTGGGGCGCCACGGCGGCAGCAGCCGGAGAGCTCGAGAGCAGCGGCACGGTCTCGGCCTCCGGCTCGTCCACCTCGACGTATTTCTGCATCGAGTGGATGAGCTGTTCCTTGAGGTCGTCCGCGGTGATGGTCTCGTCGCCGATCTCGCGGAGCGCCACCACGGGGTTCTTGTCGCGGTCGCGGTCGACGGTGAGCGGAGCGCCGGCGGCAATCAGCCGGGCGCGGTGGCTGGCGAGCAGGACCAGCTCGAAGCGGTTCTCGACCTTCTCGATGCAGTCTTCGACGGTGACGCGAGCCATTGCGGTGCGGCTCCTCTCAACAGGACGGTGCGGGACGAACGATGTCGGGCTGTGCGCGCGTCTTACACCGGATGCGGTTCTGCAACAAGCACAGCGCGTTGAGGGGACGCCCCGCGTCCCGGCCGCCGTCACGCTGACCCCAAGCAGCGGTCGATCGGAGCAACGAAGCCGGATCCCGCGGGATCCGTGTCGGCCTTCGGGGCGGTCCCGGTGCCCCGACCGTCGCGTCGGGACGGGGCACCCGGTTCCCTGCAGGGTCAGGGATTCGTCGCGGACGCGCCGTGCGTGCCCCGGCGCAGCTTGGCCGCGGCATCGACCACGGCCTGCTGTCCGCGCCGGTAGACCGTGCTGCGCAGGTTGAGGAAGCGGGAGACGAGGTCGCGGCCCATCGCCATCCGCCGCAGGCGCAGGCTGACGCCGACCGAGCGCTGGTCGGCGGCGAGCTTCTCGGGATGGGCGTAGTACGAGCCGATCTTCGCCGCATCCATCCCCGGCGTCGCGAACCAAGCCGGCAGGAGCGAGGCCAGGACAGTCACGTCCGACAGGGCCTTGCGGATGCCGGTCCCGTAGGCGGGACAGGTGGTGCAGAACGCGTCGCCGATCACGACGACCCCATCGCGGACAGGGTCAGTGATCTCGACGAGGTCGATCGGCCGCTGCTGGATCGCACCGACGGGCTCGACGGTGCCGTAGGTCCGGGCGAGGCCGGGCATCAGCCGGCGCATCGTGCCCGCCGGGTCGGCCAGGAAGGCCTCGGCGGCGGTGCCGCCCCGCGGCCAGTAGGTGAACAGGTTCGCCCGGATCTGTGTCCCGAGCGGGAACAGGGTCAGGTAGGCGACGCCGTCCCCACCCGCCTCGGCACTCCAGATCAGCTGCTCGCCGGCCAGGAGCGCGTAGGAGAAGGCTGTGTTGAAGCCGTAGACGAGGGTGTTGCCCTGGCTGACGAGGCGCCGCTCGAAGCCGAGCTCGCGCTGCAATCCCTCGCCGAGGCCGGTCGCGACCACGAGGAGCCGACCGGTGTAGCGGCGCCCGTCGGCCAGGGTCAGCGTCTGCGTCTCCGCGCCCGTCTCGGCCGCAGAGATGCGCCCGGTCACGCTCGTGACCGCCGTGGGCAGTGCCGCCCGCGCGGCGTCCACCAGTTCCGGATAATGGAAGGCGAATTCCTGCGAGGCCATGCGCTTGATCAGGCGCCCCCAGCGGCCCTCGATGACCGTGTGCAGGGGGGTCGACACGGCGCGGGCGCCCACGCCGAGGCCGCACCCGTCGAGGATCGCCATCTCGCTGGCGGAGAACTTTTCCGCCCGGAACTCGCGCGGATGGGTGTCCCGCGCGGCGACGAGCAGGACGCTGCGCCCCTGGCGCGCCGCCGCGGCGGCAAGGCTCAACCCGGCGATTCCGGCGCCGACCACCAGGACATCGTAAAGAGGACGTTCCGGCGTCGGATCGGGGCTGTTCGAAACTGGGACGGGATCTGCGGCTTCGGGCTGGTTCATTGCGGGATGTCTCCACAACCACCGCTTGCACACGACCCGTTCCGGGACACCGCGATGGTCATTCGTGGTCAACCGGGCAATTCCCGTGCGCGGCCGGACCCTCCGTTTTTGCGTCGCATGATTGACTTCGATGTCCCGCGATGCGAGTGCGCCGCGCTTTCCGACACGCGATGAATCACGGCGGAGCCATGGCGCGCGCACTCATCTTTCCGGGACAGGGCAGCCAGGCGGTCGGCATGGGCAAGGCGCTCGCCGAGCGCTTCCCCCAGGCCCGCGCGGTCTTCGACGAGGTCGATGCGGCGCTGAGGCAGAACCTGTCGAGCCTGATGTTCGAGGGGCCGGCCGAGGAGCTGACGTTGACCGCCAACGCCCAGCCGGCGCTGATGGCCGCGAGCCTCGCGGCCCTGCGCGTGCTGGAAGCCGAGCGCGGTCTGGAGCTGTCGCGCGACGTGGCCTGCGTCGCAGGCCATTCGCTGGGCGAATATGCGGCGCTCGCCGCCGCCGGCAGCCTCACGATCTCCGATGCGGCGCGGCTGCTGCGCATCCGCGGCGAGGCGATGCAGCGCGCGGTCGCCCCCGGCGCGGGCGCCATGGCGGCCCTGATCGGCGCCGAGATCGAGACGGCGCATGCCATCGCGGAGGAAGCCGCGGATGGGGAGATCTGCGACGTCGCCAACGACAATGGTGGCGGACAGGTCGTGCTCTCCGGCCACAAGGCTGCGGTCGAGCGCGCGGTTGCGATCGCGCAGGGGCGCGGCATCAAGCGCGCGGTGATGCTCAACGTCTCCGCGCCCTTCCATTGCCGCCTGATGGCCCCTGCCGCCGAGGCCATGCGCGCGGCGCTCGCCGAGGTCGCGCTCCGGGCGCCGGCGGTTCCGCTCTACGCCAACGTGACGGCCGCGCCGGTCTCCGACCCGGCGGCGATCCGCGACAACCTCGTGGCCCAGGTCACCGGCACGGTGCGCTGGCGCGAGAGCGTGGCGGCGATGGCGGACGCCGGTGCCGACCGCTTCCACGAGATCGGCTCGGGCAAGGTGCTCACGGGGCTCGTCAAGCGCATCGCCCCGGGCGCCACGGCCTCCGCCGTCGGGACGCCCGACGACGTCGCCGCCTTCGCGCCCTGAATCCGGGTTGCCAAAGGCCTCAGGCCTTTGGCGGGGTGTCGGGGCAAGGCCCTGACGTTCGCTTCCAGGGCTCCGCTCTGAACCCGACAAAGGGATGGTCCCTTTGGGATCCCGGCCCACGCCTTTCACAGGACGACAGCATGTTCGATCTCAGCGGCCGCAAGGCTCTCGTCACCGGCGCCACGGGCGGCCTCGGCGGCGCCATCGCGCGGGCGCTCCACGCCCAGGGCGCCACCGTCGCTCTCTCCGGCACCCGCGCCGAGGCGCTGGAAGCGCTGGCGGGCGAGCTCGGCGAACGCACCCATGTGGTCCCGGCGAATCTCGCGGATGCCGAATCGGTCGAGGCGCTGGTTCCAGCCGCGGAAGCGGCCCTCGGCGGGCTCGACATCCTGGTGAACAACGCCGGCATCACCCGCGACAACCTCTTCCTGCGCATGAAGGATGAGGAATGGGAGCAGGTGATCTCGGTCAACCTCACCGCCGCCTTCCGTCTCTCGCGCGCCGCGGTGAAAGGCATGATGCGCCGCCGCGCGGGCCGCATCGTCAATATCGGCTCGGTGGTCGGCACCACCGGCAATCCCGGCCAGGGCAACTACGCCGCCGCCAAGGCTGGCCTCGTCGGCCTGACCAAGGCGCTCGCCGCAGAGGTGGCGTCCCGCAACGTCACCGTGAACTGCATCAGCCCCGGCTTCATTACCTCGCCGATGACCGACGTGCTGAACGAGAAGCAGCGCGACGGCATCCTCGGCCGTGTGCCTGCCGGTCGGCTCGGCACGGGCGCCGAGATCGGCGCCGCCGTGGTCTACCTCGCCTCCGACGAGGCGGCCTATGTCACGGGCCACAATCTGCACGTGAACGGCGGCATGGCGATGGTGTGAGGCCGGCGCGCCGGGCTGGGCAGCGGCGGTCGCGAGGGGCCGTCGCTGTCGAGACGGGTTCGATCGCGCCGCCGAACGCCCTCCGCTGAACGGGGAGCGCTCTCGGCGAAGCCGGGCGGAGGCCGGATGCGCCGCCTGAGGCCGAGACCTCAGCCGGTCATCTTGCGGACGACGTGCTTCTCGAGGAACATCCCGATTGAGAAGGCCGTCAGGGCAAAGAGAACCGTATAGGCGTAGTCCACCTGAACGCCCATCTGCGGATAGTAGCCGAGCCGCACCCACTCGACGATTTGGACGGCCGGGTTGTATTTCAGGATCGCGTAGATCTGCTCCGGCAGAAAGTGCGGCAGGAACATCACGCCGCTCGAGAGATACATCAGAATGTTGAACAGGATGTAGCCGATCTGCCAGGCCGGGATGAAGGCGCAGATGGCCACGTTGATCGTGCCGATGCCCAGTCCCAGCATGATCGCGCAGAGATAGCCGCAGACCGCCACGAAGGAATCTTCCGGGCGCGGATCGATCCCGGCCGCGATCAGGATCGAGAAGACGGTGAGAAGGCCCAGGAACCCGGTGACGATCTCGACCAGGAGCCGAGCGAAGATCACGTCGACCAGCTTCACCTGGGGATAGTAGGTCAGCGGTCGGTTCTGCGACACCGCCTTCATCACCTCGCGGGAGATGTACTGGTAGCACAGCACAGGCACCGCCCCGCTGGCGAAGAAGATCGCGCGGGATTCGCCGATCGGAGCCGGGACGTGGCGAAAGGTGTAGATCAGCACCAGCAGGAAGATGTGCGTCACCGGCCACAGCACGACGACCGCGTAGCCCCAGTGCGAGCCGCCGAAGCGGGTCCGCATGTCGCGCAGGATCAGCGCGTGCAGCACGTGCAGGTAGGCATCCATCCGGCCCCGCTTGGGCGCGGAGGTTGGAAGGCTCGCGGATCCGTACATGGAGCGTCCGTCTGGTTTCGAGAGGCCTCCTGCCCGCAAATCGCGCCAAGATTGTGGATGCGCGGGCGGGGGCGCGCGATCTTGCCGCCCGCGGTTCCCTGTGCACAAAGTCCCGCCGGGCCGGGCGACCGGCACTAGGGTGCGGTCGGCCAGGACGGGCCACGATCGGAGGCTTTGCGCGTCGATGGCCCGGCTCCTGCGCGTCGCGTCCCGCCTCGTGCGGTCCCTTGCGTGGGGCGAGAGGCGCCGTCGCCGCATCCGCGATCGGGCCATCCTGGCGGAATCCGATCTCCTCGACGCCGCCTGGTACTGCCGGACCTATCCGGAGGCCCCCGCCGCCGGTTGGGATCCGATCGATCACTTCCTCGCATACGGCGCCGCCGGCCGGCTCTCTCCGGGACCGAACTTCGACGCCCCGTCCTATCTCGCGGCCAATCCCGACGTGGCGGCGGACGGGCTGAACCCGCTGATCCACTATATCGAGCACGGACGGCGCGAGCGCCGGCCGCTGACCCCGCCGAGCACCGCCCGCGAGCAGCGCCGTGACTGAGTCAGGCGGCGACCGCGCCTCCGGACGGACAGGCTCATCCGAGTGTTACCGGTGAGGCCGTAGCGGCCAGATTCGAAACGTTCTATACGGGCGCCAGGCTGCGCCGCGCGAGTCCGGGTCGTCCAATTCGACCCTCGCGCACCTCCTGCTCGGGCACACCCGAGGCGGCGCGCGCTCCCCGGAGCGCACCGGCCGAACACAGAATCCGTGGCGCGGGAAATGCCTGCGCGTGTTCGACAATCGCCAGCGAGGAAACAGAAAGCCGTGGCATCACTCGACAGCTTCAAGTCCCGCCAGACCCTTGAGGCCGGGGGCAAGACCTACACCTACTACTCGATTCCGGCGGCCCAGAAGGGCGGCCTCGCCGACGCCGCCGCGCTGCCCTTCTCGATGAAGGTGCTCCTGGAGAATCTGCTCCGCTACGAGGACGACCGCTCGGTCCGCAAGGCCGATATCGAGGCCACGGTCGCCTGGCTCGGCAACAAGGGCAAGGCCGAGACGGAGATCGCCTTCCGTCCCTCGCGCGTGCTGATGCAGGACTTCACCGGCGTGCCGGCCGTGGTGGATCTCGCCGCCATGCGCGACGCGATGGTGGCGCTCGGCGGCGACCCGCAGAAGATCAACCCGCTGGTCCCGGTCGATCTCGTCATCGACCACTCGGTGATCGTCGACGAGTTCGGCACCCCGAAGGCGCTGGCCGACAACGTCGCGCTCGAATACGAGCGCAACGGCGAGCGCTACACCTTCCTCAAGTGGGGCCAGTCGGCGTTCCGCAACTTCTCGGTGGTGCCCCCGGGCACCGGCATCTGCCACCAAGTCAACCTCGAATACCTGTCGCAGACGGTGTGGACGAAGTCCGAGGACGGCTCCGACGTGGCCTATCCCGACTCGCTCGTCGGCACCGACTCGCACACCACGATGGTGAACGGCCTCGCCGTGCTCGGCTGGGGCGTCGGCGGCATCGAGGCCGAGGCGGCCATGCTCGGCCAGCCGCTCTCGATGCTGATCCCCGAGGTGGTCGGCTTCAAGCTCTCCGGCAAGCTGCCCGAGGGCACCACGGCGACCGACCTCGTGCTCACCGTGACGCAGATGCTGCGCAAGAAGGGCGTGGTCGGCAAGTTCGTGGAGTTCTACGGCCCCGGCCTCGACGACATGGCGGTGGCCGACCGCGCCACCATCTCCAACATGGCGCCCGAATACGGCGCGACCTGCGGCTTCTTCCCGGTCGACCAGAAGACCATCGACTTCCTGAAGGTCACCGGCCGCTCCGACGACCGCATCGCCCTCGTCGAGGCCTATGCCAAGGCCCAGGGCATGTGGCGCGACGCCGACACGGCCGATCCGGTCTTCACGGACACGCTCGAGCTCGACATGGGCGACGTGAAGCCATCGCTCGCCGGCCCGAAGCGCCCGCAGGACCGCGTGCTTCTGGCCGACGCCAAGACCGGCTTTGCCGGCGCGATGGAGACGGAGTTCAAGAAGGCGGCCGACATCGCCAGCCGCTACGCCGTCGAGGGCACGAACTACGATATCGGCCACGGCGACGTAGTGATCGCGGCCATCACGAGCTGCACCAACACCTCGAACCCGA
Source organism: Methylobacterium symbioticum (assembly GCF_902141845.1). Taxonomy (GTDB): domain Bacteria; phylum Pseudomonadota; class Alphaproteobacteria; order Rhizobiales; family Beijerinckiaceae; genus Methylobacterium; species Methylobacterium symbioticum. The sequence goes on along the minus strand of NZ_CABFPH010000027.1, from coordinate 35,957 downwards.
GCGTGATGATCGGCGCCGGGCTTCTCGCCCGCAACGCGGTGGCCAAGGGCCTCACGGCGAAGCCCTGGGTGAAGACCTCGCTGGCGCCCGGATCGCAGGTCGTCGCCGAGTACCTGGAAAAGGCCGGCCTACAGAAGCCTCTCGACGCCCTCGGCTTCAACCTCGTCGGTTTCGGCTGCACCACCTGCATCGGCAATTCGGGGCCGCTCCCGGCGCCGATCTCGAAGGCGATCAACGACAACGACGTAGTCGCCGCGGCCGTGCTCTCGGGCAACCGCAACTTCGAGGGCCGCGTGAACCCGGACGTGCGGGCGAACTACCTCGCCTCGCCGCCGCTCGTGGTGGCCTACGCGCTGGCCGGCTCGCTGCAGGTCGATCTCACCAGGGATCCGATCGGCAAGGGCAGCGACGGTCAGCCCGTCTACCTCAAGGACATCTGGCCGTCCTCGGCCGAGGTGGCCGCGTTCATCGAGCAGAACATCACGTCCGAGCTGTTCAAGAGCCGCTACGCGGACGTGTTCGGCGGTGACCAGAACTGGAAGGACGTCGAGGTCACCGAGGCGGAGACCTTCGCCTGGAACCCGGGCTCGACCTATGTCCAGAACCCGCCCTACTTCGTCGGCATGGAGAAGACCCCGAAGCCCGTGACCGACATCGAGGGGGCCCGGATCCTCGGCCTCTTCCTCGACTCGATCACCACCGACCACATCTCGCCCGCGGGTAACATCCGCGCGGCGTCGCCGGCCGGCGAGTACCTGCAGTCGCATCAGGTGCGCGTGCAGGACTTCAACCAGTACGGCACCCGGCGCGGCAACCACGAGGTGATGATGCGGGGCACCTTCGCCAACATCCGCATCAAGAACCAGGTGGTGAAGGACGCCTCCGGCAACGTGGTCGAGGGCGGTTGGACGCACTTCCAGCCCTCGGGCGAGAAGATGTTCATCTACGACGCAGCGATGAAGTACGCCGAGGCCGGCACCCCGCTCGTGATCTTCGCGGGCAAGGAGTACGGCACCGGCTCGTCCCGTGACTGGGCGGCCAAGGGCACCAAGCTGCTCGGCGTGCGCGCCGTGATCGCCGAGAGCTTCGAGCGCATCCACCGCTCGAACCTCGTCGGCATGGGTGTGGTGCCGCTGGTCTTCCAGGGCGACACGAGCTGGCAGTCGCTCGGCCTCAAGGGCGACGAGACCGTCACCATCAAGGGACTCTCCGGCGAGCTGAAGCCGCGCCAGACCCTGGTGGCGGAGATCAAGTCGGCGGACGGCTCGGTGAAGGAGGTCCCGCTGACCTGCCGCATCGATACGCTCGACGAGCTTGAGTATTTCCGCAACGGCGGCATCCTGCCTTACGTGCTGCGCTCGCTCGCGGCCTGACGCTTCGGCCGGGCGGCTCCCGCCGCCCGGCTATCATCCAAACGAAGACCCCCGCGCCGGGCGTCCGGCGCGGGGTTCTTCATTTCAGGAAGCAAGCAGTCGGGGCTCTGCCCCGACACCCCGCCAAAGGGATGATCCCTTTGGAATCCCGGACGGTCAGGCGGCGAGCGCCACCGTGTAGGCGGCCTCGGTCTTGGCGCGGACCTCCTCCTCGGTCACGCCGTCGGCGAGCTCGATCAGCGTCATGCCGCCGTCGCCCTTCTTGTCGATGGTGAAGACGCCGAGATCGGTGATCACCATGTCGACCACATGGGTGCCGGTGAGCGGCAGGTCGCAGGCCTTCAGGAGCTTGGCGCTCTCCGAGCCGTCCTTGTTCTTGGCGACGTGCTCCATCACCACCACGACGCGCTTGACGCCCGCCACGAGGTCCATGGCGCCGCCCATGCCCTTCACCATCTTGCCGGGGATCATCCAGTTGGCGAGGTCGCCGTTCTCGGCCACCTGCATGGCACCGAGGATCGACAGGTTGATGTGCCCGCCGCGGATCATCGCGAACGAATCGGCCGACGAGAAATAGCTCGTGGTCGGCAGCGCCGTGATCGTCTGCTTGCCGGCATTGATCAGGTCCGGGTCCTCCTCACCCTCGAATGGAAAGGGGCCCATGCCGAGCATCCCGTTCTCGGACTGGAGCTGAACCGACATGCCGTCGGGGATGTAGTTCGACACCAGCGTCGGGATGCCAATGCCGAGATTCACGTAGAAGCCGTCCTCCAGCTCACGCGCGGCGCGCGCTGCCATCTGCTCGCGGGTCCAGGCCATGGATGTCTCTCCCTTGTCCTTGATGGCTTCAGATCTGGCCGCCGCCGGCCGCCGCGCCCTCGGCGCGCTTGCGCGTGGTGCGCTGCTCGATGCGCTTCTCGCGGATCGGCACGTGCACGATGCGCTTCACGTAGATGCCGGGTGTGTGGATGTTGGCCGCATCGATCTCGCCGGGCTGGACGAGGTGCTCGACCTGAGCGACCGTGACCTTGGCTGCGGTCGCCATCATCGGGTTGAAGTTGCGCGCGGTGAGCCGGTAGGCGAGGTTGCCTTCCGTGTCGCCCTGGTAGGCGTGGACCAGCGCGAGGTCGGCGAAGAGGCCGCGCTCCATCACGTAGTCCTCACCGTCGAATTCGCGCACCTCCTTGCCCTCGGCGACCTTTGTGCCGACGCCGGTCTTGGTGAAGAAGGCCGGGATGCCGGCGCCGCCCGCCCGGATGCGCTCGGCCAGCGTCCCCTGCGGGTTGAACTCGATCTCGAGCTCGCCGGCGAGGAACTGCCGGGCGAACTCCTTGTTCTCGCCGACATAGGACGAGATCATCTTCCTGACCTGACGAGTCTCCAGAAGCTTGCCGAGGCCCACGCCGTCGACGCCGGCATTGTTCGAGACGACGGTCAGCCCCTTCACGCCGGAGGCCTTCACCGCCTCGATCAGCTCGTCGGGAATGCCGCACAATCCAAAGCCGCCGCACATGATCGTCATGTCGTCGCGCAACAGCCCCGCCAGGGCACTGGTCGGATCCGAAAACACCTTCTTCATCAGGCCGTCCTTCCCGGGTCTGTCATCGTGCGGCGCATCAAAGCCGCTATCCTGTCCCTGATTCCGCCATCCGGGTCCAGTGCGGTGCAGCGGATGGAATCACAGCGAAGTTGCGGGGATCCGCGTCCCGGGCAGACAAATCGCACCGAACCCGCTATGGCGAGCGGGCGAGTGCGTGAAGCGTGACGGCACGGGGGCGCCTGAAACCTCCGCGCTCGCGGCCCGGCGCCTGCTGGACCGAGCCCGTTCCTGCGCCCGGAGTGCGATGTCGCCGCGCCGCCTGTCCCTCGCCCTCGGCCTTGCAACCTTCACGGTCGCGGGCATCTCGGCTGCTCTTCCCTGGACCATCGGGACGGAGGAGGCCGCGCGCCTCGTCGGCCGGCAACTCGGCGCCTACGGCCTGTCGCTCGGCGCCGAAGGTCCGGCGACCCTGCGCCTGCTGCCGCTGCCGCGCCTCGACTTCGCCCGCACACGTATCACGGACCAGGCCGACGCCGCGACCCTCGCCGAGGGCGGCCGCCTCACCATCGTGCTCGATCCTTTCAGCCTGGTTACCGGCCGGATCGGGATCGGCAGCCTGACTCTCGACGGCGCGCGCCTCCCCCTATCCGAGGACGCCCGCTGGGCCGGCCTCCTGCGCCGCGTCTCCGGACAGATGCGGTCCGGCTGGTTCTTGCGCCCGCACCGCCTGGTCTTGAAGGACGCCGTGCTGATCGGGCTCGGCCAGACGGAGCCCGAGATCCAGGACCTCGACCTCGATCTCGATTGGCCCGCCTGGGGCGGCACCCTCGACGGCACCGCGACCTTCGTCTGGCGCGGGCAGCGGGCGCGGGCGAGCCTCACGGACCTGCGTCCGGCGGCGCTTGCCGAGGGCACCGCTTCGCCCTTCACGGCGAGCCTGACCTGGCCCGGCGGCAGCCTCAGCGCCGAGGGCGATGCGCGCCGCGCGGCCGAGCCGTCGCGTGGGCTGGCGCTTGAGGGCACGGGCAGGCTCGAGACCCGCTCCCTCCCGCAGACGCTCGCCTGGATCGGGCGCGACGCCGCGCTGGCGCCCCTCGCGGAGACCTTCGCCCTGGAGGGAAGCTTCACGGCGGAGGGCGCGGCGCTGATGCTGCCGCGCCTGCGCGTCCGCCTGGGCCAGAACGTTCTCGACGGCGCCGCTCAGGCGAGCCTGGCGACGCCGCGGGCCTCCGTCCAGGCAACGCTCGCCGCCGACAGCCTGAACCTCGCCCCGCTCCTCGGTCAGCTCGTTCGCGTGCTCGGCCTCGACGGCGAGGAGCGGCAGGCCCCGGCCCTGGCACTCCAGCCCTTCACCGGGGGCGACCTCGACCTGCGCCTCTCGGCCGCCGCCGCGCGGATCGGCCCGGTCGCTCTGGAGGACATGGCGGCGAGCCTGCTGGTGCGCGATGGCGCCGTCGAGATCGCCCTCAACCGCGCCGCGATCCAGGGCGGCACCGTGAAGGGACGGGCGACGCTGACCAGCGCCGGGATCAACGGGACCGAGACCGAGGTGAAGGCGCAGGGCGGGCTGGATCAGGTCGATCTCGGCGGCCTGCTCATCGATCTCGGTGCGGCGCGCTGGGTGCTCGGCCCGAGCCAGGGCAGCTTCTCTCTCGAGGGGCGCGGCCGCGACCTCGCCGATTTGGCCGCCCGGACCGCGGGCCGCGCCGTGCTCAGCATCGACCGCGGCGCGATCGTCGGCCTCGACCTCGCGGACGTGATCCAACGGCACGGCGGCGTCGCGGCGGGCGCGCTCGCGCGGCGCAACGGCCGCACGCCCTTCGAGCGGGCGAGCCTCAGCCTGCGCTTCGCCGACGGGATCGGCGAGATCGCCGAAGGCAATCTGCAGGCCTCAGCGCTCAGCGCGAACCTGCGCGGCTACGTTTCCTTGCGCGATCACAGCTTCCGGGCCCGGGCGGAGGTGCATCCCCGAACGGATTCGGGACGCCCCGGCCCGCTCTTCGATCTCGCCGGCCCCTGGGATGCGGTGGAGGTCCGGGCCGTACGGCCCGGCGAGGCGGAGCCGGAGCTTCCGACGGGTAGCGCCGCGCCGACCGCGTTCCAGGGTGTACCGGGCCTGATCCTGCCCGGCACGGCGCGCGCCTACGCGCCCTGACCTGTCAGGCGGCGGCGCTGCCGCTCAGCGGATTCGCCTCGTCCCAGGCATAATGCAGCGTCTCGAAGCGCATGGAGCGGGCATCGACCATCAGCAGCCGCCCGACCAGCGGCTCGCCGAATCCGGCGACCGCACGGATCACCTCCATCGCCATCAGAGAGCCCATGACGCCGGCCAGCGCCCCGAGCACCCCGGCCTCGGCGCAGGGCGGCACGCTGCCGGGCGGCGGCGGGTTCGGGAAGAGGCAGCGATAGGTCGGGTTCGGGCGGCCATCCGCGCCGGTTTCGTGCGCGCGGATCGTCGTCAGCGAGCCGTCGAACTGGCCGAGCGCGGCGGTCACCAGCGGGCGCCCGGCGTGGAAACAGGCATCAGACACGGCGTAGCGCGTCGCGAAATTGTCCGAGCCGTCGGCGACGACATCGTATTGCGCGGCGAGGGAGGCGGCCGTCTCGGCGGTGATGCGCTCGGCATGCGCCACGAACCGGACATGCGGGTTGAGCCGGGCCACGGCGTCGGCGGCGCTCTCCACCTTCGGCCGGCCGAGATCGGGCGTGCCGTGGATGACCTGACGCTGCAGGTTCGAGAGCGAGACCGTATCGTCGTCGACAACGCCGAGCGTCCCGATGCCGGCGGCGGCGAGGTACTGGATCAGCGGCGCTCCGAGCCCGCCGGCCCCGATCACGAGGACCCGGGCCGCCTTGAGCTTCGCCTGTCCAGGGCCGCCCACCTCGCGCAGCACGAGATGGCGGGCATAGCGTTCGATCTCTTCGGGAGCGAGGGCCATGAGCCTCAGATAAGCGGGGCGCGGCCCAAACGAAAGCGCCGTCCCGGTGGGGACGGCGCGAACGCGATCGACCTGTCAGCCCGCCGAATCAGCGCGGCGCCAGGATCATGATCATCTGCCGGCCTTCGAGCATCGGCTCGCTCTCGACCTTGGCGATCTCGGCGGTCTCGGACTTCACGCGCTCGAGAAGGCGCAGTCCGATATCCTGGTGGGCCATCTCGCGGCCGCGGAAGCGCAGGGTCACCTTGACCTTGTCGCCCTCCTCGAAGAAGCGCTGCACGGACTTCATCTTGACGTCGTAGTCGTGCTTGTCGATGCCGGGGCGGAGCTTGATCTCCTTGACCTCGACCGTCTTCTGGCGCTTGCGCGCCTCGTTCTGCTTCTTCTGCTCGTTGAACCGGAAGCGGCCGTAATCCAACAGCTTGCAGACCGGCGGCGCCGAGTTCGGCGCGATCTCGACAAGGTCGAGTCCGGCCTCCTCCGCCATCTGAAGGGCGTCGAAGAACGGGACCACGCCGCGGTTCTGCCCGTCCGCGTCGATGAGCTGCACATCGCGGACACCGCGAATGTCCCGGTTGGCGCGCGGCCCGTCCTTCTGCGGGGCCGGCATGGCTCTCATAGGTCTACGAATGGCTGCTATCTCCTGGTCCAACGACGAAACGGCGATCAAGGGACACCCATCCGGAGATGCCCCGACCGCCGACCGCTCCGGCCATACTCCGGATTACAATACCTTGGCTCAAGCGTTCGGCGAGTCAACCTGTCACCGCATGGCGGGGAAGCAATCTTTGCACATGGTTCCCCGATTGACACGTTCCGATACGAGAATGCGGATGTGAGAACGCGCGGGCCATCCTGCAAGATCCGTCGCTGCAGCAGCCTCCGAGCGGCCTCTCAATGGCCGAGCAGCCGCGCGTAGACGCCGAGCGTGTCCCCGACCATGCGCTCCAGCGAGAAGTTCGCTTCCACATGGGCCCGGGCGCGCCGGGCCAGCCCGTCCCGCGCGCTGGCGCCGAGGGATAGGGCTTCCGCCAGCGCGCCCGCCAGCGCCGTGGGGTCGCCGGCCGGCACGCGCCATCCGGTGCGCTGGGTGGGATCGACGTCGGGCGGGCTGAGCACGGTCTCGGGCACAGCGCCGAGGTCGGAGACCACGACGGGAGTGCCGAGCGCCTGCGCCTCCACGGCCGACCGGCCGAAGGCTTCCGGCTCGATCGAGGGCACGGCCACGACGGAGGCCGCCCGGAAAGCCGCAGGCATGTCCGTGCAATGGCCGACCCGGCGCACGATGCCGCCGAGGCTGCGCGCGGCGATCAGGGCGTCGAGCTCGCGCTCGTAGGCGCTGCGTCCCTGCGGATCGCCCGCAAGGATCACCGCGAGGTCGCCGATGCCGCGGTCGCGCATCTGCGCCGCGGCCTCGATCAGCACGCGGTGGCCCTTCCAGGCGGTGAGCCGGGCGGCCAGCAGCACCACGCGCTGGTGGGGCGCGACGCCCCAGGCCCGGCGCAGGGCCTCGACGCGGGCCGGCCCCACGGCGACCGGACTGAACGTGGCGAGGTCGGTGCCGCGATGGATCACCTGGACCCGGTTGCCCGCCTGCTCGGCGTGGAGGCGGTGGATCAGGTCGGCGGTGTAGTGCGAGTTGGCGATGACCACGTCGCCGCGGGCCATGACCGAGTTGTAGAGCACCTTCACCCCGGTCCGGCCGGAATAGCTGCCGTGATAGGTCGTGACGTAGGGCAGGCGCAGGCGGCGCGCGGCGCCGAGCGCCACCCAGGCCGGCGCGCGCGACCGGGCGTGGATGATCTGCACGCCCTCACGGCGGCACAAGCGCGCAAGGCGGCCGACATTGAGCGCCATGGCGAGCGGGTTCTTCGAGGCCGCCGGGAAGGGGACCCAGCTTCCGCCCTTGGCCTGGAGCTCGCCCACCAACCGCCCACCCTCGGTGGCGACGAGCGCGCGGGCGCCCGCCGCGGCGAGGCCCTCGGCCACGTCGACGGCGGTGCGCTCGGCCCCGCCCGCCTCGAGTTCGGGGATGATCTGGAGCACGCAGGCGCCGGCGAGCGGCGCGGCCTCGGAGCGGAATCCGGTCAAGGGATGCGTCCCCGCAATCATCGGTGGCGCACCGGACGGGACGGAGGGCGGTCCGCCAAAACGCGTGTGAACATTGCCTCAGGATCGTGGGCGCGCTTTACGGTCCGGTAAACGGAGCTTGAAGACGAAGCGTTCAGGGCGGGAAGCTCGCAAGCGGGAGAACGAGATGGCTGATGGCGGCGACACCCTCGCCTTCCTCGATGTCGGCACGGGCGGCGGGGCGCGTCGGATCGCGGTGCGGGTCCGCGACGGTAGCGGACCGCCGGTGGTCTGGCTCGGTGGTTTCCGCTCGGACATGGGCGCCACCAAGGCGACAGCCGTCGATGCCTGGGCGGCTGAGGCCGGGCGGCGCTTCGTGCGCTTCGACTATACGGGGCACGGCCAGTCCGGCGGGGCGTTCGCCGACTGTACGATCTCGACCTGGCTCGCCGACGCCGAGGCGGTGATCGCGGCCCACGCGCCGAAGCGCCCGGTCCTGATCGGCTCGTCGATGGGCGGCTGGATCGCCTGCCTCGCGGCGCGCAACCGTCTCGCCGCGGGGGCCGGTCCGGCAGCCGGACTCGTGCTGATCGCCCCCGCCCTCGACTTCACCGAGGACCTGATGTGGGCGCAGTTCCCGCAATCGGTGCGCGATACCCTGGAGCGCGACGGCGTCTGGCTGCGCCAGAGCGCCTACGCGCCGGAGCCCGACCCGGTCACCATGCGGCTGATCGAGGACGGGCGCGCCAATCGGCTGCTCACCGGTCCGCTCGATCTCGGCTGCCCGGTCCACATCCTCCAGGGCATGCGCGACCCGGACGTGCCGCACCCGCACGCCTTCAAGCTCCTCGACCGGCTCCCGGCCGAGGGGACGGTGCTCACCCTGATCGCGGATGGAGACCACCGCCTGTCGCGGCCCGAGGACATCGCGCGCCTCGTGGCGGCGGTGGCGGAGATGCGCTGACGGCGCCGGGCCCAAGGCCCGGCGCCGCCGGAATGGGCTCGGACGGGGCGATCAGCCCCGTCACGGCCGGAACGTGCCTGATGATCAGGGGCAGCGACGGCTCAGTGCAGGCTCACCGGCTGCAGATCATGCGCGAAGGCGTTCGCGAGCACGACCTCGCGCGAATCCGCGAGCAGGATCGGAGCGCCGCTGGCCGAGAGCAGGGCGAAGAGGTCGAGGCCGGGCGTGAGGTCCGGGGCCTGCGGGAACATCCGCTTCACCTCGTCCGATCGGATCGGGCGCACATAGGCGATGTGGCCCTCGCCGAGCGCCGCGAGATCGGCGGCGTTGAACTGGGTGGGGTCGAGATCGGCAGGGGTCAGCGGGGAAGCATTCAGGTCAGTCATAGCGCGTGCCCTCCTTCAAGGCAGAGCGTGTCGCCCCAGAGGTCCCGAAGCGACCGCGGGGCTTGAAGCCTATGTGGGAAACCCTCGCCCCGTAATCAATCGCGCGCGGCGATCGCGATCTTGCGCACGACGCGCTCAGGCTCCGGCCGGGCGAGGTCGATGGAGAGCAGTCCGTTCGAGAGGTCGGCGCCGAGCACCTCCATCCCGTCGGCGAGCAGGAAGGCGCGCTGGAACTGCCGCGCCGCGATGCCGCGGTGCAGGTAGTGGCGCTCGCGGTCCTCGACCTGCCGGCCGCGCACGATCAGCTGGTTCTCCTCCAGCATCACGTCGAGCTGGTCGCGGGAGAAGCCCGCCACGGCGAGGGTGATGCGCAGGCGCTCCGGCTCGCGCTCGGTGCGCGGCACGCGCTCGATATTGTAGGGCGGATAGCCGTCATTGGCGGCCTTGGACACCCGATCGAGGGCCTGCTCGATCTCGTCGAAGCCGAGCAGGAATGGGTGTCCGAACGGGGAGGGACGGGTCATCGTGGCCAAGCCTTCCAGCGAGGCCCCGTGGCTCCGGACGCGGGTCCGGCTCCGATGGGCACCTCGTCGCACTGGAGCCCGCGCGCGCAGCGCTCCACCCGGCACCGGGCCGGGACGGCCAGGATATGGCGGCTGCGCGGCGCTCATCAAGGGATGGCGGCCGGCGCCGGCCGCCCCTGCACAGCGGCGTATGGCCACCGATGCCGCTCGGCGCACCGCTTCGAAAAGCCGATCGCGGGCAACTCCGGGATGAAGCGGCACGGTGTAGCGGGATAAAATGGCAATGCTGCGCCAATACTTCGGGACGACCGCCTTCATCGGCTCGGGCCATTCGAGTAACAGTTTGGAACTGCTCTGATTTTCTCGGCAAGCCTTGATCCGGAGGGGCGACCTCGGATATCGCCGCAAGCATTCTTCGCTCGTGGCCGGCGGCTCGCGGGCCGCTTGCCGGACCGGAGGCTTCATGACCGCGTCGTCGACCCCGCCGAGCCAGAGCCCGATGCCGCGGGTCACCGACGTGTGCGGGGACGATGCCGACGTCCTCGCCCTGTCCGTCGTCCGCTTCGTGGCAGCCGGCTACATGACGAGCGACGTGGCCTGCTGGGACGCAGCCTTCGACGGCGCCGAGCGCCTGCTCGGTGTCGAGGATGGCGGGCGCCTGGTGGCCTGCGCGGTCGGCATCGTGCGTGCCCTTCGGGCGGAGCGCGACCGGGATTGGTCCTTCATGCCGGCGACCTGCTGCCGCGTGACGGGCCATGAATGCGCGCTGGTCGGCCTGCTCGGGCGCGGCCGTCGCTGCCTCTGGGACGAGGTGGCGCGGGACGCGGCGACGATCACCGGCCGGGAATCGGCGCCGCGGCTGGTCGCGGCGGTGCGCGCGGCCGTCGTGGCGATCGACGCTGCGGCCGAGCGGCTTGGCAGCGGCCCCGATGTCCGGCCGGCGGGCGGGCGGCTGCACTGAGACGGCGCTGGATTCGGGACGAATGACGCGCAGGGCGAGGAGAATACCGACGGTGACGAGACGGGTTTTCGCAGGGGCCTTCGGGCAGATTCGGCTCGGGCGCGCGGCAGTCGCCGCGGCGGCCTGCCTCGCCGTTGCCGGGCCCGCCGCCGCGCAGGAAGCCGTATCGGCGGACAAGGCGCCGCTGAAGCTGCAGCTCAACCGTCTCGAGCCCGCCGGCGAGGCCTGCCGCGTCACCATGCTGGTCGATAACGGCCGCGGCGGCGCGCTGAAATCCTACAAGGTGGACCTCTTCGCCTTCGACACCGAGGGCGTGGCGCAGAAGCGGGTCGCGGTCGAGCTCGGCCCGCTGCCGGCGCGCAAGACAACCGTGAAGATCTTCGAATTCTCCGGCATCGCCTGCCCGAAGATCGGGCGCGTGCTGCTCAACGACGTGCTCGCCTGCGAGGGCGATGCCGGCGGCCGCGACGCGTGCCTCGAGCGGACGGAGACAGAGACCAAGGCCAGCGTTCCGTTCGATCGCTGACCGCCGCCGCCGCCCGGAGCGGGCGGTGGCCGGACCGAACCCGACGACCGGCCGGAGGCAGCCCGCCTCCGGGCGGCATGCGGCCGTTGCCGCACCGGATCATGATTTGAGGAGCCCGTGATGGAGAATTCCGCCCCGATCGCTGCCGCGCACGATCTGTCGTTCGTCGGCCTGTTCCTTCAGGCCGACCCGATCGTGAAGGGCGTGATGCTCCTGCTCGTGGTCGCCTCGATCGCCTGCTGGACCGTGGTCTTCGAGAAGATCGTGCGGCTCGCCGCGGCCAAGCGCCAGGCCAAGGCCTTCGAAGCCCTGGTGCGCTCCGGCGGCAATCTCGACGGCGCGCAGACGGGCATCTCGGGCCGCGTCGTCCAGGCCGGCGTCGAGGCCTGGCGCGACCAGGATCCGAGCGAGACCCGGGCCGAGCGCCGCGACCGCATCGAGCGCGCCATGCGCGCCGCCCTCGGCTTGGAGGTCAAGCGGATGCAGGGCGGCCTCGCGCTGCTCGCGACCTCGGGTTCGACCGCCCCGTTCATCGGCCTGTTCGGCACGGTCTGGGGCATCATGAACTCCTTCTCGTCGATCGCGAAGAGCCAGGACACCTCACTCGCGGTGGTGGCACCCGGCATCGCCGAGGCGCTGTTCGCCACCGCGATCGGCCTCGTCGTCGCGATCCCGGCGGTGATGGCCTACAACAAGCTCACCGGTGACGTGGCCCGCATCCAGAGCGCGTTCGTCTCCTGCATCGGTGTTCTCGGCAACCGCCTCGCCCGCGACCGCGGCGTGCAGCGCCGGGCCGCTGCGGAGTAGGGCGCAGCCTGCTTCGGCGCCCGCCCGGGACGGTCCGGGCGCCTCCTCAGCATGTCGTTTTGATGGTTTGACGCGGCGCTCGCGCGGGCGGCGCCGGCCCGGAGGATATATCCGATGGCGATGGGTTCGATCCGCACGAGCGGGGGCGACGACGAGGATGGCCTCGACGCGACGCCGATGGCCGACATCAACGTCACCCCGATGGTGGACGTGATGCTGGTGCTGCTGATCATCTTCATGGTCGCGGCGCCGCTGATGACGACGGGCGTTCCGGTGCAATTGCCCAAGACTGCCGCCGCTAAGGTCGCCCAGTCGAAGAAGCCTCTGGAGGTCACCGTCGACAAGGAGGGCCAACCCTCGATCGCCAAGGAGATCTTCACGCTCGAGAGCCTGGTGCCGCGCCTGCGCGAGATGGCGGCCGAGAACAAGGATCAGGTCGTGCTGGTGCGCGGCGACCGCGACGTGCCCTACGGCAAGGTCATGGAGGTGATGGGCCTCGTCGGTCAGGCCGGGTTCAGCAAGGTCTCGCTGATCGCGCAGTCGCCGGGCGGCCCGTCCCCGGCCGCGGCCGCGCCGGCTGCGGCGTCGGACGGAGCGGCCCGCTGATCCGATGAGCGCGACTCCCATGCCCGCCGGACCGAGCCTCGCCGGGACGATGCCGGAGGCCCCGAAGAACCGACCGTCCGGCCTCGTCGCCGCCCTGCTCGTCGCCCTCGCGCTTCACGGTTTCGGCCTGATCGGACTGACCTATCTCCGCCTCACCCCGCCGACGCCGCCGGGCGAGCAGCAGGTGACGGTCGACCTCGCCCCCCTGATGACCGAGGCGCCGACCCAGACGCAGAGCGAGCAGCAGGCGAGCGTCGAGACGCCGCCCGAGACCCAGCCTGTCGAGAAGCCGGTCGAGGAGGCCACGCAGCCTCCTCCGCCTCCTGAGGTGGCCGAGGTCAAGCCCGAGGAGGTGCCGGCCGAGAGGCCGCCCGAGACCCAGGCGATGACCGAGGCGCCGACCGAGGCGTTGCCGGCCGAGCCCGAGAGCCAGGTCATCACCTCGACCGCGCCTGAGGCTGAACCGCTCGCGCCCCCGCCGCCCGTGGTGGCCGAGCAGCCCAAGCCCCTCGAGCCGGAGAAGCCGAAGCCCGATCTCGCGAAGCTGAAGGCGGCCCGCGAGGCGCGCCTGAAGGCGATCCGCGAGGAGAAGCGCCGCGAGGAGATCATCGAGGCGCGGCGCGAGGCGGCCAAGGAGGCCAAGCTCAAGGCCGAGCGCGAGGCGCGGGCCCGCCAGGCGCGTGCTGCGCAGGGAGCCGAGCGGAGCTCCGCCGCATCCTCCCGGGAGAATGCCAGCGGTCGGGCGGCGGCGGGCAACGACCCCTCGGCGATGCGGCAATGGCAGGGCGCGATCAGCGCCGCGATCCACGGCCGGATGAATCGCAACGCGGCCGTCGGAACGGCGGGCGGCGTGGCCTCGGTCCGCTTCACGGTCACACGGTCGGGTCAGGTCACCAGCGCCGGCCTCGCCAGCAGCAGCGGCATCGGCCAGATCGATAGCGCCGCCCTCGCGGCCGTGCGGGGCGGAATGCCGGCGGCTCCGGCGGGGGTCACCGTACCGAGCCTGTCGGTCACGATTCCGCTGCGCTTTACGGTTGCGCGCTAGGACGCGTCGAAACAACGAGCGAGCGTCCGTCCCGATCGCCATGCGATCGGGACGGGCTCTCATCCTGAACCGCTCCCGCATCGACGCCGCCGCGCCGGTGAACATCTGATGATCCGTCGGTCACGCGCCGTTCTCGGAGCTAAAAATCCTGCGACTAGCGGTTGTCCCAGCCGGAATTGGGGCGGGAAATTTTGGTCTAACGCTGGCGGTTCCGGCACGGCCCCCTACATATTGTGTGCCGTGCCCGCCGAAGATCCTTCGCGGCCGTTCGTCGGGTCGGAATGTCGGCCCGTGATTCACTCCCCTCCGGGGCCGGACCTGCATCAGCCGATGCTCTCGTGCGTTCTCGAACGCTCGGGCGGCCAGGCCAGAAAGGGACAGGATGAGCCAGCAGATCGACACCGAGATCGAGATCGACGACGAGGTTCAGGATGCCGAGGCTCAGGCCAAGGCGAAGGCTGAGAACCGCGCGGAGCGAGCGGAGCGGGCGGAGCGCATGGCCCGCGAGGGTGCGCAGGCGATGGCCGAGCACCTCGCCGCGATCAAGGCCGTCGATGAACGGACGGTGCGCCTGCGGGCCCTGCGTCTCGCAAAGGAAGCTGCCGACGCCCAGGCAAAGGCCGCCGAGCCGCCTGCCAGCCGCAAGACCGGCACGCGCAAGGCCGCGGCGAAGAAGGCTTGACGATCTTGTCAGAGACGCGAGGTCGCCGATCCTCCGATCCGCGCAAAGCTGCGGAGGCCGCGTTCCGGGCGGCCACCACGCGCCGGCCGGAAGGTCCTGTGGAAGCCCCTGCCTCTGCCGCGATCCCCGGAATTCGCGAGAGCGTCACGCTGCGCATCGACAGCGCCGTGCTTGAGCATTTCCAGAAGGACGGTCCCGGTTGGCAGGACCGGATCAACGATGCACTGAAGGCGCTGATCGCGCGTTAGCGCCTGTGCCGTGACTGGGCCGCCAGTCCTGCGGACAAGTGCGGTGCACCCGATACGATCGATGCCGTCTCGGCCGGAGCGACGGGCGCTCCGGCGGCGAGCGTTCGGTCCTGTCGCGTCAGCGGCGCTGCGGTGCCGGCACCAGCCGGGCGCTGAAGCTGAGCAGGATCAGCAGCACGCCGAGGGCGAACTGCCAGCGCTCGATATCCCCGCCCATCGAAATGACAACCGCGTGCCCGATCACGATCAGGCCGGCGAGCGGGAAGCCGAATTGCAGGAGAGGGCGAAGGATGCGCAAGGCGCCGTCGCCTGCCATCAGCGCCGCCCCATCGCCCGGATCGGCCGGCGCAGGGGCCGTACCGTGTCCGTCCCCGCCACGTCCCGTTCGAGAGTGGCGATCGACAGGGGCTGGCCGCGACCGCGCAGGGCATGCGCGCCGAGGGAGCGAGCCTGGATGCCGGGTGGCAAATCCGGCAAACGGTCGAGCAGATCCTGCGAGATCAGGATGCTGGCGCCGAGCGGGCGGCACAGGGCCTCGATCCGGGAGGTGACGTTCACCGCATCCCCGAAATAGGCGATCTTGTGCCGGTCGACACCGACTTCGGCCGTCACGACCGAGCCGCCATGCAAGGCGGCCCGCAGGCGCGGCACCGTGCCGAAACGGGCGATCCAGCTGTCAGCCTCCGCTTCGATCTTGTCGAGCACGTCGAAGACGCAGGCGACGCAGCGTGCCTCGGGCAGGCCCCGGCTCATCGGCCAGGTGATCATGGCAAGGTCGCCGATATAGTCGTCGGTCGAGCCCAGATTGCGCCGCACCGGCTCGGCGAGGGCCGCGAAGACGGCGCTCAGATATTCCTGAGCGCGCAGGTCGCCATGGGTCTCGGCGAAAGCGGTCGAGCCGACCACGTCGAGGAACAGGAAGATCCGTTCCTCCTCAACCGGTCGGTGGTAGCGCCCGACGAGCAGGTTCACGAAGACCTCGGCCCCGATGAGGTCGCGCATGCGGATGACGAAGACCAGAAGCGCCGAGACGGCGAGCGCGTAGGTGAGCACGCGCGGCGTTATCCGGATCGCCTCGTTCAGCGGATCGCCCGTCAATCCGAAGGTCCAGACGACGAGGCCACCGAGGGCATTGCCGAGGACGATCATGGCGACGTAGGCGAGCTCGGCCGCCGGCACGAACAGGACGGCCGGCAGGCGGCGGATGTGGGCCTGGAGGCCTGCCAGGATCAGTCCGCGATCGAAGGCGAGGGCCGTGCCGCCCATGCACAGGCCGTAGGCGAGCCCGGCGAGCGGCGACGCGCCCGCGGCGAAGACGAAATTGTAGACGACGCCGGCCCCCGCCGTGGCGAGCAGGATGAAGATCCAGAACCAGCGATGCTGCGGCAGCATCCACGCCCCCCGTTCGGTCCACGTCCGCAGCGACGGCGAGGCCGGGCCGCCCGTAAGCGACATCCTGGCCGAAAGTCTACCACCGACGACGGGACCGACCCATTGCTCATTCCCCGTTGATGGCGTGAATAAGGCGGTCTACGCGGATGCGACGCGCCCGCCCCGAGCCCAACAACCACAGGTTGGGTTCTGCCGGACGCGCATGACGAAGCCGCGGACGCGTCGTGAAAGTCGGCGGCACGAGAGGGAGCGCTGCATGTACGCCAGAGGCTTCGGCTCGACGGGGGTACGGGTGCCCGTGATCGGCCAGGGCACGTGGCGCATCGACTCGGCGGACCGCTCCGCCGCGGTGGAGGCGTTGCGGGCCGGCATCGATGCGGGAATGACGCATATCGATACGGCCGAGATGTACGACGACGGCGAGGCGATCGTGCGCGAGGCCGTTGAAGGTCTCCGGGAGGAAGTCTTTCTCGTCTCCAAGGTGGTGCCCGGCAACGCGACGCGCCGCGGAGTCGTGCGCGCCTGCGAGCAGTCGCTGAAGCGCCTCGGCACCGACCGGCTCGACTGTTACCTGCTGCACTGGCCCGGTCATCATCCGCTCGAGGAAACGATTGCGGGGTTCGAGGACCTGCGCCGCGACGGCAAGATCCTGTCCTGGGGGCTCAGCAATTTCGACGTGGACGATCTGGAAGCCGCGCTGCGGATCGCCGGGCCCTACCGCATCGCCTGCAATCAGGTGCTCTACCACCTCGGCGAACGGGCCATCGAGCACGCGGTCATCCCCTGGTGCGCGCAGCACGGCGTCGCGCTCGTCGGCTACTCACCCTTCGGAAGCGGCGAATTTCCCGACCCGTCGAGCGCGGGCGGCGCCGTGCTCGCGAGCATCGCCCAAGCCCACGGGACGACGCCCTACGCGGTGGCCCTGGCTTTCCTCACGCGGCTCGACAACACCTTCACCGTGCCGAAGACCGTGCGCGCCGCGCGGGCGATCGAGAATGCCGGCGCTGCCGATCTCGTGTTGAACGCGGCCGAGATCGCGATGATCGATGCGCATTTCCCGCGGGGGCCGCGTCCCCGCACGCTGCCGATGCTATAGGTCGGCTTCGACCGTCGGCAGGCAGCATTTCTTGAACTTCTTGCCGCTGCCGCAGGGGCAGGGGTCATTGCGGCCCACATCCTTGTACGGGTTGCGCTGCGGCTCTCCGGCGCCCTCCGCCGTCCAGGCGAGGTCGTCCAGCGGATCGTCGAGGGTGCCGTAGCTCCAGCGGTCGAAGCGGCGCAGGTCGTCCGGCCGCGCCTCCGCCTTGCGCAGGGTCTCCTTGAACCAGGCGAAGTCGCTGAACTCATCGGTGATGCGTCCGTCGCGCCGCGCGGCCTCGACCCTTGGTGCCAGATCGCGGAAGCCGAGCTGCGCGATCGCCTCCTCCCAGCCGATCCAGGCCGGCGCCTCCTCGACGGCCGCGGAGGCCTCGTCGAAACGCACGAGCAGGGCGTGCAGGGCCTCCCGTGGGATCCGGCCTGTGTGGCAGAGGGTGATGCAGGCCGAGAACAACGCCTGCCGCACGGGATCGTCCACAGTGCTGTCGAGGATGAGCGCGAAGATCGGCGCCGGATCCCCATCGAACAGGCTCGCAACGACCTTGGCGAGCGTCGTGGTGACGGCGTCACCGAGATAGGCATCGACCGTGTCACCGTCCTGGCGCAGCAGACGCAGGAGCGGGGGCAGGGCGCGCCCGTCCCGGGCATGCGCCAGCACGTGCAGGCCCCAGAACATCAGGCTCGCTTCAGCCTCCTCCAGGTCGGCGCCGGAGGCGGACTTCTCGAGGAGCCGCAGGGTCTCCGGCGCGAGTACCTCCGGCCGCTCCAGCGCCTCGCGCAGCGCGGCCTTCGGCAGGTGGAGGGAGCCCGAGAGTGCCTCGATCAGCGCGGCGTCGTCCATGCTCCGCTCCTTGGGTGGCCGGTTCGGCGCCAGGCGATGCGATATGGGGAGAGCCCCGATCCGGTCGCTCCGCCGGCTTGTGGCGGGCGAGGCCGGGGCCCCGGTCAGGCCCGCAGGGTGGCGCCGGTCTTGCGCGCGACCTCGGCGACGATCCGCTGGCTCACCGTCTCGATCTCGGCATCGGTCAGGGTGCGCTCGACGGGCTGGAGCCGGACGGCGATGGCCACCGACTTCTGGCCCTCGGGGATGCCCGCGCCCTCGTAGATGTCGAACACGTCGATGCCTGCGACGAGCTTGCGCTCCGCGCCCTGCGCCGCGCGCACGATCTCGCCCGCCGGCACGTCGCGGCCGACCACGAAGGCGAAGTCGCGCGAGAGCGGCTGGAAGTCGGACAGCGCCAGGACGGGCTTGGTCTTGGTCGCCTTCTGCTTCGGCAGCGGCAGGGCGCCCAGATCGATCTCGAAGGCGACGAGCGTCCCCTTCAGGTCGAGGGCCTTCATGACCCGCGGATGGATCTCGCCGAAGAAGCCGACCTGATTCTTCGGCCCGAATTGCAGGGTGCCGGACCGGCCGGGATGGAGCCACGCCGGGCCGCCAGCGGCCACCTGCAGGCCACCAGTCGGCACGCCCAGGCTCGCCAGCAGGGCGAGGGCGTCGGCCTTGGCCTCGAAGGCGTCGACGGTCGCGGCCGTGCCGTCCCAGTGCCGGCCGGCCCCGGTGAAGCCGGCGGTGCCGCGGCGCAGGGCCGCCGCACGCAGGGACTGCCCCTCGGGCTCGTCGTTGCCGAAGCACTGGCCGACCTCGAACAGGGCCACATCCGGGTAGCCGCGGTCGGCGTTGCGCTGGGCCGCGCGCGCGAGGCCGG
Source organism: Methylobacterium symbioticum (assembly GCF_902141845.1). Taxonomy (GTDB): domain Bacteria; phylum Pseudomonadota; class Alphaproteobacteria; order Rhizobiales; family Beijerinckiaceae; genus Methylobacterium; species Methylobacterium symbioticum. The sequence goes on along the minus strand of NZ_CABFPH010000027.1, from coordinate 17,090 downwards.
GGACGAGGCTCGGGCGCATGTCCGACAGGTCGGAGGCGATCGGGTTGGCGAGAACCAGATCCGCGCGTCCGCCCCCGAACAGTTCGGCAACGGCGTGCGGGATGAAGGACCAGGTCACCGCCTCCATCAGGCCGCGGCTCGCCAGCGCTCGGCGGGCGAGGCGGGTGCGCTTCTGCAGGGGCGTGAGCACGGATTTCGCGACGCTGGCGGGCCGGGGCAGGGGCTTCGCCTCGATCCGGTCGAGACCGGCGATGCGCACGATCTCCTCGACGAGATCCGCCTTACCCTCGACGTCCGGGCGCCAGGAGGGGGTGAGTACCTTCACCCGGTCGCCCGAGCCGGCCACGTGGAAGCCGAGGGACTCGAGGATCACCTTCATCTCCGGCCGCGGCAGGTCGATGCCGGCGAGCCGGCGCACCTCCGTCCACGGGAAGTCGATGACATGCTCGGTCTCGGGCAGCTCGCCCGCGATCACGGCCTCGGTCGGGCTGCCGCCGCAGATCTCGAGGACGAGGCGGGTGGCGATGTCGAGGCCGGGCAGGGTCGAGGCCGGATCGACGCCGCGCTCGAAGCGGTAGCGGGCATCCGTCACGACGCCGAGGCGCCGCCCGGTCTGTGCAATGTTCTGCGGATTCCACAGGGCCGATTCGATCAGCACGTCGGTGGTGGTCTCGTCGCAACCCGAGGCCTCGCCGCCGATGATGCCGGCGATCGACTCGATGCCCTGCCGATCAGCGATCACCACCATCTCGGCGGTGAGCGCGTGCGTGCGGCCGTCGAGCGCCTTCAGGCTCTCGCCCTCGCGGGCGAGGCGGACGGAGAGGTCGCCCTGCACCTTGGCCGCGTCGAAGACGTGCAGCGGCCGGCCGCGGTCGAAGGTCATGTAGTTGGTGATGTCGACGAGCGCGTTGATCGGGCGAAGCCCGATCGCCCGCAGCCGCGCCTGCATCCAGTCGGGCGAGGGCCCGTTGCGCACGCCGCGCACGAGGCGAAGGGCGAAGAGCGGGGCGAGGTCGCGGTGGTTCGGGTCGAGGTCGAGGCTGACGCCCACGGGGCAGGGGCCCTCGCCGCGCACCGGCGGCTGCGGCTCGCGCTTCAGGCTGCCGAGACCGGCCGCGGCGAGGTCGCGGGCGATGCCGGTGACGGCGGTGCAGTCCGGCCGGTTCGGGGTCAGGTTGATCTCGATGACCGGATCGTCGAGCCCGGCATAGAGCGCGTAGGGCGTGCCGACGGGCGCGTCCGCGGGCAGGTCGAGGATGCCGTCATGATCGTCGCCGAGGCCCAGCTCGGCGCCCGAGCAGAGCATGCCCCGGCTCTCGACACCGCGGATGGTGCCGACCGCGAGGGTGATGTTCTTGCCCGGAACGTAGGTGCCCGGCGGCGCGAAGACCGAGAGCATGCCGGCGCGGGCGTTGGGCGCGCCGCAGACCACCTGCAGCGGCTGGCCGTCGCCGGCATCGACGGTGCAGACGCGCAGCCGGTCGGCGTTCGGATGCTGCTCGGCGGTGAGCACCTTGGCCACGACGTAGGGCTTCAGGGCGGCGGCCTTGTCCTCGATGCCCTCGACCTCGAGGCCGATGCGCGTGAGCGTCTCGGCGATCTCGTCCAGGGTCGCGGTGGTATCGAGGTGGTCCTTGAGCCAGGAGAGCGTGAACTTCATCGGATAGGTCCCTCGGCAGGCGCCGGTCGGGCCGGCGCGCCGGGCAGGATGCGCGGAGGGCGGCCCGCGGCCGCCGCAGGGATCAGGCGGTCAGGCCGGCGACCAGGCTCGGCACGTCGAGCGGGCGGAAGCCGTAATGGTCGAGCCAGCGCACATCCGCCTCGAAGAAGGGGCGCAGGTCCGGCATGCCGTATTTGAGCATGGCGATGCGGTCGAGACCGACGCCGAAGGCGAAGCCCTGGACCTGGTCCGGATCGAGACCGCAATTGCGCAGCACGTTGGGGTGGACCATGCCGCAGCCGAGGATCTCCAGCCAATCCGTGCCCTCGCCGAAACGGATCTCGCCGCCCTTGCGGGCGCACTGGATGTCGACCTCGGCCGAGGGCTCCGTGAAGGGGAAGAACGAGGGCCGAAAGCGCATCTTCACGGCGTCAACCTCGAAGAAGGCGCGGCAGAACTCCTCCAGGACCCATTTCAGGTTCGCGATATTGGCCGCCGAGTCGATCACCAGCCCCTCGCACTGGTGGAACATCGGCGTGTGGGTCTGGTCGGAATCGTGCCGGTAGGTCCGGCCCGGGATGATCACCCGGATCGGCGGCGCCTTGGTGCGCATGGTGCGGATCTGGACCGGCGAGGTGTGCGTGCGCAGCACCTTCCGCTTCCCCTGCGCGTCGGGCGCGAGGAAGAAGGTGTCGTGCATCTCGCGCGCCGGATGGCCGGGCGGGAAGTTGAGCGCGGTGAAGTTCAGCTCGTCCGTCTCGATGTCCGGCCCCTCGGCCACCGCGAAGCCCATATCGGCGAAGATCGCGGTGATCTCGTCCACGACCTGGGAGATCGGGTGGATGCGTCCGCGCGCTTCCGGCGCCTCGCGCAAGGGCAGCGTCACATCGATCCGCTCGGCTGCGAGACGGGCCTCGAGCGCCGCCTCGGCGAGCGCTTCCCGGCGGCCGGCAAGCGCGCCCTGAACGCGGTCGCGCAGCCCGTTGATCTGGGGGCCGCGGGTCTTGCGCTCGTCGGGCGTCATGGCGCCCAAGGTCTTCAGGAGGTCCGAGACGCTGCCCTTCTTGCCGAGCGCGGCGACGCGCACGGCCTCGAGCGCCGCCTCGTCGGAGGCGGATTCGACCTGGGCCAGGAGATCGCGTTCGAGGGTGTCGAGGTCGGTCGTTGCCATGTCGCCGGTCGTCATGTCGCCGCTGGTCGTGCTGGTGCGGAGGCGTTTGCGCGTTTGCGCGATCTCACGCAAGCGCGCAAACGACGGGCGCCCGCATCGCCGCATTGCGAGGCGCCGGAAAAAGCAAAGGCGCGGCGCTCACGAGGAGCGCCGCGCCTTTCGCAGCATCGCGGGATGCCGGGTCGCGCTCAGGCGGCCTTCGGGAGGGCGGCCTTGGCCTTCTCGACGACGGCGGCGAAGCTCGCCGGCTCGTGGATGGCGAGCTCCGACAGGGCCTTGCGGTCGACGACGATGCCCGACTTGGCGAGGCCATTGATGAAGCGCGAATAGGTCAGGCCATGCTCACGGACCGCGGCGTTGAGGCGCTGGATCCAGAGGGCGCGGAAGGTGCGCTTCTTGTTCTTGCGGTCGCGGTAGGCATACTGCATGCCCTTCTCGACCGCCTGCTTGGCGATGCGGATCGTGTTCTTGCGACGGCCGTAATAGCCCTTCGCCGCCTTCAGGACCTTCTTGTGCTTCGCGTGACTCGTCACGCCGCGCTTGACGCGGGCCATGGGATATCTCCTGGAATTCTAGAATTCAGATACGCTTAAGGATGAAGGACTTACCGCTGGTTCGGCAGGAAGTACTTCTTCACGTTGGCGGCGTCGCCCTCGAACAGGGTCGTGGTGCCGCGCAGGTTGCGGATCTGCTTCGTCGTCCGCTTGATCATCCCGTGGCGCTTGCCGGCCTGGGCGTAGAGGACCTTGCCGGTCCCGGTGATCTTGAAGCGCTTCTTGGCGCCCGATTTCGTCTTCAGCTTGGGCATTTGGCTCTCCGATAGCGCGAACGCTTCCGGCCGGGAGACCGGAACCACGCGCCTTTGATGCTTCATTGAGGAGCAGCACGAACCGCCACGGCAGCCCTACGGCCGGGCGGTTCGACGCGGGGCGGCTTATGACAGAAACGAGACGCCGCATCAATGCCCGGCCCCGAAGGCGCGCCGCCTGCGGCGTCGCCCGGCGCGGCTGGGGCGCATCCGGCCCGAAACCGCGCACGAATCAGCGGTGAGGCGTGGAAATCGGGGACCGGTTTGCGCGTTGCACAAATCGCGCGTGACCGTGGCGGTGCCCAGGAACCATAAACCTTGGCCGTCCGTTTCGTTCATGTCCCACTCAGGCCCGAACGGGTTAGATCCCCGAAATTCCGGCCTTCACAGGAGACACTTTCGTGCGCATTGCCCAGATTGCCCCGCTTTCGGAGGCCGTCCCTCCGAAGTTCTACGGCGGCACCGAGCGCGTCGTGAGCTGGATCACCGAAGAACTCGTCCGCCAGGGCCATGATGTGACCCTGTTCGCCAGCGGCGATTCCCAGACGAGCGCCAAGCTTGCGGCCTGCACGCCGGAGGGCCTGCGCCTGCTCGGCTACCGCGACCACACCGCGAGCCATCTCGCGATGCTGCATCAGGTCCATCGCAGGGCGCACGAATTCGACATCCTGCACTTCCACATCGACCTGCTGCAGTACCCGATGTTCGAGGATCTCTACTACAAGTGCGTCACCACGATGCACGGCCGCCTCGACGTGCCGGACTTCATGCCGGTCTACAAGACCTTCACCGGCATGCCCCTGGTGTCGATCTCCGACAACCAGCGCCTGCCCATGCCCTCGAACTCGAACTGGCTGTCGACCATCCATCACGGCCTGCCGGCGGAGAACTGCCCGTTCTACCCCGAATCGAAGGGCGGCTACCTCGCCTTCCTCGGCCGCATCTCGCCCGAGAAGCGCCCCGACCGCGCGATCGAGATGGCCAAGCGCTCCGGCGTGCCGCTGAAGATCGCCGCGAAGGTCGACAAGGCGGACCAGGAGTACTGGGACGAGGTCATCGAGCCGATGATCCACCACCCGCTGATCGAGTATATCGGCGAGATCAACGAGGAGCAGAAGAAGGACTTCCTCGGCAACGCGCTGGCGCTCGCCTTCCCGATCGATTGGCCGGAGCCCTTCGGCCTGGTGATGATCGAGGCGATGTCGGCCGGCACCCCGGTGATCGCCTTCCGCAACGGCTCGGTCCCCGAGGTGATCAAGGACGGTGTCGGCGGCGTGCTCTGCGACTCGATGGACGAGGCGGTCGCCGCGGTGGACAAGGTCAAGACGATGAGCCGCGCCGGCGTGCGCCGCCACTTCGAGACCGCCTTCACCGCCGAATGCATGGTGAAGAAGTACGTCGCCGCCTACGAGGAGCTGCTCTCGCGCCAGGGCGAGGTCATCAAGCTCTCCAAGGCCGCGCCCTTCGCGCCGCATTATGGCGAGATGAACGGCACCGCCCGTCCGGCGATCTCGGTCGCCGCCATGCCGGCCTGACGACGGCGACGCCGGATTTCGTGCCGGCGCCGGGCCTGCTTCGGGCCGGGCACCCTGGCGGGCGTCCCACAAGCGCCTAACTCAGACGGTCACAAGGGCCGCCGCATCGCGATGCGGCGGCCCTGTCGATTCGTAGCCTGACCACACCCGGACCGGAGAGCTGAAGCATGGCGGAGAGCGTGACGGCGAAGGTGCAGAACACGATGAAGGCGGCTCTGCGCGGCTTCCAGGATGCCGACGAGGTGCTGCCCCCCTATCACATCGAGGCGCAGACCTCGCTCACCGAGCGGCCGCTCCGCGCCCTCAAATACGGCGAGTCCTTCGCCGTGCTCGACTCCTACGGCGATATCGGCGTGCAGCCGGGGCCGGAGGGGCTCTACTTTCAGGACACGCGCTATCTCTCGCGCCTCGAATTCACCGTGGAAGGCCAGCGCCCGCTGATGCTCTCCTCGGTGATGCAGGACGACAACGGCGCGCTGAGCGTCGACATGACGACGCCCGACATCCGCCTCGACGCCCATGACGGGACCACGATCCCGCGCGAGGTGATTGCGATCGAGCGCACCAAGTTCCTGTTCAAGGGCGCCTGCTACGACCGGATCGGCCTGCGCTCCTACGATTCGCGCCACCGCACCCTCCGGATCGCTGTCACCTTCGACGCCGATTACCGCGACCTGTTCGAGGTGCGCGGCACCGACCGGCCGCGGCGCGGGCGCCGGGCCGTTCAGGTGGCGAGCGAGACCGAGGTGCAGTTCCGCTATGTCGGCCTCGACGAGATCGTGCGCACCACCGCCCTGCATTTCGGGCCGACCCCGAAGACCCTGGAGCCAGGCAAGGCGGTGTTCGAGGTCTCCCTGCCGCCGGGCGGCCGGGCCTCGCTGTTCGTGCGCGTGGTGTTTGAATCGCACCGCGCCTTCATCAGCGCGCCGAGCGCCGAGCAGGTCGGCGAGGATGCGGCGGCCAAGCTCTCCCTCGCGGCCGGCAGCAGCGGCGGCGGCCTCCGCCATCCGAAGGGTCTCTCCGAGGGGACGATCTTCGCCCGCGCCTACCGCGACGGGCGGCGTGACCTGCGCGCCCTCTGCGCCGGCATCACCACGATCATCTCCTCGAACGACCAGTTCAACGAGGGCGCCTGCCGCGCCACCGCCGACCTCTACATGCTGGCGAGCCGGACGCCCGAGGGCATCTACCCCTTCGCCGGCATCCCCTGGTACTCCACCGTGTTCGGCCGCGATGGCATCATCACCGCGATGATGGCGCTGTGGATCGACCCGAATTTTGCCAAGGGCGTGCTGCGCTACCTCGCCTCGACCCAGGCCAAGGCGGTCGATCCGGCCGCCGACGCGCAGCCCGGCAAGGTGCTGCACGAGACCCGCCGCGGCGAGATGGCGATGCTCGGCGAGGTGCCGTTCCGGCACTATTACGGCACGATCGACGGCACGCCGCTCTTCGTGATGCTGGCCTGGGAGTACTACGCCGTCACCGGCGACCGCGAGACGATCGCGCGGATCTGGCCGGCCCTGGAACTCGCCCTCGCCTGGATGAACGAGTACGGCGACCGCGACGGCGACGGCTTCGTGGAATATGCCCGCGACACCGACAAGGGCCTGGAGAATCAGGGCTGGAAGGACAGCCACGATTCGATCTTCCATACCGATGGACAACTGGCGAAGGGGCCGATCGCGCTCTGCGAGGTGCAGGGCTACGTCTACGCTGCCAAGAACGGCATGGCGAAGCTCGCGGCCATGCTCGGCCACGATGCCCTGGCCGAGCGGCTGACCCACGAGGCCCGCACCCTGCGCGAGGCGTTCGACGCCGCCTTCTGGAACGAGGAGATCGGCACCTACGCGCTCGCCCTCGACGGGGCCAAGAAGCAGTGCGCGGTGCGCTCCTCGAATGCGGGGCACGCCCTGTTCACCGGCATCGCGCTGCCCGAGCGCGCGGCCAAGGTCGCCGAGCAGCTGCTCTCGAAGGACGGGTTCAACGGATGGGGCGTGCGCACCATCGCCCGCGGCGAGGCGCGCTACAACCCGATGTCCTACCACAACGGCTCGATCTGGCCGCACGACAACGCGATGATCGCGATGGGGCTTGCCCGCTACGACCTCAAGCAGGAGGCGGCCCGGATCTTCCAGGGCATGTTCGAGACCTCGCTCTACCAGGACCAGAAGCGCCTGCCCGAGCTGTTCTGCGGCTTCATGCGGCGGCGCCAGCGCGGGCCGGTCTCCTATCCGGTGGCCTGCAGCCCGCAGGCCTGGGCGGCAGCCGCCCCCTTCGCCTTCCTGGCGGCCTGCCTCGGGCTGGAAATCGACCACGCGCGCAACCGCGTGCGCTTCCGCAACCCGATCCTGCCGCCCTTCCTGGACGGCATCTCGATCTTCAACCTGAAGCTCGGCGGCAGCCGCCTCGACCTCAAGCTGCACCGGCTGGCGGACGACGTCACCGTCAGCGTCCTGCGCCGGACGGGCGACGCCCAGGTGTCGATGGTGAAATAGGCGGCGCGTTCGCCGCCTCGGCTCCGGCCGCCTTCTCCTTGGCGGCCGGCAGGTCGAGGGTCGCGCCCGCGAAGTCGCCCTCCTGCCAGACCAGGCGCATGGGGAAGGGCTTGGCGTATTTCGGCATGCGCAGCAGGAAGGTGGACGGGAGCTTGTGCCGCCGCGCGATCGACATGCGGGTGCCCTTCGGCGTGATGTCGCGAACCACGCAGGCCGCGATCGCGCCGCCCGGCATGATCACGGCGGCCGGAATCGTGACGAAGGTGTGCTTCTGCGTGTCGAGATCCGACATGCAACCCTCAGAAGTGTCTTGATCCGTATTTTCACTCATGATTGTGTCGATCGGCTCCTTTCTCCACAATCACTACGGCTATAGAATGGAATTACGCAATAGATGCTCAAATCGAGATCGAGACTTGCGGTGAATAGGCGCCTAATTGCGCTAAATTTTAACGGTCTGGATCTTGCGCCGAATCCGGCGGCGTGATCGTGTCCGCCCCGCTCGCCTCTCGGAACGCGCCATGTCCTCCCTTGCCCTCGATCTCGCCCAGGCCCTGATCCGCTGCCCCTCGGTCACGCCGGAGGAGGGCGGGGCGCTCGCTCTGCTCGCCCAGGTGCTCGGCGAGGCGGGTTTCGCGGTGGAGCGGCCGGTCTTCTCCGAGCCCGGGACGCCGGACATCGCGAATCTCTACGCCCGGATCGGCACCGGCGCGCCCTGCCTCGTCTTCGCCGGTCATACCGATGTGGTGCCGCCGGGCGACGCGGGCGCTTGGCGGCACGACCCGTTCGGCGGCACGGTGGCGGACGGGATGCTCTACGGCCGTGGCGCCGCCGACATGAAGGGCGGCGTCGCCTGCATGCTCGCCGCGACGCTGGAGCACCTGCGCGCATACGGACTGGAGCGGGGCTCCATCGCCTTCCTGATCACCGGCGATGAGGAGGGGCCGGCGGTCAACGGCACGGTGAAGCTCCTCGACTGGGCGAAGGCGCGCGGCGAGCGTTTCGATCATTGCCTGCTCGGCGAGCCGACCAATCCGCAGGCCCTCGGCGACATGATCAAGATCGGCCGGCGCGGCTCGCTCAGCGGCACGCTCACCGTGCACGGGCGGCAGGGGCATGTCGCCTATCCGCACCGGGCCGAGAACCCGATCCCCGGCCTGATCCGTCTTGTCGCGGCGCTGACCGCCGATCCGATCGACGGCGGCACCGAGCATTTCGACGCCTCGAACCTGGAATTCACGACGATCGACGTCGGCAACCCCGCGACCAACGTCATCCCGGCCGAGGCGCGGGCCGTGTTCAACATCCGCTTCAACGACATCTGGACCGCGCAGACGCTGGGCGACGAGATCCGCGCGCGGTTGCAGACGGCGGCCGGCAACGCGGTGCGCTACACACTCGCGCTGCAGCCCTCGAACGCCCCGGCCTTCCTCACCCGGCCCGACGCCTTCGTGGACCTCGTCTCGGACGCGATCGAGGCCGAGACGGGCCGGCGCCCGGCGCTCTCGACCACCGGCGGTACCTCGGATGCGCGCTTCATCAAGGACGCCTGCCCGGTGATCGAATTCGGCCTCGTCGGCGAGACCATGCATCAGGTCGACGAATGCGTGGCGGTCGCCGACATCGCGCGGCTGACGGCGATCTATCGGCGGGTGCTCGACGCCTATTTCTCCGCTTCGGCGTAGTCCACGCCGGCGAAGGTCAGTCCGCAGGCCGGCGCGAGCGGGCCGCAGCGGTGCTTGGCCCGGGTCGCCAGGATCTCGGCGACGTCGTCTGCGCCTAGGCGGCGGCATCCCGACAGCATCAGCGTGCCGACCATGGCGCGGACCTGATGGTGCAGGAACGAGCGGGCTGCGGTCGAGACCACGATCTCCTCGAACAGGCCGACCTGCTGCCGGGCCACGTCGAGCTGCTCCAGCGTCCGCACCGGACTGTTCGCCTGGCATTCGGCGGCGCGGAAGGCCGAGAAATCGTGGCGGCCGGTGAGCCGCTGCGCGGCCGCGTGCATCAGGTCCGCGTCGAGAGGCCAGGGCACGTGCCAGACCTGGGCGCGGGTCAGCGCGGCCGGGCTCCGGCGGTTGAGGATGCGGTAGCGGTAATGCCGCCGGATCGCGGAATGGCGCGCGTCGAAGCTCTCCGGCACGATCTCCGCGGAGAGCACCGCGACGGGCAGCGGGCGCAGATGCGCGTTCAGCGCGTCGCGCACCGTGTCCGTGCGCCAGTCCTTGGCAAGATCGAGATGGGCGACCTGATGGATGGCGTGGACGCCCGCATCGGTGCGCCCGGCGCAGGTCAGGCGCACCGACTCGCCGGAGAAGCGCAGAACCGCCGCCTCCAGCGCCGCCTGCACGGACGGGTCCTCCGCCTGCCGCTGCCAGCCGCAGAAGGGCGCACCGTCATACTCGATGACGAGCTTGTAGCGCGGCATGGCGTCCGCCGCTCAGGCGAGCCGGGCGCCGGGCTCAAGCCGGGCACCGCGCAGGAAGTCGGCGCCGCTGGCGCTGCCGCCCTTGCCGGCGCGGCGCAGCTCGACCAAGCGCACGGCGCCGCTGCCGCAGGCGACCGTGGCGTCGGCGTCGAGGAGGGTGCCCGGCGCGCTGGTGCCGGCGGCGGCCAAGGCGCGCAGCACCTTCACCCGCTCCAGCCCCTTGCCGAGATCGGCCTCGAAGAAGGCGCCCGGGAAGGGCGCGAGCCCGTTGACCTTGCGCGCCACCGCCTCGGCGGATTCGGACCAGTCGATCCGGGCCTCGTCGTTGGTGATCTTGTGCGCGTAGACGACGCCCTCCGCGGGCTGGGGCGTGAAGGCAAGGTTGCCCCGCTCCAGGCGGCGCAGCGCCTCCGCCATCAGCCCGGCGCCAAGTGGCATCAGGGCATCGTGCAATTCGCCGGCCGTCATGCCGGTCGAGATCGGCAGCCGCGCCTCCAGCGCCACCGGGCCGGTATCGAGACCGGCCTCCATCCGCATCACCCCGACGCCGCTCTCGGCATCGCCCGCCATCACCGCACGCTGGATCGGGGCGGCGCCGCGCCAGCGCGGCAGCAGCGAGCCGTGCAGGTTCAGGCAGCCGTGGCCCGGCAGGTCGAGGATCGCCTGGGGCAGCAGCAGGCCGTAGGCGACGACCACCGCAACGTCGGCCCGGTGCTCCGCGAAGGTCGCGACCGCCTCGGGACCCTTCAGGCTCGCGGGCGTCAGCACAGGGGCGCCGAGCCTGTCGGCCAGCGCGTGGACGGGAGAGGGGCGCAGGGCCATGCCGCGGCCGGCCTTGGCGGGCGCGCGGGTGTAGACGGCCACGATGTCGTGCCCGTCTTCCGCCAGGCGCTGGAGCGTCGGCACCGCGAAATCCGGGGTGCCCATGAAGACGACGCGCATCAGGCGGCGTCGCGCTTGGCCGCCTTGGTGAACTTCTTCATCACGCGGTCGCGCTTCAGCTTCGAGATGTGATCGATGAACAGCGTGCCGTTCAGGTGGTCGATCTCATGCTGGATGCAGGTGGCGAGCAGGCCGTCCGCCTCGATCTCCTGCGTCTGCCCGTCGAGGTCGAGGAAGCGCACGCGGACCCGGTCGGGCCGGATCACCTCGGCATAGTAATCGGGGATCGACAGGCAGCCCTCGTCGTAGCTGCGCGTCTCCTCCGATTCCCAGGTGATCACCGGATCGATGAAGACCTGCGGACGGCGGACATTCTCCTCCTTCGAGGTATCGATGGTCACGAGCCGTTTCGGCACGCCGATCTGGATCGCCGCGAGGCCGACGCCGGGCGCGTCATACATCGTCTCCAGCATGTCGTCGGCGAGCTTGCGGATCTCGCCCGTCACGGAGCCGACGGGCTCGGAGACGAGCCGCAGGCGCGAATCCGGCAGGATGACGAGGGGAAGGATGGCCATGGATCGACGGGAATGGCTCGACGGGGGCAGGGCGCGCGCGCGGGCGATGCGCGAAAGCGCAAGGCAATAGGGTGGGGCGCCGAAGCGGTCAAATGAAGAGGGTTCAGAACGCCGTCCGGCTGCGGATCGCCGCCGAGAGCGTTCCCTCGTCGAGATAGTCGAGCTCACCGCCGACCGGCACGCCGTGGGCGAGCCGGGTCACCTTGAGATTCAGGTGGCGGATCGATTCGGTGACGTAATGGGCCGTGGTCTGGCCGTCGACGGTCGCGTTCAGCGCCAGGATCACCTCCGTGACTGCCGGGTCGCTCGCACGCTCCACGAGCTTGGCGATGTTGAGATGCTCCGGCCGCACCCCGTCGAGGGCGGAGAGCACGCCTCCGAGCACGTGGTAGCGCGCGGAAACCGCGCCCGATCGCTCCAGCGCCCAGAGATCGGACACGTCCTCGACCACCACGAGGGTGGTCGGGTCGCGGGCCGGATCGCGGCAGACGGTGCAGGGGTCGCGGGTATCGACGTTGCCGCACGTGCTGCAGACCACGATGCTCTCGGCGGCGATCCGCATCGCCTCGGCGAGGGGGCCGAGCAGCGTGTCCCGCTTCTTGATCAGCTGCAGGGCGGCGCGCCGGGCGGAGCGAGGGCCGAGCCCCGGCATGCGAGCGAGGAGCTGGATCAGGCGCTCGATCTCGGGTCCGGCGACGGCTTGAGGCATGGGTTCTCGAACTCACTCGTGCACGGCACGGGGCAGGGGCCTGCGGACGGGGCGGGCGCCCCCACAGCGCATAGCGGTACAGGCAGCCCATGTGGAAGGGCGCGTCTCGCCGCGCGCCCGCCGTCGAGCCGTCAGAGTATCTGGTCGACCATGTTACAATATAGCAGATCCGTCCACGAAGCACCCGGACAGGATCTTGCCATTCATGGTCTGGGGTGGGCCGACACTTGAATGGTCCTGAGGGGCCGGTTTTCTCCACACATCCTCGGCCTACATTTGGTTGTGCTTGGTAGTCTAGGCCAAAAATACATATTGACGCGACAGCGTGGCTGTCCAACCAAAGCGGGGCCGGGAGCGGCGAGCGATCGGACGCTTCCACGAATGAGCCACGGACACCCTGACCTGTCCGGGTTGCGAAACGGCACGAACCAGGGGCTCGGGAGACACGAACGTGACCAATATCGGTGAGTTCAACACGGGCCACGGCGCGGAAGCGATCGGCTTTCGCGACCTGAAGGCCGTCCACTGGAACTTCGAGGCGCCGCGCCTCTACGAGGAGGCGCTGAGCCGCAAGGAGGCGCAGCTCGCCAAGGGCGGGGCTCTGGTTGCCACGACCGGCAGCCATACCGGCCGCTCGCCCAAGGACAAGTTCGTGGTGCGCGATGCGGCCACCGAGAACGAGGTCTGGTGGGACAACAACGGCGCGATCACGCCCGAGCAGTTCGAGACGCTATACCAGGACTTCCTGAAGCACGCCGAAGGCAAGGAGCTCTTCGCGCAGGACCTCTACGGCGGCGCCGACCCGGCCCACCGCGTGAAGGCCCGCGTCTTCACCGAGCTTGCTTGGCACTCCCTGTTCATCCGCAACCTGCTGATCCGGCCCGACCGCTCGGAGATCGGGACCTACCGGCCCGACATGACGATCATCGACCTGCCGAGCTTCCAGGCGGACCCCGCCCGGCACGGCTGCCGCTCGAAGACCGTGATCGCGATCGATTTCAGCAGGAAGATCGTCCTTATCGGCGGTTCGGCCTATGCCGGCGAGATGAAGAAGTCGGTCTTCACCTACCTGAACTACATCCTGCCCGGTCAGGGCGTGATGCCGATGCACTGCTCGGCCAACGCGGCGCTCGACGCCGAGGGCGGCTCGGCGATCTTCTTCGGCCTGTCCGGCACCGGCAAGACCACGCTCTCGAACGATTCCTCGCGCCAGCTCCTCGGCGACGACGAGCACGGCTGGTCGAACGAGGGCATCTTCAACTTCGAGGGCGGCTGCTACGCCAAGACCATCCGCCTCTCGCGCAACGCCGAGCCCGAGATCTACGCCACCACCGAGCGCTTCGGCACGGTGATGGAGAACGTGGTGATCGACCCGACCACCCGAGTGCCGGACTTCGACGACGCCTCGCTCACCGAGAACACCCGCTGCGCCTACCCGCTCGACTTCATCGCGAATGCCAGCGCCACAGGCCGGGCCGGGCACCCGAAGAACATCGTCATGCTGACCTGCGATGCCTTCGGCGTGATGCCGCCGATCGCCAAGCTGACCGGCGCCGAGGCGATGTACCACTTCCTCTCGGGCTACACCGCGAAGGTGGCAGGCACCGAGCGCGGCCTGACCGGCCCGGAGGCGACCTTCTCGACCTGCTTCGGCGCCCCCTTCATGCCGCGGCATCCGAGCACCTACGGCAACCTGCTGCGCGACCTCATCGGCAAGCACAGCGTGGATTGCTGGCTCGTGAACACCGGCTGGACCGGCGGCGGCGTCGGCACCGGCCGCCGCATGCCGATTCGGGTCACCCGCCGCCTGCTGACGGCCGCCCTCGACGGCTCGCTCTCGAAGGCCGAATTCCGCCGCGACCCCTATTTCGGTTTCGCGGTGCCGGTCGCCGTACCCGGTGTCGAGCCGCATATCTTAACCCCCGTTAAGACTTGGGCGAACAAGGGTGCCTTCGTCGAGACCGCGGCGCGCCTCGTGCAGATGTTCGAGGACAACTTCAAGCGGTTCGAGACCCATGTCGACGCCGACGTGCGTCAGGCCGGCCCGGCCGCTCAATCGATCGCGGCCTGAGCCTCCCCCACGAGCGTCTGCCTTCGCAGCGCCCGCGATCACCACCGACCCTCCCCGCCGTCGCGGGGAGGGTTTTTTGTTGAGCGGTCGACCTGAGAAGGCAACCTCAACGATCATCATCGGTCGCTAAAGCGTTCGCACCACAGATCAGCTATCCATACTGATTTCGGGGTCTCGACCGGAATACCCGGATGGGGTAGGGGAGGATTTGGAAGTCGCTGAGTGGTGACAGATGGCGCACCAGCGTCTTCGAGAACACGATTTCTTGATGAATATGGCGATCAGAAGCGAAATTTCGACTTTATTTTTGTGATGGTTTGATGCCGAAGCATGATCATGAATCAATAAGTCACGTATATGAGCGGCGTTTTAGTCAAATCTGCTGCATTTAATCCCGACCCCGGAAGCGAGCTGCAGATCGGTCTGTGGTCTGTCCGGTTCGCGACGAACGAGCAGGTCTGGTCTCCCGGATTGTTCCGAATGCTCGGACTGAACCCGGAAACTACAAGGCCGAGCTACGGCCTTTTTTTAAGCCTGATTCATCCCGAAGACCGGCAGGGTCTGGAACCGCAACTGCTGGTGCAAGGGGTCAGTTCCTTGTTCCGGACCGTGCGGGTGATCCTTCCCGATGGTGCGATCCGCACCCTGTCGCTCCGCATCGAGGTTCATCTCGGCATCGACGCACGGCCCATCGGGCTGCGCGGCATCGCCCTCGACGTCAGCGACAAGGAGAGTCTGGCCCGCTTCCAAGAGATCGAGCGGCAGCGGCGCGAAGCTCTGTACCGCACGTCCCAGATCACGACGTTCTCCCTCGACTTGGACCTGCGCTACGAGTTTCCGGATTCGGTCTCGGAGGTGCATGGTCTCGATCACGACGAGATCTGCCTCGATCCCTTCCTGATGGTCATTCCCGAGGAGCGTGAGCGGTTCCGGGTTCACGCCTGGGAGACCGACAGCCGGCGGCTGAACTTCCAGGGCCTGGTGCACGAGCGGCTCACCAACGGGGACATCCGGCATTTCCGGATCGTGGCCGCTGCCGTCTGGGGGCTGGAGGGCACCTATCTCGGCCGGACGGGGCTTAAATATCCCGTCGAGAAGCCGGAGCGCGCGCAGGTGAGCGACCGCTTGCGGATAGCCCTGGAGCAATCCGTGCAGGGCCACCACCTGCGAGCCGCGCGGGCGCTCCTCGACTGGTCGATGGCGGCGCTGGCCGGGGCCAGCGGATTGTCGCTCTCCACGGTGCGCCGCCTGGAGGAGGACGGCGCACCGCAATCCGACCGGTCGCGCCACCGGGCCATTGAGGCCCTGCGCGCGGGCGGCGTGCGGTTCCTCAGCATGGATGACGGCACCGTCGCGGTCGCGCGGGCCTGAGCGCCGCGCCGCGCGGGCTTGCCGATCCGGTTGCCGCTCGGATCGCGTGGACGCCGGATCAGACCCGGAAGTACAGCGAGTGGTCCTCGCCGCTCAGGATATCGGCCGAGCGCTGGACCGGGGTCTCGGCATACATCGCGGCGATGCGCTCGGCCGGGTCGGGCAGGTTGCGGAAGGCGCGCACGATCTCGCGGTAGCGGTCGTGCAGCAACCGCGACGACGGGTCGAGCCCGGTGATGCAGACGAGCCCGGTGGGGGGACAATCCACCAGCACCACGTCGAGGTCCGGCCGGTAGGTCTTGAGGATCGGCACGATCTTCCAGACGTCGCCGGTCCACATCGCCTTGAACGGGTCGGTGCGCGGCGCCGCCGGATCGCGGGTCGTCATCTCGATGTTGAGCGGCATGCAATCGTGCAGGACGATCAGCCCGTTCGGGTCGCTCACGGCCTCGGTGTTGTAGAAGTCGCGCAGCAGGAACTCGAACAGGTGCAGGCCATCGAGGAAGGCGAGATCGATGCCGCCGCCGATCAGCGACCGCACATCCGTCTCCGCGAAGAAGCGGTCGCTGGTGCAGCGATGGAGCAGGGTGCGGCGCTTCTCCTTCGTCACGTCCTCCTGCAGCACGTAGTCGGGATCGACGCCGATGGCGGTGTCGCAGGCGATCCGGGTCAGGGCGTGGCCGAAATGGACACCGATCTCCAGGTAGTTGCGCGTGCCGCGCTTGCGCGCCAGCTCGGCCAGGAAATCGAGATAGAGCGTGCCCGAGAAGCCCGGATGGAGCTGCGCGGGCCGCCCCGGGCGGAGCAGGTTGATCATCGCCGCCGGCCTAGAAGGGCAGCTTCATGCCGGGGGGGAGGGGCAGGCCCTTGGTCAGCTCGGCCATGCGCTCCTGCGCCGCCTGCTCGGCCTTGCCGCGGGCATCGTTGAGGGCGGCGACCAGCAGATCTTCCAGGATCTCGCGCTCGTCGGCGACCATCAGGCTCGGGTCGATCCGCACGGACCGGGTCTGGCCCTTGGCGGTCATCGTCACCTGGACGGCATCGCCGCCGGCGGCCCCAGTGACCTCGACGGTTTCAAGCTCCTCCTGCAGGTTCGCCATCTTCTCCTGCATGGCCTGGGCCTGCTTCATCAGCCCCATGATGTCGCGCATGGCGGGTCCCGTCCGGTTCGAGTTCTCTGGTCCGATGTAAGCCGCGAACGGACGAGATGCTACGCCTCGTCCTCGGCGCCCGCCTCGGCGGCGTCGGCCTCGCCGAGAATCTCGGTCTAGATCGGAAGAGCGGCGTGGAGGGGAAGAGGGTAGATCTCGGGGGGCGCCGGATCATTAAAAAAAAAAAAAAAATAGTAGATTGTGAGATGAGTGTATGATGCATGAAACGAGAGT
>NZ_CABFPH010000026.1 GCF_902141845.1 Methylobacterium symbioticum | reverse complement strand
CGATCCCATCTCGAACTCGGCCGTTAAACGCACCAGCGCCCATGGTACTGTGTCTCAAGACACGGGAGAGTCGGTCGCCGCCAGGCCTGCCCAACGCAATCACACAGCCCCTCGACACGATCTCGCAGACGCCCAGTCCAAGATCGGGGCTATAGCTCAGCTGGGAGAGCGCCTGCATGGCATGCAGGAGGTCAGCGGTTCGATCCCGCTTAGCTCCACCAATCTTCTCGATCCTCGCACATATTCGCGGCCTTCCTGTCCACGCCGGGCTGAAGACTGCTCGCCCTCGGCTCATATCGGCCGTGGATGTGCGTGGAGAGTCCGTGCCCTCGGACCATTCGTAATTGCAGGGCGCTCGTGCATCGGAACACGAGGGCGCCACGCGCCTCTTGTGAGAGGCGCTGCCAGCGCGCGTCTTCGTGCTGCCGAATCCTGCAAAGCGCACGACGCCGCTAGCAATCGTTCAACGAGTGGCCGCTACAAGCGTCCGCCATACGGCACTCGTAGGCGGTTCGCTTCCCATGAATATGCGTCCCTCACTGATCTACCGGGGCGTCCTGCGGGGCCGAAAGGATCCCTCCATTCTGCGGGATGAGGTCCTGCCGGAGCTCGTTGCAGCGTCCGCCCGAGCCCGGCCTGACCACACCGCCATCGTCTTCGGCGAGAGCCGCTGCAGCTACGCCGAGCTGGAGGCGCGCTCCGACCGGGTCGCGCGGGCCCTGCGTGCACGGGGCGCTGGCCCGGGCCGGTTCGTCGGCCTCTGGATGACGCGTTCCCTCGATCTCCACGTCGCGCTCCTCGCCATCCTCAAAAGCGGGGCCGCCTACATCCCGTTCGACGCCGAGGCGCCGTCCGAGCGGATCGGCGAGTGTCTGGCCGACTGCGCCGCCGATCTCGTGGTGACCGATGCCGTCACGGCCTCGCGCCTCGACGGTGCCCTGGCCGGGAAGGCGGTCGCGTTCGCGACGCTCGCGGTCGATGGGGCAGACAAGCCCCCGATCGATCCGCGCGCGGTGGGCCTCACCCCGGCTCATCCCGCTTACGCGATCTACACCTCTGGCTCGACGGGCAAGCCCAAGGGCATCGTCATCAGCCACGCCAACATCTGCCACTATCTGCGCGCCGCCAACGCGGTCTACGGCATGACCGGCGACGATGTGTGCTTTCAGGGCGCCTCGGTGGCCTTTGATCTCTCTCTGGAAGAGATTTTCATCCCCTATCTGGTTGGCGCCACCCTCTGGGTCGCCTCGCCCGCGACCCTCGGCGAGGTCGACGCCCTCCCCCGCGTCATGCGCGCGGCCGGCATCACCGTGCTCGACACCGTCCCGACCCTGCTGGCGATGATGCCGGAGGACGTGCCGTCGCTGCGGATCATCATTCTCGGCGGCGAGGCCTGCCCGCCCACCGTGCGGCAGCGCTGGTGCCGGCCGGGCCGCACCGTGTTCAACAGCTACGGCCCGACCGAGGCGACGGTGGTGGCCACGGTCGACACGGTCACGCCCGAGGCGCCGGTCACCATCGGCGGCCCGATCCCGAACTACACCTGCTACGTCGTCAACGAGCGGATGGAACTCGTCGGCGCGGGCGAGGAGGGCGAACTGCTGATCGGCGGCCCCGGCGTCGCCGGCGGCTATCTCGGCCGGCCCGACCTCACGGCGGAGAAGTTCATCGCCAACCCGTTCCCCTCAGACGGTGACGATCCGGTCCTGTACCGCTCGGGCGACGCGGTCAGCGTCGATCCGGATGGCCGGCTCCTGTTCCACGGCCGCATCGACGATCAGGTCAAGCTGCGCGGCTTCCGCATCGAACTCGGCGAGATCGAGGCGCGGCTGTGCGATCGTCCGGGCGTCGCGGCGGCGGCCGTGGTCCTGCGGCAGGATAACGGCCTCGATCGGCTGGTCGCCTTCGTGGTGCCGGAGGCCGGCGCGCCCCTCGACCGGGCAGCCCTGCGCGCCGCGCTCAAGGCGCAGCTCCCGCCCTACATGGTGCCGGCCCATTTCGAGGCGATGGCCGTGCTGCCGCGGCTGACCTCCGGCAAGACCGACCGCAAGGCGCTCAAGGCCTTCGCACTCGCTGCCGTCGACGAGGCGGAGGCCCAGGAGGCGCCGGCCAGCGCCACCGAGGCCGCGCTTCTGGCCGCCGCCCAGCCGCTCTTCCCGGGGCAGATCCTCGCGTTCGAGGCGGATTTCTTCAACGATCTCGGCGGGCACTCGCTGCTGGCCGCGCGCTTCCTCGCCGCCGTGCGCGAGAGCCCGCATCTGGCGAGCCTCACCCTGGAGGACGTCTACGGCCTGCGCTCGCTCCGGGCGATGGCCGCCCGACTCGACGAGCGGATCGCCGAGGCGGGCGGCGACCGGCCGGCCGACCTCGCCTTCGTGCCGCCGCCGCGGATGCGGCGGATCCTGTGCGGCCTGGCGCAGGCGGCCTGCCTGCCGTTCCTGCTGCTCGGGCGCACCGGGCCCTGGCTGACGATCTTCATCGTCTACGAGCTGATCACCACCGACGAGGTGATCCAGGCCCACGAGGTGCTGCTGCTGCTCGGCGTCTACGCCTTCGTCACCTTCGGCGTGTCGGCGGCGGCGATCCTGCTCAAGCGCGCGGTGTTGTGGCGGGCCAAGCCCGGCCGCTATCCGCTCTGGGGCACCTATTTCTTCCGCTGGTGGCTCGCCAAGCAATGCGTCGGGCTCAGCCATCTCGCGCTGCTGCAGGGCACGCCGCTTGCTGCCGCGACGATGCGGGCGCTCGGGGCGCGGGTCGGGCGCCGCAGCGTCGTTAGTGGCCTGGAGGCCGGGGCGATCGACCTCGTCACCCTCGGCGACGACGTCACCCTCGGCGCCAAGCTCAGCATCGCCAATGCCGAGGTCGTCGGCAACGAACTCGTCATCGGCCCGGTCGTGATCGAAAGCGCGGCCTATATCGGCACGTCCTGCGCCATCGGCCACGATGTGACGATCGGCGAGGGCGCGGAACTGGCCGACCTCACGGCGATCCTGCCGGGGACGCAGGTTCCCGCCTTCGAGCATTGGGACGGCTCTCCCGGCCGCCGGGTCGGCTCGGTCGACACCGCCACCTGGCCGGCTCCCGCGCCGGAGCCGGCCCGAGCGGTGCGGGCCGCCCGCACCGCCTACTTCGCGCTGATGATCCTGCTGATGCCGGCGCTGGCACTGCTGCCGGTCTTCCCCGCCTTCTACCTGTTCGACCGCTACGACACCGCGCTGCAGGCGATGGTCGGCATCGATTACCACTGGTTCCTGCCGGTCCTCACCTGGCCGACCGCCATGATCCTGGTGTTCGGCACCGTGCTGCTGGTGACGGCGATCCGCTGGACCGTGCTGCCGCGTGTTCAGGAGGGCACCTACTCGATCCATTCCGGCCTCTACCTGCGCAAGTGGACGGTGGGCCTGGCTTGCGACGTGATGCTCGACACGCTGAGCTCGCTGTTCTCCACCCTCTACATGCGCCACTGGTACCGCCTGATGGGCGCCCGGATCGGCCGGGACACCGAGGTGGCGACCAACTTCTCCGGCCGCTTCGACATGATCGAAATCGGCGACCAGTGCTTCGTCGCCGACGAGGTGGTGGCCGGCGACGAGGATATCCGCCGGGGCTGGATGACCGTCCGCAAGGTCCGCACCGGCTCGCAGGTGTTCCTCGGGAACGACTCGGTGCTGCCGCCCGGCTCCGTGATCCCCGACGGGTGCCTGATCGGCATCAAGTCGAAGCCGCCGGCCGACGTCGCCCTGGAGCCCGGCGAGATCCGCTTCGGCAGCCCGCCGATGCGCCTTCCGGTGCGCCAGCGCTTCGACGATGCGGCCACAGCCATGACCTTCCGGCCCTCCGCCGGGCGCCGCCTGCTGCGGGCCGTGTTCGAGCTGTTCAGCGCCTCGATGCCAACGATGATGTTCATCACGGTGGGCACCTACGCAGCGGAATACGTGCTGTTCCCGGCGCTGGAGCAGGACAGCACAGCCCTGTTCCTGGCCCTGTTCATCGCCACCGGATCCGTTTGCGCCATGGTGCTGGCAGGCACCGTGCTCGCCCTGAAATGGCTGATGATGGGCGTCTACCGTCCTGGCAACCGCGGCCTGTGGTCCTGGTGGGCCCTGCGGAGCGAGGCGATGACCACGCTCTACTGGGGCACGGCGGGCGTGATGCTGCTCGAGAGTCTGCGCGGCACCCCGCTCCTGCCGGCGGTCCTGCGCCTGTTCGGCGTCAGGATCGGCCGCGGCGTCTACCTCGACAGCACCGACATCACCGAGTTCGACTGCGTCCGCATCGGCGACTTCGCCGCCGTCAACGCCACGGCGAACCTGCAGACCCACCTGTTCGAGGATCGGGTGATGAAGGTCGGTCCGATCGAGATCGGGCGCGGCGTCAGCGTCGGCGCGCTGACGACCGTTCTGTACGACACGCGGATCGGCGATTTCGCGCGGCTCGGGCCGCTCACCATCGTCATGAAGGGCGAGGCGATCCCCGCCAGCACAGAGTGGGTCGGCGCCCCTGCCCGCCTGATGCCGGCGAAGCTGGCCGCGTGACCGGGCTCGGCAGGACCTGGATCCCCGCTGGCGTCGCATGCGATGCCAGCGCCAGGCTCGGCTCCCTGCGACGGCGTCGTCCGGCCATCATGGATTGTCTGTGGATGGTCTATCGGGGCCGGCGCCTCCAGCCGATCGGACGGCCTGCGCTGGGGCGGGGTCCGTCCGCGCGGCGGGCCGCGATGGCCTTCCGGATCGCGCTCCCTGTCGCTTGCCTCGCGCTCGGACCTGCGGCGGCTCATGCCCAGATCGCCTCAGCGGTGGGCGATCTGCTCGCCACGACCCAGCCGGGGACCGATCCGCGGATCGCCCGGCGTTCGGAGGATTCGGCCCGCAGCGGTCCACTCGCCGCCTGGGCGACGGAGAGTGCGGCGCGAGGGCTGACCTTCGACATCAACGCCTACAGCTTCTACACCGCCAACCCGACCCTCGGGCTCGATCCGGGCCGGCAGGCACATGCCGGCTACCTTGTGCTGAGCCTCAATGCGGATCTGGAGCGGCTCGCCGGCCTTGCGGGCGGCTCGATCAATCTGACCCAGAGTGTCTTCGGGCTGGTGCGCAACCTCCGTATGGCCGACACCGTCGGCGACAGCGTCGCCGGCTACCTTTCGCCCTACAATCCGACTCCGACCCGGCTGTCGCTGCTGACCTATCAGCAGACACTCCTCGATGACCAACTGGTGCTGGAAATCGGCCGGACGCACCCCGATCGCTACTACGCGCTGCCCCCCTGCGGCACGATCAATGCCTGCTACCAGAGCCTGCTCGCCCTCAATGCGGGCTGGAGTTCGAGCCTCTACGCCGTCTGGGGCGCAAACGCGGCCTACAAGATCTCGCCGTCGGCCTATGTCCAGGCCGGCGCGTTCAGCGTCAATCCGAATGCCAACCGCTACACGGGCTACGACTGGGGCTCCGAGCGGATCGCCGGCGCGGTCGTCATGACGGAGATCGGCGTCCAGACCAGCTACGCCACAAGCCCCTATCCGGGGCGGATTTCGCTCACCGCGTTCGTGAATACCGCTGCGCACGACGACATTCGCCGGACCGTCGCAGGCCTCACGGATGAGGACATCGATCGCCAGGGGGCCGCGTCGAGAAAGTCCGGCACCTCGGGTGTGGTTGTGACGACGAGCCAGACGGTATGGCGTGCCGATGGTGGGCGGGAGGCCGACAACCTGACCCCGACGGCCCTCACGCTCTATTCGGGGACTGGCTACGCCTTCGATGCGACGGTCCCGGTTCGCTTCAATAGCTTCGCGGGCCTGCTTCTCTCTGGCCCCGACCGCGACCGCCCCAACGATACCTACGGGCTCAAGCTGAACTGGCAGCGCCTGAGCCCGGCCTTCGCCACGTTCCTGGGCGAGGCCAACCGCGTCTCGGGTGGGAGCGGGCAGGCTTACGCCCGCGACAAGCTCGTCTTCGAGGCCAATGCCCGGTTCGAGCTGGGCCAGGGCATCGGGTTCGAGCCGGTGCTGCAATACGTCGTCAATGCCGACACGTTCTACGAGCCCTACACCGCGCGCCGGGCCAGGGATGGGATTTTCGTGGGCGCCTCGCTGGCCGTGCCGCTCGGCGCCATCCTGGGTCTGGCCTCTGAGTGAGATCCGGACAGGGTGAGCGGCTTGGCGGCACCCTGCCGAAGCGTAGCGGTGTATCTCAACCCTCACGCGTCGTGGGGTAGCCTGTCCTCATAAAAGTAGCCGCACAGCTTCTGCTCTGCGCGATCGCCACAGGGGTGGGCGGCCTTGCGTGGGGGCGATCATCCCGCTCCGCCATGGATCTCGACCCGATTCTCGGATGTCGGCCTGTCTTGATCTCCCGGAGGACGGCCCGCATGGCCACCTGCATCGCCGGGGTTCCGTGAGTGAATACAAGATAGGCCGCATCGATACAGGCATCGGCCATAGAGTCGAAATCGGTTTGCATTCAATCTCTCCAGAGCAGACTGATCTGGCGGCGCGTCTAAGTTGATTCCACCATCCATTTGAGCAGGTTAATGATACCTTGCATCATCGTTGCAACCTTGTGTTACAGGGTGCGACCAAATGGTGAGGGCGCGCGCAGACGAAGTCCGTTGCGCGGATCCGGTGCCCGTCAACGCCTGAAGCCGTTGCCGAACACCCTCTCTCTGATCGCAGGACCGGTTTCCCTCCCGGAGGCGCGGGCTCAGGCGCCGTCCGACGCCCGACGCAGAAGCAGCATCGCGGCGCCACCGCATGTCAGGGCGATGAGAAGCTGTCCTACGGGCGGAAGCGCGTCGATCGGCGCGAACAGGAAGATCGATGCCGCCGTCACGGTGCCGATCGCCAGAACGCGGTCTCTCAGCCACAGCTTGATGGTCATGGAAGTGACGGTGACTTGGAGCATTGTTGGACTGACCCGGATCCCCGCTTGGCGCGCGAGGGGCGGCGAGGGACACGACGTGGTGCCCCCGATCGGTTGGCGGGGCCGGCGCTGACAGCCCTATGAGGTCCAGACGCTGAGAGGCAATCGCTGCCACATCATCCGCATATGGGCGGTCACGACCTGCATCTGGTCGCCGAGCGTGGCGGCGAGTTTGCCGTCGAGCGCGAGCCGGTCCGTCGCGACGAGGCAGCCGGCCACGACCAGCATCTGCACGGCGATCAGCAGGATCGGTCGGTCCTTCCTCGCCTTGCGCGCCGTGCCGGATTGAGCGGAATCCGCCGCCTTCGGCCCGGTCACCCCCTGCAGGACGCCGCGAACATTGAGGAGCCTCGCCGCAGCCCGGTTATGCAGCGCGAGGTGGCCGAGGTCGGTTTTCTCACCGCGCGACATGGCGTGCCGATCCATCCCGAAGATGGCGGGACTCTACCGGGCGGCCGTTAAATGATTTCCCGCGCTAATTGCATCATTCGATCGATACCCGCTGGCGAAGTCGCATCGCGTCCGGTGAGCAGCCTTGGTTGAGCAGCGTTTCAGCGCGACGCAGAATACCTCCAGGCGAGCCCATGGAGGTCGGCCATGTACGAGTGGGTTCACAAGCTCCGCCTCTGGCTGTGGCGGCGGCAGGAACGGATGCTGGCGCGCGCCTGCAAACCGACCGGGACCAGCGACGGCGACTGGATCGGCGCGAATGTCGCCGCCTCGGCGACCAGTTCGGGGATAGGGACCGGCTCGCAATCCGGATGGCACGGCAGCGCCTGCCTTGGCGGGACGGGCAGCGGGGCATGCGGCGAGTGACACGGACGGCCCAACGTCGAGGCACCGAGGGCCTATCCGGATGCGCAGAATAGGCCGTTAAGCCGGCTTGAGCGGCCAGGGACGCATTGCGACGAAGGCAGGCTGCAGCTTTCTTCCGCCGATCCTGCCGGCCACTCAATCATTCGGCATGATTGTGCGCTGCAAAAAAATTTTCATACTCCGAAAGAATTTCTACTCAGACGCTCAGCGCATAGCTCAGAGCTTCAGAGAGATCTGAGTGCACTCAGCGCAGGTGCAGTATAACGGTGGATGCGTCGAGATGGGTATTATGTTGCGTTGCGGAATTTGCAAACCGCAGCGCACAAAATCGTGGTTGATTATGCGTATCGATCGGGTTGCCACCCCATCAAACAGGAGACGATTGATGCGCACCATCCAGCTTCTCACCCTCGCCGCTCTCATCTCGGGTGCGACGCTCGGCACCGCGACCGCGGACGACCGCATCCACCTGACGCCCCCGCTCTATCGCGAGCAGGCCCGCACCACCGCGGCCGTGCGCCCCGCCTCGGAGCTGACGACGGTTCCCGTCCTGACCGCGCCGGCGCCGGCCCGGCAGCGCATCGTTGCCGAGGCTGCGACGTCTGCTCGCTGAAGCATATCCTGGGATCGAGTTGCCGGTTCCACGAGAGCGAACCTGGCACGTCGAGGCCGCGCCCCAGCGTCGAACACAGAATGCCCTGGCCGATCAGCCGGGGCTTTTGTC
Organism: Methylobacterium symbioticum; assembly: GCF_902141845.1. Lineage (GTDB taxonomy): Bacteria > Pseudomonadota > Alphaproteobacteria > Rhizobiales > Beijerinckiaceae > Methylobacterium > Methylobacterium symbioticum. Next base: position 53,561 of record NZ_CABFPH010000026.1, on the reverse strand, counting down.
TGTCGCAGTCATACGACATGGATCCCGAAAGAAGCTGGACTGGCGCAGAGCGCCTTCGGGCCGCTCGGCTCGTGTTCTGCACCAAGATCAGAAATCGCTGCCGCGCGTCCGGGTCGCCGATGCGCAGAACGCCCGAACCAGTTCCAGCCACTGATGATGGGACGCGTCCTTCGGCCCGCCGGGACACCCGATCTCGCCGCCAGCGACAGGTGACAGGCCGTGCAACGCCGCGGTTGGCAGGTCCAGCGTCGCCGCGTTCCGTTCGAGGAGTGAGACGCGCCTGCCGCCTGGGCCGCCTGGCTGAGCTCGCCATCGCGACGCGATTGACGAGTTGCCGGATGGAGATCTCGGGCGGCTGGCGGATGCACTGCTGCTCGGAGCCGGACGCAGGATCGCCCGACGACAGGTGCAGGAGCGCCGGAGATCCATGAACTGAGGGCGATACCCTCAGAGCGTGCGTGCGAGCAGATCGGCGCTGTCGATGTAGTTCCGGTCGCCGCATTCGGCGATGAAGCGCTCGCGCCAAGCCCGGCTCTCGTTGTCCCGCTGGACCCGCAAATGCACGCGCTCCGAGGCAATGCGGGGGCGCGGCGAGATGCCGAGGGCGTCGGCGACCCGGCCGACGGCCTGCTGCGGGTCGCTCGCCAGATCCTCGTAGGTGATCGTCAGGGGTGCGATGCCGGTGCGGGCGAAGAACATGTCCCAGCGCGCGTTGCGCTGGCAGACCTGTCCGACATAGAGGCGGATCGTCTCGGCGTCGTATCGGATCTCGCCCTGCGCCGCCTCGGTCGAGCGGAACTGCCGGGACTGGATCGAGCGAACCCAGGAGATCGCCTGACCCAGAACGTCATCTCGGCGCAGCCGCACGAAGGTGAGGTTCGGCAAAGCCTCGGTGAGCTTGAGATGCGGTGCGACGGTGTCGAACAGACCCGGGAAGAGTTTCAGCGCGTAGACACCGTTCGGCGTCGCGCCCATGGTCAGGATGCGGCCGATCTGCGCCTGCGGATCGTCGGGATAGGTGGGATCGTCCCGCTGCCGCCGCACAGCCCCATTGAAATACTCGCGCGGGTGCCCGAGGACGCCGGTGCTGCTCAGGACCTCGCAGAAATAGTTGCTGCCCGAGCGGGGCGCACCGCAGACGGCGTAGCCGCGGGTGGCCGGGGCGTCGCGCTCCGTGGTGGGCTGGCTCGCGGGTTGGGTCCCACGCGACAGCAGACGTGCGATCAACCGCATGGCTGGCGCCTCACACCGGATCCAGGAAGGGATCGATCTGGTTCGGATCGCCGCGCTCGGCCCGGAAGCGGTCGCACCAGGCGGCACTCGATTCGTCGCGCTGTCTCCGGAAATGCGAGCCGTCGAGATCGACCCGGCCCCATTCCGCGATGCCGATGAACGCCGCGACACGTCCGACCTCGCGGTCCGGGTCCGCCAGGAAATCCTCATAGGTCACGTCGAGCGCCGGCAGCCCCGTGCGGGCGAAGAACATGTCCCAGCGCGCGTTGCGCTGGCAGATCTGCCGGAGCCGCAGGCCGATTGCGTCGGCATCGTAGGACAGTTCGCCCTTGCGAGGATCGGAACTGCGAAATTGCTGCGTCTGGTTTGCCCGCACCCAGGAGACCGCCTGCCCGAGGACGTCCCCGCGCCGGAAGCGGATGAAGCTGAGGTTCGGCAGAACCTCCATCCAGCGCAGGTGCGGCGCGACGAGGTCGTGCAGGCCGGGAAAGACCTTCAGGGCATAGATCCCGTTCGGCGTCGCGCCCATGGTCAGGATGCGGCCGATCTGCGCCTGCGGATCGTCGGGATAGGTGGGATCGTCATAGGTGCGCCGGGCCGCGCCGTTGAAGTACTCGCGCGGCCGTCCGAGCGAGCCGGTGCTGCCGAGAAGATCGCAGAAGACGTTGCTGCCCGAGCGGGGCAGCGTGCAAACGGCATAACCTCGCGTCGCGGGCGACGGCCTATCCAGCGGCGAGGCGGGGGACGTCCGGCGTCGAAAGAGCTGGGCGAACATAAAAAAACCTGGCTTTGGAACGGCGGGGCGACTGGCGTCACCCCGCCGCCCGGTCATCAGAAAGCGTAGCGCAAACCGCCGCGCACCGCCTGGATCGTGTCAGTCGAGGCGAGCTCCGCGTCGTAGCTGACGAAGCCGGTCAGCCCCGGAGCGAGTTCCATGCCGAGGCCGGCCCCGACGAGGGCGCGGTCGCGGGACAGTCGCCGTCCACCGATCAGGAAGGGCACCGTGGGCGCGAGCGCGAAGGTCTCGCTGATCGTGCGGCTCACGTCGGCGAAGTCGTGCACATAGGCCGCCTTCACCCACAAGGACACCGGACGGCCGCCGAAGACGGTCGTCACCGTTTCCAGGCGGCCGCCGACGAGGGCGCGGGCCGACAGGAAGCTCTTGGCGGCGACGGTCAGGTCGAAGGGGCCGACCCCGGTTTCCCGCACGCGGTCCTGATCGAAGGTGTTGACCTGGAAGCCGACGAAGGGCGCGAGCAGGGCGCCGGGCGCCACCGTCACACGGTATCCGAGTTCAGCCGCGGAGATGAACTGGTCGCCGCCGACCGCACCGCGCGTTCCGCCGGGCTGCAGTGCGGGCAGGCCGATGCTGCGCGTGACCCGGCCATCGGCGCGGGCATAGCCGAGCGCCGCGTTGGCGTAGAGCGCCCCGTCGGTGAACCCGCCATAGACGCCGACCTGGGCATTGTCGGTGTGGGCGCGCTCGCCGGTCCGGTTGAGGCTGACATCGACCGAGCCGTAGCCGGCCGCGATGCCGAGCACGGTGCCGACCTGGGGATGGAAGTCGATGCCCGTGGCAAGTCCGGCGACCGTCTCGCTGCGGCCGGCCGCGTTGGCGGTGCCGTCGACGCTGCCGAACTGTCCGTAGCCGGTGGCCCAGAGGCCGTAGCCGCGGTTGGTCACGATCTGCTTCGGCTCCGGCACCGGCCCGCGGTTCGGCAGGTCGGCGGCGTAGACGGCGGGTGGCAGAGTGAAGCTCGTCGGGCCCGTCTCCTGGCCCGCCGCGTAGGCACGCGCCATCAACTGGCTGCCGAAGGCGCGGCCCGAGCGCAGCTGCGGATCGGCGAGCGAGGCGTAGGCCTGGCCCGCCACGCGGTCGAGCAGGGCTGCGTTGGCGGCGTCGCTGCGGTTGTCGATGACCGCGAGCGCGGCATTGTTGCCGGCGAGCGCCGCATCGAGGCCGCGGGCGGCGCTGCGCTGGTTCGCAGTCTGGCCGACCAGGGCGAAGCTCTGCTGGGTGAGCGTGACGTAGGCGTTGTTGGCATCCGTCGAGGCGGTGGCCGCGATCAGGGTCGGCAGCGGGCTCGTCGTCACCGCCGAGAAACCGCCGCTCACGCCGCCGCCTGCTGTGACCACCGTGTAGCGCGTGCCCGGAACGAGGTAGCTCCCGGCGAGCTGGAGGTTCGCCGTGCCGGCGAGCTGGGCGTTGCCCGTCACCGCGAGCCGCGCGTTGCTGCCGTCCGCCGCGGCGGCGGTGAGCAGGGTCCCGCCCGGCTGCTGCGTGTAGTTGCCCGCCACCGTCAGGGTCCCGTAAGGGGCGCCAGCGCTGCCGGGCGCCACGGTGCCGGCATTGGCGAGGCTCCCGACGATGCGGCCGGTGCCGCTGATCGAAGCCTCGGCACTCACCGCGGTGTTCGCGGTGAGCACCGAATTCACCGTCAGGCTACCGCCAGCGACGGTGGCGCCGCCGGAGAAGCTTTGGCTGGTTCCGGCGGCCAGCGTCCAGGCGCCATCCGTCTCGCGCAGAGTCGTGAAGCCGACGACGTTGCTCGCGAGCGTCCCGGTGCCCGAGAGAGTGAGGGCATTGGTGCCGCGCCCGGTGGCCGTGATGGCTCCCCCGATCGCCGACCCGGTGCCGAGATTGACCGTGTTGCGACTCGCCGCCACGTCCGAGAAGGTGATGCCCCCCGTGATCGTGCCGGTATTGGTCAGGGTGTGGTTGCCCATGCCGTAGAGCACGTTGCCAGCGATGCGGCCCGCATTGGTTGTGGTGCTGTTGCGGCGGTTCGCCGTGGTCGCATTCTGCGGGTCGGTATCCGTGAAGCGCACGTCGCCCGTGATGATGCCGCTGGCGGCATTGGTAAGCGTGGCGTTGCCGGCCCCGTAGACCACGATCGCCTGGCCACCGGCGGGGCCGGTGATCGTGCCCTCGTTGAGAATGGTGAAGCTCTGCGCCCGCCCCTGGATCGCCCGCACGCCGGTTCCCGTACCGGTGATGCCGCCGCCGGCGCGGTTGATCACGGTGAGCGCCGCGACGTCGTCATCCGAATCGATGGCGGCGACCGCCGCAGTGCCGGTGCTCGTGGTCGAGCGCGTCGCGGAGATGAGGCCGGTATTGCTCACCGTCATCGAGGCGATGTTCTCGCCCGCATAGATGCCGCGCGAGATGCCGATGCCGTTCTCGGTTACGGCGATGGTGCCGTTGTTGATCACCCGGACGTTCTGGAAGTCGGCGCCGGTGGAATTGGCGAGCACGCCGTAGACGCGGGTTGCTGCGGTGTTGGCGCGGCCGGCCGAGCCGGTGCCAGTGAGCGTGCCGTTGTTGACGACGGTGGTGTTGGACCCTGAGAGATTGACGGTCTTGTTCGTCAATGTGTTGTTGACGACGAGCTGTGCGCCGGCCCCGGTGACCTGGATCACGCCGCCGACATTCTGGGTCGATCCCGCTGCCAGGGTCAGGGTCCCACCGGCGACGGTGAGGTTGCCCGACAGGGTCTGGGTCGATCCGGAGCCCAGCGTCCAGGCGCCCGCGGTCTCGGTCAGGCTGGTGAAGCCGCTGAGCGTGCCGGTGAGGGTGCCGGTGCCGGAGAGGTTGAGGGCGTTGGTGCCGAGCCCGCGCGCCGAGATGTTGCCGCCGATGCTGGAACCGGTGCCGAGATTCACCGTGTTGACGGTGCCGGCGACGTCCAGGAAGCTGATGTTTCCGCTGATCCGGCCCGTATTGTTCACTGTCTGGCTGCCGCCGCCGAAGACGACGTTGCCGTTGATGGTGCCGGCATTGTTGAGAGTGCCGGTGCGGCGCAGGTTGACGGCGGTCGTGGCGGTCTGAAGATCCTGATCGGTGTTGCGCACATCGCCGTTGATGACGCCGGTGGCTGTATTGTTGATTACGGTGTTGTAGGCCCGCACCGTCGTTGCGTCGCCGGCATTGCCCGCATTGAGCGCGAAGGTGGCAATCGCGGCCTCGCCGGCCGTGGTGTTCTCGATCGTCCCGCTGTTGTTGATCTCGAACTGCGCCGCCCGCCCGTTGACCGCGCGCGTATTCGTGCCGGTCGCGGCGATGCGGCCGCCCACGCCGTTATTCACGACCAGACGGTCGGTGTCGTCGTCGGAATCGATGCCGGCCACGACGGAGGTCGTCGCGGTGGCGCTCGTCCCGCGGGTCGCCTGGATCAGGCCTGTATTGGTGATGGTGAACAGCGTGGTGTTCTCACCCGAGTAGATGCCCCGGGCGATACCGTTGCCGTTCTGCGTCACGCTGATCGTGCCGCTGTTGTTGACCGTCGTGCTGGCGTATTGCGACCCGTTCGGCGCGCTCGAATAGGCGCCGTAGATCCGCGTCGTCGTGTTGCCTGCCGGCGCTGTCAGCGTGATCGTGCCGCTGTTGTTGAGGGTCGAGCGGTCGCCGGCGAGGTTGACGCCGAAATTGTCCCGATTCAACGGCGCCGTGTTCGAGATCGTGCCCGCATTGTTGACGGTGCTCGTCCCGTTCACGCGGACATTGGTGAAGCTTGGATTCGTGCCGGCGCTCGTCTGGGTCGAAGCGACCGACGCGCCGCTCTGCACGTTCACCGTCAGTCCACTGACGCCGGTCGGAGCGATGAAGGCTGCGGACGAGCCGGTGCAGTTCACCGTCTGGCCATTCGCTGGAACGGTTGGCGTGCAATCGGCCCTGGCACCACTGAGCAATGCGGCCCAGGCGGGCACGCTCAGCAATAGAGACCGACGCAGCGGCGACCCGATACGAGACACGGCTCCCCCCAAGGATATGAATTGTTTGATGGTTGGGCCGCATCAGGATTAGGCGGCTGAAAGCCTTGTAAATTGGCAGTAGCGGCGGCTCAACTTTCATCCCTGCAAGAGATCAAGTGTGCGCAATGTATGGGCCTTATTGTGATGATTTTATCACGATTTTCTCAGACTTATGGACAACATCCCGAATTTAGGCCCGATTGCTCCTGATCTGATTGGGGTTTTGTGGAATATCCAGACGGGATAATTCGGCATATCCACGACTGCTACGTTTGATAGGTCTCTCCGGGGCAGGCAGCGATTCCGGGGGGCTTTCCCATACGCCGTCGAGCAGGACCTCACCGCCCGCGTCCGATCCAGCGCAGCGGGGTCGTCAGGCGCCAGGAGAGCGATCTGCGCATGCGCTCCCGGGAGGCGAGCGCCGCGGCCAGCCGAGCCTCGAGGTCGCGCGTCGCCGCCTCGTCTCGCATCCGGTCGGCTTCAAGAGCCTCGCACGACGCCGTCGCCTCGCGGAGTCGCTTCTCCAGAGCCCGCCTATCTCCGCGCGCGTGCAGCAGATCGGTCCGGTGGCCTGCGAGCAGGACCTCCGCATCGGACAGGCGCGCGTCCAACGCCGTCCGTTCGGCCCTTGTCTGCGAGAGCGCCGCCTCGGTGGCAGCGAGTGCACCTTCGCGGTCGGCAAGCAAGCCGGCGAGATCGGCGATCCGCGCATCGCGCGCGGCGAGCGACCCGTCGAGGGATGCGATTCCGGCCTCGCGCTCGGCGAGCAAACCGTCGAGGCCAGCGATCCGAACATCGCGGTCGGCCAGCCGTCCGTTGAGGCCGGCGATCCAAGCATCGCGGTCAGCAAGCAGTCCGTTGAGGCCGGCGATCCGTCCATCGCGCTCATCGACCGCCCGCACATTGAGCGCGTCGAGGGTTCCCGACAGGTCGCGCAGTCGCTGGTAATCGTCCGAAGTCCGGGCATGCGCGAAGAGGAGCGCCAGTGCGAGGTTCCGGTGCGCGACGCTCGGGATCCCGGCAGCGAGGGCGGCGACGCGCAGGGGAACGGGATCGGCCGGGTCGAAGGCGCCGGCCTCCGAGCCGCCGAACACCTCCTCAAAGAGGTCCGCGTCGAAGCTGGCGTAGCGGTGAAGGATCTGGATCGTCTCGAACGGGGTGCGCAACCGCGCCTCCGGCCGCGCGCTCGTATTGCCCCCGCCGGGGTGGATCCGGAACGCGGTGAGCTCGTCGGGCAGCACATGGATGGCGTGGCCCTCCGCCAGCATGCGGATCCACATGTCGAGATCCTGCAGATTGGTGAGCCGCGGATCGTAGGCGCCCGCTGCTGCGTAGGCCTCGCGGCGGATCATGGCGCTCGGGGCGCAGAGACAATTGCCCTCGAAGAAGAAGGCCCGCAGCCAGGTGCGGCGCGAGAAATCCGGCCAGCGCAGGGGCGCCCGGAAATCGTTGAAGGCCTGGGTCGGCTGGCCGGCCTCATCGACGGGACGCGGCATGCCGAAGAGGAGCGAGACCTGCGGGTTGGCCTCAAGGAACGCGACCTGACGTTCGAGCCGGCCGGGCAAGGCCCAATCGTCCGAGTTGAGGATCGCCAGGTAGCGGCCGCGGGCCCGGCCGACGGTGGCGTTCATCGCCGCCGAGATCCCGGCGTTGCGGGGCGAGGCCGTCAGATGCAGGCGCGGATCGTCGAAGCCGCGCAGGATCTCGCAGGTCCCATCGGTCGAGCCGTCATCGGTCACCACGATCTCGAAATCCTGGAGCGACTGGCTCAGGACGCTCTCGATCGTCTGCCGAACGAAGGCGGCATGGTTGTAGGACTTCACCAGAACCGAGACGAGGGGTGCGGCGGCCGGTGCCGCCACGACGCGGTCCCGTGGACCGCGACGGACGATGTCCGCTCGCGCCGTCCACCAGAGCGGGCCGACGCAGATCCGGTCCGGCTCCAAATCGGGCGCGGTGAGGTCGACCGCCTCCTGCTCCATCTCGTCCCAGAAGGCGCGCAAGCGCGCCTTCGACCAGCGGTAGTGCTGGCCGTAGTCCCGGGCGACGTCGGTGGCACCGAGGCGGAGGGCCTGCTCGGCCTCGCGCGCCGCGTTCCGCTCGAAGCCGAGATGCTTGTAGTGCCAGAGCATCACGGTGTCGCGCAGGGGGAGCCGCAGATCGCCGACGGGCTCCGCGGCGTGCCGGCCGGGGCCGAAGCCGGTCTCGCGCACCGCGTCGGGTCGGAAGATGCTGAGCTTGTTGAAAGCGATGCGCGGCCGCCCGCGAACGATCCGCTCGACCAGCACGCCGTGATCGGCGGGCATCACGGGATGATTCATATCGAAGCCGAGCGCCGGCAGGATGGTCGCGGCCCGCGTGTCCGGCGCGGCCAGGTACTCGGCCATGGGTCGGCCCCGGACGTGCAGGTGCTCGTCGATGGCGGTGACGACGACCCAATCCGCCCGGCCGCGGCTCTCCTTCCAGGCCTCGTCCTGCATCGCCTTGTGGGAGAGGACGAAGGAATCCGGATCGACCCGCTCGAAGCGGCGCAACTCGACCTTGGGATGGCTGCGCAGGATGTCGATGGAGCCGTCGGTCGAGCCGTCGTCGTAGATGACGTAGCGGTCGACCCAGGGATCGTAGTGACGGAAGAAGAAGCCGAGCATATCGGCTTCGTCCCAGCACACCGTATAGAGGTGGACGACCGGCTTGCTCACGCGACGGTCAATCCCCGATAGCCCCCGATCGCGCTGCGGACCACGCGTGCCGGATTGCCGACGACGAGACTCGCTGGCGGCACGTCCCGCGTCACGACCGCACCGCCGCCCACCACGGCGTTGTCGCCGATCGTCAGCTCGGGCAGCACGGTGGCGCCGGCCCCGATCACGACGCCGCGGCCGAGTGTGACATGGCCGGCGATCACGACGCCCGGCCCGATCGAGGCGAAATCGCCGATGCGGGCGTGATGGCCGAGGCTCGCGCCGCGATTCACGAACACGAAATCCCCGATCTCCGACGCGCTGCCAAGGCTGCAGCCAGCATTGACGTAACTGCCCTTGCCGATCGCGATGCGCCGCGGCGCGGGCACGCTCGGGTCGATCAGTGTCCAGGCCTCGGTGAAGCCGGCCGCCCGGGCCTCGCCCAGCGCGGCCTGCCGGTGGCCCGGCGTGAAGAGCGGGACCAGGAAGGGTGAGGCGAGCCAATGCGGCTCGATCGCCGCGACGTCGCGGACGATCAGATCGCTCGGCAGATGACAGGGGCCGGCCCGGTTCCGGATGCCCGCCGCGACGGCGTGCCCGGCCCGGTGGACGCTCTCTTCGACATCGACGATCACCGGCGAGCCGGTGCCGAACAGGATGACGGCCGTCATCGGGCGTCCCTACAGAAGCACCGCAGCGCCGCGACCACCCGGTCGAGGGAATCCGCCGCGACCTCAGGCTGGATCGGCAGGCTGAGGAGCGTCGCCGCGAGGTAGTCAGTTGCCGGCAACGGTCCGACAGCGCCTCCGGAGAAGGCCGGATGCCGGTGCAGGCCGGGCGCGTAGTGGATGGCCGTCCCGATCCCCGCCTCGGCGAGGCCGCGCATCAGGCCGTCCCGGTCCGGATGGGTGACGGCGAACTGGTGATGGACCGCCCCCGCGCTCTCGGGTGGCAGACCGAGGCCAGGGCAATCCGAAAGGGCTGCGCGATACCGCGCCGCGAGCGCCCGCCGCTCGCCGTTTCCGTCGTCGCAGAAGGGCAGGAGTGCCGACAGGATCGCCGCCTGCAGCGTGTCGAGGCGGGCATTGAACCCGAGTTCCCGGCTGATCCGCTCGGACCCAGCGAAGCCGTAATGGCGCAGGGACCGCAGCCGCTCCGCGACCCGAGGATCGTTCGTCGTCACGGCGCCGCCGTCGCCGACGCAACCGAGATTCTTGGTCGGGTAGAAGGAGTAGGCCGCAGCGTGCCCGAAGCTGCCGAGCGGACGCCCCGCAAGCGTCGCGCCATGCGCCTGCGCGCAATCCGCCACCACGGCGAGACCATGCTGATCGGCGAGCGCCGTCAGGGCCGACATTTCGGCTGGATAGCCGAACAGGTGGACGGGCATGATCGCGGCCGTGCGGGCGGTGACGGCATCGGCCGCCGCGGCCGGGTCGATGCAACGGGTCGCGGGGTCGACATCCACGAACCGGGGCGAGGCTCCGCATTGGAGCACGGCCTGGGCGGATCCGGCGAAGGTCAGCGCTGGCAGGATCACCTCATCGCCGACCCCGACGCCGAGGGCGCGCAGGGCCAGAGCGATGGCGTCCGTCCCGGAGGAGAGCCCAACGGCATACGCGCAGCCGCAATAGGCCGCGAAGGCCGCCTCGAAAGCCTCGACCGGCGCGCCGAGGATGTAGGCATCGCCACCGAGGATTGCGGCGACGGCCTCATCGATCTCACGCCGGAATCGGGCGATCCGCCGCTGCGGCGCCGCCTGCGGAATCATAGGAAGTCGTCTGCCATGAAGAGATGAGGTTGCGGCTCGTCGAAATGCCGCGTGTCCCGGTAACTCGCCGATGCGCAGACCAAGAGAACCGTGTTCGGCTCGAATTCTCGCAAGTTGATCACGATCCCGGATTTGATCCACAGGGCACGCTCTCGATCGTCGAGATGCACGCTGCAACGTTCCTGCCCATTGTCCATCTCCACGAGAACAGAACCACTCAACGACAAGATGAACTCGTCGCAGGAATTTGCGTGCCCGCCTCGTGTGCCATCAGGCTCATCGACTTTCAGGAAAAAGACGCGTCGCGGTGGGAATGGTATATTGTCGAATTCATCAAATGCCGCGAGCTTACCGCGTGCATCAATGTGGGTTCGATAGTCTAAAATCTCGACCCCTCTGATCAAATTCATGATTTTTCTCAGCAATAGCCTCCCGCTTGATTAGGATATCTTCTTCAACATTGTGATGCAATTCAGGGGTTATAGGCATAAAATGTTGCTTAATTATCCCGAATGGAGTCGGGAGTTATTCCCTGCCTCGCCCCCGTCCTGAACCGCTTGGCTGTGCCGGTCGAACACCGTCGCTCGTTTGGAGCGCGGTTCGGCACCGGTCATCAACAGCAATCGGTGTCGGGGCGCGGATCGCTTCCACATGCAAATCTCGGCGGTCAACGCCATGGACCCTGCGTCGAGCCGAAGTCTGATGATTGCACTCGGGCGCGGGCACCGGACTTCGTCGGGCCGGTCGGCAGCATTGCTTTGCCGTCTACAATCGAAGGCGCAGAAGCATCTCGCTCAGGTTGCGTCTCTGACAGTCGCGCAAGCCGTATTCTTTCGGTGCGCCGCGACGGGCGTCGGACCGATCCTTTGGTCCGCGCGGAGGAACAGGTGCCCCCGGCCGAAGCGGGATCCGAACGGACCGAGGCCCGACCGGGCAACCCATCCGGACGGTAAGATTACCGGATGGAACGCCTCGACGGCGCGCCGTAAGCAGCGAATCATAAAATGTTTGGATCCGAGAGGCCACTGAGGCACGATGATCTCCTATCGGTTCTTCGGGGCCTTCCGGCTGCTCCTCGCGGTCCTCGTGCTCCTGCAGCATTTCCTGGCGAACATCGCGCCTGAGGCGTGGATGCGCGCAGCCCACCCCTACGCCATCGGCGAAGTGGCGGTCCTGGCCTTCTTCGCGCTCTCAGGCTTCGTGATCTCCGAGGCGATCGACCGCTTCTACGGGCAGCGACCGGTCGCCTTCCTTCTCAATCGCCTCCTGCGCATCGTCCCCCATTTCGTCGTGGCGATGCTGATCAGTCTCGTCGTGCACGGCCTCTTCCTGAAGCTCGGCATCCTGCAATACGGCCGGGACAGCGGCGCCCTTCCGGAGGGTGCCTTCTCGTTCGGCAATGTGGCTCTCAACCTGCTGAGCTTCTTGCCGGCGCTCGATCGTGGAATGACCCACAACTTCCTCGAGATCGCCTGGACCATCCGCGTCGAGATGATGTTCTACGCGCTGGCCTGTCTGGGCATCGCACTGCCGTCGCTCGGCCGCGATCGGATGCTCGGCGTGCCAACCGATGCCGCGGCCGCGACCCTGATTGCCGCGGTGCTGTTTGCCCTCGCCCTGGCGGGTCGCCTGCCCGCGATGTTCCTGTTCGTGCCGCACTTCGCCTTCGGCGTCGCGGCCTATCTGGCTCTGAAGGGAAGCCGAGGCAGCATCCTGCTCGGCGCGACCACGCTCGTCGGCGTCACGCTGACCGCCGTACACCGCGCGTCCGCGCAGGCCTCGGTCGACGTTGCCGAGGCCTGGTTGGTGCAAACCCTGCTGCTCTTCGCGCTGCTCGCCGTGATGTGTTTCGCGGCGACGGTCCGTAGCCGCCGGTTTGCAGGGTTGGACCAGACGCTCGGACGGCTGACCTTTCCGCTCTACCTTTCGCACCAGAGCATCCAAGTCACGGTGCTGTCGGTCGTGGGAGGCGACTCGATCGGAGCTTTCGCCGCCGCGGCGACTCTGAGCCTCGCCACCGCCGTCGCCTTGTCCGCGCTTGTGGACCCGGCAGTCGATCGCTTGCGCGACGTCGTGCGCGGCCATCGCCTGAACGGTGCGGCCCCGGACGCAGCGGAGGCGGCTGTCCGCCGCCCCGCTGGCGCCTCGGCTGCCTGAGCGCGCGGCAAGTCTACCGCAGATAGGCGACCATCATCTCGGCGACGGCGCGCACTGCGTAGGCCGGCGGGCTCTCGCCGCGACGAACCGGAAAGGCGTCGACGATTCTCCGGCCGGCGAGCACTTCGTCGACCTCTTCGGAGAGCAGCCCATCATCGAGCGCGGCTGCACGGGCCGCCCGATCATGAAGGCTGACGCTTGATCTCCCTGTCCCGGGCATCCATCGAACCGCGTCGATCGAATGGGCCGCGTCAACCGCAACGGAACTGTTCAACATTCTCCCGACCCTTCTCTGCCGTACTCCATGAGGACACACATTCATATGTGCCGGTACAGTACAGAAGCGTTCCGGTCGTCAGGATGTTGTGAGTTGATTGAGCCATCATTTCGGTTCCGATCCAATCAACGAGCTGTCGATCGTGTAGGATGGAGGGAATTTAGTTGGTTTTTTCCGAAATGTGCTCCTAAAGTTCGGAGCGCCGGCAGAGCGGCTTTCCTGATATCGAGCGCTGCGTTGGAAGGTTCGATACCCGCCGCCCGTCAGGGCTGCTCATCCTTGGGGCGGGGACGGACGCGGTTTCGCATCATGCGGCCCTCGTAGCCGTCAAAACCACCGGTATGCTCGAAGTGCCGGAAGGACACGCGTCCGGGCGATGGTGGTGCGGCGACCGGCGTGGCCGGTAATCGGTCGCGGCTGTCGATGGGTGCGGCCGGCTGTGTCCGGGCTGACGGTTCCGGGCTCGGCTCGCCATCCTCGGGCTGGCCGTCGTCGAGGCGGATCCTGTAGCCCATCGTCAGGTAGTAGCCCTCGGCGTCCTGGCGCGGAAACCCCATCGCCGAGGGATCACGACCGTAGACCCGGAAGAACTGACGACTGTTCCAGTACCGGACCTCGCGCTGCATGCGATGCTCTCCCGTGCCTCGGAGCGCATCCCGACCGCGTTCCAGGATGCCTCCTCATTCTATGCCCGTTCGGCCGCGCGGTTCGGAACGCACGGCGCGCGGCGCGACCGGCGGAAGGTGCCGAGCCTGCAAAGAAGAAAGGCGTGTCCCGGTCAGGAACACGCCTCAGTTTGGAGTGGGCCTTCGAGAGGAAGGTCCACACCGTCGTACCCCACTGGCATACAGTATGCAAGATCTTGCGCCCTTGGAATCATGGCTTCTTGCACGATGCTGCCTCCCCTTCCCTCTCGGGCGGCACGTCGAGACCTGTCGGCGGGCAAGCGGGATGTGACGGCCTTGTTCAAACGTCTGTCTATGCGGGAGATGTCGCGGAACGCTGCGGCAGCCGCTCCCGCCCGACGCATTCGATCCGCAGGCCGCCGCAGCGATGTCACGCGACACCGTCCTTCCCTTCGCCCTCGCGGCCGGCTTCACCCTGGGCTGCATCGGCATTCAGAGCGCCCGCAAGCACCCCGACGCCGTGACGTTGGTTCTGGTCCTGCTGCTCGGGTTGCTCGCCTCGGCCTATGTCGGCCGGCTCGGTCAGCTCAACCCTCCGCGCAATGCCGACGCGTTGGAAGCGTCCCATGTCTGGACGCCGCTCCTGCTGCACCCGACCCTGTGATCAAGGCCGCGACGCGAGGACGCCGACGCCTCGCGACGCGACCGATCGCGTCGCCCGTAGCGGTTCTTGGCTGTGCTGTGAGCGCCATTCGTGGCGCGCGATCGACACCTGCCGTATCGAGACATGGGCGGGCAGACATCCGCGCATGGGATCGAATTGCCGAGCGCAATCAAAAATGGCGCAAACGATCTTGGTAAACACAGGATCGCTTAAGCATAACAGAGGACTGCAATTTACCGAGATTCCGTTCGGAGGGCAGAAGCATCAAAGCTCCGATTTCAATTTAAGACTCCTGCAAGGGCTGAAATCAAAAATCTCGACTGCCTCCAAAAAGGGGGTTTCAGGGAAAAAGCATCTCAGCCATGTCGTCCGTCTCGCTCACCTCTGCCGTCCGCCAGAACCTGCTCTCGCTGCAGGACACGGCCTCGCTCACCGCGACCACCCAGAACCGCCTTTCCACCGGCAAGAAGGTCTCCTCGGCCCTCGACAGCCCGGTCAACTTCTTCACCGCCCAGTCCCTGTCGAACCGCTCCTCGGATCTCGGCACCCTGCTCGACAACATCTCGAACGGCGTCCAGGCGATCCAGGCGGCCAACCAGGGCCTGACCTCGATCCAGAAGCTCGTCGATTCGGCCAAGTCCACCGCCAATCAGGCGCTGGCCACCCAGATCACCACCACCGGCACCGCTTCGAACGCCTATTCGGCCCCCTCCGCCTCCGCCGGCACCACGATCAACCTGTTCGCCAACGGCACCGCCTTCTCGGCCACCATCGCCCAGAACGCCAGCATCGACGATGCGCTGACCACCCTCAACTCGGCCGCCACCTCGGCGGGCGTGGGCAACATCTTCTCGAAGGACACCGCCGGCACGAAGATCGTCCTGAGCGCTACCGCCGACATCGAGTTCGCGGATACGACCAGCCAGACGGCGCTCGGCTTCACGGCCGGCTCGGGCTCGGCCGTGTCCTACGGCACCACCGGCTCGGCCGTGACGGGCGTCGCCCAGGCCAAGGAACTGACGGTGACGGGCGTGAAGGAGCGCGCGAACCTGGCTGCGCAGTACAACAGCCTGCTCACCCAGATCGACCAGCTCGCCAAGGATGCTAGCTACAATGGCGTCAACCTGATCTCGAACAGCGCCACGACCAACAAGCTGCACATCGCCTTCAACGAGAAGGACACCTCCAACCTCGACGTGCAGGGCGTGGACGCGACCTCGAAGGGTCTCGGCCTGAGCTCGATCACGAAGGCGTCCGGCAACAACGCCAATGTCGGCAACTTCCTGCTCGACGCCGACATCAAGTCGACGGCGAATGGCCTGACCTCGGCGGCCTCGACGCTGCGCTCGAACGCCTCGACCTTCGGCTCGAACCTGTCGGTGGTGCAGAACCGGCAGGACTTCACCAAGCAGCTTCAGAACGTGCTCGATACGGGCGCCTCGAAGCTGACCGACGCGGACCTGAACGAGGAGGCGGCGAACTCGCAGGCGCTGTCGACCCGCCAGTCGCTCAGCATCTCGGCGCTGTCGCTGGCCAACCAGGCCCAGCAGAGCATCCTGCAGCTCCTGCGCTGAGCCCAGGCGCCCCGGTCCGCCGGGGCGCTTCCAGGGGCGCTGCTCACGAAAGCGGCCGGGCTCGTCGCCCCGGCCGTTTTTTCGCGTTCGAGGCCACCCCTGGCGCAACGCGTGGACCACATGCGAAAGGGTTCGCATCGACGATGCTGGGCTCGAAGCATCCCCGTGCGGCGCAGCGCTGTTGGAATGAGGTCGGCCGCGTCCGCAGCCTCCGACCCGATGCCGAACGCGACGACCTTCGACCGCATCAAAAGGTTCGCCCTGTCAAATCTGACCGCGATGTCGAGGATCTGCTGTTCAGGTTCGCTGAACCTGAGAGATGGAAGCAATCTCGCTCCGTCTCTCCGTATGACCATCTGAGCGCTCTGGCTTAGATGGTGGGCGCGACAGGGATCGAACCTGTGACCCCTACCATGTCAAGGTAGTGCTCTCCCGCTGAGCTACGCGCCCGGGCCAGAGCCGCAGCTCTGGTGTGGCGCGGCTATAGCCGCTGTCGGGCGGGGGCGCAAGCGGGTTTGCGAGAAGGAAATGCAGGGATGGCGCAGTCCCGCGATCGGCGCTGCGCGCGCCCGCGAAATGCGCTATGGGCCCACCTTAGAGGACTTCTTGAGGCGGGCCCGGTCGCGGTGCGGCGGGGCCCGCCTCCAGGTCATTGTTTCAACGCGCTCTTTCACGCCGGACCGGTGTCCAATCCGGCCAGGAGCCTTAAGAGAACCGCGCGGGATCGCGGCTCCGGACGAACGCCGCAGCGACAGGGACATGCGCTTCTTCATCGATCTCGACCAAGGTGATCTGATCCGGGGGTGGATCGTGCCCGACAATCCGCTCGCGGTGAGCCGGGTCGTCGTCTCGGTCGACGGCCGGCGCGTCGCCGAGGTGCCGGCGAGCCACACCGACATCACCTTCAAGGAGAACGGCTGGCACTCGACCGGGCAATGCACCTTCCAGCTCACCGAGCAGGAGGTGCCGGGGCTCGCCGGGCTGCCGCGGCTCGATCTGTACGACGCCGACACCAACGTCCTCGTCTACAGCCGCGCGCCGCAGGACGGGCTGGTGCAGCAGCGTCTCGTCCTCCTCAACACCAGCATCCATCCCGAGACGGTTCTGCAGGCCGCCCTGTTCCGCCATTTCCAGCAATGCCATTTCGGCCTCGAGCGGCTCTCCGACGAGATCCTGACGAGCACGCTGGCCTGCCGCTTCGTCGGGTCGGCCCTGCTCTCCGGGGCGATCACGGTGCCGCGCTACGAGGGCTTCTTCACGCCCGATCTCGCGCTGTCCGCGATCCTGGTGCACGATCCTCATGTCGAGATGGCGACGCGGATGCTGTGGCTGAAGGCGCAGGCCGAGGCGGCCGCCGATCCGGCCAGGGGCTGGCGCCTGGGCCGGCGGGCTGAGGCCGCTCTTTTCAGCAAGGATTACGACTACACGGACATCCGCAGCCTGAAGCGCTATTTCCGCATGCTGCCCGAGCCGGCCTATCACCTGCTCTACAATCCGCTGACGCGGCAGCTCGGTACGCGCCTGCCCGACGACCGGCTGAACCCCGGCAATTCCATCGTGGCCATCGAGATCCTGGCGCGCGTCGGCATCGTCGGCCATCGCAGCTATTTCGAGGCCTTCGCCTCGACCCTGTTCCACCATCTCGGCCTGGACGTGCCGCTACCTGTCCCGACCCCGATCCCGGCCGAGACGCTGGCCCTCGCCGAGCGCCTGCGCACGGTGCGGGCGGTGGAGGACATGCTGGTCTTCGACATCGCGATGGCGGATGCGGTGACCGCCTCCCTCGCCAAGGGCTGGGCCGGCTGACCGTGTCGATCCCCGCGATCCTCTCCGGAGGGCTCGGCCCGGCCCGCGCCCTCCCCGTCCGCAGCATCGCGGACGGGCTCGGCCTCGACCTCGCCGCGGCCGGCCTCGCCGGCGCCTGGGTGACGATCCTCCTCACGGACGATCCCGGCGCCGCCCGCAACGCGCGGATCCTGATGAGCCTCGTCGCGGGAACCATGGAGCGCCCCGGCCCACCGCTCGCCGAGGAGGCCCTCGGCGGCGGTCTCTTCGCCTGGACCGGGCGCCTGCCCGAGGACGTGCGGGAATTGCGCATCGCCGGCCTCGTGCCGGGCCGACCCATGTCGCTCGCCCGCATCGAGATCCGCCTCCGCGGCCGGCCCGCGCTGGTGGCGCGGGGGCTCGCCCGCGATCCCAGCCTGACGATCCGCGCCGTCTACTGGCGCAGCCTGGGCAAGCGGGTGCGCGGGCGGGCCTTCCTCGACCGGGCCCTGCGCCATCGCCGCGAGAGCGGCTACAACAGCTGGATCCGCCGCAGCGCCTCATTGAGCGACGCCGACCGGACCCGGATCCGGACGGAGGTCGCGGCCTGGCCCGACGCGCCCCTGATCTCCGTGCTGATGCCAGTCCATGACCCGGCGCCGCGGGTGCTGCGGGCGGCGGTCCGCTCGCTGCAGGCCCAGCTCTATCCGAACTGGGAGTTGTGTATCTGCGACGACGCCTCGCGCGACGCGCGCATCGTCCGCCTGACGGACCGGCTCGCCGCACAGGATCCGCGCATCCGGGTCGTGCACCGTCCCGAAAACGGCCATATCGCCCGCGCGACCAACGACGCGCTGGCCCTTGCCCGCGGCCCCTACGTCGCCTTCCTTGACCACGACGACGCACTTGCCGAGCAGGCGCTGTACGAGGTGGCGCGCACCATTCGCGACGATCCCGGCCTCGTCCTGATCTATAGCGACGAGGACAAGATCGAGGGCCGCGGTCGCCGGTTCGAGCCGCATTTCAAGTCCGGCTTCGACCGGGAACTGCTCTACGGGCAGAACTACATCAATCACCTCACGGTGATCCGCACCGAGGCGGTGCGCAGCCTGGGGGGCCTGCGCCCGGGTTTCGAGGGCAGCCAGGACCACGACCTGCTGCTGCGCCTGACCGAGACGCTCGATCCCGCCCGGATCCGGCACATCCCGATGGTGCTCTACCATTGGCGTGCGGCTGGGGGCTCGGGCACTTTCTCGGACCGCGCGCTTGCCCGGGCAGAGGCGGCGCGTCTGCAGGCCGTCTCGGAAGTGGCGGAGCGGCGGGGGGCGCGGGCGGAGCGCGGGCTCTTCGGGTTCACCCGCATCGTCCACCCCCTCCCCCACCCGGCGCCCCGTGTCTCCGTGATCATCCCGACCCGCGACCGGGCCGAACTGCTGCGCGTCACCCTCGACGGATTGTTCGGCGCCACCGATTACCCGAATATCGAGGTCATCGTGGTGGACAACGACAGCCGCGAGCCGGAGACAGAGGCGCTGTTCGCGCGCTACCGGGACGATGCGCGGCTCGTCGTGGTGCGGGCTCCGGGCCCATTCAACTTCTCCGACCTGTCCAACCGGGGCGCGGCCGCCGCGACCGGGCCGGTGCTCCTGTTCCTCAACAACGACATCGAGGTGATCGAGCCGGGCTGGTTGACCGAAATGGTCTCGCAGGCGGTCCGCCCGGAGATCGGGGCCGTCGGCGCCAAGCTGCTCTATCCCGACGGCACGATTCAGCATGGCGGCGTCGTGCTCGGCATCGGTGGTGTCGCGGGCCACAGCCATCTCGGTGTGCCCGACGCAGATCCGGGCTATTTCGCGCGGATGGTCCTGGTCCAGGAGGTCTCGGCGGTGACCGGAGCCTGCCTCGCCATGCGGAGCGAGGTGTTCCGCGCGGTCGGCGGCTTCGATGCCGAGACGCTAAAGGTCGCCTTCAACGATATCGACCTCTGCCTGAAGATCCGCCAGGCCGGCTACCGCATCCTCTGGACGCCCTTCGCCAAGCTCGTCCACCACGAATCAAAGAGCCGGGGACCCGAGGATACCCCGGAGAAGCGCGCCCGCTTCCAGGCCGAGACCGCGGTGATGCAGGAGCGCTGGGGCGCACAGCTCCGGGCCGACCCGTATTACAACATCAACCTCTCGCGGATCTCGGCGCACTACCGGCTATAGGCACGCCTCAGCGCCGGGCGGTGAGGCGCGAGGCGGCCAGGACGGCGACCGTCACCGCGAGGACGAGCAAGGTTGAGGCCGCATTGATCTCGGGGTTCACCCCGAGCCGAACCTGGCTGTAGAGCCGCATCGGCAGGGTGGTGGCTCCGGGGCCCGAGACGAAGCTCGCGATGACGAGATCATCCAGCGACAGGGTGAAGGCGAGCAGGAACCCCGCGAGGATGGCAGGGGCCAGCAGCGGCAGGGTGATGGTGGCGAAGACCCGCACCGGTCCCGCGCCGAGATCGGCGGCCGCCTCCTCGAGAACGCGGTCGAGCCCGCGCAGACGTGCACCGACGACCACAGCGACGAAGCCGGTGCAGAAGGTCGCATGGGCGATCACGATCGTCAGGATGCCGCGGTCGAGTCCGACCCCGACGAAGAGCAGCAGCAGCGACAGGCCGATGATCACCTCCGGCATCACCATTGGCGCGAAGGCGAGGCCGGTCAGGAGCTTGCGCGTCCGGAAGCGACCGTGTCGGCCCAGCGCGAGGGCCGTCAGCGTGCCGAGAACGGTCGCGATCGCGCCGGCCAGAACGGCGACGCGCAGGGACACCCAGGCGGCAGCGATCAGCGGCTCGTTCGAGAGGAGCGCGGTGTACCAGCGCGTGGAGAACCCGCCCCAGACCGTGACGAGGTTCGAGGCGTTGAACGAGTAGACCGCGAGCACCAGGATCGGCGCGTAGAGGAAGGTGAGGCCGAGCGCGAGAACGGCACGGAGGAAGCCGCTCATCGGCCGGCCTCCCCGCCGCCGGCGTCGCGAAACAGCACGACAGGACCGATCACGATCAGCAGCATCAGGACGGCCACCGCCGAGGCCAGCGGCCAGTCGCGATTCGAGAAGAACTCGCTCCAGAGCACGCGGCCGAGCATCAGCGTGTCGGATCCGCCGAGCAGATCGGGAATGATGAACTCGCCGATCATCGGGATGAAGCAGAGGAGTGCGCCCGCCGCGATTCCGGGAGCGGCGAGCGGCAGGGTCACCGTGAAGAAGACGCGGCCGGGTCCCGCGCCGAGATCGGCCGCGGCCTCCCGCAGGGTGCCGTCGAGACGGCTCATCACCGCGTAGAGGGGCAGCACCATGAAGGGCAGATAGGCGTAGACGAGACCGATCATCACGGCCGCCGGCGTGTTGAGGATCTCCAGAGGCGCCGCGATGAGCCCGAGGCGCAGCAGGCCCGCGTTGAGCAGACCCTCGGGCTTCAGGATCGCGATCCAGGCGTAGACCCGGATCAGGAAGCTCGTCCAGAACGGCACCACGACGAGGGCCACCAGCAGCGTCTGCCAGCGCGTCGGCGCGCGGGCGAGCGCGTAGGCGAGCGGCGTGCCGATGAGCACGAGAACGAGGCTTGCCCCGCCTGCATAGGCCAGGGAGCTCAGGGCTGCGTCCCGGTAGAAGGTATCGAACCAGAGAACCGCGTAGTTCTCAAAATCGAGGGCTTCGAGAAAGCCCGACCAGCCCTCCAGTCCCGCCTGCCAGTCGAGCACGGGCAGGTACGGCGGCATCGCTGTCGCCGCGTCGGACAGGCTGATCTTGAGCGTGATCAGGAAGGGGACGAGGAAGAAGGCGCTCAGCCACAGGAGCGGCGGCAGTCGCACCATCCACGACCGCCAGCCGCAGGAGATGCCCGGGTCCGGCGCGCTCATGCGGGGAGGATCGAGGCCGCTTCCGCGGCGAAGCTGAGATGGACCTCGGCGCCGGCAGGATCCCTCTCGGCGCCCTCCGAGGGGCCGCTGGCGCGAAGCACGGTCCCGTCGGCCATGCGCAGCGTCCGGCCGATGCGGCCGCCGAGAAAAAGACGCTCGGCGACCGTGGCGGGCAGGCCGTGCTCCCCGAGAACGACCCGCTCCGGTCGCAGTGCCACGACCACCGCCGCGCCCTCGGCCAGGGGCTCGGACGGTATGCGCGCCCGGAGAGCGCCGAAGGCCGTCGCGACCGCGCGTGTCGGCCCTGGCTCCTCGGGGCCGAGCGTGCCGGGAATCAGGTTCACGTCACCGAGCAATCCGGCGACGTAGCGGCTCGCCGGCCGCTCGTAGAGTTCGCTCGTCGAGCCAATCTGCACGATCCGGCCGCGATCCATCACGCCGACGCGATCGGCGAGTCGCATCGCCTCCTCCGGATCGTGAGTGACGACCACAAAGCTGGTCTCGAGCCGCCGCTGCAGGGCCCGCAGCTCCCCTTGCGTCTCCTCGCGCAGGGCTCGATCGAGGGCGGTGAGCGGCTCGTCGAGGAGCAGCACGCGCGGCTCGCGCGCCAGGGCCCGGGCCAACGCCACGCGCTGGCGCTGGCCGCCGGACAGGGTGTCGGGCCGACGCGCCCCGAACCCGTCGAGCCGCACGAGCTTGAGGAGGGTCTCGACGCGCTGCGCCTGCTCGGCTCGGCCGAGACGGTCGAGTCCATAGGCGACGTTCCGCGCGACAGTCATGTGCGGGAAGAGCGCGTAGGACTGGAACATCATGTTGATCGGCCGCCGATGCGCCGGCAGTGCCGTGATGTCCGTGCCGTCGAGCCGGATCGTTCCGGTATCCGGATGCTCGAACCCGGCGATCAGGCGCAGCAGGGTGCTCTTGCCACAGCCCGAGGGTCCGAGCAGGCAGAACACCTCGTTCCGGGCGAGTGCGAGGTCGACCGCGTCGACCGCGCTCGCCCCGCCGAAACGCTTGCCCACCCCCTCGAGCCGCAGGAGCGGCGCGGATGATCCGGACAAGACCCTAGCTGTCCTCGCGCAGGGCCTCGGCGACCCGTGCCTCAAGCAGGTCCGGCCTGCGGATGACCAGGGCGCCGCGAGTCCTGTCCACGAGGCCCTCATTGGCCATGGCGGTGAACTCGCGGGTCACCTGCTCGCGGCGGCAGCCGATGCGGGCGGCCAGCACGTGGTGGTAGGGCGGCGGGCTCACCACTCGCTCCTCGCCACCCCCCGCCCGCGGAACGGACAGGCGCAGCAACTCCGCATAGAGGCGGTGCCGCAGGTCGAGCAGCGCGTGCTCCATGAGCCGGGTGTTCAGTTCGCGCACGCGCTTGGCGAGGAGACGCAGCAGGCGGTCGGCGATCGGCTCGGAGGCGAACACGATCTGCCGGAACACGGCGGCCGGAACTACGCAGACCTCGCCGCGGGTGAGCGCCGTGACGTTCGCCGAGCGGCCGACCCCATCGATGGCTGCCAGCTCGCCGAAGAAGGCGCCGCCGCGCATCTCGCCGAGGATGACTTCCTTGCCCGACTGCGTGCGGTTGAGGATCCGGACCTCGCCGGTCGCCAGGAAGTAGACGTCTGTGGAGATGTCGTCGAAATCGACCAGCACCTCGTTCTCGTCGAAGCGGCGCCAGTGGCAGCGAGTCTCGTAGGCGCCGAGCTCGATGCCCGGCTCCTTGAAGAACGGTATGGTGGATAGCCGCGCCATCCCAATCAGCCCCTCAGTCGTTCGCCGGCCCCGCGCGAGCGCACGGATGGGAGCCGGATCGTCGCGAGAGCCCGCCCGTCGCGGTTCGAACGGGTGGGCCCGCACCGTCACGCCGGCAGGCCGGCGTGAGGACAGGGCCGAGCTACGGACAGGATCGTGACGGGCGGCCGGGGCCCGGTCAAGCCGGATCCGCGTCGAAAACGTGGATGGCACCGCGCGGCAACGTGACCGCGCCGGGCTTGTCCGGAGCGGCACCGTTCGGATACCCCCACGCGGCTTTCCTTATCACGGGCCGGGAGATCGCGCCCCATGCCGGCCCCGAGCGCCGATGCCTGATCCGACACTCGAGGCGGCCGCCCAGACCCGGCCGGCCGTATCCGCACGCCAGGGCACGCTGACGGCGGCCTTCGAGCGTTGCGGCCCCGGCCTGCATACCGGCCGGCACGCTCAGGTGCGGGTCTGCCCGGCCCCCGCCGGCCACGGCATCCTGTTCCGACGCAGCCTGAAGCGGGAGCGGACCGCAGACGTGGCCGCCCTCTGGCATTACCGGGAATCGCAGCCTCTCTGCACGGCCCTGCGCTCGCCCGGTGGCGTCCTGATCCGCACCGTCGAGCATCTGATGGCCGCGTTCAGCGCCCACCGGATCGACAATGCCCTGGTCGAGATCGATACCGAAGAACTGCCGATCTTCGACGGCAGCGCGACGCCCTGGTGCGAAGGCATCCGGGCGGCCGGCCGCACGGAACTCGACGCGGCACGGCCGATGATCCGGATTCGGCGCCCGGTGGAGGTCCGGGACGGCCGCCGTAGCCTGCGGATCGAGCCCTGCGGCGCGCTGCAGATCTCCGCTTTCCTCGAACTCGCCCATCTCGGCCCGATGCACTGGTCCGGGATCATCGATCCGGACACGTTCGACCGCGACCTCGCGCCTTCGCGCAGCTTCGGGCGCCTGAAATGGGCGGTGCCGCTCAAGATCTACACCTTCATCACCCGCAAGCCGGTGCTGCGCGGCGCCAACCTTGCGACGACCGCGGGGATCGTCGGCGGCCGCGTCGTGGGCGGCATGAAGGTGCCGGACGAGCCGGTGCGCCACCGCGCCATGGATCTCGTCGGCGACCTGGCGCTGGCCGGGCACCCGATCCTCGGCCATGTGAGCGCAGCCCATACCGGCCACGAGCTGAACCACGCCCTGGTGGCCGCGCTGATGACCGAGCCGGAGGCCTGGGAGCTGGTCTGAAGTCCGGCTCCGCGCCGCCGCATCTTGCCACTGCGCGCCTGCGCGGCCAGAACGCCGACCATGCTGCGCGTCAACGACCTCACCTACCGCATCGGCGACCGCCTGATCCTCGACGGTGCGAGCTTCTCGATTCCGGACCGGGCGCGGGTTGGCCTCATCGGCCGCAACGGCGCCGGCAAGACCACGCTGTTCAAGGCGATCCTCGGCGACCTGCCGGTCGACGCGAAGGCGGTATCTCTGCCGAAGGGCATGCGCATCGGCGCCGTGGCCCAGGAGGCGCCGGCCGGGCCGGAGACGCTGCACGCCGTCGTGCTCGCCGCCGATACCGAGCGCGCCCGCCTGCTCGCCGAGTCCGAGCATGCGGACGGGCTGCGCCGGGCCGAGATCGAGACGCGCCTCGTCGATATCGGCGCGCATTCCGCCCCGGCGCGCGCTGCGGCGATCCTGCACGGCCTCGGCTTCGATGCGGCAGCGCAGGCGCGGCCCTGCTCGGATTTCTCGGGCGGCTGGCGCATGCGCGTGGCGCTCGCCGCGGTGCTGTTCTCGGAGCCCGATCTGCTGCTCCTCGACGAGCCGACCAACTACCTCGACATCGAAGGCACACTCTGGCTCTACGACTATTTGGAGACGTATCCGCGCACCGCGATCATCATCAGCCACGATCGCGACCTGCTCGACACGAGCGTGGACCACATCCTCCACCTCGATCGCGGCAAGCTCACCATCTACCGCGGCGGCTATACGAGCTTCGCCCGGCAATATGCCGAGAAGCGGGCGCTCCAGGCAAAGGCGAAGGCCAAGCAGGATGCCGAGCGCGCCCATCTCCAGAGCTTCATCGACCGCTTCAAGGCGAAGGCCACCAAGGCGCGGCAGGCCCAGTCGCGCATGAAGCGCCTCGCCAAGATGGAGCCGATCGCCGGCCTGATCGACGACGACGTGCCGGTGATCCATCTGCCGAGCCCGGAGAAGCCCCTGTCGCCGCCGATCGTCGCGATGGAGCGGGTGCAGGCCGGCTATCCCGACCGGATCGTGCTGTCAGGCCTCAACCTCAGCCTCGCCCCCGACGACCGAGTGGCGCTGCTCGGCGCCAACGGCAATGGCAAGTCGACCTTCTGCAAGCTGATCGGCGGGCGCCTGCCGCCGCTCACGGGTGAGGTGAAGCGCTCCTCCAAGATGGAGGTCGCCTATTTCGCCCAGCACCAGCTCGATGAGCTGCGCCCCTCCGAGAGCGCCTACGCGCATGTGCGCACCCTGATGCCCGACGTGCCGGAGGCGCGGGCGCGGGCCGCCACCGCCCGGCTCGGCTTCGGCGCGAACAAGGCCGACACGCCGGTCGAGAAGCTCTCGGGCGGCGAGAAGGCGCGCCTGCTGATGGGGCTCGCGGCCTTCCACGGGCCGCACCTGCTCATCCTCGACGAGCCGACCAACCACCTCGACATCGAGAGCCGGCAGGCCCTCGTGGAGGCAATCAACGATTACGAGGGCGCGGTCATCCTGGTGAGCCACGACCGCTTCCTGGTCGAGGCCTGCGCCGACCGGCTCTGGCTCGTCTCGAACGGCACCGTGAAGACCTTCGACGGTGACATGGACGATTACCGCCGCCTCGTGCTGGCGGGGCCGGAGCGCGACGAGCGCAGTTCCGAGCCGAGCGGCGGCAAGCAGGCCGAGGCCCGGCGGGCCGGTGTCGAGCGGCGCGCCGCTCTCGCCCCCCTGCGCAAGAAGCTCGAGGCGACCGAGGCGCGCATCGCCAAGCTGACCGCGGCCATCGCCAAGATCGACGCGGCGCTCGCGGACGGCACGGCCTTCCGCGAGAACGCCGCCAAGGCCGGCGAGATCGCCCGCATGCGCGCCGAGGCCGCGGACGCGCTCGGCGCCGCGGAGGAGGAGTGGCTCGAGCTCAGCGCGGAGATCGAGGCGGCCTGAACGAGGGGCCGTTCAGGCCCCCCGGCCTCTCAGCACACCCGCCAGCGGCTCTCGAATCCGGCCCAGCACAGGGCGTCCTGCGTCCGCCCCTCGATCCAGGCCGCCGCACCGCCGAGCCAGGGAGCGGGCGGACGGAAGCCGAAATGGCGCATGGTCTCGCGCATCACCGCCTCGACCTCCGCCTCGGTCGCAGGCTCGATCGGACCGTCCGCCAGCTCGTTCGGGGCGAGGTTCCGGCCGGGCGCGACCACGGCGTCCCAGGACTGTCCCCAGGCAAGGCGCGCGAAGCGCTCGCGGCTCTCGAAGGTCCGCTCCTCCACCCGCGCCCGGTAGTCGGTGGCGTCGCCGCAGAAGGGAACCGGGTCGAGCCCTCGCGCCCAGGCGGCACGGTCGATCACATGGCCGATCTCGCGCGGATGGCCCGTTGCGTGGCGGTGCAGGCCCAGCCGGCGCAGGCGCCGCGACGCCTCCACCGCCACGGGGCCGGACGAGCGGTTGGTAGCGTAGCCGCGCACATCCTGACCGAGGAGCGGCCCCAGCCGGTCCTGCAGGCCCAGGGCCTCGACGGCGCGGGCGACCAGCGGCGCGTCCGAGCGGCGGTCGGCGAGCGGCACGGCCGTCACCCGCCCGTCTGCCGCCTCGGCCCAGGGGGCGACGAGGCGGCGGTAGTCGAGCCGGGCCGAGCGCCAGTGCAGGCGCAGGTAGTCGCGGAAGCTGCCAGCCTCGCGGACGAGTTGAGCCCGGTGGGCATAGGCCGAGTTCAGGAAGGCGAAGGGCGGCTTCACCATCATCAGCACCTCCAACGCGAAGCCGCGCCGGGCGAAGGCCACCCGCAACGCCTCCGGCACTCCGAAGGCGACGCGCTGCACGGAGAAGTCCTCATAGGAGAGGATCACCGTGTCGGCTGTCGTCGCCGCGAGCGCCCGGTCGAGCCGGTCGAGGGACGCGGCCCGTTCGGAGCGCGGACGGCGCCCGTCGAGGGCCTCGCCCAGCGGCTGGTGGTTGACGTTCGCTTCCCGGGGCGAGCCCGGCGGAGCGAGTTCCGGATAGAGGAGGCCGACCGCCTCCAGATTCGGCCGCAGGGAAGCCAGCACCTCCTGGAGCGAGGTGGACCCCGTGCGGGGCATTCCGATATGGATGATCGCGCGACGCATGCGCCTGAACCTCAAGACCCTCGGCCGTCGCGGCCTGGCCGCGCAGCCATTGTCGTTCCCCCTCGTCTTCCCCCTCGGATCGTGAGCCGATGACCGACCTGACGCTCGAAGCCGCCCGGACCATCGTCTCGGCCGCCCTGGAGGCGGCGCGGGCGCGTGGACTGAAGCCACTCGCCGTGGTTGCATATGACGCACGCGGTTCTCTGAAATGTGTCCAGGCGGAGGACGGAACCTCCCTGCGGCGCGTCGAGGTCGCGCAGGGCAAGGCGAATGGCGCGCTCGCCCTCGGGCTCGGCTCGCGCGCCTTGCACGCACGGGCGGAGACGCAGGCCTATTTCGTGACCGCCGTCGCCGAGATCGCCGGCCCCGCCGGACTCGTGCCGGTTCCGGGCGGCGTGCTGATCCGCAATCGGGAGGGCCGCCTCCTCGGTGCGGTTGGCATCTCGGGCGACTCCTCGGACAACGATGAGATCTGTGCCGTCACAGGTATCGAGGCGGCCGGCCTCGTCGCGGAGACCGGGGCCTGATCCGCCTGCGCCGCCGCGACTGGCTGCTCGGCGCGGCGGCCTCGGCCACCCTCCCCGCTTGCGCTGCGAGCGCCGCCCTCTACCGACGCGGCAACGACGCCGACCCGGAGACCCTGGATCCGCACCGCTCCTCGACGGTCGCCGAGGCGCATATCTTGCGCGACCTGTTCGAGGGCCTGCTGACCTACGACAATCGCGGCGCCATCATCCCGGGCGCTGCGGAATCCTGGGCCATCTCGGCGGACGCCCTCACCTACACCTTCCGCCTGCGGCCCGATGGACGCTGGTCGAACGGCGAACCGGTGGAGGCCAGCGCCTTCGTCTACGCCTTGCGGCGCATTCTGAAGCCGGAAACGGCGGCGAAATACGCCGAGGTACTCTACCCGCTCCGCAACGCCGCCGCGCTGAATCGCGGAGAGGCGCCGCCCGAGGCGCTCGGCGTCTCCGCGCCCGATCCGCGCACCCTGGTGATCAGCCTCGACAAGCCGACGCCCTATCTGCTCGAACTGCTCACACACCAGACTGCGTTGCCGGTGCATCAGCGCTCGCTGGAGCGCTACGGCGACGCCTTCACCCGGCCAGGCAACCTCATCTCGAACGGCGCCTATGCCCTGCGCGCCCTGGTGCCGAACGACCGCATCACCTTGGCGCGCAATCCGCATCACTACGCGGCGGCCGAGATCGGCATCGCGGAGGTCGCGTTCATCCCGACGCCGGATCTCGCCGGCGCGGTGCGCCGCTTCGCGGCCGGCGAACTCGATTCGCTCGCGGATCTACCCGGCGACCAGATGGCCTCGCTGCGCCGCCGCTTCGGCGATCAGGTGGTCCTGGGCCCCGCGCTCGGCCTCTACGCCCTCGCCGTCAATACGCGCAAAGCGCCCTTCGACGATCTGCGCGTGCGCCGCGCCCTCTCCCTGGTCATCGACCGCGCCTATCTCGCCGAGGCGCTCTGGGGCGGCACGATGAGCCCGGCCTTCTCGCTCTGCCCGCCAGGCCTCGATAACTACCGCGACCCGCCGGAGACGGCGGGACGGACAGGCCTGCCCATCGACCACGAGGCGGAGGCGCGCCGGCTGCTCCAAGAGGCCGGTTTCGGGCCGGGCCGCCCGCTGCGCGTCGAGTACCGCTTCAACACGACCGACAACAACCGCAACACGGCGATCGCGATCGCCGAGATGTGGCGCGATCTCGGCATCGAGACCCGCTTCATCTACACCGACGCCAAGACCCATTTCGCCCATCTGCGCGACGGCGGCGACTTCGACGTGGCCCGGATGTCCTGGATCGCCGACTACGCCGACCCGCAGAACTTCCTGTTCCTCCTGCGCTCCGGCAATGACGGCCTGAATCCTGGCCGCTACGCCAATCCCGATTACGACAGGCTGCTCGACGCGGCGGCTGGCGAGCGCGACGTGGCCGCTCGGGCCGGACTGCTCGCCCGCGCCGAGGCGATCTTGATGCGAGACTTGCCCTGGATCCCGGTGATGCACACCCGGTCCAAGGCCCTGATCAGCCCGCGCCTGCACGGCTTCCACCCGAACCTGCGCAACGTCGCGCCGACCCGCTTCCTGAGGCTCGATGCGTGAGATGGCGGAGGGTGCGGCGACCGGCGGGTCTGTGGAGCGCGTTCCGGACGAATCGCGGATTTCCTGTCCCGATCGGCAGAGAGGACGGGTCGCGTCCATCATCGGTCCCGGTTCCCGACAGGGCGGGCACGCTGTAACGGCGTGCGCGGCATGATCGGCCTCGTCCTGCGCCGGCTCGCCCAGTCCGTTCCGACCCTGTTCGTGGTGCTGGCAGGGAGCTTCCTGCTGACACGGCTCGCGCCCGGCGGTCCGTTCGACCTGGAGCGTCCGCTTGCGCCGGCCGCGATGGAGAATCTGCGCAGGGTCTACGGCCTCGACCAGCCGCTGCCCGTGCAGTTCGGCCGCTACCTCGCGGCCCTGATGCGCGGTGATCTCGGTCCCTCCTTTTCATTCCGCGATCTCACCGTCGCCGATCTGCTCGCACGTGCTCTGCCGGTCTCGATGACGCTCGGCGGCCTCGCCCTGTCGCTCGCGCTCGGCCTC
This sequence comes from Methylobacterium symbioticum, assembly GCF_902141845.1. Classification (GTDB taxonomy): domain Bacteria; phylum Pseudomonadota; class Alphaproteobacteria; order Rhizobiales; family Beijerinckiaceae; genus Methylobacterium; species Methylobacterium symbioticum. The sequence goes on along the minus strand of NZ_CABFPH010000026.1, from coordinate 23,510 downwards.
GGGATCGGGCTCGGCAGCCTCGCGGCCCTGCGTCGCGGCAGCTTCCTCGACCGCGCGATCGGATTCGGGGCTGCTCTCAGCCTGTCGGTGCCGAGCTTCGTCGTAGCGCCGCTGCTGCAGATCGCCTTCGGTCTCAGTCTACGCTGGCTGCCCCTGAGCGGGTGGGAGGGCGGGAGCCCAGCCCATCTGATCCTGCCGGTGGCGACGCTCGCCCTGCCTCACATCGGCGCGGTCGCGCGGCTCACGCGCGCCTCGCTCGCCGAGGCGCTCTCCGCCCAGCCGGTGCGGACCATGCGCAGCCTCGGCCTCCCGCCGCTCCGCGTGCTCCGCCATGCCCTGCGCGGCGCGCTCCTGCCGGTCATCGCGCTTGCGGGGCCCTTGGCCGCGGGACTGCTCACCGGCTCGGTGGTGGTCGAGACGATCTTCGGCCTGCCGGGAGTCGGACGTTACTTCGTCGAAGGGGCGCTGAACCGGGACTACACCCTGGTCATGGGCACGGTGGTGCTCGTCGGTGTCCTCGTGGTCGCCTTCAACCTCGTCGCCGATCTGATGGCGGCCTGGGCCGACCCACGCCTGAGGCTCGGACGGTGATCGGCGACCGGCCGCTCGGGCGCCTCCTTCGCGATCCCGGTGCCCTCCTGTCCCTCGGCGTGCTCGTCCTGATCACGCTGGCCTGCCTCGCCGGCCCCCGGCTCACCGGCCACACGCCGGAGCGCAGCTACCCGGACCTGCGCCAGTTGCCTCCGGGGCTCGCGGCAGAGCCGAGTCCGGAGCGCCTGCGCGCCGCCCTCGACCGGATCGTGTACCGTATGCGCGCCCGCATCGAGGAGGCCGCCGTCACGGATGGCACCCTCCGCCTCGTGCTTGCCGCCGATGGCGGGGTGGACAGACGCAGCCTCGTCTACCTGCCCCGCTCCGACCTCGTCGGTGCGCCCCGCATCGTGGACGCGTCCGAGGGCGACCGGCGCCTCGTCGTGGAGGCGCCTGTGCGGCGCCTCCGCTTCCTCCTCGGCACCGACGTGCATGGCCGGGACCTGCTTACCCGCAGCCTGGTTGCGGGCCGCGTCTCCCTCCTGATCGGTCTGACGGCGACGCTCGCCGCGCTCCTCATCGGCGTCCTCTACGGCGCGGTCTCAGGCTATCTCGGCGGGGTGGTCGATGCGCTGATGATGCGGATCGTCGACATCCTCTACGCCCTGCCCTTCGTATTCTTCGTGATCGTGCTGGTGGTGGTGTTCCGGCCCGGTCTCGGGCTGATCCTGGTCGCCATCGCCGCGGTCGAATGGCTCGACATGGCCCGCATCGTGCGCGGCCAAGCGCAGACCCTGCGCACACGCGATTTCGTCCGCGCGGCCCGCGCCCTGGGCCTCGGCCCCCGCGCCATACTAGCCCGTCACATCCTGCCGAATGCCCTCGGACCGATCGCGGTGGCGGCGACCCTGATCGTGCCACGGGTGATCCTGACGGAGAGCTTCCTGTCCTTCCTCGGGCTCGGCGTGCAGGAGCCGCAGACCAGTTGGGGCGTCCTCGTCGCCGAGGGGGCGCGGGCGATCGAATCGGCCCCGCATATGCTGGCGGCTCCGGCCTGCTTTCTCGTCGCAACCCTCGTGGCGTTGAACACGCTGGGCGACCGGTTGGCGGACGCGCTCGACCTGCGCCGGAGCCGCTCCGCCTAGGCCTCCGAAAGAGGCGGTCTCACGCGTCCGGAGCCGACCTGTCGACGCCTGGCTTTCGTGACGCGGCCTCGGGTCGGTATGAATGGGGCCGGGATCGGCCGGCTGTCAGGTGATCGGCGCCGGATTGAACAGCGTCAGGTCGTTGTAGAGGCCCCAGCGGTCCGACCAGGGCCGCTTGCGCCCGCTCGCCACGTCGAGAATGAGGTGGAACAGTTCCCAGCCCATCTCTTCGATCGTGGATTGGCCGGTCGCGATGCGGCCGGCATCGAGGTCGATCAGGTCCGACCAGCGCTGGCTGAGTTCCGTCCGGGTCGCCACCTTGATCACGGGCGCCTGGGCCAGTCCGTAGGGGGTGCCGCGGCCGGTCGAGAAGACCTGTACGGTGATGCCGGAGGCGAGCTGCAGGGTGCCGCAGACGAAGTCGCTCGCTGGGGTCGCGGCGAAGATCAGGCCCTTCTCGCGCACGCGCTCGCCGGGGCTGAGCACGCCCGCGATGGCGCTGGTGCCGGATTTGGCGACCGAGCCCAGCGCCTTCTCGACGATGTTGTTGAGGCCGCCCTTCTTGTTGCCGGGCGATGGGTTGGCGCGCCGATCCGCGCCGCCCTTCTCGAGGTAGGCGTCGTACCAGGCCATCTCGCGGATCAGCGCGTCGGCCACCTCGGGCGTCGCGGCGCGCGGCGTGAGGAGGTGGATCGCGTCGCGCACCTCCGTCACCTCGGAGAACAGGACGGTAGCCCCGCAGCGCACCAGCAGGTCGGCGGCGAAGCCCAGCGACGGGTTGGCGGTGACGCCGGAGAAGGCATCGCTGCCGCCGCATTGCAGCCCGACCACCAACTCGGAGGCCGGGCAGGTCTCGCGGCGGCGCTGGTCGAGCACCGCGAGGCGTGCCTCGGCCATCGCCATGATGCTCTCGATCATGCTGCCGAAGCCCTCGTGGCGCTCGTCCTGCAGGCGGACCACGCTGTCCTCGGCCGCGCCCTTGCCCGCCGGGACGAGGCGCTCGGAGACGAGCTTCTCGCAGCCGAGGCCGACCACCATCACCTCGCCGCCGAAATTCGGGTTCCTGGCGAGGCTCTGCAGGGTCCGGATCGGGATGCCGGCCTCGGGCGCGTTGATCGCCACGCCGCAGCCATAGGCGTGGGTCAGGCCGATCACGTCGTCGACGTTCGGAAAGCGCGGCAGCAGCTCCTCACGGATGCGCTTGACGGCCACGTCGAGGGTGCCGGTCACGCATTGCACGCTGGTCGAGATCGCCAGGATGTTCTTGGTGCCGACGCTGCCATCCGGGTTGCGGAAGCCCTCGAAGGTGTAGCCGTCGAGCGGCGGCAGCGCAGCCGGCACCCGCGTGGCCTTCTCCAGGGCGTCGAGCGCCGGCGCGATCGGGGTCTCGACGCAGGATTCCTCGACCCAGGAGCCCTCCGGGATGAAGCGCAGGGCGATCCCGACCACCTCGCCGTAGCGGCGGACATGACCGCCCTCCGGAATGTCGGCGAGCGCCACCTTGTGGCCCTGCGGCACGAATTCGCGGAGCGTCAGCCCGTCCGGAAACACCGTCCCGGCCGGCAGGCCGAAGGCGTTGACGACGATGGCGACGTTATCGTCGGCGTGAAGGCGGATGGTGCGCGGCGCGTCGCCCTCGGCGCGCGCTGTGGTCTCGGCGCTCAGCATCGGTTCCTCCCGCTGGATCTGCGGTGCCGGCCCTGTCCCGACGCAACGCCGGTCGAGCCTGTTGACGAGGACGTTACGGCGCGGTCTCGCGCGGATCCAATGTTGAGTTTGGCTTGATTGTTGCCGATCCGGTCTCGATCTGGGTTCGGCTGCTGCGTCCGCGCATCAGTCGCCGCAAGGCTGCCTCGAAGCAGAGGGGTCCATCGCGAACGCCCGCCCTATATCGTGGCGGGACCAGGACGAGAGGACGCCTTGGACGGGCCTCGGACGATCTACGACCTCGCCGTGATCGGTGGCGGCGTCAACGGTTGCGGGATCGCCCGGGATGCCGCGGGCCGCGGCGCCCGCGTCGTACTGTTCGAGCGGGCCGACCTCGCCGCCGGCACCTCCTCGGCCTCGACCAAGCTGATCCACGGGGGGCTGCGCTATCTGGAGCAATACGCCTTCCGGCTCGTCCGGGAGGCTCTCGCCGAGCGCGCGGTGCTCTGGCGCAACGCGCCGCACATCGTCTGGCCGCTGCGCTTCGTCCTGCCCTACCAAAGCGCCATGCGCCCCGCCTGGCTGCTGCGCCTCGGCCTCCTGATCTACGATCATCTCGGCGGCCGCTCGGACCTGCCGGGCACCGAGAGCCTGGACCTTCGGCGCGACCCCGCCGGTGCGCCCCTGCACCCTGACGTGACGCGCGGCTTCGCCTATTCCGATTGCTGGGTCGATGATGCCCGGCTGGTCGTGCTCAATGCGGTGGATGCCGCGGAGCGCGGCGCCGACATCCGGGTTCGAACCCGGGTCGAGCGGGCCGAGCGTGTCGGAGGGCTCTGGCACCTGACCGTCACAGGACCCGAGGGCCCCTGCGAAGTCAGGGCTCGTGCCCTGGTCGACGCCTCGGGCCCCCGCGTCGGACGCCTGTTCGGCGGGACGGCGCCCGCAGTGCGCCTCGTCCAGGGCAGCCACATCGTCACCAAGCGGCTCTTCGCCCACGAGCGCGCCTACATCTTCCAGAATCCGGATCGGCGCATCGTCTTCGCGATTCCCTATGAGCGCGACTTCACCCTGATCGGCACGACGGATCGCGATTTTCACGGCGATCCCGCCCAGGTCGAGGCGAGCGCAGAGGAGATCGCCTATCTCTGCGCGGCGGCGAGCGCCTATTTCCGGAGCCCCGTGACCCCCGAGGACGTGGTCTGGACCTATTCGGGCCTGCGCCCGCTCTACGACGACGGCGCCTCGCAGGCGCAGGCCGCGACCCGCGACTATGTGCTCGCCCTCGACGCACCGGCCGCCGCCGCGCCGCGTCTCTCCGTCTACGGCGGCAAGATCACCACCTACCGACGGCTCGCCGAAACGGCTCTGGCCAAGCTCGGCCCCCACCTGCCCGCTCTGCGGCGAAACCGCGGCTGGACGGCCTCGGCGCCGCTGCCGGGCGGCGACTTTCCGGCGAGGGGCTACGATGCCCTCGTCGCGCAGCTGCATGCCTCCCGCCCGTGGCTTTCGGAGCGGCTCGCGGCCCGCCTCGCCCGGGCCTACGGAACCCGGGCGGAGCGGATCCTCGCCGGGGCGGTGGCGCTGTCGGATCTCGGCCGGTCCTTCGGCGCGGACCTGACCGAGGCCGAGCTGCGCTACCTCATGCAGGAGGAATGGGCGCGCGAGCCGGACGACGTGCTCTGGCGCCGTTCGAAGCTCGGCCTGCGCGTTACCGCCGAGGACAGGGCGGCGCTCGCGGCCTACATGACCGCCTCGCGTGCGGAACAGGCTGGGACGCATGCGATCCGCGAGGACGCCGCCCCGTAGACGCGACAGGGGAGTCGAACCGATGCCGCATTTCATCCTCGCCATCGATCAGGGCACCACCTCGACGCGATCGATCGTGTTCGACGCGCAGGCCCAGACCGTGGCTCATGCCCAGGAGGAGTTTCCCCAGCACTTCCCGGCCTCGGGCTGGGTGGAGCATGAGCCGGACGACCTTTGGGCGACGACGCTCGCCACCGCTCGGGCCGCGATGGCCCATGCCGGGCTGGAAGCCCGGGACATTGCCGGGATCGGCATCACCAACCAGCGCGAGACCACCCTGGTCTGGGATCGGGCGACCGGCGAGGCGGTCGGCCGCGCCATCGTCTGGCAGGACCGGCGCACGGCCCCCGCCTGCGCCCGGCTGCGGCAGGAGGGGCACGAGGCGCGTGTGACCGAGCGGACCGGCCTGCTCATCGACCCCTATTTCTCCGCCACCAAGATCGCCTGGATCCTCGACAACGTGCCGGGCGCCCGCGCCCGAGCCGAGCGCGGCGAACTCGCCTTCGGCACCGTCGATGGCTATCTGCTCTGGCGGCTGACCGGCGGCGCGGTTCACGCCATCGACGCGACCAACGCGTCCCGCACCCTGCTCTTCGACATCCATCGCGGCGTCTGGGACCGCGACCTGCTCGCCCTGTTCCGCGTTCCCGAGAGCCTGCTGCCCGAGGTGCGCGACTGCGCGGGCGAGTTCGGCGAGACCCTGCCCGAATGGTTCGGCGCGCCGATCCCGATCCGCGGCGTCGCCGGCGACCAGCAGGCGGCGATGGTGGGACAGGCCTGCTTTCGGCCGGGCATGATCAAGTCCACCTACGGCACCGGCTGCTTCGCGCTGGTGAATACGGGCCCGGAGGCGATCGCGTCCCGGAACCGTCTGCTCACCACCATCGCCTATCAGCTCGGTGGCGAGCGCACCTACGCCCTCGAAGGCTCGATCTTCGTGGCTGGCGCCGTGGTACAGTGGCTGCGCGACGGGCTCGGCCTGATCGGCCATGCGGCCGAGACGGGCCCTCTGGCGGCGGAGGCCGATCCCGAGCAGGATCTCTACCTCGTTCCCGCCTTCGTAGGCCTCGGCGCACCGCACTGGAATCCCGACGTGCGCGGCGCCCTGTTCGGGCTCACCCGCAATAGCGGCCCGGCCGAGTTCGCCCGGGCCGCGCTCGAGAGCGTCTGCTACCAGACCGTCGACCTCCTCGAGGCCATGCGGGCGGATTGGTGCGCCGAAGCCGGGACGGTGCTTCGCGTCGATGGCGGCATGGTCGCCTCGGACTGGACCATGCAGCGTCTCTGCGACCTTCTCGACGCTCCTGTCGATCGGCCGCGGATCCTGGAAACTACGGCGCTCGGCGCGGCCTATCTCGCTGGCCTCTCCGCAGGCCTCTACCCGGAGCCCGAGCGTTTCGCCGATCTCTGGCGCCTGGAGCGCCGGTTCCGGGTCGGCATGAGCGCCCCAACCCGAGACGCGAAGCTCGCCGGCTGGCGCCGGGCGGTGAAGGGGCTGCTCGCGAGCGTGGACTGACCACGCTCACGCGTCTTCTAATTCGGCCAGCCCGTGGCGCGCATAATCCGTGAAGGCCGCAACGAGATGATCGAACGTGACCGCGACGCGCGGCGTGCCGCGCAGATCCTCGTGTGTCACGATCCAGGTCTCGAGCCGATGCAGGACGAGGCCTGGCAAGACCGGCACGAGGCACGGATCGGCCCGACCCACCGGCTCCTGCAGCACGCCGATCCCGAGGCCGGCCCGGATGGCCGCGTGCTGGGCCACATGGCTGTCGGTGCGGATCGCGACCGCGGCACGTGCCATCGTCGGCGCGAGCGACGCGAGAAGGGCGAGATCGGCCGAAGCGCGGTCCGGACCGATCAAGTCGTGCGCCGCGAGGGCCGCGAGATCGGCGGGCGATCCTCGCCAGGCGACGTAGCCGCGGTGGGCGAAGAAGCACAGCGGGATCGTGCCGACCCGCTTGGCCACCAGCGCATCCTGCGACGGCTGGGACATGCGCACGGCGATGTCGGCTTCCTGTCCGAGCATATCCGCGGCGGCGTTGCTGAGCGCGAGCTCGACGCGCAAGTCGGGATGCGCCCGGCGCAAGGGCGCCAGCATCCGCGGCAGCAAGGTGATGCCGACGAACTCGGACGCGGTGATGCGCACCGTGCCACCGATCCGCCCCGGCGGATCCGAGGCGGCTCGGACGAAGGCATCGGACGCGCGTGCCATGCTCCGCACGTATTCTGCCAGCACGCGGGCCTGCTCGGTCGCGGCGAGCCCGTTGGGAGATCGGGTGAAAAGAGCCGTGCCGAGGGCGCGTTCGAGAGCCTCGATCCGCCGCCGCACGGTGGGCTGGGCGAGACCGAGCCGGCGCGCTGCATCGGATAGGCTGCCGCCGTCGAGGACGGCGAGGAAGGTCTTCTGGTCCTCCCAGTCGATCGCGCTTGCACTCATCAAGACATGATGAGCGGCTAAAGCTACCCTGACAATTCCGTCGAAGCTCGCCATCCGTCACGCTGCACCGGCAATCGCGTCTTGGAGAGCGGATATGCACGGAAAGACGGCCCTGGTTCTCGGCGCCACGGGCGGCGTCGGCGGGGTAGTGGCAGCGGCCCTCGTCGCGCGGGGGTGGCGGGTCCGCGGCCTGGCGCGGGACGTGGCGACGGCCTCGGCCCGCTGGGCAGGGCGCGGCCCGATCGACTGGATCGCGGGAGACGCCCTGGAGCGCGACGCGGTGATCCGCGCGGCAGACGGCGTCTCGGCCCTGGTCCACGCGGTGAACCCGCCGGGCTACCGACACTGGGACAGGCTGGTCCTGCCGATGGTCGAGAACAGCATCGCCGCCGCCCGGCGGGCCGGCGGCGCCCGGATCGTCCTGCCCGGCACCGTCTACAATTTCGACCCAACCCAGACGCCGGTCCTTGATGAGGACAGCCCGCAGGCACCTCAGACCTGCAAGGGTCGGGTCCGGGCCGAGATGGAGCGGCGGCTCGTTGGGGCGGCAGAGACCGGAGTGCCCTGCCTGATCGTTCGGGCAGGTGATTATTTCGGGCCCGGTGCCCGGTCGAGCTGGTTCCATCAGGTCATGGTGCGGCCGGGCGGCGGCATCCGCCGCATCGTCGATCCCAACGGCGCCGGGATCGGCCATAGTTGGGCCTACCTGCCTGATTTCGCGACGGCCGTCGTCGGACTGATGGAGTTGGGCGACCGCCTGCGCCCGTGCGAGCGTGTGCAGTTCGAAGGCCTCTGGGATAGCGATGGCAGCGCCCTGCCGGCCGCGATCCGGCGGGCAGCGGGCACGCAGTTGCCCCTGCATCGCTTCCCCTGGTGGCTGATGCGGTGCCTCTCCCCGTTCGGAGGCTTCCCGCGCGAAGTCGCCGAGATCGAGCCGCACTGGCGTCACCCCGTGCGCTTCGACAATCGCCGCTTGGTCGAACTGCTCGGAGCCGAACCGCGAACCCCGCTCGATGAGGCCGTGCGGGCCTCGCTCCGGCGCGGCCCGTGACAGGCCTTGCCCAAACGAAAAGGGCGGCCCCGAAGGACCGCCCTCTCCGATTCTCCTCGACCCGGCAGGATCACTCCGCCGCGGGCGGAAGCTCCTCGATCGGCTGAGCGCCGCTCTCGGCCTGCTTCTGCTGCAGGATCAGACCGTCGCGGCGGCGCGCGATCGAGCGGATGTCGGCCACCATCGATCCCGTGCCCGCCGGAATGAGCGAGCCGACGATGACGTTCTCCTTGAGGCCTTCCAGCGTATCGACCTTACCGTTGACCGCCGCCTCGGTGAGGACGCGGGTGGTCTCCTGGAACGAGGCCGCCGAGATGAAGGACTTCGTCTGGAGCGACGCCTTGGTGATGCCGAGCAGCACCGGCACGCCGACCACCGGCTTCTTGCCCTCCGCGAGCAGCTTCTCGTTGATCTCGGCCAGTTCGGTCCGGTCGATCTGATCACCCGGGATGATGTCGGAATCGCCGCTCTCGGTCACTTCGACCTTCTGCAGCATCTGCCGGACGATCACCTCGATATGCTTGTCGTTGATCGACACGCCCTGGAGCCGGTAGACCTCCTGGATCTCGTTGACGAGGTAGGCGGCAAGCTCCTCCACGCCCTTGATCGCCAGGATGTCGTGCGGCGCCGGGTTGCCGTCGACGATGTAGTCGCCGAGCTCGACCACGTCCCCGTCCTGCAAGTGAATGTGCTTGCCCTTAGGGATCAGGTACTCGACAGGCTCCGAACCGTCGTGCGGCGTCAGGGTCAGACGGCGCTTGTTCTTGTAGTCGCGGCCGAAGGCGATCGTCCCCGACTTCTCGGCGATGATCGCCGCATCCTTCGGCCGACGGGCCTCGAACAGCTCCGCCACCCGCGGCAGACCGCCGGTGATGTCGCGGGTCTTGGCCGAGTCGGTGGAGACGCGGGCGAGGATGTCGCCGGCCTTCACCCGGGCACCCGGATCGAAGCCGATGATGGCATCGACGGGCAGGAGGTAGCGGGCATCCGAGCCGCGCGGCAGCTTGATCGCCTTGCCGTCCTGATCGACGATGACCATCGCCGGCTTCAGATCGGAGGTCCGGGCCGAACCGCGCCAGTCGATGACGACGCGCTTCGAGATGCCGGTCGACTCGTCGGCCGTCTCGGTGATCGACTGCCCGTCGTACAGGTCCTCATAGGCCACGATGCCGTCGACCTCGGTGAGGATCGGACGGGTGTAGGGATCCCACTCGGCGATCCGCTGCCCGCGCTTGATCTTGTCACCCTCGTCGACGCGCACGCGCGCGCCGTACTGGAGACGGTGCACCGCGCGCTCGGCGCCATCGGAGCCGACCACCACGACCGCCACGTTACGGCCGGTGGCGACCAGATCGCCGTCCGAGTTCTTGGCGAGAGCCCGGTTGCGGATCCTGATCGTGCCCTCGAAGCTCGACTCGATGAAGGACGAGTCGGCGATCTGGGCCGCGCCGCCGATGTGGAAGGTGCGCATGGTGAGCTGGGTGCCCGGCTCGCCGATCGACTGCGCCGCGATGACGCCGACGGCCTCGCCCATGTTGACGGGCGTGCCGCGGGCGAGATCGCGCCCGTAGCAGGTGGCGCAGACGCCACTCTTCGTCTCGCAGACGAGCACGGAGCGGATCTTCACCTCCTGGATGCCGGCGGCCGTGATCGCCGGCAGGTGCTTCTCCTCGATGGTCTCGCCGGTCGCCACGATGACCGTGCCGTCCTGGGCGACCAGATCCTCCGCCGTGGCGCGGCCGAGGATGCGGGTCGCCAGCGACGCGACCACCTGGCCGGCATCGACGATGGCCCGCATGCGGATCCCGTTCGTGGTGCCGCAATCCGTCTCGCGGATGACCGCGTCCTGCGCCACGTCGACCAGACGACGGGTCAGGTAGCCGGAATTGGCGGTCTTGAGCGCCGTGTCCGCCAGACCCTTCCGGGCGCCGTGGGTCGAGTTGAAGTACTCGAGAACGTCGAGGCCTTCCTTGAAGTTCGAGATGATCGGCGTCTCGATGATCTCGCCCGACGGCTTGGCCATGAGGCCGCGCATGGCCGCGAGCTGCTTCATCTGCGCCGGCGAGCCACGGGCGCCCGAGTGGCTCATCATGTAGATCGAGTTGACCTGCTTGTCGGCGCCGTTCTCGTCCTTCTGGACCGCCGAGATGCGGCCCATCATCTCCTGGGCGAGCTTGTCGGAGCACTTCGCCCAGGCATCGACCACCTTGTTGTACTTCTCGCCCTGCGTGATCAGGCCGTCGTTGTACTGCTGCTCGTAGTCCTTCACGAGCGCACGGGTGGTGTCGACGATCGACCACTTGTTGTCCGGCACGACCATGTCGTCCTTGCCGAACGAGATGCCGGCGCGGAAGGCGTGGGTGAAGCCGAGACCCATGATGCGGTCACAGAAGATCACCGACTCCTTCTGACCGCAATGGCGGTAGACGGTGTCGATCATCGCCGAGATTTCCTTCTTGGTCATCAGCTTGTTGACGACGTCGAAGGGCACCTTGCGGTGGCGCGGCAGCGCGCCCGAGAGGATCACGCGGCCCGGCGTGGTGTCGTAGATCCGGGTCACCGGCTCGCCGTCGGGGCCGAGGCCCTTCCAACGCCACTTGATCTTCGAGTGCAGCGAGACGGCCTTGGCGGCCAGGGCGTGCTCAAGCTCGCCGAGATCGCCGTAGACGCCCTGCATCGGGTTCTCTTTGTTGTCGGCCTTGTACTCGCCGACCGCGCCCTCGGCGACGATCGAGAGGTAGTACAGGCCGAGAACGATGTCCTGCGAAGGCACGATGATCGGCTGGCCGTTGGCCGGGTGCAGGATGTTGTTCGTCGACATCATCAGGACGCGCGCCTCCAGCTGAGCCTCGAGGCTCAGGGGGACGTGCACGGCCATCTGGTCACCGTCGAAGTCGGCGTTGAACGCGGCGCAGACCAGCGGGTGGAGCTGGATCGCCTTGCCCTCGATCAGCTTCGGCTCGAAGGCCTGGATGCCGAGGCGGTGCAGCGTCGGGGCGCGGTTCAGCATCACCGGATGCTCGCGGATCACCTCATCGAGGATGTCCCAGACTTCCGGCTTCTCCTTCTCGACGAGTTTTTTCGCCTGCTTCACCGTGGCGGAGAAGCCCTTGGCGTCCAGCCGCGCGTAGATGAACGGCTTGAACAGCTCCAGCGCCATCTTCTTCGGCAGGCCGCACTGGTGCAGCTTCAGCTCCGGTCCGACCACGATGACCGAGCGGCCCGAGTAGTCGACGCGCTTGCCGAGCAGGTTCTGGCGGAAGCGGCCCTGCTTGCCCTTCAGCATGTCGGCGAGCGACTTCAGCGGGCGCTTGTTGGCGCCCGTGATGACGCGGCCGCGGCGTCCGTTGTCGAACAGCGCGTCGACCGCCTCCTGAAGCATGCGCTTCTCGTTGCGGATGATGATGTCCGGGGCGCGAAGCTCGATCAGGCGCTTGAGGCGGTTGTTGCGGTTGATGACGCGGCGGTAGAGATCGTTGAGATCCGATGTGGCGAAGCGGCCGCCATCCAGCGGGACCAGCGGGCGCAGGTCCGGCGGGATCACGGGCACGACAGTCAGGATCATCCACTCGGGACGGTTGCCGGACAGCTGGAACGCCTCGATGATCTTGAGACGCTTCAGGAGCTTCTTCGGCTTCAGCTCCGAGGTGGTGACCGCGATCTCCTCACGCAGGTCGTTCGCGATCTTGTCGAGATCGAGTTCCTGCAGGATGCGCCGGATGGCCTCGGCGCCGATCATCGCGGTGAAGGAATCCTCGCCATACTCCTCCTGCGCCCGCAGATACTCCTCCTCCGAGAGAAGCTGACGCTCCTTCAAAGGCGTTAGGCCGGGCTCGATGACGCAGTAGGATTCGAAGTAGAGAATGCGCTCCAAGTCCTTGAGCGCCATATCGAGCAACAGGCCAATCCGGCTCGGCAGCGACTTCAAGAACCAGATATGGGCGACGGGCGCCGCGAGCTCGATATGGCCCATGCGGTCGCGCCGGACGCGCGCGAGTGTGACCTCGACGCCGCACTTCTCACAGATGACGCCCTTGTACTTCATGCGCTTGTACTTGCCGCACAAGCACTCGTAGTCCTTGATGGGTCCAAAAATGCGCGCGCAGAACAGGCCGTCGCGCTCAGGCTTGAATGTCCGGTAGTTGATCGTCTCGGGCTTCTTGATCTCGCCGTAGGACCAGGACAGGATTTTCTCGGGCGACGAGATCGAGATCTTGATCTGGTCGAAGCTCTGAGGCTGGGCCTGCTGGTTGAAAAGGTTCATGACCTCTTGGTTCATGATCCGCTCCTTGCTGACGGGCTGCGCCGCGCCATGCGCCGCCGCGTCTGGAAAAAACTGAAGCGCCCGGCGCCACCCTGCCGCCGTCCGCCGTTCTGGAGGCCCCGCCCCTCCCCGCTCGGATCGTGCCGGCGGACCACGCCGGCACGGGAGGTGTCGTTTCGAGACTACTCGGCCGCGTTGGCCGGCGGCTCCAGCTGATCGTTGGCCGCGCCCTGCTTGGAGTTCGTCAGCTCGACGTTGAGGCCGAGCGAGCGCATCTCCTTCACGAGCACGTTGAAGCTCTCGGGGATGCCAGCCTCGAAGGTGTCGTCGCCGCGGACGATCGCTTCGTAGACCTTGGTGCGGCCGGCCACGTCGTCCGACTTCACCGTGAGCATCTCCTGCAGCGTGTAGGCCGCGCCGTAGGCCTCCAGCGCCCAGACCTCCATCTCGCCGAAGCGCTGGCCGCCGAACTGCGCCTTGCCGCCCAGAGGCTGCTGGGTGACGAGCGAGTACGGGCCGATCGAGCGCGCGTGGATCTTGTCGTCCACGAGGTGGTGGAGCTTCAGCATGTAGATGTAGCCCATCGTCACCTTACGGTCGAAAGGCTCGCCGGTGCGCCCGTCGTAGAGGGTCGACTGACCCGAACGGTCGAGCCCGGCCATCTCCAGCATCGCCTCGATGTCCGCCTCCTTGGCGCCGTTGAATACCGGGGTGGCCACCGGAACGCCGCGGCGCAGGTTGTTGCCGACCTGAGCCAGTTCCTCGTCCGACAGCCCCTCAAGCTCGGCGGGCGCGTAGATCGCCTGCATCTCCTCGCGCAGCGGGGCGATGTCCTGGCTCTTCAGATAGGCATCGACGGCCTTGGACACCTTGCGACCCAGGCCCGCAGCCGCCCAGCCGAGATGCGTCTCGAGGATCTGGCCGACATTCATGCGGCTCGGCACGCCGAGCGGGTTGAGCACGATGTCGGCGTGCGTGCCGTCCTCCAGGAAGGGCATGTCCTCGATCGGCACGATGCGCGACACGACACCCTTGTTGCCGTGGCGGCCAGCCATCTTGTCGCCGGGCTGGATCTTGCGCTTCACCGCCACGAAGACCTTGACCATCTTCATAACGCCGGGCGGAAGCTCGTCGCCGCGCTGCAGCTTCTCGACCTTGTCGAGGAAGCGCTGTTCGAGGCGCTTCTTCGACTCGTCGTATTGCTTCTGCATCGCCTCCATCTCAGTCATGAGACGGTCATCGACGACGGCGAACTGCCACCATTGCGAGCGCGGGTACTCGTTGATGAGCTCGCGGGTAAGCGTCGTGTCCTTGCGGAAGCCCTTCGGACCGGCGATCGGCGACTGCCCGATGAGCACGTCCGCGAGACGGGCATAGGTGTTGCGGTCGAGGATCGCCTGCTCGTCGTCGCGGTCCTTGGCCAGGCGCTCGATCTCTTCGCGTTCGATGGCCTGTGCGCGCTCATCCTTGTCGACGCCGTGCCGGTTGAACACCCGCACCTCGACGATGGTGCCGGTGACGCCCGGCGGCACGCGCAGGGAGGTGTCGCGAACGTCCGAGGCCTTCTCGCCGAAGATGGCGCGAAGCAGCTTCTCCTCCGGCGTCATCGGGCTCTCGCCCTTCGGCGTGATCTTGCCGACGAGGATGTCGCCGGCGTGGACCTCGGCACCGATATAGACGATGCCCGCCTCGTCGAGGTTCTTGAGCGCCTCCTCGGAGACGTTCGGGATGTCGCGGGTGATCTCCTCCGGCCCGAGCTTGGTGTCGCGGGCCATCACCTCGAATTCCTCGATGTGGATCGAGGTGAACACGTCATCCTTCACGATCCGCTCGGAGAGCAGGATCGAGTCCTCGAAGTTGTAGCCGTTCCACGGCATGAACGCGACGAGCACGTTGCGGCCGAGCGCGAGCTCGCCGAACTCGGTCGAGGGACCGTCGGCGATGATCTCACCCTTCTTCACGAACTCGCCGACGCGGACCAGCGGCTTCTGCGTGATGCAGGTCGACTGGTTGGAGCGCTGGAACTTCTGCAGGCGGTAGATGTCGACGCCCGGCTTGTTGGCGTCGGCCTCCTCGGTGGCGCGGATGACGATACGGGTCGCGTCCACTTGGTCGATGATGCCGGTGCGGCGGGCAGCGATGGCAGCGCCCGAATCGCGGGCGACCACGGCCTCCATGCCGGTGCCAACGAAGGGCGCGTCGGCGCGAACCAGCGGCACCGCTTGGCGCTGCATGTTCGAACCCATTAGAGCGCGGTTGGCGTCATCGTTCTCAAGGAACGGGATCAGCGCCGCGGCGACCGAGACGAGCTGCTTCGGCGACACGTCCATGAGATCGACGCGCTCGGGACCAACGACGATGACCTCGCCGGCGCGGCGGCAGACGACGAGGTCTTCCGTCAGCTTCCGGCTCTCGTCCATCGCAGCGTTTGCCTGCGCGACGTAGTACTTCGCCTCCTCCATGGCCGAGAGATAGGCGACCTCGTCGGTGACTACGCCATCGCGCACACGGCGGAACGGGGTCTCGATGAAGCCGTACTTGTTCACCCGCGCGAAGGTCGCGAGCGAGTTGATCAGGCCGATGTTCGGGCCCTCAGGCGTTTCGATCGGACAGATCCGGCCGTAATGGGTCGGGTGCACGTCGCGCACCTCGAAGCCTGCGCGCTCGCGGGTCAGGCCGCCCGGGCCGAGTGCCGAGAGGCGGCGCTTGTGCGTTACCTCGGAGAGCGGGTTGGTCTGATCCATGAACTGCGAGAGCTGCGACGAGCCGAAGAACTCGCGCACCGCGGCCGCCGCGGGCTTCGCGTTGATCAGGTCCTGCGGCATCACCGTGTCGATATCGACCTGGCTCATGCGCTCGCGGATGGCGCGCTCCATGCGGAGCAGGCCGAGCCGGTACTGGTTCTCCATCAGCTCGCCGACCGAGCGGACGCGGCGGTTGCCGAGGTGGTCGATGTCGTCGACCTCGCCCTTGCCGTCGCGCAGCTCCACCAGCGCCTTGACCACCGCCAGCATGTCCTCCTTGCGGAGCGTGCGAACGGTGTCGGCCGCGTCGAGATCGAGGCGCATGTTCATCTTCACGCGTCCGACGGCCGAGAGATCGTACCGCTCGGCATCGAAGAATAGCGAGTGGAACATTGCCTCCGCGGTCTCGAGCGTCGGCGGCTCGCCCGGGCGCATGACGCGGTAAATGTCGAACAGCGCACCCTCGCGGGCCGAGTTCTTGTCGACAGCCAGCGTGTTGCGGATGTAGGGGCCGACATTGACGTGGTCGATATCGAGCACCGGCAGCTCGGTGACGCCGACATCGTCCAGCGCCTTCAGCAGCTTGTCGGTGATCTCCTCACCAGCCTCGGCCCAGATCTCGCCGGTCTGCATATTGACGAGATCCTCGGCCACGTACTGGCCGACCAGATCCTCATCCGTTGCCTTTAGGAACTTCGTGCCCTTCTCGGCAATAAGACGCGCGTTGCGGGCGTTGAGTTTCTTGCCCGCCTCGAGCACGACCTCCCCGGAATCGGCATCGACCAGATCGACGGTCGCCTTGAAGCCCTTCAGCCGCTCGGCATCGAAGGGCACGCGCCAGTCGGCACCATCGCGGTCGTAGACCACGCGGTTGTAGAAGGTCGAGAGGATCTCCTCGCCATCGAGCCCGAGCGCGAAAAGCAGCGCGGTCACCGGCAGCTTGCGCTTGCGGTCGATGCGGACGTGCACGATGTCCTTGGCGTCGAATTCGACGTCGAGCCAGGAGCCGCGATAGGGGATGATGCGCGCGGCGAAGAGCAGCTTGCCCGACGAGTGCGTCTTGCCCTTGTCGTGGTCGAAGAACACGCCCGGCGAACGGTGCATCTGTGAGACGATGACGCGCTCGGTGCCGTTGACGATGAAGGTGCCGTTTTCCGTCATCAGGGGCATGTCGCCCATGTAGACGTCCTGCTCCTTGATGTCCTTGACCGACTTCGCCTGGGTGTCCGGATCGACATCGAACACGATCAGGCGCAGCGTCACCTTGAGCGGGGCGGCGAAGGTGATGCCGCGCTGGCGGCACTCGTCCACGTCGTATTTGGGCGGCTCAAAGGTGTAGCGCACGAACTCGAGCAATGCGGTCGAGGCGAAGTCCGAGATCGGGAACACGGACTTGAATACGCTCTGCAGGCCCTCGTCGGCCCGGCCGCCCTCGGGCTCGTCCACCATCAGGAACTGGTCGTAGGACGCCTTCTGAACCTCAATGAGGTTCGGCATCTCGGCGACTTCCTTGATCTTGCCGAAGAACTTCCGAATGCGCTTGCGACCGACCAGCGTGTTGGCCATGTGACCTCGCTCCTACCCGCGTCCTGGTTGCCCGGGGAAGCGCAGCTCCCGCACCGGGCGCGTGGCGCGCGCCCCGCCGGACCGCGCCACCCGTCTCGAAATTCCGTCGGGCCCGTTTCAGGGACCACCGGCCGCCTCTGAAGCGACCTTAGCCCGCGGGTGCGAACACCCGCGGGCTGCGGTCACGGTCGGTTCTTTGCGATCCGCCGTGGAACGATGGGCCGAAGACGGCCCATCGGGGCGTTACTTGAGCTCGACCTTGGCGCCGGCCTTCTCGAGCTGGGCCTTGAGCTTCTCAGCCTCGTCCTTGGCGACGGCCTCCTTGACGGGCTTCGGAGCGCCTTCAACGAGGTCCTTGGCCTCCTTGAGGCCGAGGCCGGTGATCGCGCGGACCTCCTTGATGACCTCGATCTTCTTGTCGCCGGCCGAAGCGAGCACGACCGTGAACTCGGTCTGCTCCTCGGCGGCGGCAGCGGCGCCACCACCGGCCGCGGGGCCGGCAGCCACGGCGACGGCAGCGGCGGCGGAGACGCCCCACTTCTCTTCGAGCATCTTGGCGAGGTCGGCGGCCTCGAGAACGGTCAGCGACGAGAGGTCATCGACGAGCTTGGCGAGATCAGCCATGATTCACTGTCCTTGATATCGGTTTGAACGGAAGGGTTTTAAAGGGGCGAACGACCTTAGGCCGCCTCGTCCTTCTTGGCATAGGCCCCGAACACGCGGGCGAGCTTGGCTGCCGGCGCGTTGACGACCTGGGCGACCTTGGTCGCGGGAGCCTGGATGAGGCCCACGATCTTGGCACGCAGTTCGTCGAGGGACGGGAGCGAGGCGAGCGCCTTCACGCCGTCCGGGTTCAGGGCGGTCTTCCCCATGGCGCCGCCGAGGATCACGAGCTTGTCGTTGGCCTTGGCGAAATCCACCGCAACCTTGGCGGCCGCGACCGGATCGCCCGAATAGGCGAGGAGGGTCGGGCCCTTCAGGAGGGGCTTGATGGAGGCGACGTCCGTGCCATCGAGAGCGATGCTGGCAAGGCTGTTCTTGGCGACCTTCACGGTGGCGCCGGCCTGCTTCATCTGCGCGCGCAGCTTCTGCATGTCGGCCACCGTGAGGCCCTTGTAGTGGGCCACGACGACGACGGCGCTGTTCGAGAACACGCCGTTGAGCGTCGAGACAAGATCAGCTTTTGCTGTCCGGTCCACTGGGCTCTCTCCGGTTGGCGGAACCCGTTGCGGGTCCGCCGGTTGCACATGCCGCCGGGAACGGACTCGGCCTTGGGTAAGACCGGGAACGTCCTCATGCGACGTCTCACGGCCCTGTCCCCGGAGAACCTCGTAAGGGCCTTCGGGTGAGATGGTTCAAACCGATACCTCTCCGCGGCCTGCCGGCCCTGAAGAGGGTTCTGAAATTCGGTCTTCCCCGTCTGTGCAGGCTGGGGGATTAAGCCGGCGGGCCGGCACCTGCAGTCTCGGACAGGACATGGCCGGACACGGCGCCGCCAGGCTTTCTCGCCCATCGTCGCCTTCCGGCCAAAACCGCCCAGTCACCTAGGCGGATCGTCTTTCGAGGCGAAACCTTACGGCTCCGCTCCGAGGATCCTATGATCGCGTGGCGCTGTATAGAGGCTGGTGAGCCGCCTGCCAAGGGCTAAAGCGCGACTTTTCTGCCGCAGGCAAGAGTCCTGCGGTACCCCCGCTCAAGCGGCCTCCCGCTCCGGCACGAGCTTGCGGCGCGCGTTCTCCCACCAGCCTCGCTCCTGCGCGGCCTTCGTCTCAGCAGCCTTCGCGGCGTAGAACGAGGCATTGTGCTCGCCGCGGAGCGCCTCGCGCGTGAACCGGATCAGGTGATGGGCGACGAAGCCCATGTTGAAGACCGCTTCGATCTGGCCGCGCCTCAGCGCATAGCCCGCCGCGCTCCAAAACGCCCGGCGGTAATCCGAGAACAATCCGACCCGGGTGATGATATTGAACCCGAGAATCAGGCCGCGGCGGAGATTGGTGGCTGTGAGCTTGCCCGCGGTCGGCGTGACGATTCGGTTCGGATAAGTCACGTCGCACTGGTGCTTGAAACGTTCGAAGATCTTCTCCGGGGCATAGGCGTGGCTGATCGCCCGGCGCCAGCTTCCCACCACGGTATCGTGGGGGCGCTTGAACAACACGTTCGACTCGAGGCTCGCGTCGTGGACGAGACGTCCTTCCCGCTCCAACCTGTCCCAGAGAGGTGTCTTCGGCAGGGCCTGGAGGAGATTGATCGTCAGGACAGGAATCGCCGATCGGTCGATGAAGTCGATCAGGTTTTGCTCGGAACGATCGGTATCCGTGTCAAGGCCCAGGATGATGCCGGAGGTGACCTCAAGGCCGTAGGAATTGAGCGTCTCGATCGCCTCGTACATCGGCACGGCGGCGTTGTGGGTCTTGTCGATGCTCTTGAGAGCGTCGGCTTCGGGCGTCTCGATCCCGACGAAGACCGTCATGAAATTTGCCTGGCGCATCAGCTCGAGGATCTCGGGCTGCTTGGCCATGTTGAGCGTCGCCTCGCAGGCAAACTGCAGCGGATAGTTGTTCCGCTTCTGCCATTCCACGAGATGCGGCAGCATCTCTCGCGTCGCCCTGCGGTTGCCGATGAAATTGTCATCGACGAAATAGACAACCGCCGGGTGGCCGGGCTGGCTGATGATGCGATCGAGTTCGGCGCACATCTGTTCCGGGCTCTTCAAGCGCGGCTGGCGGCCGTAAAGCTGCGGAATGTCGCAGAATTCGCAGCGATACGGACAGCCCGAAGAGAACTGCAGCGAGCCGATCAGGTAGCGCTTCAAGGGCACACGGTCGTAGGCTGGCGCTGGGAAGTCGGAGAGGGCGAGCCGTTCCTTCGTCTCGAGCACGACCTGTGCGGGCGGGGCATCCAGACCGGCGTCGAGGATCTCGACCAAGCGATCGGTCGCGTCCCCGATCTCACCGATATGGAGATAGTCGAAATCGACGTATTTCTCCGGCGCTCCCGACACGGAGGGGCCGCCGAGCACCGTAACCTTGCCGGCCGCCTTCGCCCGATCGCGGATCTCGTGGATCTGCGGCTCTTGGATGTGCATGCCCGAGACGAAGACAGCGTCCGCCCAGGCAAAGTCGTCCGCGCTCGCGCGGCGGATATTCTCATCGATGAAGCGGCACTCCCAACCTTCCGGCAGGTAAGCCGCAATGAGCAGCAGGCCCTGGGGTGGCATGAAGGCCTTGACACCTCCCATCAGAGGGTAGGCGTGAGAAAAGGTGCCGAAGGACGGCGTGTAGGCGGGAAAGACGCATAGGATGCGTCGGGTGGAGGAGACCGGCAGGGTGCATCTCATAGGGCGCTATCTAGCACAGGCGGAGGGAATGGCGCCCCCTCGGCGTGAAGTTCCGTGTGAGAAGCCGCACACGAAAAAAAGCCCGGCCGTCGCCGGCCGGGCTTCCTCAATTTCGGTCTACGCGTGCCTCAGGCGGTGAGGACCGTGCTCGGCTCGACCTTCACGCCCGGGCCCATCGTCGAAGTGACGGCGATGCGCTGGATATAGGTGCCTTTCGCACCGGCAGGCTTCGCCTTGGCGACGGCGTCCGCAAAGGCCTTGATGTTCTCAATGAGCTTCTGCTCATCGAAGGAGACCTTGCCGATGCCGGCATGGACGATGCCGGCTTTCTCGACGCGGAACTCGACGGCGCCGCCCTTGGCGGCTCCGACGGCGCCCTTCACGTCCATGGTGACGGTTCCGACCTTCGGGTTCGGCATCAGGCCGCGCGGGCCCAGCACCTTACCGAGACGACCGACGAGCGGCATCATGTCCGGGGTCGCGATGCAGCGATCGAACTCGATCTTGCCGCCCTGAACGATCTCGAGAAGATCCTCGGCGCCCACGATGTCGGCACCCGCCGCCTTGGCGTCGTCCGCCTTGGCGCCACGGGCGAAAACCGCCACGCGGACCGTGCGGCCCGAGCCGTTCGGCAGGTTGCAGACGCCACGGACCATCTGGTCGGCATGGCGGGGATCGACGCCGAGATTCATGGAGATCTCAACGGTCTCGTCGAACTTGGCGTTGGCCTTGGCCTTCACCATCGAGATCGCCTCGGACAAGCCGTAGAGCTTGGTCGGATCGATGCCCTCGCGGGCGGCGCGGATGCGCTTGCCTTCCTTAGCCATGCTGCCCTCCTTACGCGACGACTTCGAGGCCCATGGCTCGCGCGGAGCCACGGATCATCGCGACGGCCGATTCGACCGAGTCGCAGTTCAGGTCGGGCATCTTCTTCTCGGCGATCTCGCGAAGCTGCGCCTCGGTGATCTTCCCGACAGTGGGGCCCTTGCCCGGGGTCTTGGAGCCGGAGGCCGGCTTCTTGCCGAGCTTCAGGCCCACTGCCTTCTTGAGGAAGAAGGTGACCGGGGGCTGCTTCATCTCGAAGGTGAAGGAGCGGTCCTGATACGCGGTGATGATCACCGGAATCGGGGTGCCCTTCTCCATCTGCGCGGTCTTCGCGTTGAAGGCCTTGCAGAATTCCATGATGTTGAGGCCGCGCTGACCGAGCGCGGGGCCGATCGGCGGCGACGGATTTGCGGCGCCGGCCGGGACCTGAAGCTTCACGTAGCCCGTGATCTTCTTCGCCATGGGACTGCTCCCAAGAAATGCGCGTCGCCGCGCTGCCTAGGCACGGTCGGACGGGCGGTTGCAGGTCGCGGTGCGGACCGATGCTCCCGGCGGCGAACCGGGCGGGCCTCCCGCGTATGGTGGTGCCGCCGAACAGGGCCGGCGACGGCTTTCACGGCGGGGCTCGAGGCCCTACCGGAAGGAGAGCGGCCTACCCTGAGTGGAGAGGCCGCGAAAGCGAGAAATTCGTTCAGGCCTTCTCGACCTGGGCGTATTCAAGCTCGACCGGCGTGGCGCGGCCGAAGATCGACACTGCCACTTTGAGACGGGAGCGGCTCTCGTCGACTTCCTCGACGGTGCCGTTGAAGCTCGCAAAGGGTCCGTCCGATACGCGCACCGTCTCACCGACCTCGAAGGAGATTGACGGCTTCGGACGATCGACGCCCTCGGCGACCTGACCCTTGATGCGTTCTGCCTCAGCATCCGGGATCGGAACCGGCTTCGACTTGTCAGCGCCAAGGAAGCCCGTGACCTTGGGCGTGTTCTTGATGAGGTGGTAGACCTCGTCGGTGAGATCGCACTTCACCAGCACGTAGCCGGGAAAAAACTTGCGCTCCGCGTCAACCTTCCGACCGCGGCGCACCTCGGTCACCTTTTCGGTCGGTACCATCACTTCGTCGAAGAGGTCGGTCAGCCCGCGCTGGGCCGCCTGATCCTTGATGGATTGAGCGACCTTGTTCTCGAAGTTCGAGTAGGCGTGGACGATGTACCAGCGCTTCGACACGGTTCGGTTCAACTCCGGACGGCGGGGTATCAAGGCCCCGCGCTGAAACTCAAAGGCCGAGGATCAGGCCGACGGCGTAGCGCATCGCCTGGTCCACCGCGGTGAAGAACACGCTCGCCAGGACCACCATCACGAAGACCATGATCGTGGTGACCGTGGTCTCCCGGCGCGTCGGCCAAGTGACCTTGCGGCCCTCGTCGCGCACCTGGGACAGGAACTCGACCGGGCCCACGCGCTTCTGCGCGGGCCGCTGCGGCGGGACCTGGCGGGGCGGCGTCGGCACGGCGGTACCGCGCGGGGTGCCGCGGGCCTGATCCACCTTCTTGGTCGCTTCGTTCGATGCCATGGCGCCGGGGCTTCGTGCTCTTTCAGAGACTATCTGTTCTCAAACGTCGGTGGTCGAGCCGGCCCGGACACCGCCTCCGGGAACGAGCCATCAGGTGCCCGGGGCTTCTGCCCAGCCCGCACCGACGGTCAACAGGGATCTCGGAGTGCGCCCGCTCTAGCGCAAGTCGCGCGCCTTGTCGACAGGGCCCGAAATCGCGAAGAGCAGGACAGGATGGGATGGCAGGAGTGGAGGGACTCGAACCCGCAACCTCCGGTTTTGGAGACCGGCGCTCTGACCAGTTGAGCTACACTCCTAGGCGGCGCCTTCCGGCGCGCGGCCTGTCATTGCCGCAAGGCGGCTCAGGATGCAAGCGCGATCGACGCGCATTTCGCGGGAGAGTGTGGGAAGTTTCCGCGAAACGCGAAAGGGGCCGGCAAAAGCCGGCCCCTTTCTGGATCTCGCTAGGCGAGCGTATCAGCGACGCGCTGCGCCCGCCCAGGAGGCTCAGTCGTTGATGGCGGCGACGACGCCGGCACCGACGGTGCGGCCGCCCTCGCGGATGGCGAAGCGCAGCTTCTCCTCCATGGCGACCGGGGTG